>JBJMGP010000123.1:0-25880 GCA_045807865.1 Pyrinomonadaceae bacterium
GCCGCGGCCCCGGCGGCGGCGGGGGCCCCGGCGGCGGGGGCCCGGGCGGCGGGGGCGACGAGCCGCGCCGCTTCTCGGCCGACCGCTATCGGCTGGGCGTGCTCGTCGGCATCGCCTCGATCCTGATGATGTTCACGGCGCTGGCGAGCGCCCTCATCGTGCGGTCGGGGATGCACACCTCGGTGGACTGGCGCGGCGGGCAGATGCCCACCTTCGTCTACCTGAGCACGGGGCTCATCGTGCTGAGCAGTTTGACCTACATGCGCGCCAAGTCGTCGCTCAAGCACACGGAGGAGGCGGGCTACAGGCTCTGGCTGACGGTGACGCTGCTGCTCGGGCTCGGCTTCCTCGCGGCGCAGGTGCTGGCGTGGCGGCAGCTCGTGGCCGCGGGCGTCTACCTCGCTTCGAACCCGCACAGCTCCTTCTTCTACGTGCTGACGGGGCTGCACGGCATCCACCTCGCGGGCGGCATCATCGCGCTCGGCTACCTGCACTGGTACGTGGTGCGCCCGCGCGGGTCGGAGTGGGACGTGAAGCGGCGCGCGCTGACCGACGTGGTCGGCATCTACTGGCACTTCATGGACGTACTGTGGGTCTTTCTCTTCCTGCTACTCTTCTTCTGGAGGTGAGGCTTTGAGCACTGAAGCGCATGTCGGCAGGCTGCCGGCGACCGAGTGGGACGGCGGGGCCTTCCCCTACCGCGTCGGCCACCGCAAGCTCGGGATGTGGCTCTTCATCGTCTCGGACGCGATGACGTTCTCGGCGATGCTCATCGCATACTCTTACGCGCGCGTGTCGAGCGACGACTGGCCGACGCCGTTCCCGTTCTACCCGTCCATCATCTTCTCGACGACGATGACGCTCTTCCTCCTCGCGTCGAGCTTCACGATGGTGATGGCGGTGCGGGCGTCGGCGCACAACAAGCTCAAGGCGGCGCGGCGCTGGATCGGCGCGACGATGCTCGGCGGCTTGACCTTCCTCGTCCTGCACTCCATCGAGTGGAGCCACCTCATCGGCGAGGGCCTGCGCCCCTTCCGGCTCGCGGGCGAGTGGGCGCACCGCTGGCCGCAGGCGCCGCCGCTCTTCGGCGCCAGCTTCTTCGCGATCACGGGGCTGCACATGTTCCACGTCCTGACGGGCATCCTCTACCTCGGCGTCGTCGCGCTGCGCATCAAGAAGACGCGCCACGAGGACGTTGAGATCAGCGGACTCTACTGGCACTTCGTCGATCTCGTCTGGATGTTCGTCTTCCCGCTCATCTACCTGATGTCGGTCGATTTCAAGCCCGTGGTCGGACATTAAAGAGGGGAGGCCGAAGATGTCGAGCGAAAACATCCGAGACGTGTTCAGAAAGTCCGACCTGCTGCTGATGGGCGTCTGCGTCTTGATGGCCGCGGGCTTTCTCGTGCTGGCGGCGCTGAACGCCGTGGAGGCGGGGAAGTTCCTGACCATAGACAGCCTCTTCTTCACGGCCGTCTGCCTGCTGCTGGCGCTGACCTTCGTCGCCGTCCCGGCGCTCTCGATGCGCGCGCGCGGCGTCCGCCCGTTCGCCGTGGGCGACGAGGTGCCGCCCATCCGCGCGGCCGAGCACGTGCACTTCGAGGGCGGGACGCGGATGTTCCTGTACGTGCTGCTGGGCCTGCTCGCGCTGACGGTCGTCGAGGTCTTCCTGGCCTACATCCACGTGCCGCTCCACATCATGCTGACGATCTTGATCGGCATCTCGCTCATCAAGGCGGCGATGATCGTGGCCTACTTCATGCACCTGCGGTTCGAGCGCCTGAGCCTCGTCCTGACGCTCATCCCGACGGTCGCCATCTGCATCTGCCTGCTCTTCATCGTCTTCCCCGACAGCTTCCGCGCGGGGAAACTCCGCACGACGAAGACGGAGGCCGTCGCCCCGGAGGCGGAGGGCGTGCCCGCCCCTGAGCATTAGAGAGGTGAAGGAATTGTCGAGGACGAAGGGCAGCATCATTCTCGTCTGCGCCGCGGCGCTCGCGCTCACGGCGTTGGCCGCGGCGTGGCCCGAGACGGCGCTCGCGCAGTGCCCGCTCTGCCGCTCGGCGTTGCAGAACGACCAGACGGCACGCACGATGAACTTCGCCATCATCGTCCTCCTCATCCCGCCCGTCTCCATCTTCTGCGCCATCTTCGCCGTCGTCTACAGGAAGGCGAAGGGGGACGAAGAAGGCCAAAACCGCGAACCCTAGCAGGCGCGTAGATAAACTGAGTGTGACACGATGGCAGACGAAATAGTCCCGGCCGTTGACGTGGAACGGCAGACCATCCGCGGGCGCGTGTGCCCCGCGTGCGGCGGCAAGATCATCCCGTCCGACCGCGCGGTCTATCAGAACGCGACCGACCCGGGCGGGGTCTTCCCCGCGTGGCAGTGCGAACGTTGCGGCTACGAGGAGTTGAGCGAGAAGAAGGCGCCGGCCCCGAAGGCGCACCCCCCCAAGAAGAAGGTTGAAGGATGAGCGCAGCAGAGAACAAGAGTACCGTCCGGTCGATTTTCGGAGCCTTCGGGCGCGGCGACATCCCCGGCGTCCTCGAACACGTCTCGGAGGACGTGACGTGGAAGGCGCCCGGCCCCGAGGTCATCCCCTACTTCGGCGACCGCCGCGGCCACGCCGGCGCCACCGAGTTCTTCGTCCAACTCGGCACGAACGTTGACTTCGAGCACTTCGAGCCGGGCGCCTTCGTCGCGGAAGGAGACCGCGTGGTCGTGCTCGGCCGCGAGCGCGGGCGCGTGAAGGGGACGGGCAAGACCTTCGACAACGAGTGGGCGCTCGTCTTCACCTTCGACGGCGGCGGCAAGGTCACGGGCTTCCAGTGCTACGAGAACACGGCGGCCATCGCCGAGGCGTTCTCGTAGGTTATGAACGACTCGGTACTACCGCACCTAAACGCCGCGCTCAACTTCACGAGCTTCGTGCTGCTGGTCGCGGCGCTCTACCAGATCAGGCGGGGAAACGTGCAGGCCCACCGCCGCCTGATGCTCTCGGCGCTCGTCGTCTCCTGCCTCTTCCTCGTCTCGTACGTCGTCTACCACGCGCAGTACGGCTCCGTCCGGTTCGCGGGGCAGGGGCTCATCCGTCCCGTCTACTTCGTCATCCTCATCACGCACGTCGTCCTGGCGGCGGCCATCGTTCCGCTCATCGTCGTCACGCTGCGCCGCGCGCTGGCCGGCGACTTCGCACGCCACCGGCGCATCGCGCGCTGGACGTACCCGCTCTGGCTCTACGTCTCCGTCACGGGCGTCGTCGTCTACCTCATGCTCTATCACCTCTACAGGCCGCAGTGAAGCGATGAGCGACTCGCGAGCCAGCACCGAAGATGACGGCGTGAGACGCAGGCGCTCGCCGTGGCCGCTCGCCGTGGTGGCGGTGCTCTTCGTGGTCGTGCCCTTCCTGACGTGGTACTGGACCTGGTTCGGGAGGTCTCTGGGCGACGAGGAGATCGGGAAGTATCTGAGTGAAGGGAACCCGCGCCACGCGCAGCACGCGCTCTCCCAGATCGCCGAAGCATACGAGCGCGGTGACGCCGCCGCCGCTCGCTGGAACGCGCAGGTCACAGGGCTTGCTTCGAGCCCTTCGCCCGACGTGCGTATGACGGCGGCGTGGGCGATGGGCATCGAGCACAGGTCTGAAGAGTTCCGCGAGTCGCTCGCCCGTCTCGTCGCAGACCCGGAGCCCATCGTGCGCCATAACGCCGCGCTCGCCCTGGTGCGCTTCGGCGACCCACGCTGTCGCCCCGAACTTTTGGCGATGCTCCGCCCATACACAGTCATCGCGCAGTCGGAAGGGACTGCGCTGACGGCGCTCACCGCCGGCAGCAACATTAAGAGGGAGACGCTGCTGGTGAGGTACACCGTCAAGCCGAATCTTGTCGAAGAGATTCGCTCCCCTCTGCCGGGCGTCATCGAGCGGGCGCTGATTAAAGAGGGAGATGCCTGGCACGCCGGCGCGGAACTGTTCGTCATCGCCCCCGACTTCGAGCAGACGCGCGGCGCGCTCATCGGTCTCGCATACTTCGGCGAGCCGGGGGACGTGCCCGAGATCGAGCGCTTCGCGGCCGCGGCTAAATCAGACGAGATAAAAAGAGAGGCGGCGCAGACGGCCGAAGCCATCAAGCGCCGCTCGGGAAGTAGATAGTTAATGGTGAATAGAAGAGACAACAACGCCCGGCCAGGTTCGAATGCCGGGCCGGGCGTGACTCAAGTCCAATTTACCACTCGCTATCTACTGTTCACTGGCTCGGGGGCGGGGGCGGGGCGTCGGGCAGGTTGACGCCGTGCATTGCCTCCCAGTCTTCGGTCGGCACCATCTCGATGGCGTCCCAGGGGCAGCCGTCGAGGAAGGCGCCGTCGGGGCCTTTGCTGATGCACTTCTGGCAGCCGATGCAGAGGTATGGATCGACCTCGATGCGTCCGAAGGGCGTGTGGTCTTCGTCGGGCACCCAGAACATGCAGGCTTCGATGGGACAATACTCGATGCAGGCGGGCGAGCCCGCGCAGCCCGTGCAGCAGTCGGTCGTGATGGCGAGGATGCGCGGCTTCTTCTTGCGCGTCGCCTTGCCGTCGCCCACAGACATCGGCCAGTGCTTTTCGACGATTCCGATCATGCGCATGCGGCTCCGGACGGAAACATTCGGGAAGGCAGTCACACTTTAACACGACTCATTTGCCCGCTCAACGTATTAATTTCGTGCCCACTTTCCGTGTTAGAATTACCCAACCAAGCTTTCAGTCTTGATCGTCAGTCCAGGTGGGTTCGGACAACTTGGCCGGGGAAGGCGGCCGGGGCGTAAATCCCTCGCAGGGGCGCGCCCGAAGACGTGGAACGCATGAGCACTGTCGCTGGAATCTTCAACTCGTCGGCGGACGCCGAGAGCGCCGTCGAGGCTTTGCGCACGGCCGGCATCGGCGAAGACCGCGTGAGCCTCCTCACGCCCGGCACCTCCGAAAGCCAGCTCGACGAAGTGCCGACGACCGAGACCGAGCAGCCCGGCATGGGCAAGGCGGTGGGCGGAGTCGTCGGCGGGGCGCTGGGCGTCGCGGGCGGTCTGCACCTGGGCGCGGCGGCGGCGAGTCTGCTCGTCCCTGGGGTGGGGCCGGTGCTCGCGGCGGGGCTGGTCGGGGCGGCTCTGCTCGGTGCGGGCGGCGCGGCCACGGGGATGGCGGCGGGCGGCGCGCTCGAAGGCTCGATGGCCGAGGGGCTGCCGCACGACGAGCTGTTCATCTACGAGGACGCGTTGCGGCGCGGGCGCTCGGTCGTGCTGGTCGTGGCCGACGACGAGGTGTCTGAGGGCGTCTCGCGCGACCTGTTTAAGGCAGCCGGGGCCGAGAGCGTGGACGCGGCGCGCGAGTCGTGGTGGGTCGGCCTGCGCGACGCGGAGGAGGCCGAGTACACCGTGGACGGAGGCGACTTCGGCTCGGACGAACCCGTCTTCCGGCGCGGCTTCGAAGCGTCGCTCCACCCGCGCGCGCGCGGCCGCGCTTACGACGATGACGCCGGGCGGCTCCGCGAGTGTTACGGCGCGGAGTGCGAAGAGTCTGCTTTCAGGCGCGGCTATGATCGCGGCCGGCGCTACCAGAGCGAGTTGCTGGAGAGATACAAGGGTTGAAAGACACTCTCCTCAGCATCCTCGTCCTGGTCGGCATACTCGTGGTCAGCGCCTTCATCACCAACTGGTTCGCGCGCACGATGTACAAACGCTGTGCGGCCTGCGCCACCCTCAACGCGAAGCGCCGCACGCACTGCCGCTCGTGCGGCGCCGAGTTTAAATAAGTCTTAGAAAAAGCAGTGTCGGGCGGCAACCGGAGGCTAAAGCGTGTCATCGGAAGAGTGAGCGGTTCCGGCCGCTGTAGAAGCTAAAGCCTCGGACGGACGAAGACGGTTCGAAGGATTTTCGCTGGACTTGAAAACCTCTTGACTGCTAGAGTGTAAGCCAGCGTCCGCCGCTTCGGCGGGCGTCTCCGCTTGTCACCGCTTGAACCTGTCCGGCGGCCCCCGACGGCCCTCCTGAGGCGGTTTCTAAAGCTTAACAACTGCTCGAACCGAAGGAGTCTTTGAATCCCCCGGCTCCCTCTTTATTTTTTCGAGGTCTCTATGCCTTTTTCTCGTTCCGTTCCCCCGAAGAAGAAGAGAGTCACGCTCGTCGTCTCAGTCGCCCTCCTGTCTCTCATCGCGGCCGTCGCCGTCGTGGCCTTCAACGCCGCACGCGTGCAGCCCACTGTCCGCGACATCTCCTTCAGTCAGCTCCGAGAGTTGTCCGAAGCGGGCTCGGCGCAGAAGGTGAGCGTCTCGGGCGAGGTCGTCACGGTTTCGCAGGCGGACGGCGCCGTCGTCCAGGGTGTCGTCACCAACGCGGTCGCACAGCACGAGGTGGTGGCTGCGTTCGAGAAGGCACACGTCCCTGTCTCGTTCGAGACGCAGCAGCCCGGCGTGCTCGTCACCGCCCTAAACTATCTACTGCCGGCCGCGGCCCTCGCCATCTTCGCCCTCATCGGCTGGCGCGTCTACGCCAGCATGGGCGTGCAGGGCGAGTCGAACGCGAGCGAGGCAGGCCCCGCGCAGCACGTCACCTTCCAGGACGTAGCCGGCGTGGACGAGGCGCGCTCGGAGCTGGCCGAGACCATCGATTTCCTGCGCGACCCTACGAAGTTCGGCCGCCTCGGCGGGCGCCCGCCGCGCGGCATACTCCTTTCCGGCCCCCCAGGCACGGGCAAGACTCTGCTGGCGCGCGCCGCCGCTTGCGAGGCCGACGTGCCTTTCCTCTCCGTCTCCGGCTCAAGCTTCCAGGAGAAGTTTGCTGGCTTAGGCGCGGCGCGCGTCCGGCGGCTCTTCGCGCGCGCGCGCAAGCTGGCGCCCTGCGTCATCTTCATCGACGAGATTGACGCCCTAGGTCGCAAGCGTGGCCGCGGCGGCGACTCGGCCTCGGCCGACCAGGATCAGACTTTGAATCAGCTCCTCGTCGAGATGGACGGGTTCGAGCAGTTGAGCGGCGTCGTCGTCATCGCTTCGACCAACCGCCCAGACATCCTCGACTCGGCGCTCACGCGACCCGGCCGCTTCGACCGAGAGATCACGGTCAACCTCGCGGACATGCGCGGCCGCGAGCAGATACTCCGCGTCCACTCGCGCAAGCTCAAGCTCGAAGACGGTCTCGACCTCGGCTGGATCGCGCGCGGCACGCCCGGCTTCTCCGGCGCAGACTTGGCGAACCTTCTGAACGAGGCGGCCATCGCGGCGACGCGCGACGGCTCGGAGGCGGTCGGCCGCACGCACGTCGAATACGCGCGCGACAAGATTCTGATGGGCGTCGAGCGCAAGGGCTTTATGATGGACGAGGATGAGCGCTACGCGACGGCCGTCCACGAGGCGGGGCACGTCGCTGTCGGTCTGGCCGTGAAGAACGGCGACCCGATACACAAGGTCTCCATCCTCCCGCGCGGACGCGCCCTCGGCGTGACGCAGGCTTTGCCCGAGCGCGACCGCCTGATGCGCACGCGCGAGTACCTCGAAGACCAGATCGCGATGCTCCTCGGCGGGCGCGCGGCGGAAATTCTTCTGCTCGATACCATGACGGCCGGGGCTTCCAACGACATCGAGCGCGCCGTCGAGATTGCGCGCCGCATGGTCGCAGAGTTTGGCATGAGCCCGCTCGGCCCCATTCACCTCGGCAAGCCTGAAGACCCGCACAGCCAGAAGCTGCTCGACCGCATCGAGCACGCGACCGGCGACATCATCGACGCGCAGTTGAAGCGCGCCTGCGAGGTCGTGGACTCGCGCCGCGCCGAGATCGCGCACCTCGTCGCCGGCCTGCTCGAACGCGACACCCTCGACGCCGACGAAATACACGAGAGCTTCGGCCTCGTTCACGAACGGGCCGCCTAACGAGCCCGTAAACAAAAAGCCCCGCGGGGGCGGCTGAAGAAGGGAAGTCCCTTCAGTTCAGCCGCCCCCGCTTTTTTCATTGAGTGTGCGATTATCAAATGCGTGACGAAGGGGGGCGCCGGGTGTATATTGCAGGCCACAGCTCTCCCGTTGAGGCGCGCGAGATACCCGGAGCGGGACGCGCGCGGAGACAAGCCATGACGACAAACAATCTGAGAAGACTGACAGGCGTGTCAGTCGCGCCGTTGTTGCTGTTGCTTTGCGTGGCGGCCCTGTCGCCGTCAACGGCCGCCCGAGCGCAGGCCCGGCGTGAGGTTGACAGGAATGACGAAAGCACCTCCCGGAGCGTCGAGCGGAGTTCAGACAATAGCAGTAGTCGTAGTGATAACAGTTCCAGTAGCAACAGCAGTAGCAGTAACAGCAGTTCCAGTAGTAGCAGTAGTAGCAGTTCCAGCAGCAGTAGCAGCAGCGATAGCAGTAATATTAACAACGACAACGGCGGCCGTGACCGCACCAGGGGCGACGAAGGCCGGAGAGGCGGCAGCGGCCGTGGCGGCGACGGCGAGGGCCACAACCGCCATCATCGGGATAACCCCGGCGGGGGCGGCACGGGGACGGGCGGCGATGGGGGCGGCTCGGGTTCTGGCGGCGGCGACCGCGGCGACGGGCGACATCATGGCGGTCGGGGCGACGGTGGTGACCGCCACGACCACGGCCGGAAGCACGACGGGAATGACGACCACCGACACCGCCATCACTCACACGACAACTATCCGAACATCTACGACACGTCGTCCGCTAATGGCGCCTACCAGAACGACGACGGCCGCGACGAATGCGAGCGCGGCTACGAACAGGGCCTGAGCACGGGCGCCAGCGACGCGGGCCGAGGCATGAGCAACGACCCGTACCGCTCGCACCATTACAAGAATGGCGGCGGGGGCCTCTTCACCTGGGGTAGAAGCCCCGCCGACAAGCAGGCGTACCGTGACTGCTTCCTCCGCGGTTACGCTGAAGGTTATCAAAACCCTAACTTTCACTAAGGCAAAGCTCACCGCGTCTCCGCGGTAAGCTTTGCCGCCTCCCGCTGGCTTGATTGTTCGCCCGCTTCTCCTGTAACTTTCCCTCGTGACGTTTTAGCCTTTGTGACGGGAACTGCCCTTCCCGTCTTCTAAACACTCCCGAGCCTTTCAATGCCATACCCGAGTGTGGAACGCATCGAACTGCCGCTCCTCCAGGAGCTGGCCGCCACGGGCGGCGCGGAGCACGTGCGTTTTCTCTACGACCGGCTCGTGGCTTACTTCCCGCAACTCAGTTCGGAGGAGGTGTTGGCCGTTTCGAACGGGCACAGAAGGCAGTGGCGTCGCCTCGTGCAGGCGGCGGCGCGCGGCCTCGACGAGCGGCGCGAGATAGAGCGCGACCGTGGACGCTGGCGCCTGACGGAGAGGGGAAGGCGTCGAGTCTCGGAGGAGGAGATTCAATTCACGTTCGACGCGCCCACGTCCGTCGAGGCGGCGGCCGCCGAAGGACTCTCGCACGTTGAAGTCCAGTTGATGCTGGTCCAGATCGCGCGAGTGCTCGGGTATCACGCCGAGGCGGAGTTCGATTATTACGACGTGGTCTGGCGCGAGGCGGAGGACAGTCCGCGCCTCAGCCACGTCTTCGAGGTGCAGCGCAAGGGAAACGTGGACGCCGCGCTGGCCAAGCTGAAGCGCGCCTACGACGCGCAGCGCACGCGCCCCTTTCTCGTCGTGGACAGCGAGCGCGACACGAACCGCGCCGAGCGGCAGCTGAGTCTCGCGCGCACCGGCCCCTTCCACGAGATCGGCAGGGTTACGACCATCCTCAGCTTCGAGCAGCTCAGCCGCCTCCATCGCTCGCTCACATCCGTCGGGGACATTCTCGCCGCACTCTTCGAGCGATGACGACGCCGTCCACGCCACTCCGCCAACAGTACCTCGACATCAAGCGCCGCCACGCCGACGCCATCCTCCTCTTCCGCATCGGCGACTTCTACGAAGCCTTCGACGACGACGCGCGCCTGCTCGCGCGCGAGCTGGACATCGTGCTCACCTCGAAGCCGATGGGTCGCGGCGTGCGCGTCCCGCTCGCGGGCGTGCCGCACCACAGTCTCGAACGGCATCTCGCCACGCTCATCTCGCGCGGCCACCGCGTAGCCATCTGCGAACAGTTGACCGCCACGCCCGTCCGCGGCGAAACGGCGGGGCGCGGCCTCATCGAGCGTGACGTGGTGCGCGTCGTCACACCCGGGACGGTGCTCGAAACCGGGCTGCTTCAGAGCAAGGTCAACAACTATCTCGCCGCGTTCGCCACGGACGGGCGTCGTGCCGGCGTCGCCTACGCGGATGTGACGACGGGCGACTTTCAGGCGACGGAACTTGAGGCGGAAGCAGCCCTCGCCGAGCTCCAACGTATCGCGCCGTCCGAGGTGCTGGTCGCCAAAGGCGTGGCGGCACAAACGTCAGGGTTGCCGGGCTTCATCACGCGCCGCCCGGAAGAAAGTTTCGAGCCGGGGCCGGCGAAGCGCGTCCTCCAAAAACATTTCGGCGCGCGGACGCTCGCCCCGTTCGGCCTGTCGCGCTGGCCGCTCGCCACCGCGGCGGCGGCCGCCGTCATCAAGTACCTTTCGGAGACGCAGGCGGGCGTGGCCGAACAGTTGACGCGGCTGACGAGCTACAACCCCGAGTCCTACATGGTGCTCGACGCGCAGGCCGTCCGCAGTCTTGAGATATTCGAGAGTTTCGGCGGAGCGCCTTCGCTGCTCGCGACTCTGGACGAGACGCGGACGGCGATGGGCGGGCGGATGTTGCGCCGCTGGCTGCGCCAACCTTTGTTAGACCTCGCCGAGATAGCGCGCCGGCAGGAGCACGTCGCATGGTTCGTCGCGCGCGACAAAGAACGTGCGGAGTTGACGGCCGCCCTCGAAAACGTGCATGACCTCGAACGTCTTTCGGGGCGCGCGCGGGCGGGGCTGGCGACGCCTTCGGAAGTTTTAGCATTAAGACAGAGCCTCGAAGCCGTGCCGCGTGTGCGCGCACTCCTCCAGCGCGACGCCGCGAGATTCGGCGGCTCGCTCTCATCCCTCCCGACGTGCGAGGGCGTGCTCGGGCGTATCCGCTCGGCCGTCAACGACGACCTGCCAAGACGCGGCGACAACTCGGGGGTCATCCGCGAGGGTTACTCGGAAGAGCTCGACTCCTTACGCTCGCTGCTCAAGAACGGCAAGACCTTCCTTGCCGAGATGGAGCAGCGCGAGCGCGCCCGTACTGGAATCAAGAGCCTGCGCGTCGGCTACAACAAGGTCTTCGGCTACTTCATCGAGGTCACGAAGCCGAACCTGCACCTCGTCCCGACCGTCTACACGCGCAAGCAGACGCTCGCCGCCTCCGAGCGCTTCGTCACGCTGGAGCTGAAGGAGCACGAGTCGCTCGTCCTCAACGCGCAGGAGCGCATCACGGAGCTTGAGGCGGGCATCTTCCGGCAGGTCTGCGCCGAGATCGGCCGTGCGCGCGAAGAGATACTCGCCGCGGCCTCGACGCTCGCGCACCTCGACGCCGTCGCCTCTTTGGCGCAGAGCGCCGCGCGCTGGAACTACGTCCGCCCGACCGTCCTCGACGAGCCAGTCCTCAGCGTGCGCGGCGGGCGCCACCCTGTGCTTGAAAGACTGTTTGAAGAGGGGGACTTCGTTGCCAACGACCTCGAACTCGGGGGCGCAGGGGCGCCCGAGATAGCCCTCATCACGGGGCCGAACATGTCCGGCAAGTCCACGTTCCTGCGTCAGGCGGCGCTCATCGTCATCATGGCTCAGGCGGGGAGCTTCGTCCCCGCGGCGGCGGCCACCGTTGGGCTCACAGACCGCGTCTACACGCGCATCGGTCTCTACGACCGCATCGGCAGTGGCGAATCCACCTTCATGACCGAGATGACGGAGACGGCGCACATTCTCCACCACGCCACGCCCCGCTCGCTCGTGCTTCTGGACGAACTCGGCCGCGGCACTTCGACCTATGACGGGCTGGCGGTGGCGCGCGCCGTCCTCGAATACGTACATAACCATCCGCGGCTACGTTCGAAGACGCTTTTCGCCACGCACTACCACGAGCTGACCGCGCTGGCCGAGACGCTGCCGCGACTGCGCAACCTCCACGGAGAGAGTGCCGAGCGCGAAGGTGAATTAGTCTTTCTCTACCGGGTCGTCCCGGGCGTCGCCGAAGGCAGCTACGGAGTCTACGCAGCGAAACTCGCCGGCCTGCCCGCGCCCGTCGTCCGCCGTGCCGAAGAACTACTGCGCGAATACGAGTCCGGGGGCGCAGAGGATGACAGAGGTGCGGTCGAAGCGCTCGCAGACTTCGACGCCACAGCCTGGGGCCGCGGCGCGCGCATCGTCGAAGAACTCCTCGCCGCAGACCTCAACTCGCTCTCACCCGTCGAAGCCCTCATGAAACTCTTCGAGCTGCGCCGCCTGGCCGAGGGCGAAAAAGAGAAGGGGACGATGGCGAAGAAGACGGCTTAGGGCCGTAAACTGTGAACCGTCAACCGTGACGAGAGGAAGACAGTTTCATCTTCTTGTCACGGTTGACGGTTCACGGCTCTTTTGATGGGTCGGTGTGGATTTGCACGCGGGAGCGTGGGATTTCGTTTTGAATCTCGCGGATGACGCGGACGGTGAGGTCGTGCGCCTGTTGAAGCGTCTGGTCGGCCTCGACTTCGAGGTGCAGGTCGATGAACTGGAGCGAGCCGGAGCGGCGTGTGCGCAGGTCGTGGAAGCCGAGCACGCCTTTGTCGCGGAAGCGCTCGACGACGGAGGCCACCTGCGCGTCGATGGCACGCGGGAGCCGCCTGTCCATCAGCACGTTGACCGCTTCGCGCGCCACGTCCACCGCCGACCAGAGGATGAAGCCGGAGATGAGGAGTGAGATGAGAGGGTCGGCGAGCGTCCAGCCGGTCAGCGCCACGAGCAGCAGCGCGAAGAGCGCCGCACCGTTCGTGTAAACGTCGGTCGCGTAGTGGACGGCGTCGGCGGCGAGCGCGGGCGAGTCCGTCTGGCGCGCCACCTGACGCAGGCGCGACACGAGCGCGAAGCTCACGCCGGACGCGACCGCCATCGTGCCGACCCCGAGCCATTCCGAAGCGGTCTGGTGTGGGGTGATGATGCGGCGGGCCGCTTCCCAGAGCAGTACGAGCCCGGAGGCGCAGATGACGAACGACTGGAAGAGGCCGGCCAGCGACTCGGCCTTGCCGTGGCCGTAACGATGGTCTTCGTCGGGCGGGGCGGAGGCGGCGCGCACGGCGTAGTAGTTGATCGCCGACGCGAAGATGTCCATCGCCGAGTCGAGCAGAGAGGCCCACACGCTGATCGAGCCGGTGAGCACGCCCGTCACGGTCTTGAGCGCGATGAGGAGGGCCGCGGCTGCGACCGATGACCGGGCGGCCGAAGCCTTGAGCCCCGCCTCCGAAACCACCCCGCCCTGTGCGCCTTCGTCCAACATAAAAAGTTTCCGCGCCGGATTCTAACAAATCAGTGCGCGAGCGCGTCAGGGTGTTCAGAGACCTCTGCTTCGAAGCGCCGCCGGCCGAGTGTGACCACGCCGACGCCGGCGAAGATGAGCAGAGTGGCGACGGCGTGGCGCCAGCCCGGCCGCTCGCCCGCGCCGAGCAGGAGCGGGGCGACGACGAAAGCGAAGAGCGGTTGGAGGTAGATGTAGACGGCGACCGTGCTCGGCGCGACGCGCTCCAACGCCCAGGCGTTGAGGTAGTAGGCGCCGACCGTCTGCACGAGCACCGTGTAGACGAGCACGAGCCAGACGATGAGGCCGACGTGTGCGAAGTCGGTCTGCGCGAGTTGGTAGCCGCCGAAGGGGACGGCGGCGAGACTGCCGATGGCGAAGAGCCACGTCATCGCGGTCAGCGCGCCGTAGCGCCTGAATACGTCCTGCGAGACGGCAAGGTACGCGCCGTAGCAGAAGGTGTTGGCGACGAGGAGCAGATTGCCCCGCATCGTGTCGCCGCCGAGGCTCGCGCGGAGAGGGTCGATCAGGTAGACCACCCCGGCCGCGGCCACGAGCGTCCCCAGGGTGACGCGCGCCGTCAGTCTCTCTTTCCCGAGAAGTGCGCCGACGATGAGTGTGAAGACAGGGATGGTCGCGTTGATGATGGCGGCGTTGACGGCGGTCGAGAGTGAGAGACCTTTGACGTAGAGGAACTGGTTGAGGACGACGCCGAGCAGGCTGTAGCACGCGAGCCGCGCGAGGTCTCGGCGGTTGGGCTTGACGAGTCGGCCGCGCAGGCCCAACAGAAGCAGGAAGGCGGCTGCCGCGCCCCCGACCCGAATCGCGACGAGTCCGGTGCTCGGCACGGCACGCAGCGCGATCTTCCCCAACACGGGCCACGTCCCGAAAATGACTTGAACCGCCAGAAGGGCAACGTGCGGCCCGGCTTCATTCCTCTTCTGTACCGTCACGAGTCCACTCAGTTACTTCTTTAACACAGAGACACAAAGACACGGAGAGACAGCTTCGAGCATATGACTCAACCGGCTGTGTCTCCGTGTCTCTGTGTCTCTGCGTCGAAAGCGGGCTGAGAACGCCTCCATGCGTCCGGACTTAGCTGTACTCGCCGCCCTTGGCGCCGGTGCCTTCGCCGGGTTCGCCGGCGCCGGTGTTGGAGGGGTCGGCCTGTGCGTCCGGGTCGGAGGAGCCTGTGTTCTGTCCCTCGGGCGTCTGCCCGTGCTGCGCGCCGTACTCCTGGCTCTCCGCGTCGGTCGTCACGTTGGCGGGCGCCTCTTCGGGTTGGTTCGTGCTCATCGTCTCCCCTTGTCAGTTCTAAGCGATCAGGTAGAGCGGGTTCTCAAGAATCTGCTTGAGCGTCTGGAGGAACTTGGCGCCGGTCGCGCCGTCCACGATGCGGTGGTCGCAGGAGAGCGTGACCTTCATGAGCTGTCGCACCGTCACCTCGCCGTCGCGCACGACGGGCGTGGGCGTCATCGCGCCGACGGCGAGGATGCACGCCTCGGGCGGGTTGATGAGCGCCGTGAACTCGCTGATGCCGAACATGCCGAGGTTGCTGACGGAGAAGGTCGCGCCGGTGTACTCCTCGGGCGCGAGCTTACGGTTGCGTGCGCGCTCGGCGAGCTCTTTGACTTCGCGGCTGATCTGCCCGACCGACTTCGTGTTGGCCGCGCGGACGACCGGCGTGATGAGCCCGTTCTCAAGCGCCACGGCGACGCCGATGTCTGCGCGCTCGTAGTAGCGGATGGTCTTCTCCTGGAAGGAGGAGTTGACGGCCGGGTGCTGCATGAGCGCGTGGGCCGCGACCTTGATGACGAAGTCGTTGATGCTGACCTTGTTCTCGGGGTCGAGTGCGTTCAACTGCTTGCGCATCTCGGCCGTCTTGTCCATCTCGATCTCGGTCGTGAGGAAGATGTGCGGGATGGGGCCGAGCGAGGCGGAGAGGCGGCGCGCGATGGTGGCGCGCATCGTGGTCACGTTCTCTTCGCGGTAGGGCGCCGCTCCGCCCGCGGGCTGGACGGCCGGCTGTTGCGCGGGCCGTGCCTCTTCCGCTCGCGGCTGTGCCTGCGGCTGTGCGGCAGGTTGAGCCGCGGCGGCGCCGCCCTTCATGGCCGCCTCGATGTCACGCTTGACGATGCGGCCGCCGGGGCCGCTGCCCGTCAGCGTGTTGAGGTTGATGCCGGCGTCGGCCGCCATACGGGCGGCGATGGGCGAGACGATGAGCCGGCCGTCGCCGCGCTGTCCGTTGCCACCCGTTGGTTGAGCTTGGGGCGCGGGCTCGGTCGGCGCGCCGCCGACATCACCCTTGACCGGCTGGCCTTCGACGGTCGCCTGCGTGCGCTCGCCGCCGGGGACGACCTGTGCGACTTCGTCGGGCGCGCCATACGCGCGTCCCTCTGTGCTCTCCTCGATGCGCTCCTGCTTCTCGGACTGCGCGGCGCCCGAGGAGGCTTCTTTGAGGAGCCCGGAGATGTCTTCGTCCGGCTCGCCGATGATGGCGATGATGGCGCCGAGCGGGACGGTCTCGCCCGCGGGGACGAGAATCTTCCGCAGCACGCCCGTGGCGAGCGCCTGCGCCTCCATCGTCGCCTTGTCGGTGTCGATCTCGGCGAGCGGCTCGCCGACGCCCACCTTGTCGCCCTCGTTCTTCAGCCAGCGCGAGAGCTGCCCCTCCTCCATCGTCGGCGACAGCTTCGGCATCACGACCTGCGTTGCCATTGGAACCCTCAGTTTATGTTTTCAGTCCAGGTACGAGACCTCGCGGACGGCCTTGACGATGCGCTCGACATCGGGGAGCGCGAGCCGTTCGAGGTTCTTGGCGTAGGGCGTGGGGGCGTCGACGCCGGAGAGACGCTTGACGGGCGCGTCGAGATAGTCGAAGGCGTGCTCCATGATCTGCGCGCTCAGCTCCGCGCCGACGCCGCAGAAGGCGTGCGACTCCTCGGCGATGACGACGCGGTTGGTCTTCTTCACCGAGTTGACGATGGTGTCGATGTCGAGCGGGCGGATGGTGCGCGGGTCGATGACCTCGACCGAGACGCCCTGCTTCTCCAACTCTTCGGCCGCCTTCAGCGCCAGGGTCACTGTCATCGAGCGGGCGACGATGGTGCAGTCGGAGCCCTCGCGCTTCACGTCGGCGACGCCCAGGGGGACGAGGAAGTCTTCGCCGTCGGGCACCTCGCCCTTGTTGCCGTACATGCGCTCCTGTTCGAGGAAGACGACGGGGTCGTCGTCGCGGATGGCGCTCTTTAAGAGTCCCTTCGCGTCGGCCGGCGTCGAGGGCATCACCACCTTGAGGCCGGGGAAGTGCGCGTACCAACTCTCAAGCGCCTGCGAGTGCTGCGACGAGACCTGGAAGGCGGAGCCGTTCGGGCCGCGGAAGACGATGGGGATTTTGAACTGCCCGCCCGACATGTAGCGCATCTTCGCCGCCGAGTTGATGATCTGGTCGGTGGCGAGGATGGAGAAGTTGAAGGTCATGAACTCGATGATGGGCCTCAGGCCCACCATCGCCGCGCCCACGCCGAGGCCGGCGAAGCCCAGCTCCGTGATGGGCGAATCGACGACGCGCTTGTCGCCGAACTCTTCGAGCAGACCCTTCGAGACCTTGTACGCGCCCTGATAGGCCGCGACCTCCTCGCCCATCAGGAAGACGCCCTCGTCGCGGCGCATCTCCTCGCGCATCGCCTGGTTGAGCGCCTCGCGCATCGTGATAACTGCCACTGGAAACCTCCGGAAGAACGTAAACCGTGAACCGTCAACCGTGACTGGAAAGAACTGCCCTTCACTTGTCACGGTTGACGGTTCACGGCTTACGCGGATTTATCGGATTGGCGTAGATGTCGGTGAATAACTCCTCGGGCGGGGGCTCGGGGCTCTCGTCGGCGAACTTGACGGAGCGCTCGACCTCGGCGCGCACGCGGTCTTCGATCTCCTTGAGGCCGGCGTCGTCGAGCACGCCCTTCTCGCGCAGGTTGTCGCCGAAGACCTTGATGGGGTCGCGCTCCTGGTAGCGCTCGATCTCTGCGCGCGTGCGGTAGTGGCCCGGGTCGGACATCGAGTGGCCCATGAAGCGGTAGGTGCGGATTTCGAGGAGCGACGGCAGGTACTCTTTGCGCGCGCGCTCCACGGCGCGCTCGGTGGCCGCGCGCACGGCGAGCACGTCCATCCCGTCCACGAACTCCGAGGCCATCCCGTAGGCGACCGCCTTCTGCGACACGTCGCTGATCGACATCGCGCGCTTGAGGGAGGTGCCCATGCCGTACTGGTTGTTCTCGCAGATGTAGACGCAGGGGATCTTCCAGAGCTGAGCCATGTTGAGCGACTCGTGGAAGGCTCCCTGGTTGACCGCCGCCTCGCCGAAGAAGACGAGCGTCGCCTGATCGGTGCCGCGGTACTTCGTGGCGTAGGCCGTGCCGGTGGCCAGAGGTATCTGCCCGCCGACGATGCCGTGGCCGCCGAGGAAGTGCTTGTCGGCGTCGAAGAGGTGCATCGAACCGCCCTTGCCCTTCGAGCAGCCGCCGATCTTGCCGTACAGCTCGGCCATCACCTCGTCGGGCGAGATGCCCATGACGAGCGCGTGGCCGTGGTCGCGGTAGCTGGTGTAGACGTAGTCGTCGGGCCGGAGGGCGGAGAGCGTGCCGACGGCGACCGCCTCCTGGCCGATGTAGAGATGGCAGAAGCCGCCGATCTTGCCGAGCGTGTAGGACTCGGCCGACTTCTCCTCGAAGCGGCGGATGAGTACCATCTGGTAGAGCATGCGCAGCAGAGTCTCGCGGTCGATCTCCTCGATCTGCTTGAGCTGCTCGTGGTATCTCTGCTCGTGCTCCTCGCGGAGTTCTGCCGGGTCGATGTGGTCGCGTTCGTCGCGCCCCTCGGCGACGCCGGCCGAGGCGCCTTCCGACTGTGTCCTGGGTCTCATCGGTGTCACTTTAAGCTCACTCATAGTGTGAAATTCTCGCGCGCGTGCGTGCGCAGCCGCCGACACAGACGCCCCAACCGAAGCTCCTGCGCCTCTATACTTCCGCGACTGTCGGTGTTCAGTTGTGACGGGAACGGATTATACGCGACTTTAAGGCCCGCGGCAAAAAGGCCATCGGAACCGCGACGGGTCGAGTGGCGAAAGTCAAAATTAACAGGGATGGACAGGATGAATAGGATAAAGATTTAAACTCTTATCCTGAATATCCTGCCCATCCCTGTTAATTCTTCTTACCGCGACGTGGCCCGCCCGCGATCTATCTGTAAGCGTCGATGGGGACGACGGCGGCGGGAGTGCCGGCGGGATGCTTGCGGGCCTCTCTGTCGCGGCGCATGTCGCGCGTGGCCGCCCGGAGGAGTTCGTCGGCCGTCTCGCCGTCGGCGGGATAGGAGCCCGTGCCGGTGCTGACACGCACCTCGACGTTGCGCCCGGTCTTGACGTTGAAGACCTGAGACTCGACGGCATGGCGGACGCGCTCGCCGACCATCGCGGCGACCTGGCTGTCGGCACCCGGGAGGACGGCGAGGAATTCGTCGCCGGCGAATCGTGCGAGCATGTCCATCTGGCGCAGCTGACCCTTGACGACCGCGGAGACGGAGGCCAGCAGGCGGTCGCCGACGCCGTGGCCGAACTGCTCGTTGACCTCCTTGAAGGCGTCCACGTCGATGCTGAGGACGGAGACGACCTCGCCCTCGTAGCGCCTGCATTCGGCCAGACGGTGTTCGAGCATGAGTTGGAGGGCGCGCGCGTTCGGCAGCCCCGTCAACTGGTCGGTCAGGGCGCTCACGCGCGTGCGCTCGTGCGCGAGAGCGTTGTTGAGCGCGCCGGAGGTGTGGAGGCAGACGGAGTCGAGCAGGCGCAGGTGCTCGGCCGTGTACGCGCCCTTCGTCTTTGAGAAGAGCGTGACGGCGCCGAAGGCCCCGTCCTCGCGCACGAGCGGCGAGGAGATGCAATCAAGCACCTGCGCGGAGACCTCCGCGGGCGCGCAGGCCAGCTCAAGCTCGGGCGGCGTGTGCCACATCCCGCGCGCGTTGGCGACGACCCAGCCAGTGATGCCTTCGCCGGCGGACACGCTCCGGGAAGAGAAGAACTCCGCCCACTCGCCGACCGCGAAGACCGGTTCGGCGCGTCCGGTCTTGTCGTCCAGGGCATAGATGACGCAGGCATCGAACGGAACTATCTCGCGCAGGCGCTCGGCAACAAGGGCCACGGTGTCTTGCAGGTTGAGCGAAGCGCCGATGACCTGCGTCAACTCATGCAGCGCCACGACCTCGCGCTGCGCGCGCGCGATTGAGCGGAAGCCCTCCGACCACTCGCCCGAGATGCGACCGTCCTCCGCCACGACGGGCGCGGCCTCCGCGGTCTCGAAAGCTCCCTCGCGCACCTGCTCGTTCAGGTCGGTCGTCGAGAGGAGCGCGTCGAACTCTCGGACGTGCTTGACGAACATCTCGACGACGACCGGGTCGAAGGACTTGCCGGCCCTGCTCCTGAGCAGTGCGAGCGACTGCTCGCGCGTCATGCCGGCGCGGTACGGACGTTCGCAGCGCGTCGAGTCGTAGAAGTCCACGGCCGCGATGATGCGCGCCACGAGCGGGATGCGCTCGCCCTTCAGGCCGCGCGGGTAGCCCGTCCCGTCCCAGCGCTCGTGATGATACCTGACCACGTCTTCGACGGGATAGGGGAAGCCGACGCGGCTCACGATGTCGCCGCCGACGGTGGCGTGCACCTTCATCTTCTCGAATTCGGCCGGCGACAGGCGACCGGGCTTGTTCAGAATATGCTCGGGCACCGCGAGGTTCCCCACGTCATGCAACAGCGCGCCCGCCTTCAGAGCCTCAAGCTCCTCCGCGCTCACCTTCAAGAGGCGACCCAGGCCGAGAGCGTAAGCTTGCGTGCGACGCACGTGCCCGTGCGTCGTCTGCGCCTTGGCGTCGATGGCGATGGCCAGCGACTCGACGGCGCGCAGGTTCAATTCGGCCGCGGACTCGGCGAGACTCAGACGCTCCCCGGGCTCGCGGCGAACTTCTGCGACCGTCCTCTTGTGGCGGAAGGAGAGATACAGTAAGAGTATAAGCGCGAGCGCGCCGGCGACGAGCACCGAGACCTCCCGCGCCGCGAGGCCGGAAGAGGCCGAGAGCAGCAGGCCGAGCAGCGAGGCAAGCAGGCAGGCCGCGACAAACAGACAGATGAATGGAACGGCAGAGGACTTTTTTATCGGCGACATTTTCAGGCGATGATTGCAGGAAGTTGGACTGTCAGGCGAGTGCGGCTCCGGCGTGCCGGCCAACATTGTTGGCCACAGCTAAAGTAGCTCTTTAGAGATGCTTTAGTCAAGCTAAAACTTAGCCGGGCGTGAAGGCCTATCTTGTTGAATGGGAGTAACTTCCGCAGCAGTTTTGAGAGAGGGTTCCAGCCGGGCCGGGCAGGTCGGAGGGGAGGGGTTTTGAGCTGGATCGAGCAGTCGGGCCGGATTACATGGCGTTACGTGGACGATGCGGCGCAGCTCCGCGAGGCGGCCGAGGCTTTGGCCGGCGAGAGGCTGATCGGGCTGGACACGGAGACCTGTTGGGATTCGAAGACGAGTGGGCAGCAGTTGGCCCTCGTGCAGTTGGCGCCGCCCGAGGGTGACGTGCTGGTGGCGGACGTGCTGGCCACGGGCGTCGAGCCGCTCAAGCCCCTGCTCGAATCGCCGGAGACGAAGATGATCGCGCACAACGCGCGTTTCGACGAGGGCGTGCTGCGCGGTGCGGGCGTCAGGGCCGAGGGGCTCATCGACACGCTGCGGATGTCGCGGATGGCTTTGACGCTCGGCTCGCACAGCCTCGCCTCACTGTGTGAGCATTTGTTCGGCCTGCCCATCGACAAGACTTTGCAGAAGTCGAACTGGCGCCGCCGGCCGCTCACGCGCGCGCAGATCGAGTACGCCGCACTCGACGCGCGGATGGCTCTGCTCGTCTACGGAGAGTTGAGCCGGATGCTGGCTGAAGAGGGGCGGCTTGAGTTAGCGCTGCGCGTGTCGGAGTTGGTGCCGTCCGAGCCGAGAGAGCCTGGGGCGGAGCCGCGGAAGAGGCGGAAGCCGGCCGTGCCTGAACTCATCCTGACGCCGGAGGAGAAGCGCGTGGTCAGAGCCCTCAAAGGTTGGCGGCTCGGGCTCGCGAATGCGCAGCGCGTGCCGGCCTACATGAACTGCGCCGACCGCACTCTCGAACATCTCGCCCGCGCGCGCCCTGAGACGCTCGAAGCTCTCGCGAATATCTACGGCCTCGGCGAATCGAAGATCAAGAAGTTCGGCGAAGATTTGCTCCGCGCCTTGCGAGAGTCGTGCGGGTGAGCTTCGGGTGGTGAGTTAGAGTAGGACATTCAACACGGAGACACGGAGAGACAGAGGCGTAGCTTGAAGTGATGTGCTTCAAGCTACGCCTCTGTCTCTCCGTGTCTCCGTGTTTTAATTTCACCCTTCGGCCGCGCGCCCCGCGTTACTTTCCAGTTGGGCGGCAAGCTCTTCGGGCGTGTTGACGGGTTGCAGACAGGTGTAGTTCTCGCAGACGTAGGCGGTCGCACGGTCTCCTTGCGCCGCCCTGTCCTGTAGGAGCGGGACGATCTGTGCCGCGGCCGGTTCAGCACCCTTTGAAAGGACGACGACCTTGTTAGGAAGGTAACGCCCCCAGACTTCGCGCAGGAGCGGGCGGGCCTCTTCTGCTTCACCGACGACGACGATCTCTTTGGGCTTTGAGAGATAAAAGTCGAGAGCGCCGAGGGCGTAGCCGAAGGCCGAAGGGTAACGCTCGACGGCGTCGCGGACGAGGCGCAGGACGTTGACGGCCTTGCGCCGGTAGTCCTCTTTGCCCGTGAGGACGGAGAGGCGGAGCAGAGCCTCTGCGGCGACGGAGTTGCCGGACGGGGTCGCGTTGTCGAAGTAGTCTTTGCTCCGCACGATCAGTTTCTCGCCGCTCCGGCCGTTGTAGAAGAAGCCGCCGCCCTCCTCGTCCCAGAACTCCTCGACCATCTTGTCGGTCAGCCCCGACGCCGCTTCGAGCCAGCGCAAGCGCCCCGTCGTCTCGTAGAGCGTGACGAGGCCGGAGACCACGAACGCATAGTCGTCGAGGAAGCCCACGTGCTTCGCGCGCCCGTCCTTGTAGACGTGCAGGAGCAGTCCGTCCTTCAAGAGAGTGTCGAGCATGAACTGTGCGTTACGCTCGGCGACCTCGCGGTAGTCTTCGCGTTCGAGGACGGCCGCGGCCTCCGCGTACGCTTCGAGCATCAGGCCGTTCCAGGCCGTGATGACCTTCTCGTCTCGGCCCGGCTTGATTCGTCTCTCCCGCTCGGTGAAGAGGATGCCACGCCCGCGCTCGACGGCCTCCGACAGTCGCTCGACGGAAACCTTCTCCTCGCGCGCCACCTCCGCGGCGGGTCGTTTGACGTTGAGGATGTTCTGCTCCTCGAAGTTGCCTCCCTCGGTCACGTCGTAGTAGGCGCAGAAGAGTCTTGCGTCCAGGGGGCCGAGCAGGCTCTCGACCTCCCCCATGTCCCAGACAAAGAACTTGCCCTCGACACCCTCGGAGTCCGCGTCCTGCGTCGAGTAGAACGCGCCGGACTCGTCCAGCATCTCGCGCTTGACGTACCCGAGCGTCTCCTCCGCCACCCGGCGAAAGAACTGCTCGCCCGTCGCCTGGTAGGCGTGCAGGTACAGACGTGTGAGGAGCGCGTTGTCGTAGAGCATCTTCTCGAAGTGCGGGACGAGCCAGCGCGCGTCGGTCGAGTAGCGATGAAAACCGCCGCCGAGCTGGTCGTACATCCCGCCCTCGGCCATCATGCGGCAGCTGTGCGTCGCCATCTCCAAAGCGCGCGCGTCGCCGGTGCGTTTGTAAGTTCTCAAGAAGAAGTCGAGGTTCATCGACGAAGGGAACTTCGGCGCCCCGCCGAAGCCGCCGAAGCGCGGGTCGTAAGAGCGCACGAGCCCGCGATAGGCGCTGTCGAAGAGTTGCGCGTCGATGACCTCCGTAGATTCCTGCGCGACGCTCATGCGCCGCAGCTCCGAGAGAATCTCCCACGCCGACTGCCGCACCTCTTCGGGGCGCGTGCGGTAGGCTTCGGAGACCGCGGCGAGGATGCGCGGGAAGCCGGGCATCTGGTGTCGGTCTTCGGGCGGGAAGTACGTGCCGCCGTAGAAGGGGACGAGGTCGGGCGTGAGGAAGACGGTCAAGGGCCAGCCGCCCTGGCGCGTCATCATCTGGACGGCGCTCATGTAAATCTGGTCGAGGTCAGGTCGCTCCTCGCGGTCGACCTTGATGTTGACGAACTGCTCGTTCATCTGGCGCGCGATCTCCTCGTTCTCGAACGACTCGCGCTCCATCACGTGGCACCAGTGGCAGGCCGAGTAGCCGATGCTCAGGAGGATCGGCTTGTCTTCACGTTTCGACTTTTCCAGGGCTTCGTCGCCCCATGCGTACCAGTCCACGGGGTTGTGCGCGTGCTGCAAGAGGTACGGACTTGACTCCTGCGCGAGACGGTTCGTGTGCTTGTGCTCGGCCATCGGGCTGCCCCTCATGTTTAAATTGTTGGCGTCAATTCGTGCCGAAAGATTATGTGCCCCGCGGGCGGAATCGGCAAAGGCGACGGCCGTTTTGCTATTTTCACGCCGCGCCGATAAACTGAATGGCGATTCATTTTTCACCCGGGCATGAACCGTAGGAGCGCGTGTGATGGAGCGTGAAAGTATCGAGATGGACGTGCTGTTCGTCGGGGCGGGGCCGGCGTCTCTGAGCGGGGCGCTGCACCTCTCAAGGCTGGTGAGCGAGCACAACGAGGCGGTGGAGAAGGGGACGCGGAAGGGCCGAAGCCTCGGCGAGATTCAGATCGCCGTCATCGAGAAGGGCGCGACCGTCGGCTCGCACATCCTCTCCGGCGCGGTGATGGATCCGAAGGCTTTGAAGGAACTCATCCCCGACTTCCTTGAGCAGGGCGCGCCGGTCGAGTCGCCGGTCAACGAAGACTACTTCATGTATCTCACGAAGACGCGCGCCATCAAGTCGCCCGTCACGCCGCCGCCCTTGAAGAACCACGGCTACTACATCGTCTCGCTCAACAAGCTCACGGCGTGGCTCGGCGAGAAGTGTGAGGAGGCCGGCGTCAACATCTTCCCGGAGTTCCCTGGCGCGGAGGTGCTCTACGACGAGGCCGACCGCGTCGTCGGCGTGCGCACGGGCGACAAAGGGATCGACAAAGAGGGGAGGCGCAAGCCCAACTTCGAGCCGGGCGTGGACATCCTCGCGAAGGTGACGGTACTCGGCGAGGGGCCGCGCGGCTCTCTGACGAAGCAGTTGACGCAGCGCCTCGGTTTACATGATGGGCGCGAGCCGCAGGTCTACAGCATCGGCGTCAAGGAACTCTGGGAGTTGCCGGACGACCGCTACCCGACAGGGCGCGTGACGCACACGCTCGGCTACCCTTCGGACGCGAACACGTACGGCGGCGGATGGATTTACGGGATGCGGAACCGCATCGTCAACGTCGGCTACGTGACGGGGCTGGATTATCAAGACCCGCTGCTCGACCCGCACGCGGAGTTTCAAAGATTCAAAGAGCACCCGTTCCTCGCGAAGCTGCTCGAAGGCGGGCGGATGATTCGCTACGGCGCGAAGACCATCGCGGCCGGCGGCTTCTACGCCATCCCGCAGTTCCACGGCGACGGCTTCCTGCTCGTCGGCGACTCGGCCGGCTTCCTCAACGCGCAACGCCTGAAGGGCATCCACACCGCCATCAAGAGCGGCATGCTCGCGGCGCAGTCCATCTTCGAGGCGCTGCTCAAGGAGGACTACTCCCGGCAGCAGCTCAAGCGCTACCGGCAGTTGATACGCGAGAGCTGGATCACGCAGGAGCTGCGTCGCGTGCGCAACTTCCACGCGGCCTTCCGGCACGGACGCTGGCTGGGCCTCGCCAACGCCGGCCTACAGTTCATCACGGGCGGGCGCGCGTGGGGACTCTTTGACCGCGCGAGTTCAGAACCGGGGCACGAGGCGATGAAGCAGTTGAAGGAGTACGGCTACCGCGGCGACGACATCTCGCAGCGTTACGGCAAGCTCAAGTTCGACGGCAAGCTCACCTTCAACAAGGTGACGGACGTGTACCACGCGGCCGTCTCGCACGACGAGGATCAGCCCGCGCACCTGCACGTGCTCGACACGAACATCTGCTCGACGCGCTGCGCGGAGGAGTACGGCAATCCGTGCCAGCGCTTCTGCCCGGCGGCCGTCTACGAGATGGTCGAGGACGGCGGCGGCAAGCGCAAACTACAGATCAACTTCTCCAACTGCGTCCACTGCAAGACCTGCGACATCATGGATCCCTACCAGATTATCAACTGGGTCACGCCCGAGGGGGGCGGCGGGCCGGACTATAAGGGGATGTAGCGGGGGGATGGGCAGTCGTCGGCGACACCTAAGACGCGAAGAGGCGTGTCCGCGTGGCGTTTAA
>JBJMGP010000124.1:0-15170 GCA_045807865.1 Pyrinomonadaceae bacterium
AGAGACACGGCCTTGAAGATTGATAACTTCAAGGCCGTGTCTCTGCGTCTCCGTGTCTCCGTGTTTAATTCCTTCCGCCAGATAAGTCTGTGCCGCAACCTCAGCCCGACACCTGCCTCATTCTTCCTGCGGGCGAAGACGAGAGGGTGTCGAGACTTCACTGCATTAATCGGCGTGCGCCGGCCGGAAGCCAATGGCACCGGCCTTGCAAAGTGAAAGTCGTACCGCACGGGGCTTCGAGTTCCCAAGGGCCAGGAGTCACATCGTTAAGCCACACAGGAGAAGGGTAAGAATCATGTTTAAGAAGGTCTGTTCCGTCATACTCTCGGCGCTGCTCTTGCAGGCCGCGGCCATCCCCGCCTTCGCCGCGACGAGCGCCGAGAAGGAGGCCCGGCGCGCCGAGAAGGTGCGCACCCAACTCGCCAAGCTGGGCACGGGCGCCGACGCGCGCATCAAGGTTATCCTGCGCGACCAGACGAGGCTCGAAGGCTACGTCGGCGAGGCCGGCGCCGACACGTTCGCCGTCACCGACCGCGCGGGCAAGACGACCACGGTCGATTACGGGCAGGTCAGCAAGGCGAAGGGTAACAACCTCTCGACCGGCGCCAAGATCGGCATCGGCATCGGCATCGGGGCCGGCGTCACGCTCCTCATCCTCTGGCTCTACATCGTCGCCAACGAGAACTGAAGCGCACGGCGCCTCACCCGCCGTCGCCGAGCCTGACCCACTCGGCGAGGAAGTCGTCGGGCCAGTAGCGCGCGGGCAGGATCATCGCGGCGCGCGACTCGGGGTGGATGAGCAGGGGGAAGTACGGGACGGCGAGCCGCCCCTCGGGCAGGTGTCGGCGGTGCACCATGATGGTCGTGTAGGTGAGGTCGAGTCCGCCCGAGAGTTGGTCGGGGACGGTGACGCGGAAGTCGCGCCCCAGCTCGTACGAGACCATTCGCGCGAAGCGCGCCTCGTCCGGGTCTTCGGGCTTCGTGCTCTTCAGCGAGAAGATTCTCCTCGCGACTTCGAGCATGCGCGCCACGGGTTGCTCCGCGTCGCCGTCGGTCGTGTAGAGGATGTTGGCGGGCGCGTCGTCGTCGCCGCGCTCGAAGAGGCGCGCGTTGGCCTGCACGAGCACGGCCGGCACGATGTTGCCCTCGCTCAAGAGTTTCCCCCTGTCTTGAAAGACGGCCCGCAGGTCGTCCTTCCGGCACCAGCGCGGCGGGCGGACGCGCAGGTAGAGCCGCTCGAACGGGCCGGGGCGGGGCGGCAGGTGGAACGCGCCCCCGAGCAGAGGGTTCCTGCGCGCCCGATAGAGTCTGTACGGCCAGCGGCTGCGCACGACGAGCCGCCTGATGATGGGCACGAGCACCGCGAGCCCGACCGCCCCGAGCACCGCGGCCGTCCAGAGGCCGGGTGAACTGACGCCGAGCAGGCGGAGCACCCCGTAGACCCACGCGACCATCGCCAGCCGCGCGATGGTGATGTTGACCCTGTCCCAGTCCATCCGGCCCCGAGCGTAGCAGCCGCGCGGCCCCTTCCGAAAGTGCGGAAGAAGAAAGAGGCGCGACGTTGGAACGTCGCGCCTCTTTCTGCAAACGGCCGCGGAGGCTTAAGCCTCGACCACCGCCTCCTGCGTCTCGGCGTCGAGCAGAGAGGCGGAGGTGACCTTGTCGCCGCCGTCGGTCTTGATGAGGCGCACGCCCTGCGCGCCGCGGCCGGTCTTGCGAATCTCGTTGGCCTCGATGCGGATGAGCTTGCCCTGCTTGGTGATGATCATCAACTCGGACTCCTCGTCCACGGGGAAGACCGAGACGACCTTGCCGGTCTTGTCGGTCGTCTTCATGTTGATGACGCCCTTGCCGCCGCGCGACTGCAAGCGGTAGGTCGTGATCGGCGTCTGTTTGCCGAAGCCGCACTCGCTCACGGAGAGCATCTTCTCCGAGTCGTCCGCCGAGACGCACGCGACCGAGACGACGTAGTCGCCCTTGCGCAGATCGATCCCGCGGACGCCGCGGGCGGTGCGCCCCATCGGGCGCACGTCCGACTCTTCGAAGCGGATGGCGACTCCGTCGTGCGTGGCGATGAAGATGCGCTTCGTGCCATCGGTCAGCACCACGTCCAGCAGCTCGTCGCCCTCGTCCACGTTGACGGCGTTGATGCCGTTCGAGCGGATGTTGCGGAACTCGGAGAGCTCCGTCTTCTTGATGACGCCCGCGCGCGTGACCATCACGACGTACTTACCCTCGGCGAACTCGCGGACGGGGATGACGCCCGCGAGCTTCCGCACCGAGGGGATGTTGATGAGGTTGACGAAGGCCTTGCCGCGCGCCGAGGGGAGCGCGTCGGGTATCTCGTGCACCTTCAGCTTGAAGACCTGCCCGTCGTCGGTGAACATCATCAGGTACGAGTGGGTCGAGGCGATGAAGAGGTGCTCGACCCAGTCCTCGTTCTTGCCCGTGGAGGCGCCCGAGCGGCCCTTGCCGCCGCGCCCCTGCCTCTGGTAGGTCGAGACGGCCGTGCGCTTGACGTAGCCGTTCTTCGTGACCGTGATGGCCACGTCCTCGTCGGCGATCATGTCCTCGATGGAGAGCTCGACGCCCTCGTCGATGATCTGCGTGCGGCGCGCGTCGCCGAAGTTCTTCCGCACGTCTTCCAGCTCGCCCACGATGACGCGGCGCAAGGAGGCGTCGTTGGCGAGGATGTCTTCCAGCTCGGCGATGAGGCGGATGATCCCCTCGTACTCGTCGATGATCTTCTGCCGTTCGAGCGCCGAGAGGCGGCGGAGTTGCAGGTCGAGGATGGCCTGTGCCTGCGCCTCCGAGAATTCGAGCCGCCTCATCACCTTCTTCAGCTTGTCGATGAAGCCGGCGACGGTCGCGTCCGCGGGTGCGCCCTTCCACTGCTTGACCTCGGTCATCGAGGCGGTGCTGTTCGTCAGCCACTGCCGCGCCTCGTCCACCGAGCGCGCGTTGCGGATGAGCGGGATGATGTAGTCGAGCGCGTCGATGGCCTTGTTCAGGCCCTCCAGGATGTGCGCGCGCGCCCGCGCCTTGCGGAGGTCGTACTCGGTGCGGCGGCGCACCACCTCGCGGCGGAACTCGATGAAGTGGTCGAGCATCTGCCGCAGCGTCAAGACGCGTGGCTGACCCTGCACGATGGCGAGGTTGATGACGCCGAACGTGGACTGCATCGGGGTCAGCTTGTAGAGCTTGTTCAGGACTATCTGCGGGACGGCGTCGCGCTTGAGTTCGACGACGACGCGCATGCCGTCGCGCGACGACTCGTCGCGGAGGTCGGCGATGCCGTCGAGCTTCTTCTCGTTGACCAGCTCGGCGATGCGCTCGATGAGGCGCGCCTTGTTCACCTGAAACGGAATCTCCGTGATGATGATGGCGTCGCGCTCGGTCGTGCCGCGCCCGATGCGGTCGATGCCGGCGCGCGCGCGCATCTGGATGATGCCGCGCCCGGTCGTGTAGGCCGACCGTATCCCCTCGCGGCCGTAGATGAAGCCGCCCGTCGGGAAGTCTGGGCCGGGGACGAGCGCGAGCAACTCCGCCTCCTTCATGTTCGGCTTCTTGATGAGGGCGATGGTCGCGTCCACGACCTCCGACAGGTTGTGCGGCGGAATCTTCGTCGCCATCCCGACGGCGATGCCCTCCGAGCCGTTCAAGAGGAGGTTCGGCACCCGCGAAGGCATGACCGAAGGCTCGCTCAGAGACTCGTCGTAGTTGGGGTTGAAGGTGACCGTCTCCTTCTCGATGTCGGCGAGAATCTCGCCGGCGATCTTCGACATGCGCGCCTCGGTGTAACGCATGGCGGCGGCCGAGTCGCCATCCACCGAGCCGAAGTTGCCCTGGCCGTCAACCAGGGGATAGCGCATGGAGAAGTCCTGCGCCATGCGGACGATGGTGTCGTAGACGGCCGAGTCGCCGTGCGGGTGGTACTTACCGATCACGTCGCCGACGATGCGCGCCGACTTCTTATAAGGTTTGTTGTGCTGGTTGCCGAGTTCGTGCATCGCCCAGAGCACGCGCCGGTGGACGGGCTTGAACCCGTCGCGCACGTCCGGCAGCGCGCGCCCGATGATGACCGACATGGCGTAGTCGAGATACGAACGCCGCATCTCGTCTTCGATGTTGACGTAGTTACGTTCAAAAGTTTCCATCTAATAAACCTTTCCGGTACAATCTGCCGCGCCCGGCGGCGCGAGCCGTCGCGCGTCCCCGACGCGCCCTTCTGCTTCTAAAGTGACAACCGAACCGTTACCCTGAACCGGGCACAAGAGTCGCCCCGCGGGGCTTGAATTCTTGACTGTCAGGGCGGCACTTTCCGGTGCGGATAAGGCGTTCAGAAAGTACGATGTATTGTAGCCCGAAAGGGCCATTTTGGCAACCCGCCCGGCGGGCTGAAACCCTGTAAAATCAACGATTTTACCCGCCCGGAGGGTGCCCTCCGGGGCGGGCGTCCGGGCGCAACTTTTCGCGGCCCGAGAGCCCTCGAAGAACGTCCCAAAGTGTCCGGCTCCTCCGACAAATCCAGGCGCGTGCGCGAGCGCATCAAGCTGGCGCTCCCCGTCCGCGTGCACTGCCGCGAGTCGGCCGTGCACGAGTGGACGGAGATGTCGCGCCTCGTGGACGTGACGCCCTTCGGGGCGCGCTTTCCCCTGACGCGCCCGACCGAGCGCGGCCGGCTCCTGCACCTGACGCTGCCGATGCCGCGCCAGCTCCGCTGCTTCGACCACATCGAGGATCAGTACCGCGTCTGGGCGCTGATCTGCCGCGTCTCCGCGCGGCCGGAGTTCGAGGGCGAGGCGGGCAGCAGCATCCGCTACGAAGTCGGGGTGGCGTTCACGGGCAAGTACCCGCCGCAGAGCTACGTGAAAGACCCCTCGACGCTCTACGAGGCCGTCGCGGTCTCGGCGGAGGACAACATGTGGCGCCTGAAGGAGGTCGAGCAGCCTTCGGCCGTCAAGCGTTCCGAGATGACGCGGCTCCAGATGGCTTTGAACGTGCGGCTGGAGGTCTTTGACTCGGAGGGGCGCGTGATGGCCAGCGAGCAGACGGTGACGGAGAACATCAGCCGCCGCGGCGCGGCCGTCTGGACGACGCTCCAGGTCGAGCGCGGGCGCCTGGTGCGTCTGACCAGCACGGAGACGGGGCTCTCCGTCGTCGCCGCCGTCCGCGCCGCGCGCACGGGCGCCGACGGGATCCCGCGCCTCCATCTGGAATTCATCGACCGGCAGTGGCCGCTCGAAGGGATAGAATGAGAAGAGCGTAAGCCGTGAACCGTGAACCGTGACAGGTAAGAACTGGTCTTAATCTTGTCACGGTTCACGGTTCACGATTCACGGCTTTCGGAAAGTTATGGGCATGAAGATCGTCACCCCGCGGGAGTTGCTGCTGGTAGAGGTCGAGCGTTGGTGCGGCGACCACGCGTGTAACGCGCGGACGCGGTTCTCTTTGACGAAGGCGGAGGCGCGCGCCTACAAGGGCTTCGAGTGCTCGCGGTGCGAGCGCTGGAACGTGGACGCGCTCACGGAGCGGGACGTCCCCGAGTGGTGGGAGGAGTTGCAGGTCGCCTCGCTCAAAGAAGTGGAAGAGTCCGAAGGGCTCGGGGACGAAGAAGGGGAGGGCGGCGAGTCGTTTTGAGCAGGGCGGCAGACACGAACGGGGACGAGGGTCCGCGCCTCGGCGCCTCGACGCAGGAGCCGCGGCACGCCCCGCAGTGGCTCCTGGACGCGCTGCGGCCGGCCATCCGCGGCGTCTCGCGCGCGCTGTGGCGCATCAGTTACCAGGGGCTTGAGCACGTCCCCGCGGAGGGCGGCCTCGTCATCGCCGCCAACCACCAGACCTACGTCGATCCGTTCTGGGTCGGCGCGCGCGTCAACCGTCCCGTCCGCTACCTCGCCTGGAACGAGGCGTTCAGGTGGCCGCTCGTGGGGAAGGCGCTGGAACTGCTGGGCGCATGGCCCATCGCCCTCGACCGCGGCAACCCGACCGCGCACAAGCGGTCTCTGCAATGGCTGCGCGGGGGCGGCGCCGTGATGATCTTTCCGGAGGGGCAGCGCGCCTACGGCGACGGCGAGGTCTCGCGCTTCAAGGCCGGGGCGGTGCGCCTCGCCATCGAAGCCGGCGTCCCCGTCCTGCCCGTCACCATCCGCGGCGGCCAGCGCGTCTGGCCCCGCGGCCAACGCCTCCCACGCACCGGCCGTATCGAGATCGTCTTCCACCCCGCACATCTCCCGGCCCCCCTCCCCGGCGAGGACCCGCGCCACTGCGTCCAACGCGAGACCGAAGCCCTCGCCGCCGTCATCAAGTCCGCCCTCTGAAACTCTTAGGTCGTCAGGCGGCGGTAGATGGCGGGCATGCGTTCGGGGAGGGAGAGCACGTCGTCGATGATGGTGTAGCCGACCTCGCCGTAGAGGTCGCGGAGTTCGGACTCGGAGTCGCGGTCGATGGTGATGCAGAAGGGGGTGATGCCGTCGAGGCGCGCCTGCCTTAAAGCCTCGCGGGTGTCCTCGCGGGCGTAGCGTGCGTCGCCGTAGTCGTGGTCGTAGGGGCGGCCGTCGGAGAGGACGATGAGGAGGCGCGTACGTGCCTCCTGCCGGCGGAGCTTGGCGGCGGCGTGGCGGACGGCCGCGCCGAGCCGCGTGTTGTTCTGGTAGTTGATGCCGCCGATGCGCTGCTCGACCTCGCCGGCGTAGGGCTCTCCGAAGTCTTTGACGACGTAAAATTTCACGTTGCGCCGCCCCTCGGAGGTGAAGCCGTAGATGCTGTAAGGATCGCCGACGGCTTCGAGCGCCTCGCTCATCAGGACGAGCCCCTCCTTCTCCACTTCGATGATGCGGCGGCCCGGGTGCGTGTAGGGCTGCAAAGGGTGGCGGCCGATGGTGCGCGCCGTGGACGAAGACTGGTCGAGCAGGAACGAGACGGCCACGTCGCGCTCGCGCCGCAGACGCTTCGTGTAGACGCGCTCGGACTGCTGGCCGTCGGCGCGGCGGTCGATGACGTAGTCGATCAGCGCGTTCAAATCATAGTCGTCGCCGTCCAGCTCGTTCGCCACGCGCTTCAGGCTCTCCGGCCTCATCAACTGGAACTGATGCCTGATCGCGGAGATGACGCCGCGGTAGCGCGAGCGCGTCAGCTCGACGAACGTGCGGTCGCCGCGCTTGACCCTCTTCTCGACGACGCGGCACCAGCCGACGCGCGTGTCGGACAACTCCCTGTCCCACTCGTCATACTCGAAAGCCTCTTCGCCCGCCTCAAGCTCCTGCTCGGCCGACTCGCCCGCCATCCAGCGCTCGGCCCCGGTGAGAGTCTCTTCGCCGTCCGACTCGGCCTCGCTCGCCGCCCACGCGTTGAAGAGTTCGCGCGCATCGCGGCGGCGCTGTTCGCGGCGTCGCTCCTCGTCGGCGTTTTCGTCGTCGTCCTCTTCGCCCTCGGCGTCGAGGTTCGACTGCGCGCCCGTCTGCTTCTCCTCGCCGCTCTCCTCTTCCGCTGCGGTCTGCCGCTCGGTCATCTCGGGCACGACGGATTGGAAGAGCGTGTAGACGCGCGCGGTGGCCATCAACGTCTCGGCCACCGAAGCGTCGGCCGCGGTCAGGTAATCGACGACGATGGTCTCTAATTCAGAGACGACCTGGCCGTAGACCGCGCGCGCGTCTTCGAGCGCGCCGCCGCAGAGGGTGATCTGAAATAACAACTCGAAGGGGACGAGCGTGACGGGCAGGCTCACGATGCGCGGGCGATTGCGGCGCAGGTGCTCGCGCACGAGGTCGAGGTCGCGGCCCAGGCCCCTGTAAGCGTGACGCAGTCGGCGGTCGATGCGGCCGTTCTCAAGCGTCCCGAAGACACGCGCCGCGAGCCCGCGCTGTGGGAAGAGCGCGAGCACCGAGCGGTAGTCGCCGCCCTCGGGCAGCACGCGCCGGCGCGCCTCCGCCAGCCGCGCCTCCTCTTCCGGGGCGAGCGCGCGCTCCGAACGCGAGGGGTCGTTGATATAACCGTCGAGCGCGAAGGCGTCGAGCGCGTCCGCGTGCTCGGGCGCATACAGCTCTGCCAGCGAAGTGTATGAAGCGCGCAGGGCGCTTGTGTCGCGCTCGTGCGTGCCGAACTCGATCTGCCCCGCGGCGTGCGCGGCCAGGACTTTATAAAGGCGGAAGTCCAGCTCGCGCTCGCCGAACTCCGAGACGACCGAAGGCAGGTGTATCGTGCGGCCGTCGCCGATGCGCTGCTCCTCGGGGATGGCCGCGAGCGGCGCGACCTCGACGGCGCGGCCCGTCAAACCCTCGACGTAGAGCCTGAGCGTCTGCGCCACCTCTTCGAGCCCGAGCCCGTCGCGCCCGCCGCTCTGCAAGCGCTCGTTGCTCCTGCGCGTCTCAAGCGCGAAGTAGCTGCGCCGCGCGCGCGCGCTCAGGTTCTCGGCGAGCAGACCCTCGCGCGCCCACTCCCTGAACTGTTCGAGCGTCGCAGACCTCAGAGCGCGCGGCGCGGCGCGGAAGCAGGAGATGGCCGCCTCCGCGTCCACGCGCGCGACCTCGTGCGTCGCCTCGACGACCGTGAGCACGACCTCCGCCAGACGCTCTTGATTAACTTGATGCTCCCCCAGCGAGCGCAACGCCGCCGGCCCCGTCCGCGCCAGCGCGACCAGGCACGCGTTGTTGTGCGACGCTATCGTCCGCAGCAGCGCCCCCCACGCCTCGAACGCCTCGGGCACGAGCCGCAAGACCCCGCCGCCCGACGCGAGCACGTGCAAAGCCGCCGCCCCGCCCCTGTCCAGAAAGCCTTCGGCCTGACCGAAGAGGCGCAGAGCATCGACCGCGCTCAACCCCTCGACCGCGCCGGGCAGCGCCGACCACATGTCGGCCGCGATGCCGCCGACGCGCTGCGCGAACGACTCCGCCAGAGTGAGCGCCGTCGCCCACACGCGCCCGCCTTCAGTCTGACTTTCGACCGCCTCACTTTCATCTTCATCCTTCTCGAAGGATGAGAGGGACGCCGCGGCCGCGGGCGTCGCCGAGATGAAGTCCGAGCTGTGGCGCGCCGAGCGCCGCGCCACTTCGAGCGCGACCTCGAAGACGCGCCTTAACAGTTCGGCATCGCCCACGGCCTGCGCGACCTCCGGCCCGCGGCGGTACGTCTCCAACGCGAACGAGGTCGAGAGCGACAACTGCCGCCCGCACACCTGCAACAGCAGCAGCCTCGCCCCGCGCGGCACTTTCGCCAGGTCGCCCGCGCCCGACGTGATGAAGGCCGCGCCCGTCCCCGCGTCGGCCATCAAGAGGCGCCGACCCAACTCGCCCCACGCGCGTAACTCCTCAGCGTCGAGCACGCGCGCCGCCTCCGGCACCGCCCTCAGGAAATCGACGCCCGCGCGCAGATTCAAAGCCGCCAGCCCCGCGCCCACCTCCAACGCCGCCCGCGCCACTTCCACCGGCAGCTTCCCGACCTCCCTGACCAGCCCCACAATCGTCCGCCGCTCGCCCGCGTCCCTCACCGCACGCAGGTGCTCCCGCAGCTCCCGCCCCTGCGGCCGCTCCTCCTCTTCGCTCGCTTCCGAATCGAAAATGTACTTCTCGGGCATGTCTGAAATGCGCGGGGTTAAATCACGGTCGTCACGATCTCGCGGATGCTGCGTTGGAGGTCACGGTCGTCGGTGATGGGGGAGCAGAGGGCGACTTCGGCCGCGACCGTCGCGGGGATGCCGCGGGCGGTGAGTTGGGCGGCGTAGATGAGGAGGCGCGTGGAGACGCCCTCTTCGAGGCCGTGGCCGCGGAGGTTGCGAACCTTGTGGCCGATGAGGACGAGGTCGCGCGCCTGTTCGAGCGAGACCCCGCCCTCGCGCGCGACGATCTCGGCCTCAAGCTCCGCCGGCGGATAGTCGAACTCCAGCGAGACGAAGCGCTGGCGGGTGGACTGCTTGAGGTCTTTCAGGATCGACTGGTAGCCGGGGTTGTAGCTGACGACCAGCATGAAGTCCGGGGGCGCGTCGAGGATCGTGCCGCGCTTCTCGATGGGCAGGCGGCGGCGGTCGTCGGTCAAAGGGTGGATGATGACGACGGTGTCTTTGCGCGCCTCGACCACTTCATCCAGATAACAGATCGCGCCGCCGCGCACGGCCGCCGTCAAAGGCCCGTCGTGCCAGACCGTCTCCTCGCCTTCGAGCAGGAAGCGGCCGACGAGGTCTGTGGCCGAGAGGTCTTCGTGGCAGGCGACGGTGATGAGCGGGCGCCCCAGCCGCCACGCCATGTGCTCGACGAAGCGGGTCTTGCCGCACCCCGTCGGGCCTTTGAGCATGACGGGCAAACGCGCGTCCCGCGCGGCCTCGAACAACTCCACCTCGCGCCCCACCGCGAGGTAGAAGGGCTCGTCCGTGACGACGTACTCTTCGATGGCTCTCTCGGGCATTGTTTAAGGAATTGATTTGCTAACCGTCGGACTCACCGTTTCGGCTGCCCCGCACAATGTCAATCAACGCGTCCAGCCTCTGGTCTGTGTGTGTCTGAGATTCGGCAAGCTGTGCTAAAGCAGTCTGAACGCGCTCATTGCCACGTTCCATTGCGGCCTCGGTACGGATTTGCGCGTCGGCGAGGGCGGCGATCTTGGCGTCGGCATTAGCCTGCGCCGCCCGCATCTCCGTTATCCCGTCATGATGGCGCCGGAGCAGTTCGACCACCGTGGCGTTAGCCTCTTCCAGACCTGTGACGCGCTGTTGCAAGTTAGCCATCAACTGTTGATGGTCGGCGGCCAGTTCAGCGAGCGTCTGGGTTGTGCGCCCCATCCCCGTCTGCCTCTCGTCCTGGTGGGCCGCCAATCCGGTAAGAGTCTGAAAGCCTTGCTCCAGCCTCTGAGTAGTCTGTTCCAACCTCTGAGTAGTCTGTTCCAACCTCTGAGTAGTCTGTTCCAGCCTCTGATTGGAATGTTCTATCGCCGCGAGCCGCTCGTTGTGCTGCGCCGATATTTCCGCCAGCGTCGCCATCGCGTTTTCGAGGCGAAGTATGCTCTCTTCACTCATCTGTCCGCGCTCCTCCCGTCTTTGGCGTCAGATGGCGGGCTGACGTTTTGCAGGATGTCGGGTATCCTGTACTGTGCTCAAAAAGCAGTAAAAACTGACTGAAAGGCATCTTAGCACCTCGCCGAAAAGGGCGGCAAATTGCAGTGAAAGTGATGGGTCATGGGTGAAGATAAGAGGTTTCGATTCTTCCTCATCACCGATTGAAGCATGAAGATCGCGGTGGCCATGAGCGGCGGCGTCGATAGTTCGGCGGCAGCCGCGTTGTTGCAGGCCGGGGGGCATGAGCTGGTCGGGTTCACGATGCAGCTCTGGAACCAGCGGCGGGGCCTGAGTGTGGGCGAGGACGGCGAGCCTCTGCCTTCGCGTTGTTGTTCGCTCGACGACGTGTACGACGCGCGGCGCGTGGCGGAGGAGTTGGGCTTCCCGTTCTATGTTTTAAACCTTGAGCGCGACTTCGAGCGCGACGTGGTCGCGCCTTTCGTCCAGAGCTATCTTGAGGGCGAGACGCCCATCCCCTGCGTCGCGTGCAACAGCCGCCTCAAGTTCGCCTCGCTCGACCGCACGGCGTTGAGCGTCGGTTGTGAGAAGGTCGCGACCGGCCACTACGCGCGCGTGCGTCACGACGAGGCGGCGGGGCGCCACAGGCTGCTGCGGGGACTGGACGCGCGCAAGGATCAGACATACTTCCTCTGGGAGTTGACGCAGGAGCAGTTGTCGCGCTCGCTCTTTCCCCTGGGCGAGATGACGAAGGATGAGGTGCGCGAGGTCGCGCGTCTTCACGGCCTGTACGTCGCCGAGAAGCGCGAGTCGCAGGAGATCTGCTTCGTGCCCGACGGCGACTACGCGGGCTTCATCGACCGCTACCTCGAAGCGGAGGGGAGGGAAGACGAGCGCCCCGCGCGCGGCGAGATAGTGGACACGGAGGGGCGCGTCGTCGGGGAGCACGAAGGCGTCCACCGCTACACGGTCGGGCAGCGCCGCGGGATAGGAGTCTCGCGCCCGCTCCCGCTCTACGTCCTGCGCGTGGAGCCGGAGTCGAACCGCGTCGTCGTCGGCCACGACGAGGAGTTGCTCGACTCCGAGTTCACGGCGGCCGGCGTCAACTGGGTCGCCTTCGACGGACCCTCAGAGCCCGTCCGCGCCGACGTGCGAGTCCGCTACCGCCACCGGGAGGCGCCGGCCACCATCACCCCGCTCGGGGAGGGCCGCGCCCGCGTCCGCTTCGACGAGCCGCAGCGCGCCGTCACGCCGGGGCAGGCCACCGTCTTCTACCGCGGCGAAGAGGTCGTCGGCGGCGGGTGGATCGTCAGAGTGTAGGCAGATGGCAGTTGGCAGTTGGCAGTCGCTCCGCGTCTCGCACGTTGAGAATGACAGCCGCAGGGTTCGTAATTGCAAAGGCTTTCAACTGCCTACTGCCTGTTGTTTTCAAAACCTTTTCTCCCCTCAAATCGTAATAAAACCGACCCCGCCGCTCCCGACCGGGGTCAAATTCTTTCGGGTAAAGGTCTTAAAATATGACGCGTGGAAGCAAGATCGCTCTGCTCATCGTCGGGCTGCTGGCGGTGTTCGTGCTGTTAGCGGGAATCGTCGTGGCGGTCGTCGTGATGTCGCTCAACAGCGAGCCGGAGGTGGCGTCGAACAGCGTGCTCGTCCTCAACGTCGAGGGCTCGCTGCCCGACTACACGAACGCCGACGAACTCTCCAGCCGCTTCTTCGGCGGCGAGACCAACTCGCTCTCGAACCTGCTGCTCCAACTGCGCAAGGCGAAGGCCGACAAGCGGGTTGGCGCCGTGCTCCTCGACGTGCACATGCTCGGCGGCGGCTGGGCCAAGGCCGACGAGATACGCGAGGCGGTCGCCGACTTCCGCAAGTCGGGCAAGCCCATCTACTCCTACATGGAGTTCGGCGGCGACAAGGAGTACTACATCGCGACCGCGGCCGAGCGCGTCTACGTGCCCCCGATTGGCGACCTCTTCATCAACGGCCTGGCCGCCGAGTCGATGCACTTCAAGGGCTCATTCGACAAGCTCGGCATCGTCTGGGACTCGTACCAGATCGAGAAGTACAAGACGGCGCCCGAGTCCTTCACGCGCGAGGACATGTCCGAGGGCGAGCGCGAGACTTTGAACTCGCTCCTCGACGAAATCTTCAACCGCTACGTCACGCAGGTCGCCGAGGCGCGGCACAAGTCGGTCGAGGATATCAAGACGCTCGTGGACAACGCGCCGCACAACGCGCCCGCCGCGTTCGAGGCCGGGCTCATCGACGGCGCGCTCTACCGCGAGGAGGTCGAGAACGAGCTGAAGAAGCGGCTCGGCTACAAGGAGGACGAGAAGCTGCGCAAGGTCTCGGCGGCCGAGTACCGGCGCGTGACGCCGCAGTCGCTCGGCCTCAACCAGGGCGAGGCCGTCGCGGTCGTCTTCGCCTCCGGCCCCATCGAGCCGGGCCGCTCGAACGACGGCACCTTCGGCGGCGACCAGACCGTCGGCTCCGACACCGTCGTCAAGGCGCTCAACGACGCGCGCGACAACCGCGACGTGAAGGCCATCGTGCTGCGCGTGGACAGCCCCGGCGGCGTGACCTACCCTTCGGATTTAATCTGGAAGGCGGTCGAAGAGGCGAAGAAGAAGAAGCCGGTCGTCGTCTCGATGAGCGACCTCGCGGCCTCGGGCGGCTACTACATCTCGATGGGTGCGAACAAGATCGTGGCCGAGCCTCTGACGCTGACGGGCTCCATCGGCGTCTACGCCTACAAGCCGGTCATCAAAGGGTTCTACGACTGGGTCGGCGTGTCGAGCGAGTACATCATGCGCGGGAAGAACGCCGGGCTCTATCGCGAGACCGAGAAGTTCACGAAGGAGGAGCGCGAGAAGTTCGAGGGGCAGATGCGCAACTTCTACTGGAACCAGTTCCTGCCGAAGGTGGCCGCCGGGAGGAAGTTCCAGAGCCCCGAGGCCGTTCACGAGATCGCGCGCGGCCGCGTCTGGACGGGAGCCCAGGGGAAGGAGCGGGGGCTGGTTGACGAGTTCGGGGGCCTCGACCGCGCCGTTGAGGTGGCCAAAGAGCTGGCGCAGATTCCCGCCGACAAGGGCGTCCGCCGCGTCGTCTACCCCGCGCCGCGCACCTTCTTCCAGCAGCTCTTCGGCGGCGGCGGCGACGACCAGGACGCCGCCAGCATCAAGGCCGAACAGCAGCGCACGGCCTTCATCAACTCGATGCCCGCCGAGATGCGACCCGTCCTCAAGCGCGCCGCCATGTTCGAACGCTTCCCCGCCAACCAGTCGCTCGCCATCATGCCGTTTGAACTGAAAATCGAGTAGCGAGTAGACAGTAGTCAGTAGACAGTAGAAAAACAGGCGGCGCGCTCGGCTTAATAACCGGGCGCGCCGCTTTGTCTTTCTACTGTCTACTGCCTACTTCACTTCTATCCTCTCCACACCCATGTACGGCCTGAGAGCCTCGGGGATCACGACCGAGCCGTCCGCCTGCTGGTAGTTCTCAAGGACGGCGAGCCATGTGCGCCCCACCGCGAGCCCCGAGCCGTTGAGCGTGTGGACGTACTCGGGCTTCGCACCGCCCGCGCGCCGGAAGCGTATCTGCGCGCGGCGCGCCTGATACGCCTCGAAGTTCGAGCACGAGGAGATTTCGCGGAAGGTGTTCTGCGAGGGCAGCCACACTTCGAGGTCGTAGGTCTTCGCCGAAGAGGCGCTGATGTCGCCGGTCGAGAGCGCGACGACGCGGTAGTGCAGCCCGAGCTTCTGCAGGATAGTCTCCGCGTCGCGCGTCAGACCTTCCAGTTCTTCGTAGGAGTTCTCCGGCAAAGACAGCTTCACCAGCTCGACCTTATCGAACTGGTGCTGGCGGATGACGCCGCGCGTGTCGCGGCCGTAGGAGCCGGCCTCGGAGCGGAAGCAGGGCGTGTAGGCGACGAACTTCGAGGGCAGCTCAGAGGCGTCCAGTATCTCCTCGCGGCGGATGTTCGTCACCGGCACCTCGGCCGTCGGGATGAGGTAGAGCCCGCGCTCGTCCGTCAGCTTGAAGAGGTCGGCCTCGAACTTCGGCAACTGCCCCGTGCCGAAGAGCGCGTTCGCGTTGACGATGAAGGGCGGCAGCGTCTCCTCGTACCCGTGCTCGCGCGTGTGCACGTCGAGCATGAAGTTGATGAGCG
>JBJMGP010000125.1:0-20159 GCA_045807865.1 Pyrinomonadaceae bacterium
CATGGGGCGTGGCGAGAGGCGCGGGCTTCGAGTATCGTGGGTCGCGGCAGGTGTGGACTATCTCAGGGGCGCACCCGAACAAGCCAATGCACCCGACCGCCGACACGATAGTTGCCATCAACAGCAAAGGTACGGGGCGGCGGGTGATCGGCGGCGTTAGGTGCTAGCGTGTGGTTGGAATTGAGGATTTCGATATGTCTAAAGTTTCTCGCCAAGCCATCTTTGAACAGGCCGCACGTAAACTCAGGCAGGATTTCGAGGAACTATCAGTCGTTCCTCACAGCGGTTTGAAAGGCAATCAAGCTGAAGGGCTTGTTAAGGCTTTCCTGAAAGGACATCTGCCCAAGAGATTTGATGTTGGTTCAGGCTTTATCCTAGACCACTTTGATAATGTATCTAAACAGACGGACGTTATTATTTATGACGCATTTAACTGCCCGGTTTATCGAGCCTCTGATGATGCCGGGATATTCCCAAGCGACAATGTTGCCGCCGTAGTTGAAGTGAAATCGCGGTTAGATAAAGAGCAATTAACCTCCTCGTTTGAAAACATAATGGCTACCAAACAGCTATCGAAGAGGGTAGCGGAGGGGCCGTTCTTTATTACGTCCCAAACCTTAGGGTGTTTATTCGCCTTTGATAGTTCAATAAGTCTAGACAAGATTGTAGAGCATTACACAGACCTTACTAAGAAATACGGTATCGGCCACCACATTGATATCATTCTTGTTTTAGACAAGGGTACAGTCGCAATGTGGTCAAAGCCACAATCATTCAATGTATGGGGAAGATATTTTCATGAAGGAGTTAATAAACAGCTATCGGAAGGATTACACTTTGCGTTGGCTATTGAGGAATTAGGCTCTAACAGCTTAGATGCCTTTCTCCGTCACTTACTAACCCAACTAACATTTTTCCGTGGGATAGTTGACCATCCTGGATTCAATTGGTCAGCAAATCCCTCCTTTGTTGGAACAAAGCTGCAATACCTAGCGACAATCACTCACGAGACAGACCCCAAGTTGAGAAAACAAAAAGCTGAACAATATGCAAAGGAGATTCGGGAGGAATTTGCAACGATGCAGCAGGAAGGAAACAAGGGTTAATCTGCACTGTTCATTTCATGCCCGCACCTAACAATGGCATGCACCCGACCGCCGACACGGCGGATTTCATATTCCAATAATGGCGCGGGGCGGCGGGTGATTGGCGGCGTTAGGTGTGCTTCGGCTTGGCTGGCAGTTTGGTGAGCAGGATGCCCGCGCTCCCGGCCGAGAGTCGCATCCGAGTGACCGCCGCTATAAGCGGAGAAGTTAAAGAGACATCAACCAGGGAGACACGGAGACACGGCTTGAAGCGATAAGACTTCAAGCCGTGTCTCCGTGTCTCCCTGGTTGATATCCGTTAGGGTCTGAGCACGACCTTGATGCAGTCGTCCTCCTTGTTGTTGAAGATGTTGAAGCCGTTCGGCGCGTCGTCGAGCTTCATTCGGTGCGTGATGACGAACGACGGGTCGATCTCGCCGTCCCGGATGTGGCCGAGCAGCTTCTTCCAGTAGCGCTGGACGTGGCACTGCCCCGTCCTCATCGTCAGCGAGCGGTTCATGAACGAGCCCATCGGGAACTTGTCGATGAGCCCGCCGTAGACGCCGATGACCGAGACCGTCCCGCCGTTGCGGCAGGCCATGATGGCCTCGCGCAGGGCAATCGGCCTGTCGGTCTCCATCATCAACGCCTGCTTCGCACGGTCGTAGGCGTATTCGAGCCCGTGCGCGCCCGCGCCGTGCGCCTCAAGGCCGACGGCGTCGATGCAGGCGTCGGGGCCGCGCCCGCCCGTCAGCTCCATCAGGGTCTCGTAGACGTTGGCCTCTTCGTAATTGATGGTGTCGGCCTTCGCCCCCTCGCGCGCCATCTTCAGGCGCTCGGGGAAGCGGTCGATGCCGATGACGCGCTCGGCGCCGAGGAGGTACGCGCTCGCCATCGCGAACTGGCCGACGGGGCCGCAGCCCCAGACGGCCACCGTGTCGCCCGGCTGGATGTTGCACATCTCGGCGCCCATGTAGCCGGTCGGGAAGATGTCGGAGAGGAAGAGGACTTTCTCGTCGTCGAGCCCCTCCGGGATTTTGAGCGTGCCCACGTCTGCGAAGGGCACGCGCGCGAACTCGGACTGCCCGCCGGCGAAGCCGCCCGTCAGGTGCGAGTAGCCGAAGATGCCGCACGGGCTGTGGCCGAACATCTTCTCGGCCATCCACGCGTTCGGGTTCGAGTTCTCGCACAGCGAATACATCTCCTGCTCGCAGAAGAAGCACTTGCCGCAGGAGATGGGGAAGGAGACGACGACGCGGTCGCCGGCCTTCCGGTCGTGGACCTCGGGGCCGACCTCGACGATCTCGCCCATGAACTCGTGCCCGAGGATGTCGCCCGCCTGCATCGTCGGCATGAAGCCGTTATACAGGTGGAGGTCGGAGCCGCAGATGGCCGTCGAAGTTATCTTGACGATGGCGTCGCGCTTGTTGAGTATCTTCGGGTCGGGCACCTGCTCGACCCGCACGTCCTTCTTGCCGTACCAACAGTTCGCTCTCATTACGTCCCCCTTATTCTGCTGTCCACTACTTCTGAAGCTGTCCCGCGGCCGTGCCCAGGCCGACGCCGAGTGGCTGCGCCGGCCGCTGCTCGGTGTAGCCCTCGCCCGTTAGAGTCCCGTCGGAGACGACGATCTCGCCCAGCTCGATGATCTGCTTGAAGCGACGCAGGTCGGTCTGCATCTCGCCGTCCGGGTCTTCGCCGAAGAGCTTGGCGACGAGCGCGCCCACCGCCCCGCCCGGCGGGTTGTAATCGAGCTTGACGTGGACGACCGTGCCGCGCCCGCCCGTCGCTGGCTCGAAGCGGACCGTGCCCGAGGCCTCGACCTCCGAGCCTTCGAGCGAGCGCCACGAGATCGACTGGTTCGGGCGGTCTTCGGTGACCTCGGCATCCCACTCGACGCTGCCGCCCGGCGCCTTCGCGACCCAGTGCGAGCGCCCCTCGCCCGTCACCTTCACCGATTCGAGATAACGCATGAAGCGCGGCAGGTTCTCGAAGTCGCGCCAATAGCTGTAGACCTCTTCGGGAGAGGCGTTGATGACGATGCTCTTATTCACAGGAACGTTCCCCCTTTCCGTCTGCGCGCCTTCAGGGTCGGCGCCGAGCTGCCGCGCGCAGAGCACGTCGAGCGCCGTCACGGCCAGCACGTTGGCCGTGGCGAACGTGAGCCGAGCCTTGTCGTTGTCGGGCGAGGCGTAGGCCGCGCCCAGGCACGCGAGGTCGAGCGCGTCGCCCACCACCCTCGACCAGACCGGCCCGGCCGGGCGTCGCCCCCCGGCGAAGATGGCGATGCCGCTCGCAATCTCGCGCAGGCCGAACAGGCGTATCAGAGTGGTGTTGCCTCGCATCCCCGCGACCTTCGCCACGCCGCGCGGCGCGAGCAGCTCCGCGAGCCCGAGGCCGATGCTGAACCACCCGAGCCCGCGCGCCAGACGCTCCTCGTCCACGTACTTCTTCAGCGCGTCCTGTCGCCCGCCGGCGCCGTACTCGCGGCCGTTCACGGGCGCCTCCGGCCCGGTCAATCCGTCTTTCACGACGAGCGCGGGCGCCGCCTGCGCAGACTGCTCGACCGCCGCGCCCTGCTGTTCCGACGCCTGCTCCTGTCTCTTCGCTCCAGTCGCCATGTCTACCCCCCTCGTTTGAAAAATCCCGCGCGGGCCGGCGTCACCCGACGCCGGCCGCAACGTACAGTCCTGAACATTTCGGACATAAGTATTGCCAACTTATCAGCCGACGGTTGCGAGAAGTTTACGAGAATGCTGCGTGGTAATCTCAACTGACGGCTGTAGCAGTCGAAACCGTTTTTGTGCGAGACTGCCACACACGATCTTCCCATCGAGAAATTAGGCGGCGGGGCTTTCATGGACGATTCCGTTTTGGCGGGCGGTCGCCCGACGTGGGCCGAGGTTGACCTTGACGCGCTGGCCTGGAACTTTCGCGCGGTGCGCGAGCGCGTCGGGCCGGGCGTGAAGGTGATGGGCGTGGTCAAGGCCGACGCCTACGGGCACGGCGCCGCGGAGTGCGCGCGCCGGCTCGAAGCCGAGGGCGCCGAATGGTTCGGCGTGGCGACGCCGGAGGAAGGGCTCGCGCTCAGACGTGCGGGGGTGACGCGCCCCATCCTCAGCTTCGGCGGCTTCTGGGAGGGGCAGGCCGCCGCCTGTGTCGCCGAAGGGCTCGTGCCCGTCGTCTACCGGCTCGACATGGCCGAGGCTTTAGAGTCGGCCGCGCGCGCGGCCGGGGTCGTCGCGGACGTACACGTCAAGGTGGACACGGGGATGGGGCGCCTCGGGGTGCGCTACGACGAGGCGGCGGAGTTTGCCGAAGCCTTACGCGCCTACGAGAACATCCGCGTGGACGGGTTGATGACGCACTTCGCCGCCGCCGACGATCCGCGCCGCGACTGCTACACGGACGAACAGATGGGCCGCTTCCGCGAGGCGGTCGCGGCCTTCAAAGCGCGCGGCTATCGGCCCACCTACGAGCACATGGCCAACTCGGCCGCCACCTTCGCGCACCCCGAGACGCGCGGGAACATGGTCAGGCCGGGCGGCGTGCTCTACGGCCTCTGGCGCGACGTGCTGCCGCCGCTCGCCGACGCGCCCGAGCTGCGGCCCGTCATGTCTCTGCGCACGCACGTCACGCTGCTCAAGCGGGTGCACGCGGGCGAGACTCTGGGCTACGGCTGCACGTACGAGGCGGCGCGCGAGATGACGGTGGCGACCGTGCCTGCCGGCTACGCCGACGGCTACGTGCGCGCGCTGTCGAACCGCGGCCGCGTCATCGTCAGGGGCGTCTACGCGCCGGTCGTGGGGCGCGTCTCGATGGACTTGACGCTGCTGGACGTGACCGGGATAGAGGGCGTGCGCGTCGGCGAGCGTGTGACGATGCTCGGCGCGGACGGAGGGCTGCTGCTGCCGGCGGAAGACCTCGCGCAGACGGCCGGCACGCTCTCCTACGAGATCACCTGCGGCCTGAGCGCGCGCGTCCCACGTCGCCACGTGCAGGGCGTGTGAGACCGGCGCGAGCTTGTCGCTACAGCAAACGGCGAACGCCGAACCGAAGTCCCTTCATCTTCGGTTCGGCGTTCGCCGTTTGCTGCGTTCGAACTGGGGTTGAAGTTACTGCACGCGCACGTCGATGATGAACATGCCGATCATCAGCTGCTCGAAGTTGGTCGCGGGGAGCCCGGCCGTGTTCGTCCGGAGGACGCTGCCGGCGGGGACTTTGACGAGAGTCTCCTGGCCGTTGCTCTGCTCGCGGACGGTGATGGTGCGGGTGTTGCGGTCGATGCGGACGATGGAGCCGCTGATGGCGCGCGCCTTCGAAGTCTCGGACTTGGCGAAGACGCTGGACGAACCAGCGACGAGGACTGCGACGATGCCGAAGCTCATGAGTGCCTTATGAAGTCTCTTCATCACACCTCTCCTTGTTTGAGCGCGTGAACGCGCGCCTGCTCTGTATGATTGCGTTGTCGCCCCCGCGGGGCGCGCCCTTCAACCGAGGCCCCAACCGCCCGGGCCTGTCATCGGGTTCATTAACGCAAGGCCGCGCGTTTAAGTTCCCGCCGTCTGAAAAAATATTGAAGGGCGTGAGGCGTGTGCGCCGCGCCTGTTAGCTGCGCGGCGCACACGGCTTCCGGGCGGTGTGCGGGGTGATGTCGCCTTAGGGCGTTCGGGTGAGATGGATCGTGGCCTTCGTCGCCGACCTGAGACTTTAGTGCAGGACGAAGTTGTACGTGATGTTCCCCGTGACCTTCACGGGCTTGCCGCTGAGTAAGGTCGGCGTGAAGCGCGCCTTGTAGGCCGCCTGCACGGCCGCGTTCAGGAGCAGCGGGTGACCACCCGCGGCCTTCGCCGAGATGACATGACCCTGCTCGTCGATGACGATCTGCACGGCGACCGTCCCCTGGACGTTCGCGGCCTTCGCGATGGGAGGGTAGGGCGGCGCGGGCTTCTCGATAGTGTTGCCCGAGATGAGGCTGGACGGGACTCTGATCGGGCCGGTCTCCTGCCGCGTCGGCGCGGGCTTTGGCGTCGGCACGGCCGCGGGCGGCGGGGTTCCAACATCTCCCGACACGGTCGGCCCTAAGTCGGTGCCCGTGCCGTGGGGCGAGCCGGAGTCGGACAGGCCGACGGGGCCGCCGGGCGCCTCGACGTTGCTGTTGAAGGGCGCGAGGCCAACGTTCTGCCCCGGCTTGACCTCGGGCGTGCGGATGCTGGCGAGGCGTTCGGGGTAGGGCGTCTGCATCGAAATCTCGGTGCGGGTGGCGATCTGGTTGGAGTGGGTAGGGCTCGACGCGGCGCGTTGCTCCTCGCGGCGCGGTTCCGGCTCGCGCGCCTCGGTGGGCGGGAAGCGCATGATCGAGAGCAGCTCGTAGTCCGGGTTGTAGTCGAGCTTGACGTTATATGCGTAGATGCTGCCGACGCCCGTCACGGCGAGCAGCAGGCCGTAGAAGGCGGTGGTGGCGATAAAGAATCTGCCCTTGCGCTTGAGGTCGGCCGCGTGCGACCCCGACTCGATCAGGTTGCTGAACATCGTCTGTGTCCTCCATCGCGCCGGTGCCAACGGGTCGAGCGGGACTCCCACACTTAGAACCCGCCGCGCCGCGCCGGTTCCAGAATAATCCTTGAACTTTGAACCCCGACCTCATAGGATTGTCGGGCTTCGAATCGGACGACGGAGGGGGAAGGCGGATGGCGACCAGCAGCGAGTGGCACGAGGGTTACGAACACATGAGCGAGGAGACGCGCAACTTCTCGCGGGCGTTGAAGTCTTTGCAGGAGGAGCTGGAGGCGGTGGACTGGTACAGTCAGCGGGTCGAGGCGACGAAGGATGACCAGCTCCGCCGCATCCTCGCGCACAACCGCGACGAGGAGATCGAGCACGCCATGATGGCGCTCGAATATCTCCGCCGCCTGAACCCCGTCTTCGACAAGCACATGCGCACCTACCTCTTCACCGAAGGCGACATCCTTGAGATCGAGGAGAAGGCCGAAGACTGAGCTGCACACTTCGGCGGAACGAGCGAGGGGGAAGTCTCAACGAAGCGAGGACGAACCCTGATGAGCCTGAAGACCGCGACGGCCGCGCCCGCCGAGGAGCTGAACCCTTTCAAGATCGCGCAGCAGCAGTTCGAGACGGCGGCCAACTATCTCGACCTCGACGACTCGATGCGTCAGGTCTTAAAGAACACCAAGCGGCAACTGATCGTCTCCATCCCCGTCAAGATGGACGGCGGGCAGGTCTGCGTCTTCGAGGGCTACCGCGTGCAGCACAACGTCGCCCGCGGCCCGGCCAAGGGCGGCATCCGCTTCCACCCGGGCGTGACGCTCGACGAGGTGAAGGCGCTCGCCTCGTGGATGACCTGGAAGTGCGCGACGGTCGGCATCCCTTACGGCGGCGGGAAGGGCGGCGTGGTCTGCGACCCGAAGTCGATGTCGAAGGGCGAGCTGGAGCGCCTGACGCGCCGCTACGCCTTCGAGATCGCGCCCATCATCGGCCCCGACCGAGACATCCCGGCGCCGGACGTGTACACCGACGAGCAGACGATGGCCTGGATCATGGACACCATCTCGATGGTGCGCGGCCACACGGAGCTGGGCGTCGTGACGGGCAAGCCCATCGCCCTCGGCGGCTCGCAGGGGCGCAGCGAGGCGACGGCGCGCGGCTGCCTCTACGCCTTGCGCGAAGCGTGTCGCGTGCGCGGGATTAAGTTGAGAGACGCGCGCGTCGCCATTCACGGCTTCGGCAACGCGGGGGCGAACTTCGCGCGCCTCGTCTCGTCCGAGGACGGCGCGCGGGTCGTCGCCATCGCCGACTCGCGCGCCGGCGTCTACAACGAGCACGGCCTCGGCGTGCAGGCCGCGCTCCGGCACAAGGCCGAGACGGGCACTGTGGAGGGCTTACACAACACCGAGCCCATCCCGCGCGACGAGGTCCTGGAGGTTGACTGCGACATCCTTCTGCCGGCGGCGCTGGAGAACAGCGTCACGCTCGCGAACGTCGAGAACGTCCGCGCGCGCATCGTCGCAGAGCTGGCGAACGGCCCCGTCACGCCCGGCGCCGACCGCATCCTCTTCGACCGCGGCGTCTTCCTCCTGCCCGACATCCTCGCCAACGCCGGCGGCGTCACCGTCAGCTACTACGAGTGGGTGCAGGATCAGTACAGCTACTTCTGGACGGAAGAGCGCGTGCGCGAGACCCTTGAGCAGACGATGCGGACGGCCTTCGCCGGCGTCTACGCCGCGGCCGAGCGCTTCCGCGCGGACATGCGCACCGGCGCCTACATCGTCGCCGTCAACCGCGTGGCCGAGGCGACGAGCGTGCGTGGCATTTTCCCGTAAGAATAAATAACAGGGATGGATAGGATTCTCAGGACTAAGGATGTGAGATTTGAAAGTTCAAATATAGGATTGCTTTATCCTGCACATCCTGTCCGTCCCTGTTAATTGTTTCCTGATGACAAGAACCCGTTGAGTGAAATGATATGACCGACATCATCACCGTCTACGAGAAGCCGACGTGCACGAAGTGCCGTGAGGCAGACCGGCTGCTCCGTGAGAGCGGCGTGGACTTCGAGAAGGTCAACTACTACCTTGAGCCGATTGGAGAGGCGAAGCTGCGCGAGTTGATTGCCAAGATGGGCATCGCGCCGCGCGAGCTGCTGCGCACGGGCGAGGCCGTCTACAAGGAGCTGGGACTCGGCTCTCGCGAGCTGTCGGACGACGAGTTGATAGGTCTGATGGCCAAGCACCCAGACCTCATCCAGCGCCCCATCGTCGAACGCGGCGACCGCGCGGTGCTCGGCCGCCCGACGGAGAGAATCAAGGATTTGCTGTAGAAAACGCCCGAAAGTCCGGCCGGCCGCCGCCCGTTCGTGTCAAGCGAGCGGCGGCGGTCGTCGCGCTTTGTACGGCTGAAGCGGTCGCGGCGGAGTGGTAAAATGGGTCGAACTTTGGTGGCGTATGATACGGATGGGCGTTCAATTTAAGATAAGGAAGATTTAAAAAGTGGCTAAGGCAACAGGGACGGTTTACGTCTGTCAGAGCTGCGGCAAGCAGTCGAACAAGTGGCTCGGGAAGTGCCCGGACTGCGGCGAGTGGAACTCATTAGTGGAGGAGCGCGCGCGGCCGGCAGCCGGGGCGACGAAGGGCATGGCCGCACGCGGCGGGTTTCGTCTGCGCGAGGTGAAGCCCGTGCGCTTCGGCGAGATCGAGTCGCAGACGGAAGCGCGCGTCTCTTCGGGCGTGACCGAGTTCGACCGCGTCCTCGGCGGCGGCATCGTGCCGGGCAGCCTCATCCTCATCGGCGGCGACCCCGGCATTGGGAAGTCAACCCTTCTGCTTCAGGTCGCAGACCGGCTGAGCCGGCAGAACGAGCGCGTGCTCTACGTCTCGGGCGAAGAGTCGGAGCGACAGATCAAGATGCGCGGCGAGCGGCTCGGCGTCGAGGCCGAGAATCTTTATCTGCTGCCGGAGACGAACCTTGAAAACATTCTTGACGAAGTGGAGCGGGACGAGCCGGGCGCCATCATCGTCGATTCGATCCAGACGGTCTTCTCTTCAAAGATCGAATCGGCGCCGGGCTCGGTCTCGCAGGTGAGGGAGGTGGCCGGACAGTTTCTAATGCTGGCGAAGAACCGCACCATCCCCGTCTTCCTCATCGGCCACGTCACCAAGGAGGGTTCGATTGCGGGGCCGAAGGCGCTCGAACACATCGTGGACACGGTGCTCTACTTCGAGGGCGAGCGCCACCACAACCATCGCATCGTGCGCGCGACGAAGAACCGTTTCGGCGCGGCCAACGAACTGGGCGTCTTCGAGATGACGGGCGAGGGACTGGTCGCCGTCACGAACCCCTCGGAAATGTTTTTGCACGGCAGGCCGGAGAACGTGTCAGGCTCGGTCGTCTCGGCCTGCATGGAAGGTACGCGTCCGATGCTCGTTGAAATACAGGCGCTGGCCTCCGACTCGTCGCTCAACAACCCCGCGCGCACCGCCCAGGGCTTCGACCGGAACCGCCTCGCGCTGCTACTGGCCGTGTTGGCGAAGCGGGTCGGCGTCGAGGGCCTGCTCAAGTCGGACGTGTTCCTCAACGTCGTCGGCGGGTTTGAGGTTGACGAGCCGGCCGCCGACCTCGGTGTCATCGCCGCCATCGTGTCGAGCTACCGTAACAAGGTAGTTGACCCGAAGACGGCGGTCTTCGGCGAGGTGGGGCTGACGGGCGAGGTGCGCGGCGCGATGCAGGCGCAGGCGCGCGCGCGCGAGGCGCAGGCGCTCGGCTTCAAGAAGATCATTCTGCCGGCCTCGAACACCTCCGGGCTCGAACGCCTCCTCGGCGTCCGCGTCGTCGGCGTGCGCTCGGTCGATGAGGCGTTGGACGAGTTGTTTTAGAATCGTTTTGAACTACTTGTAATGAGAAGGCGGTAAGGACATGTCGGTACATTTCATCCATGACTTGGGGCAGGAGTCTTTAATCAAACCATACGCGGCGGTCGAGGCCGTGTGCGGTGTCGGGCTGAGGGAAGCGCACGAGATAGTCGCGCCGGAGTCGGAGACGGACGTATGCCCGGAGTGCCTCTCGTGGGCGAAGCGGAACAAGTATCAGAACCGTCGGTGCGCTGTCGAGATGAGTGCGGCCGGGGCGGGGCTGATGCCGGGGTCTTGATCCAGGGCACACAGAGGACCGTCAGAGATGGCCGTGATGGGAGTGAGGATAGGAATCTATAACAGGTCCATGTCGGCCAAGGGCGGGGGCGAGAAACGGACGCTCGTGCTCGCCGATCACCTCAGCCGTAATCACCAAGTCTTCCTCATCGTTCCGGAGCGGCCCGAACTCTCTTCGCTCGAACGTTACTTCGACGTTGACCTCGGCCGCGTTAACGTCGTGTCGCTGGACGAGCCGAGCCTTCCTGGCCGGTGCCTGAAAGCTCTTGGCGGACTGCTCTCCTTCCGTTGGGAGAACTTGATCGAGCAGTTCATCTCGCTCCGGCAGGTGAAAGGGCTGAAGCTGGATGTTTTCATAAACAACTCTTACGGCAGCGACCTCGCCTGCCCCGCCCCACTAGGAATATACATGTGCATGTTCCCGCACGCGCCGCAACTCGCAGTAGCGCGCCACGGGCTTGCGCGCAGGGCCTTCGCCGGTCTGCTGGCACGGGTGAAGGAGGGCGCGCTCGGCTATCACCCGAACCCGATTGGCACCTATGCAGAGGTGACGGCGAACTCGCAATACACACGCGAGTGGGTCGAGAAACTTTGGGGGAGGCGGGCGAGCGTGGTTTACTCGGCCTGCGACCACGTCGAAGCGCCGCTCGACGATGCCAAGGAGAAGATCATTCTCAACATCGGGCGCTTCGACGTTTACAAGCGGCAGGACATCCAACTCGACGTTTTCAAGAGCCTGAGAGAACTCCATGATTCCGGGTGGCAACTGCATTTCGTCGGCAGCACTTCGGGGCAGGCGGCGACGAGAGACTACACGGCTCGTCTCCTCAAAGAGGCGGGCGGCCATCCGATTTTCTTCCACTTCGACGCGGACTTACAAACGCTGCGCGGACTCTGCCGTCGCGCCTCCGTCTATTGGCACGCGACCGGGTACGGCTTACCCGCGGACGAGCACCCGGACAAGCAGGAGCACTTCGGCATGGCGACGGTCGAGGCGATGTCGGCCGGCGCGGTGCCGGTCGTAATCAACTCGGGCGGCCAGCGAGAAATCGTCAGGCACGGGGTCAACGGCTTTGTATGGGACGACCTTCGGAGCCTCGCCGAAAACACGCGGCTGCTGGCTTCGGACGCGCAACTCCGGGGCAGGCTTGGGAGGCGGGCGCGCACCTCGGTCGCCAAGTTCAGCAGGGCGGCCTTCAACGAGCAGATGGATCGGATTCTCGAACGAATGCTTCGTGAATGCGGCGCGGCGCCCGCGGCCCGCGGCGGTTCGGAAGGGCACATCGCCACATCATGCGAATAATAGTCTGGGGGCTGGGTCACGTCGGCACCGTATCTGCCGCGTGTCTGGCGCGGCTGGGTCACGAGGTCGTCGGCGTCGAGCCGGACTCGTCCAAACTCGGGGCCATCCGGGACGGGCGCTGTGCCTTCAAGGAGCCGGGGCTTGAGGACCTCGTGCGCGAAGCCGTCTCGTGTGGGCGTCTGCGGGCGACCGACGAAGGCGGGCCGCTGCTACCCTGGGCGGACGCCTCGCTGATCTGCGTCGACACGCCTTGTTCGGAAGACGGCGCGGCGTCGCTGCACGACTTGGAGATAGTCGCGGAGGAGATCGGGCGGGGCTTGAGCGAGGCGGGGGCGGGGCACGTCGTGGTTATCCGCAGCACGGTCTTTCCGGGCGTCGCGCGCGATTTCGTGCTGCCGTTGTTGGAGAGACATTCGGGCCGGAAGGCCGGGCGCGATTTCGGCCTTGTGGTCAACCCGGAGTTCCAGCGCGAGGCGAACGCCGTTAGCGATTTCTGGGGGCCGCCGTACGTCGTCATCGGCGAGTTCGACCCGCGCTCGGGCGACGTGGTGGAGGCGCTCTACGCGGGCGTCAACGCGCCTGTCTTGCGCGTGCGGCCCGAAGAGGCAGAACTGCTCAAGCTTACCTCCAACGCCTTCCACGGCCTCAAGGTCGGTTTCGCGAACGAGGTAGGCCGGCTCTGCGAGCGGCTCGGCCTCGACGGCCGGAGGCTCATGCGTCTGATGTGCGCCGACACGAAGCTCAACATTTCGCCGGCCTACCTGCGACCCGGCTTCGCCTTCGGCGGGCCGTGCATCCCAAAAGACCTGCGCAGCCTGACCTCGCACGCGCGTGGCGTCGGGGTGCCGCTTCCGATTCTGGAGGCCGTCTTGCCGAGCAACCGCCTCCACATCGAGGCCGCGCTTCTCAAGATCAGAGAGTTGAAGATGCGACGCGTCGGCGTCCTCGGCCTCGGCTTCAAGCCCGGCACGGACGACGTGCGGGAGAGTCCGGTCGTCGAACTAATCCGCGCCCTGGCGCGGGACGGAATCACGGTGTTGGTTTATGACCCGGACGTGCGACCAGGCGGTGTGAACGGGGCCAGCCGCGCGTACCTCGAAAGCCGCCTGCCGACGCTGGAACAGTCGCTCTGCTCGGAGATGGACGAGGTGCTGGGCCGGTGCCGGGCGTTGATTGTGTGTCAAGACCGCCCCGAGTTCGCGACGGCACTGCGGGATTTCCGGGGCCGGGGCGACGAGTTCGCTGTGCTCGACATGGTGGGACTGTTTGATGAAAATGGTTCTCACGGCGCAGACTAGGAAGGGTATTTCCGTTAGCAAGGACTCTCGCCGCTGCCGCGGAGAGGCCGGCAAAAGCGCGGGGCGCAGGGGGTGAACCTCCCCGCAGTAACCCTGCATTCGTCAGAGACAGATGCGTCATATCGTGTTAATATCCTCGGCGTCATGCGGACGAACACGGTTCTCATACGGCTCGTTTTCATAGGGATTCTCATCGGCGCGGGGTACTTGCTCGACCCAATCGGGCATGCGATGCCCGTTCGCACGCACCTGCTCGGAATCCCGACCGCCTGCTGCTCCTCGCTCCTCGGCCTCGTGATCGCCTGCGTCATCATCCTCTTCGAGATGCGCATCCAGCAGGCGTCGCTGAAGACCCTGATCGGGGCGGGCATCGGGTCGATGATGGGCATCGTCGGCGGCGTGCTGATCGGGTTCCTCATCAGTTACCAGGAGGCGGGCGCCGTCCACCCCTCAACCAAGGTCTTCCTGACTCTGGCGCTGGCCTTCATCATGGCCTACATCGGGCTGATGGTCGGCGCGGCGAAGGGCGACTACCTCGACCTCTCGGCCCTCGGCGGCATCTTCAGCGACAAGGCCACGCGCCGCGACGTGAAGATACTCGACACCTCGGTCATCATCGACGGCCGCATCGCCGACGTGGCCGAGACGGGCTTCCTCTCGGGCACCATCGTCGTCCCGCAGTTCATCCTCCGCGAGTTGCAGCAGGTGGCCGACTCGCCCGACTCTTCGAAGCGGCAGCGCGGGCGCCGGGGCTTAGACATGCTCAACCGTTTGCAGTCGAACCCGTCGCTCGACATCCAGGTCGTGGACACGGACTTCCCCGCGGTGAAGGAGGTTGACCTCAAGCTGCTCGAACTGTCGAAGAGTCTGGACGGGGTGGTCGTCACGAACGACTTCAACCTCAACAAGGTGGCGCAGCTCCACGGCATACAGGTCTTGAACATCAACGAGCTGGCAAACTCTTTGAAGCCCGTCGTGCTGCCCGGCGAGGCGATGCGCGTCTTCATCCTGAAGGAGGGCAAGGAGTACAACCAGGGCGTCGCCTACCTCGACGACGGGACGATGGTGGTGGTGGACAACGCGCGGCGGATGATCGGCAAGAACGCCGACATCGCCGTCACGAGCGTCCTCCAGACGACCGCCGGCAAGATGATCTTCGGCCGCCTCTGGGAGGACTCTGAGAACAATCACCAGGGCGAGCCGCGCGTCGTGCACGCGAACAACCAGCAGCGCCGCCCCTTCCAGCAACGCGAGCCGCGCTCGTCACACGCCCCCGTCCGCAGCGCGGAGCCGGAACAGTCTTAAAAGCCGTCAATCGTGAACCGTCAACCGTGACAAGTTAAAGCAGGCTTCGTCCGGTTGCGGTTCTTTCTTGTCACGGTTGACGACTCACGGTTGACGCTCTTATGAACGTAGCGATCATCGTCGCCGCCGGGCGGGGGAGCCGGGCGGGTGGCGCGCGGGCCAAGCAGTTCCGGGAACTCTCCGGCATCCCAATCATCATCCACGCCCTCGCACGCTTCGAGCTGTGCGAGACGATCCAAGAGGCGTTCGTCGTCCTGCCCGCGGACGCATGCGAGGGGTTCCTCGCGCTCGCCGCGGGGCACGGCCTGCGCAAGGTGGCGCGCGCCGTCGAGGGCGGCGAGACGCGGGCCGAGTCCGTCTGGCGCGGACTGCAAGCGCTCGACCCCGAAGGCGTCGAAGTCATCGCGGTGCACGACGGCGTGCGCCCCTTCGTCACGCCCGCGGAGATCGACCGCACGGTGAGCGCGGCCGACGAACACGGCGCGGCCGTGCTGGCTGCGCCGGCCGTCGAGACGGTCAAGGAGGTTGTGGACGGTCGCGTCGTGCGCACGCTCGAACGCGCGCGGCTGTGGCAGGCGCAGACGCCGCAGTGCTTCCGCTTTGAGCTTCTGCGCCGCGCCTACGAGCAGCCCGGCGCGCTCGGCGCGGACGTGACCGACTGTAGCGCGCTGGTCGAACGCCTCGGCGAGTCGGTTCGCGTCGTTGAAGGCGGCGCCGACAACATCAAGATCACGACCCCGCGCGACTTCGCGATAGCCGAAGTCCTGGTTAATAAGTTCAGGTATCAGGGTTGAGAGCCTGCCTCTGACTTTGCGTCTCGGGCCTGTGGCTTTGAGTCATGTTCAGAATCGGCATCGGGCACGACACACACAGGCTGGCGGAGGGGCGGCCGCTCGTGCTGGGCGGGGTGGCCATCGAGTCGGAGCGGGGGGCGTTGGGCCACTCGGACGCGGACGCCCTGGCGCACGCGCTGACGGACGCGGTGCTCGGCGCGATGTGCGAGGGCGACATCGGCCAGCACTTCCCGGACAACGACCCGCGCTGGCAGGGCGCCGACAGTCTGCAACTGCTCGCGCGCGTGATGTGGCTGGCGAGCGAGCGCGGCTACCGCGTCGTCAATGCCGACGCGACGGTGTTGATTGAACGCCCGCGCCTGCGCCCGCACGTGCCGGAGATGCGGCAGAGGCTCGCCGAAGTGCTCGGCGTGGGCGTCGATTGCGTCAGCGTCAAGGCCAAGTCGGGCGAGGGGCTCGACGCCGTCGGCGAGTGGCGCGCCGTGACCGTGCAGGCAGTAGTCCTTCTCGAACGTACATGAGGCCACAAGACATCATCAGGAAGAAGCGCGACGGCTGCGAGCTGTCGCGCGAGGAGGTCGCTTCGTTCGTGCGGGGCGTCGTGGACGGGTCGTGGGCCGACTATCAGGCGTCGGCGCTCTTGATGGCGGTCTACCTCTCGGGGATGACGACCGGCGAGATGGAGGCGCTGACGCAGGCCATGCTCGCGTCGGGCGAGGTGCTCGACTTCTCGGATGTCCCGCTCCCGAAGGCCGACAAGCACTCGACGGGCGGCGTCGGCGACAAGACCTCGCTCGTCATCGCGCCGCTCGTCGCCGCCTGCGGCGTGGCCGTGCCGATGATCTCGGGGCGCGGACTCGGGCACACGGGCGGCACGCTCGACAAGCTCGAAGCCATCCCCGGCTATCGCGTCCACCTCGACCTCTCGGAGTTCAGAAAGATCCTCGGGCGCGTCGGCTTCGCCATGATGGGGCAGACCGCCGAGATCGCGCCCGCCGACAAGAAGCTCTACGCCCTGCGCGACGCGACCGAGACGGTCGAGTCCATCCCGCTCATCGTCGCCTCCATCATGTCGAAGAAGCTCGCGGCGGGCCTGGGCGCGCTGGTGCTCGACGTGAAGACGGGCAGCGGCGCCTTCATGCGCGACGAGGGGCGCGCGAAGGCGCTCGCGCGCGCGCTCGTCCGCACCGGCCACTCGTGCGGCGTCCACACCGAGGCGCTTCTGACCGACATGAGCCAGCCGCTCGGCGGCGCGGTCGGCAACGCCAACGAGGTGCAGGAGTGCATCCGGATCATGCGCGGCGAGGCCGGCGAAGAGGCGCGCGACGTGCGCGACCTCTCGGTCGAGCTGGCCGCGCGGATGGTCGCGCTCTCCGGCATCACCTCGACGCTCGAAGAGGCGCGCAGGCAGGTCGTGCGCGCGTTGGAGTCGGGCGCGGCGCTCGAACGCTTCCGCCGCAACGTCGAGGAGCAGGGCGGCGACCCGCGCGTGTGCGACGAGCCCCTGAGGCTCTCGGACTTGACGGTTCAGGAAGTCAGGGTAGAATCCGAGCACGCGGGCTACGTCGAAGCGATTGACGCGGCGGAGGTCGGCCGCGCGGTGGCTGCTATCGGTGGCGGCCGCGTGCGTGTCGAGGACGAGATTGACCCGGCGGTCGGCTACCTCGCGCGCGCGCGCGTCGGGCAGCAGGTGAGCGCGGGCGAGCCGCTCGGTCTGCTCTATTGCCGCGCGGGCTCGCAGGCGGAGACGGCGGCCGCGCGCATCCGCGCCGCGTACACGGTCGGCGACGCGGCCCCGAACCACGTCCCGGAACTCGTCAAGGAAGTAATCGCACAATGAAGTTGAGATTGTTGCTGGTCGCCACACTGGCGTGCGCGCCCCTGCTCGCGGGCCTCTCCTGCCAGAAGGATTTGCGCGCCGAGGAGCGGGGCAAAGTCCGCGTCGGCATCGTCTTCGACATCGGCGGCAAGGACGACCGCTCCTTTAACGCCGCCGCCTACGACGGCGTCAAGTGCGCCGAGACCGGCCGCCACCCGGACGGGCAGCCCTGCGACAAGCCAAGCTTAGGCATCATGCTGCGCGACGTGGAGCCGGGCAACCCGACCTCCATCGAGCCGGCCATGCGGGCGTTTGCCGAGCGCGGCTACGACCTCATCATCGGCGTCGGCTTCGCGCAGGCGCCCATCATGGAGCTAGTGGCGAAAGACTACCCGAACCTCAACTTCGCCATCGTGGACGGCGGGAGCGAGCTGCCGAACGTCGCCTCGCTCGTCTTCAAGGAGCACGAGGGCTCGTACCTCGTCGGCATGATCGCCGCGAAGGAGTCGAAGACGGGCGTGCTCGGCTTCATCGGCGGGATGGACATCGGGCTCATCCACCGCTTCGCGAAAGGCTACGAGGAGGGCGCGAAGGCCGCGCGCCCCGACGCGCAGCTCATCGTCAATTACGTCGGCGTCACCGACGGCGCGTGGAACAATCCGGGCAAGGGGAAGGAGCTGGCGCTCGCGCAGATCGGCAAGGGCGCGGACGTGATCTTCACCGCCGCCGGCAACTCCGGCCTCGGCGCCTTCGACGCCGTCGAGCAGGCGGGCAAAGACTCCACGGGGCGCGCCAACCGCTTCGTCATCGGCGTGGACTCGAACCAGAACGGCGTCAAGCCCGGCTTCGTCCTGACGAGCATGGTCAAGCGCGTGGACAACGCCGTCTACCAGATCGTCTCCGACGTGGTCAACAAGCGCTTCAAGGGCGGCTTCCACACCTACGGGCTGGAGTCCGACGGCGTCGCCTACGCGATGGATAACTTCAACCAGTCGCTCATCACGCCCGACGTGATCCAGCAGGCCGAGGAAGCAAAGAAGAAGATCATCGCCGGCGAGATTAAAGTCACAGACGCCATGCTGAAATAGCTTACCGACATGCTTGAGCTGAGGGCCATCACGAAGCGGTTCGGCGACGTGCTCGCCAACGACCACATCGACATCCGGGTCGAGCCGGGAACGATCCACGCCATCGTGGGCGAGAACGGGGCGGGGAAGTCCACGGCGATGCGCATCGCCTACGGCTTCTACACGGCCGACTCGGGCGAGATTCTGGTGGACGGCGAGCCACGCCAGATACAGACGCCGCACGATGCCATCCGGCTCGGCATCGGCATGGTGCATCAGCACTTCATGCTCGCCGAGAACCTCACGGTGCTGGAGAGCATCGTGCTGGGTGCCGAGCCGACATTGCTGGGTGGGCGTCTCGACTTCGCCAGTGCGAAACAACACATTCACGAAGTTGCCCATGCTTACGGTCTCGACGTCAACCCGGACGAGCTGATCGAAACGCTCGAGGTCGGCGAACGACAACGAGTCGAGATCATCAAGGTGCTGTACCGCGGCGCCAAGATCCTCATCCTCGACGAACCGACTGCGGTATTGGTGCCACAAGAGGTCGAGGAGCTGTTCCGCAACATCCGCGAGTTGAAGGCCAGCGGCGCCACGATCTTGTTCATCGACCACAAGCTCGACGAAGTGCTGGCCATCGCCGACACGATCACCGTGCTGCGCCAGGGCCGTTCGGTGTCGACGGTGAAACCCGCCGACGTCACCGCTCACGACCTCGCCGAGCTCATGGTCGGCTCCGAACTGCCGACGCCGGAGACGACGGAGTCGACCGTGACCGACGTCGTGGTGTTGGAGATCGGCAACCTCGTCGTCAACGAGGGCGATCGCGCCGTCGTGAGCGACGTCAGCCTCACCGTTCATCGCGGCGAGGTCGTGGGCATCGCCGGGGTCGAAGGAAACGGGCAGACGGAGTTGGTCGACGCGATCATGGGCACCCGTCCCATCGTGTCAGGCAGCATCCAGATGCTCGGTGAAGACATCACGAACATGTCGGTGCGCAACCGAAGAGAACGCGGCGTCGGGTACATCCCCCAGGATCGTCAACGCGACGGGTTGTTGTTGTCGGCACCGCTGTGGGAGAACGCCGCGCTGGGGCACCAGACGGCGCCGCCGTTCTCGCACGGATTCTGGATGGACCGCGACGGCATGCGCGAAGCCACCGAACGGATCCGAGCGGCGTTCGACGTGCGCACGCCGAACATCGACGTGGCGGCGCACGCACTGTCTGGTGGCAACCAACAAAAGCTGATCGTCGGACGCGAGATGTCGGCGAACCCCACGATGTTGATCGCCGCCCACCCGACCCGCGGCATCGACGTGGGTGCACAGGCCGCTGTGTGGGATCAGCTGCGAGCCGCTCGCGCCGCCGGATTGGCGACACTGTTGATCAGTGCGGATCTCGACGAGTTGATCGGTCTGTCCGACACGATCGTCGTGATGCTGCGCGGTCGACTCGTCGCGACACTCGATCCTGCAACAGTGACACCTCGAGACCTCGGCTCGTACATGACAGGAGCGACGATGCAAGCGGGTGCCGCGTGAAGAATCTCCCACGCAAAGTCGCCCTTGCTGCCGCAGCGCCGTTGATGGCGCTGGTCTTCGCCTTGCTCGCCTCGTCGATCGTGCTGCTCCTTGCCGGCAGCAACCCGCTGCACGCCTACCGCGACATGATCGACAACGCCAGCAAACTCGAGACCCAGATCGACATCCTCAACCGGGCCACTCCACTCTTCCTGTCCGGCATCGCCGCAGCGATCGGGTTCCGGATGAACCTGTTCAACATCGGCGTCGAGGGCCAGTACTTGCTGGCCGCCCTGGTCGCC
>JBJMGP010000126.1:0-53994 GCA_045807865.1 Pyrinomonadaceae bacterium
CTCACCTTGACCTGGGTGTCGGAGCCTCGGTGGTAGGTCGGGATGCCGAGCATCGGCGCGGTGTAGGCGCTCGTGGCGCCCGCGGTCGAGGCCGCCGCGACCTTCTCGCCGGAGGCCGAGGTCATCGGCACGACGGCGAACCCTTCGGGCACGGCGCTGCGGAAGGCGTAGGCCACGGTGGGCGTGTAGCTCATCATCTCGGCCTCGGGCGAGAGCACGAGCATGAAGCGGTCGAGCGGCGTGTTGAAGGTCTGCGTGGAGACGCCGTTCGTGAAGGCGACGGGGCCGAGCATCGTCACCTTGCCGAACGGGTCAACGGCGTAGAGATTCATCGCCGCGGCGTCGGCCGGCAGCCCCGAAAGGTCGAGCGCGATGTGCGTGCCGTCGCTCATGCGCATGATCTTGGCGCGGCCGTGCGCGCTGGCGTAGGTGGTCGCGGGCGTCAGGTCAACGACGACCTCCTTGCCGGACGGGTACTGAACGACCGTCCACGAGCCGTCAGGGTTCTGCACGGCCTGCGCGGTCTGCGTCGTCGTGGTGACGACCGTCTTGGTCTCTGGCTGCGGCTGCGGTTGCGGCTGTGTTTGTGTCTGCGGCTGCGGTTGCGGCTGCGGCTCCTGTGCGAAGGCCGCCGGCGCGAGGCCGAGCGCCAGAGCGCCGACGGCCGCGAGTTTAACCAAGCGTCTGCTCATTCCTATCCCTCCTTTGTCCGTTGGTAACCATTTTTCCCCTTGATGAATGTCCGTCCGTTCGGGCCGAACCAAAGGAAAGTGGCAACACGCATGCCGCCGGGGTGAAGTCTATAAGGGGGAAAAAGTTAAACGCCCGGGGGTTCGTTTCGTGACCCCGCCGGGCGGAAAGATACGGTACGGATTTGTGTACGGTCGTACGCAAAAAAACCGTAAACCGTGAACCGTGACGAGAGGAAGGCAAGTCCTTCTTGTCACGGTTCAAGGTTTACGGTTCACGGCCTTCTTCAGTACGCACACAGCTCTGTGACGGCGCGGTACACGTCGCCCACCTGCGGGAGGATGTGGTCTTCGAGCTGTGGGGCGTAGGCGACGAAGGTGTCGAGGGCGGCGACGCGGCGGACGGGCGCGTCGAGGTGCTCGAACAGCTCCTCGGAGACGCGCGCGGCGATCTCGGCGCCGAAGCCGTAAGCGCGCGTGTCCTCGTGCGCGACGACGAGGCGGTTGGTCTTGCAGACGCTCGTCTTAATCGCCTCCCAGTCGTAGGGCGCGAGCGTGCGCAGGTCGATGACCTCGACGCTGACGCCCTGCTGCTGCTCGGCCTGCTTGGCGGCGACGAGCGAGCGTTGGACGAGCGCGCCGAAGGTGACGACCGTCACGTCGCTCCCCTCGCGCACCGTCTTCGCCTTGCCGAAAGGGATCAGGAAGCCGTCGGGCGGGTACTGCGACTTGTTGTAAGCCTGCCGGTAGAGGTGCTTGTGTTCGAGGAAGAGGACGGGGTCGTCCGCCCGGATCGCCGTGCGCAGCAGGCCGTTGGCGTCGAGCGCGTTCGAGGGGTAGACGACGCGCAGGCCGGGGATGTGCGTGAACAGCGTGTCGCCCGACTGCGAGTGGTAGACGGCGCCGCCCTTGAGGTAGCCGCCGACGGGGCAGCGGATGACGACGGGGCTCTTGAACTCGCCGCCCGAGCGCCAGCGCATCAGGGCCAGTTCGTTCCGAATCTGGTGGTAGGCGGGCCAGATGTAGTCGAAGAACTGGATCTCGACGACGGGCTTTAAGCCGCGCGCCGCCATCCCGATGGCGCGGCCGACGATGTTGGCCTCGGCGAGCGGCGAGTTGAAGACGCGCGCCGCGCCGAAACGTCGCTGGAGGTTGGCCGTGACCTTGAAGACGCCGCCCTTGCCCTTGACCTTATCCAGATACTGCTCGCGCGACACGTCGGCCACGTCCTCGCCGAAGACGACTATCGAAGTGTCGCGCGCCATCTCTTCGTGCAGGCAGCGGTTGATGAGATCGACCATCGTGCCGGCGTTGCCGGACAGCTCCGCGCCCTCCTCGTTGTCGAACTCACTGGAGGTCGGGTCTACGTCGGGCGAGTAGACGTGTTGCTCGGCCGTGTCGGGCGCGGGCTGCGGGCTCGCGAGCGCGAGGTCGGCGGCCTCGTTGACCTCGCGGTCAACCTCGTCCTTGAGCCTCTGCAACTCGTCCTGTGTGACGAAGCCCTCTTCGACGAGCAGCGCGCCGAAGCGCTTGACGGGGTCGCGCTCGGCGTCCGTCGTGCGTTCCTCGTCGGGGCGGTAGAGCTTCTCGTCGTCGGAGAGCGAGTGCGAATAGGGGCGGATGACCTTGGCGTGGACGAGCGCGGGGCCTTTCCGCCGGCGGCAGTGTTCGACGGCCCGCTTTAAAGTCTCCAGAGACTCGACCGGGTCGGTGCCGTCGCAGCGCTCGACGAGGAGGTCCGGGAAGTTCTCGACCAGGCGCGACACGTCGCCGCCCGCGGTCTGCACCTCGACGGGGACGCTGATGGCGTAGCCGTTGTCTTCGATGAGGAAGACGACCGGCAGCTTTAAATTGCTCGCGGTGTTGAGGGCCTCCCAGAACTCGCCCTCGCTCGTCGTGCCGTCGCCGGCCGAGACGTAGGCGACCTCGTCCCCTTTGAAGCCGACGACGTGCTTTTTGATCTCGTCGCTCAGCGCGCCGCGGTAGCTCGCCTCCGCCGCGCCGACGGCGTGGAGGAACTGTGTGCCCGTGGGCGAAGAGGATGAGACGATGTTGAATTTCGTGTGGCCCCAGTGCGAGGGCATCTGGCGGCCGTGCGAGCTGGGATCGGCCTCCGCGCCGACGGCCGCGAGCAGCATCTCCAGAGCCGTCACGCCGAGTTGCAGGCAGAGCGCGCGGTCGCGGTAGTATGGGAAGAACCAGTCGTAGCCCGACTTGAGCGCCAGCCCGGCGGCCGTGAGCACGGCCTCGTGCCCCGCGCCCGAAATCTGGAAGAAGATCTTGTTCTGCCCCTTGAGTTGTATCTCCTTGTCGTCGATGCGCCGCGACAGATACATCGTCCGGTAGATGCCCACCATCTCCTCGCGCCCCAAGCCCCGATACTCCCGCGCCTTAATCTCGGTCGCCATATTCAATTCCTTCGATGAAAGTAACGAACGCTAATCCTCTTCGAACTCCGTCTCGATGGCGAAGCGGTAGTCCTGCGCCATCGAGGGGTGGCCGTGGGCCTGTGCGACCTCGGCGCCGCGCTCGTAGGCGCGGCGGGCGGCGGCGCGATTGCCGAGTTTGAGGTAGGCCGCGGCCAGCATGCCGTAGGCGTTCCCCTCGTCGTCGGCGCGCTGGAGGTAGTCGGTGAGCACTTCGACCATGTCGTCGAAGCGCCCGGCCTTCTCGTACTCCTTCGCCAGCCCGAACATGACCGCCGTGTTGTCGGGGTCCCCTTCGAGCATCATGCGGAAGATGTCTATGCGTGAAGCGGCCATTTACTTACCTATGATGAGCTTGGCAATCGTCTGCAACTGCATGTTCGACGTGCCCTCGTAGATGGCGCCGATCTTGGAGTCGCGCCAGAGCTTCTCGACGGGGTAGTCCTTGACGAAGCCGTAGCCGCCGTAGAGCTCGACCGCCTTGGACGAGACCTTCTCGGCGACGCGCGAGGAGTAGAGCTTGGCCATGGCCGCCTCCTTGACGAAGGGGAGGCCGGCGTCCTTCATGCGCGCGGCGTTGTAGACCATCAGGCGCGCCGCTTCGAGTTCGGTCGCCATCTCGGCCAGTTGGAACTGGACGCCCTGGAACTGGTTGATGGGCTGCTTGAACTGCGTGCGCTCGGCCGTGTAGGCGAGCGCGTGTTCGAGCGCGCCGCGCGCGAGGCCGATCATCTGCGCGCCGATGCCGATGCGCCCCTCGTTCAAGGTTTCAATCGAGACCTTGTAGCCCTTGCCGAACTCGCCGAGCACGTTCTCCTTCGGCACCTTGCAGCCGTCGAGGATGATCTCGGTGGTGGAGGAGGCGCGGATGCCGAGCTTGTTCTCCTTCTTGCCGACCGCGAAGCCTTCGAAACCCTTCTCGACGATGAAGGCGGTGATGCCGCGGTAGCCGGCCTCGGGGTTCGCGTTGGCGAAGACGATGAAGACGCCGGCCTCGTTGCCGTTCGTGATCCAGAGCTTCTGCCCCGTCAGCTCGTAGTGGTCGCCCTTGTCCACGGCGCGCGTCGCCATGGCGAAGGCGTCGGAGCCCGACCCGGCCTCGCTCAAGGCGTAAGCGCCGACGGTGTCGGAGGCGAGGCGCGGCAGGTACTTCTTCTTCTGCTCGGGCGAGCCGTAACGGATGAAGGCGTTGTTGACGAGCGTGTTCTGCACGTCCATCAGAACGCCGACCGAGGGGTCAACGCGCGAAAGCTCCTCGACGCCGATGATGGCCATGAAGAAGGAGGCGCCCGTGCCGCCGTACTCCTCGGGCGTCTCGACGCCCATCAGCCCCAGCTCGAAGAGCTGCTGGAGGACTTCCGGCGCCATCTTCGCGTGCTCGTCCATCTCCTCGACGCGGCGGCGGATCTCGCCCTCGGCGAACTCGCGGACGGAGGCGCGGAACATCTGCTCGTCCTCGGAGTAAGAGGTCAGGGGGCTGCTCGCGTAAGCTTCGGTTGCTGCTTTACTCATGGCTTAATTCTCACAGAAATGAAGTTTGACTTTGTAACACGGTAGCATCGCTCAGAGGCGCGCCTTTGGTCAAATCCCGGGATTGCGGAATGCGCGTTTCGGAAGGCGGGTTTCGTTGCCCTTCCCAATTAAATCCGCGGCCCGCACTCATTCGTCGCCGAGGATGCCCGAGGAGCGCAGCTCGTCGTGGCCGGGGATGTCGGCCGCCTCGATGGCGGAGAGGATTTCGCGGTCGACCTTCGGGAGGGAGACGAGGCGGTTGGCCTGTTTGCTGAGCGTGGCCTCGAAGAGGTTGCGGGCGGTGCGCGCGTTGCCGAACGTCTCGTCGCGCGCGGCACAGAGGACGCCGAAGATCGAGGCGAGCTCCGGCTCGGCGCCCGCGGCGAGTTTGAAGTCGGCCTTCTGGCAGAAGGTCTTGAAGATTTTGACGAGCTGTTCGATGTCGTAGTCTTCGAAGTGGATGTGCTTGTTAAAGCGCGAGCGCAGGCCCGGGTTCGAGTCGAGGAAATCCTGCATCCGGCCCGTGTAGCCGGCGACGATGACGACGAGGTCGCTGCGGTGATCCTCCATCATCTTCAGAAGCGTCTCGACGGCCTCCTGCCCGAAGTCGTTCGACCCGCCCGAACTCAAGGTGTAAGCCTCGTCGATGAAGAGGACGCCGCCCAGCGCCTTCGTCGTCACGTCGCGCACCTTCATCGCCGTCTGGCCGACGTAGCCGGCGACGAGGCCCGCGCGGTCGGTCTCGACGAGGTGGCCGCGCCGCAGCACGCCGAGCGTCCGGTAAATCTGCGAGACGAGGCGCGCGACCGTCGTCTTGCCCGTGCCCGGGTTGCCGTAGAAGACGAGGTGGCGCGAGGCGGGCAGGGACTTGAGGCCCTGCTCCTCGCGGAGCTTCTGCACCTTGAGGAAGTTGATGAGCTGGCGCACGTCCGCCTTCACGCGGTCGAGGCCGACGAGCGCGTCCAGTTCCGCCAACAGCTCTTCCAGAGGGCGCGGCGGCGGCAGCTCCTCTTCGCTCGGCTCGGGCGCGGCCGGCTCCGCCTGACCTTTGGCGGGCGCGTCGGGTGCGTCCTGAGCGCCGCCGGGATAGAGCGTCCGCTTGAACTCCGCGAGCGCGGCCTCCTCGGCGGGCGTGACCGCGCCGTCGAACTTGATGACGAGGTTGGCGAAGTGGAAGAGCGCCTGCCGCGCCCGGTCGGCGAAGTTGGTGCCGTGGCGCGAGTCGTAAGTCTCAAGGTAGGAGACGCTGACCGGCGTGCGGTCGAGCCGCTTGAGCAGGTGCGGCGGCAGGTCTGTCGAGTCGCGCAGCGGAAACGTGTCGGGCGCGGGCGTGAGATTAAAGTGGCGGCAGACCTCCTCGTAGAGACTCTGCTTCGTCAGCTCGGAAGTCACGCGCAGGTCGATGAAGCGCTGCGCGGTCAGCTTCAAATGGTTGTCGAGCACGGACTGTGCGTCGGGCGCGCCCGCGCCGCGCCAGACCATGCGGATGCTCTCGCCGAGCGGCGCGACCAGCGCGTCGAGCGTTCTCCGCACACCCGCCGCGAGCCTCCTGTTCTCCTCGTCCAGCAGCACTCTTCGCGCCTTCCCCGAAAAATTTCTGACCAGAACGGCGCGCGATTATAGCACCCGCCGGCCGGCCGGGATGCGCGGCCGGGCGGAAGGCTCTCGCTCTTGAAGGAGATGGCGGCGGCGCTCTCGACGGCGGTCGAGGTGCTGGAGGGCGGCGCGGCGCCGGGCGTCCCCGACTTGAGCGACGGGGTCGAGTTTTACGAGGAGGTGCATCGCTTCGAGTTGGGGCTCATCCGCCGGGCGCTGGCGCGGACGCGCGGCAACCAGAAGAAGGCGGCCGCCGTGCTCGGCATCAACCACACGACGCTCCATACGATGATGCGGCGCTACCAGATCGACCCGTCCGAGTTCAAGCGGCCCGACTTCCCGCGCCTCGTCCGCGAGCCCCGCCCGCGACGGAAGTAGCGGAAGTAGCGACGGGTAAACACGGAGAGACGGAGAGGGGGCCTGTTGAGAAATTCTCAACAGGCCCCCTCTCCGTCTCTCATTCTTTTTCGCTACGGGGGTGACGACAACAGTAAAGGCGCTCTTTCGAGCGCCTCGACGGAAGGTCTGCATTTCTTTATCGAATAGCGCATACGGGACTCGAACCCGTGGTCTCCGCCTTGAGAGGGCGGCGTGTTAACCAACTACACCAATGCGCCGAAAAGCGAGGCGATTATAGAGGCTTGACGGCTAAAATGGCAAGCGAGGGGCGGGCGTCATGTGTGACCCTTATCATGGCGGCGGCGCGGGATGTTGAGACACAATCAGGGCGCGGCACGCCTCTTTCGGGGGGCGGCGGGGGCGGTGTTATACTCGGCTCGGCGCGCCTCTTTCGTCAGTCCCGCGCGCATTCCGAGGGGCGCTTCCCCGGCCGAGAGTCTTCAGGGAGTCGGACACTTCATAAATGGTACAAGACCTCTACGTCGAATCGAACGACGCCGCGCACGAACCCACCAGCGACAAGCAGCCATCGACGGACTTCCCCCTCGGGATCGAGGGTTTCACCTACGGCGACCTCCACCGCCCGGAGCGCCTGCGGGCGCTGGCCGAGGCGTTCTACGCGGAGGTGGAAGGCGAGGACGCGGCGCTGCACGCGCGGCTCGCGGAGTACGTCGGGTCGCGCGGGGAGAGTTTGAAGGGGACGCGGGCGGAGTCGGAGTTGCTCATCGAGGCGGCGCCGCACCTTTCGCGGTTCGTCGCGCGGCTGTTCCGGGTTGAAGAGGAGAGGGAGCGGCTGGCCGAGAGCATCCGTGCGCAGGAGCCCGTCTTCCAGTTCAAGCAGTTCGTGCAGCGGCGCGCGACGAAGAGCTTCCCGGCGGAGCGTGCCGCCGCCCTCGACGTGGAGGCGGCGGACACGGCGCTCGAAGCGTTGCGGCACGCGGCGTTCGCCGACACCCTGGGGGACGACCGCGAGCTGGGCGTGGCGCGGATGGCCGTGCGCCTGTTGGAGTGGGAGAAGAACTATCCGAAGGAGGGCGTGCGGCAGGAGGAGACGTGGTCGGACGAGCGAGCGCGTGCGACGGAGGCGGCCGCGCAGCGTCTGAAGGGGAGTCGCGCGGAGGAGGCACTCGCCGCGTGGCGGGCCGAAGATGACGAAAGTGTTAGTGACGGAAATCGAACTTTCGTCCGTTCGTCGCTGAGGCTCCTTGAAGCCTGGTCGGCGGCGCACGCGTTGCGGCCGGACGTGCGCGAGAGGGTGAAGGGCTGGGTGAGTTTCCGCTTCCCGCACCCGCTTAACTACGAGCACCTCGTGCAGCTCGAACGCCCCGAGGCAGACCTGCCCGAGCTGATGCGGGGCCTCGACAAGAACCTGCGTCGCCGGGACGGGTTCCGGCTCACCGACCAGCGTTACACGCCGCGCGAGGTGCTCGAAGAGGTTCACTACTGCCTCTACTGCCACGAGCGCGACAAGGACTCGTGCTCGAAGGGGTTGAAGGAGAAGGACGGTTCTTTTAAGAAGAACCCGTTGGGCATCACCCTTCAAGGGTGCCCGCTCGACGAGAAGATTTCGGAGATGCACGTCTTGCAGCGCGACGGCGACTCCATCGGCGCGCTCGCCCTCGTCTGCATCGACAACCCGATGTGCCCGGGCACCGGCCACCGCATCTGCAACGACTGCATGAAGTCGTGCATCTTCCAGAAGCAGGAGCCGGTCAACATCCCGCAGGCCGAGACGGGCGTGCTGACGAACGTGCTGGCGCTGCCTTACGGCGTCGAAATCTACGGCCTGCTCACGCGCTGGAACCCTTTGAACGCGAAGCGCCCTTACGCGCTGCCTTACCACGGCAAGAACGTGCTCGTCGTCGGCCTCGGGCCTGCCGGGTACACGCTCGCGCACTTCCTTCTGAACGAGGGCTTCGGCGTCGTCGGCATCGACGGGCTGAAGATCGAGCCGCTCGCGGAGAGCTTGACGGGAGGCCGCGGGAGTCGCGTCCCGCGCGCGGTGCGCGAGTACGCGGAGATCACCGCCGGGCTTGACGAGCGCGTGCTCGCGGGCTTCGGCGGCGTCTCGGAGTACGGCATCACGGTGCGCTGGGATAAGAACTTTCTCACGCTCATGCACCTGACCCTGGCGCGGCGCGGACGCTTCCGCTTCTACGGCGGCGTGCGCTTCGGCGGGACGCTCTCGATTGAAGACGCGTGGGAGTTGGGCTTCGACCACATCGCGGTGGCGACGGGCGCGGGCAAGCCGACGCTCGTCTCGATGAAGAACAACCTCATCCGCGGCGTGCGCAAAGCTTCGGACTTCCTGATGGCCTTGCAGCTGACGGGCGCGGCCAAGCACGACTCGATGGCGAACCTACAGGTGCGTCTGCCCGCGGTCGTCATCGGCGGCGGCCTGACCGCCATCGACACGGCGACCGAGCTGTTCGCCTACTATCCCGTGCAGGTCGAGAAGATGTTGGAGCGCTTCGGGGCGCTGGCGGAAGAGTTCGGGGAAGAAGAGGTCTGGAAACGTTTCGACGCGGAGGAGCGCGCGGTGCTCGAAGAGTACGTCGAGCACGGGCGCGCGGTGCGCGCGGAGCGTGCGCGCGCGCAGGCCGCCGGAGAGGAGCCGGACTTCGTCAGGCTCGTGCGCGGGTGGGGCGGCGTCTCCATCGTCTACCGCAAGCGCCTCATCGACTCGCCGGCCTACAGGCTCAACCACGAGGAGGTCTCGAAGGCGCTCGAAGAGGGCATCAACTTCATCGAGAACATGTCGCCGGCCGAGGCCGTCCCGGACGAGCACGGCGCGGTCTCGGCCGTCATCTTCGAGCGCGTGACGCGCGACCCGGCCACCGGCAAGTGGCACGTCAACTGTGAAGACACTCTGCGCGTCCCCGCGCGCACGGTCTGCGTCGCGGCGGGCACGAGCCCGAACACCATCTACGAGCGCGAGCGGCCGGGGACGTTCGCGCTCGACGACTGGAAGGAGTTCTTCGCGCCGCACAGGGTTGAGCAGAATGGGGACGGCGGGTTCCAACTCGTCCCCGCGGCGAAGGGCGAGCGCGGCTTCTTCACCTCTTACGAGGAGGGCGGGCGCTACATCTCTTACTACGGCGACAACCACCCCGTGTACGCCGGCAACGTCGTCAAGGCGATGGCCTCGGCGAAGGACGGTTTCCCGGAAGTCGTCGCGCTCTTTAGTGAAGAGCTGGCGGCGCTGAAGGAGGCAGACCAGCCCGCGCGCGACGAGGCTTTCGGGCGGTTGGTCGAGACGCTGGACGAGAGCCTCGTCGCGCGCGTCGAGCGCGTGGAGCGCTTGACGGACACCATCGTCGAGGTCGTCGTGCGCGCGCCGATGCAGGCGCGCAAGTTCCACCCCGGCCAGTTCTACCGCTTGCAGAACTACGAGACCGGCGCGCCTCTGGTCGAAGGGACGCGGCTCACGATGGAGGGCCTGGCCTTAACGGGCGCGTGGGTGGACAAGGAGGCGGGGCTCTTAAGTCTCATCGTGCTTGAGATGGGCGCGTCGTCGCGGCAGTGTACGCTCTTGCGCCCCGGGCAGGAGGTCGTCGTGATGGGGCCGACGGGGACGCCGACCGAGATTCCCGAGGGCGAGACCGTTTTGCTCGCCGGCGGCGGCCTGGGTAACGCCGTGCTCTTCTCCATCGCGAAGGCTCTGAAGGCGGCGGGCAACCGCGTCGTCTACTTCGCCGGCTACAAGGACGGCAAAGACCTCTTCAAGCGCGAGGAGATCGAGGAGGCGACCGACCAGGTCATCTGGTCTACCGACACCGGGCGCGAGGTCGAGCCGCGGAGGCCGCAGGACACGCACTTCCGCGGCAACATCGTGCAGGCCATGCTCTCCTACGCGGAAGGGAAGTTCGGCCTGCCGCTCTTCGACCTGAAAGAGGTTGATCGCATCATCGCCATCGGCTCCGACCGCATGATGGCCGCGGTGAAGGCCGCGCGCCACGGCGTGCTCTCGACACATCTCAAGCCCGGGCACGTCGGCGTCGGCTCCATCAACAGCCCGATGCAGTGCATGATGAAGGAGGTCTGCGCGCAGTGCCTCTGCAAGCACGTTGACCCAGAGACCGGGGTGGAGTCGTTCGTCTTCTCCTGCTTCAACCAGGATCAGCCGCTCGACCGGGTGGACTTCCAGCACCTCAACGCGCGCCTGCGCGCCAACACCGTGCAGGAGAAATTGTCGAACCTGTGGCTGGACAGGCTGCTCCGCGCCGGCGCGTGAAGACGGCCTTACTCGTCGCGCCGCTTCGACAGTGAGCGCTCCGAAGTGAGGCGGCGGTAGGCTTCGTCGCGGGTGAGCCCTAGCTCGCGGGCGGCGCGCTTGAGGGCGGCGCGCGGGTCGAGACCTTCGGCCTCGAACTGTGTGACCAAGCCCGCGACGCTCGCCGTCGTCCGAGTCCCTTCAACATCCTCTTCGTCAAGCACGTCGCGGTCGATGACGAGTACCAGCTCGCCACGCGCCGCGCCTTCGGGCGCGAATCGCTCCGCCAACTCACTCAAACGTCCGCGGACTATCTCTTCGTGCAGCTTCGTCAGCTCGCGCGCGACCGCGGCCTCGCGCTCGCCGAGGACTTCGCGCGCGTCGGCGAGCGCGTGCGCCAGGCGGTGCGGCGTTTCGTAGAAGACGAGCGTGGCGCGAAGCTGTCTGACCGCGGCGAGCTTCTCGCGGCGCGCGTGGCTCTTGGCGGGCAGGAAGCCGCCGAAGTAGAACTCGTCGGTCGGCAGCCCAGAGGCCGTGAGCGCCGCGACGAAGGCCGTCGGGCCGGGGACGGGCACGACGCTCAAGTTCCGCTCGACACACGCGCGCACCACGCGATAACCCGGGTCGTTGACGCCCGGCGTGCCCGCGTCCGAGACGAGCGCCACCGTCTGACCCGCTTCGATCAACTGCGCCAGCTCTGCGGCGCGCTCGCGCTCGTTGTGCTCGTGATAGCTCAAGGTGCGCGCCCGGATCCCGAAGTGTTCGAGCAGCTGTCGCGTCCTCCGCGTGTCCTCACACGCGACCACGTCGGCCTCGCCCAGCACGCGCAGCGCGCGCCGCGTCACGTCCTCAAGATTCCCGATGGGCGTGGCGACGAGGTAGAGCGTCCCGCGGTTCTGCGACATGGGGGAAAGGATACAGTAGACAGTAGCCAGTAGAAAAAGAGGCGGCGCGTCTCAACCTTCAGGTCGGACGCGCCGCACTGTCTTCCAACTGACTACTGACTACTGACTACTACCACCGGCGGTTGCCGCGGCGGTCGTCGTTGTAGACATCATAGCCGCGGTCGTCGTTGAAGCGGAGGTGGTAGATGTTGGCGACGGCCCGCAGGTCGCTGCGGAGCTGGTTCCAGTCGCTGGCGGTGCGCGAGTCGAGGCGGGTGCGGCCGAGCGCGCGGCTGAGCTGCGAAGCCTGCTGGAGCAGGCGGCTCGCCTCGTCGCGGCTGCGGTAGAGGTCGTTGTTGTCGCCGGCGACGTTGCGGAAGCGGCCGGCGGCGTTACGCAGGTCGCGCGCCTCGTCGTTGATGCGGTCTTCGCGGTTCGAGCCGTTGATGCGGCTGTTGTCGAGCAGGTGGTCAACGTCGCGCTGGATGTCGCGGCTGCGGTCGTCGATGCGGCGCGAGAGGTCGCGCAACTGGCGGCGCTCGTAGTCGCTCATGCGGCCGTCGCGGCCGTAGCGGTCGTCGTCGCGGCGGTTGCGGCGGTAGTCGTCGTCGCGCTGGCGCTCCTGCTCGGCGCGGTCGCGGATGCGATCCCAGACGGACTGGGCGCTGGCGGACGCGGGGGCGATGAAGGTCGCGAGCGCGACGGCGGCGAAGGTCAGAAGGGTGAAACGTCGGTTCAGCATCTCTCGTGTCTCCTTGTGCTCGGGGCGGAAGGCCGCGGGGGCGACGGCGGGAGCGCTCGTGCTCGGCTTCGGCTTCGCCTCTCGAATCCTCTGCCGCGTCCGCCCGGGGAAACCGTGGGCCGCGGCAATCATTCCGCCGCGCGTTTTGGCAAGGCCCGTGCCGTTGAAGTCGGATGAGAGCGGGAGGAGGGCGGAGCGCTTGTAAACAGTGCCTGTACGTCTGAGTGACGCGGCGCGGCCGAGACCTTACGCGGCGCGCACAGACGAGAAACGTCTGACCAAAACGTGCAGCCCGCGCCGCAAATCGTAAGGGCGGCCTTCAGTCAAACAGGCGTGTGAAGTGGAGGCGGAGGCGTTCGGGTTGGAGTTCGGTGCGGGCGCCGGTCTTTTCGATGACGAACCAGCGCGCGTCCGTGTGTGCGTCGGGGAGGAGGATGAGTTCAGAGCCGGCGCGCGCGTCGCCGAAGTGATTGATGGTGGCGGAGGCCAGGCCGCCGCCGCGGACGATGCCGTCGCGCGGGGCGCGCGGCCAGCCGGCCTCGACCGTGAGCGCGCGCACGCCGCGCCGCAGGACGAGGCGCGTGCCGACCATCGTCGAGTTGCCGACGCGGAAGCGGTGCGCGTCCGTGCGCGCGAGCGTCAGTCCCGCGCCCGCGCGGTTCAACTCGCCCGCGGCCGCGGTGAAGGTTTCGAGCAGCCACTCGACGGAGCGCGCGCGTGCCGCGTCGTTCGCGGCCTTGAGGTCGAGGTATTCGAGCACGTCGCCGCGGCCCACACCGCGCGCACGCTCGCGCGCCTCGTGCATCCTCTGCTCGTAATCTTCGTCGAAGCCGCTCACGCCTTTGACCCTGGAAGGTGAAATCGTTTCAGCCCGCGCCGCCGGAGTGCGCCGGCTCAGGCGGCGATGTTATCATGCCCGCTCAAAAGTCGTTAAAACCCGACGGACGAGCGCGTCTCCCCGACCGCGGACGTGAAGGCTCAGAATCCAAGACGCCGAACCTGGATGAGACTGACCAACTCCCTACGCAGAACCGCGGCCGCGCTCCTCCTGCTCGCGCTGCTCGCGCCATTCAACACGACGGCCGAGGCGCGCCAGCGGCGCAGCGAAAGGGCGGGCGCGCCGGCCACCGCCGTGCAGACGAAGCGCCCGCGCCTCGTGCTGCTCATCGCCGTCGATCAGTTCCGCTACGACTACCTCGAACGCTTCGGCGACCTCTACGGCGCGGGCGGCCTGCGCCGTCTGCTGCGCGACGGCGCGTCCTGGACGGACTGCAACTACGACCACGTGCCGACCGAGACGGCCCCCGGCCACGCGACGATGTTGACGGGCGCGTGGCCTTCGGAGACAGGCATCATCGCCAACCTCTGGTACGACCGCGCGGAGGGCAAGTCAATCGAGAACGTGCGCGACGACTCCGTGCAACTGCTCGGCGGCGGCGCGGGCGAGGTCGCTTCGAGCCCGCGCAACCTGCTGGCCTCGACGCTCGGCGACCAGTTGAAGATGGCGACCGCGGGCCGCGCGCGCGTCGTCGGCGTCTCCTCGAAGAACCGCGCGGCCATCCTGCCCGCCGGCCGCATGGCCGACGCGGCCTACTGGTACAGCACGCAGACCGGCGCCTTCGTCTCGTCCACATACTACTTCGACAAGCTGCCCGACTGGGCCGTGCGCTTTAACGCGGGCCGACCGGCCGACAAGTTCTTCGGCGCGAAGTGGGAGCGCCTGCTCCCCGCCGCCGAGTACGAGCGGCGCGCGGGCGCCGACGACGCGCCGTGGGAGAAGGGGACAGACAGGCGCTCGACGGTCTTCCCGCACGTCATCGACGGCGGCTTGAAGGAGCCCGGCCCGGCCTTCTACGACGACATCGACTACTCGCCCTACGCGAACGACCTCGTGCTCGCGTTCGCCGAGGCGGTGCTCGTCAACGAACGCCTGGGCGCGGACGAAGACACGGACGTGCTCACGGTCAGCTTCTCGGCCAACGACATCGTCGGCCACCGCTACGGCCCCTACAGTCAAGAGGTGATGGACATGGCGCTGCGCGTAGACCGGCAGATCGCGCGGCTCCTGGAGATCGTTGACACGCGCGTCGGCCTGTCGAACACGGTCGTCGCCTTCACCGCCGACCACGGCGTCGCGCCCTCGCCCGAGCAGGCCGCCGCGATGGGGTTACCGGGCGGGCGCGTGAGCCCTGCGGACATCCTGACGGCCGTGCGCAACCGCCTCCGCGCGCGGTACGGGAAGCCGGGCGACAAGGAGACGAAGGACACGACGGCCGACTACGTCCAGACCTTCTCGAACTACCAGATCTACTTCAACCGCGCGGCGCTCGAACGCGACGGCGTGCGGGCCGAAGAGATCGAGCGCGTCGCGGGCGAGGCGGCGCTCACGGTGCCCGGCATCTCGCGCTACTTCACCCGGACGCAACTGCTCGCGGGCGCGGTCTCTCCGGCCGATTCGGTCGCGCGGCGCGTGCTGCACGGCTACAACCAGAAGCGCAGCGGCGACGTGGTCATCATCCAGGAGCCTTTCAAATACATCTCAAGCGGCGGGGTCGGGGCCACGCACGGCACGCCCTACGAGTACGACACGCACGTGCCCCTCGTCATCATGGGCGGCGGCCTCGCGCCCGGGCGCTACCTGAACGCGGCGACGCCCGCCGACCTCGCCCCCACGCTCGCGCGCCTCCTGAGCGTCGAGCCGCCGAGCAACGCCGTGGGCCGCGTCCTGTCAGAAGCTTTCAAGTGAGGATTTATGAAACGTACTTTCATCAGCTTCGCACTCACGTCCTTCTTAACGCTGACTGCCGGCACTTCCTTCGCGCAGCGCAAGCCGGCGGCACAGGCGGGGAAGGAGAAGCCCGCGGCCGCGAAGCAGAAGACGCCCGCCGCCAAGCCGAAGGCGACGGCCAAGCCGGCCGCGAAGCCCGCGGACGAGGACGCTCTGAAGGCGGAGCTTGACGAGGTCTTGAAGCTGGACGCGGCGGCGCGCGTGGAGCGCCTGACGGCCTTCGTTAAGGCGAACCCCGACTCGCCGCAGACGCTCAGGGCGCAGGAGCTTCTGACGAGCGCGCGCGCGGCGCTCGGCGACGAGAAGCTCCGGGCCGGCGATCACGCCGCGGGCGTCGAGCTGTTCCGCGCGGCCGTCAAGGAGGCGCCCGCGCAGATGTCCGACAAACTCTTCGCGGAAGTCATCGCGCAGCTCCCGGCGAACCTCTACATGCTGGGCGAGCGCGACGCGGGCCTGGAGCTGGCCCACGCGGTCGAGGCGCTCGCCGAGGGGAACGCGGCGCGCCTGCTCTCGGTTGCCTCCTTCTTCCTCGGCATCGAGCAGCCGGAAGAGGCCGCGCGGCTCGCACAGGCCGCCGTCGCTTTAAAGCCCGACATGGGGGCCGCGCATCAGGCGCTCGGCGTGGCTTACCGCATCTCGCTCAAGCTCGACGAGGCGGCCGCCGAGTTAACGCGCGCCGTGGAACTAGACCCGCAGAACGTCTCGACGCGCCGCTCGCTGGCCGAATTGAAACGCGCGACGGGCAAGGCGGAGGAGGCGGCCGCGCTCTACAGGGAACTGTTCGCGGCCAACGCGCAGGACGCGAACGCTCACGCCGGCTTGGTGCTCTCGCTCTTCGACGCGGGGCGGCGGGAAGAGGCCGAGCGCGAGTTGCAGGCGGCGCTGACGGGCGAGGCGCGCGACCTGCCGCTGCTGGTCGGCGCGTCTTACTGGTATGCGGCGCACGGCAACGGCGCGCGCGCGCTTGAACTGGCCGAGAAGGCCGTCGCGTTCGAGTCGCGCTTCGGCTGGGCCTGGACGCGCATCGCGCAGGGGCGCGCGCTGCTCGCGCTCAAGCGTCCGCTCGAAGCGGAGAAAGCTTTTAGAACCGCGCGCCGCTTCGGCAACTTCGCGACGCTCGACTACGAGCTGGCCGCGGCGCTCGCGGCCGCGGGGCTCTACGACGAGGCGGCCGAGCAGCTCGCGCGCTCTTTCACGCTGCGCGACGGCAAAGTGGTGGCGCGGCTCGCGGGGCGCGTCGAGTCTTCGGCCGTGGACTTCAACGAGCTGCTCGCGCCCGAGCGGCGCGCGAGCCTCGCGCAGTTCGAGGGGGCTTCGACGGCCGAGGAGGCGCGGACGCTGAAGGCTCTGCTCGCGCTCAATTACGCGACGGCGCCGGGCGCCAAGGACGAGCACGCGGCGTCCGAGGCGGCGCGCGAGTTCGCCGCGGGCGACGACGTGATGCGCACTTACCGCAACGTCTACGCCGCGAACCGGCTGGAGCAGATGGGGGCGGCGTCCGGCGAGGCGCTGGCGCGCGCCGAGGCGGCCATCGGCGGCGTCGAGCCCGCGCTCGCCGTCGCCTACGCGCCCGTCGCGCTCTTCGCGGAGACGCCGGAGTTGAAGGAGTTGCGCAAGCAGGTCGTCGAGCAGGACGCGCCGCTCAACATCTTCGCCACCGACAAGGACACGCTCTCAAGGGTCTTGCGCGGGAGGATCGAGGGGCTCGCGGGCTGGGCGCTCTACAACCAGGGTCAGACGGCCGAGGCCGTCGTGCGACTGCGGCGGGCGGTGAGCGTGCTGCCCGAGGGCTCCGCCTGGTGGCGCACGGCCGAGTGGCGCCTGGGTGCGGCGCTCGAAGCGAGCGGGAGCGCGCGCGACGCGCTGGCCGCGTACGTCACGAGCTACCGCGTGCTGCCCGACCCGGAGCACCTGCCCGTCATCGAGGCGCTCTACAAGAAGCTCAACAGCGGCTCGCTCAACGGGCTGGAAAAACTTCTCGGGGCGCCGTTGACCGAGGTCGCCGAGGCGAAGCCTGCGCCCTCGCCTTCACCGACGGCACCTGCGGAGGCGACGACGACACCCACGGCTGCGCCGGCTGCGGTGGAGCCGACGCCGGCTACGACTCCGACGCCTGCGCCCTCGCCCGAACCGACCCCCGCCGTGACCCCGACGCCCGAGGCGACGCCTGCGCCGACGCCGGCCCCGCCGCCCGCGACGGAGGCGACACCCACGCCTTCTCCTTCGCCCGAGCCCACGACGAACGGCGCGCAGGGGGCGTCGGGCACCAAGCCGGAGCCGACCCCCACGCCCGAGGCCGCGAGCCCGACACCGACGCCCGAGCCTGCCCCGACGCCGGCCGCCCCGGTGACGTTGCGCGGCGGCAAGTGCATGCTGACGCTCGGCGACACCGCGCTCAACATCAAGAGCAACGGCGGCCGGGCCGCCGTCTGGGTGGGCATCCTGGGCTACACGGGCCAGACCCCTCCCCGCATCGAGCCCTCGACCCCGAACTGGGCCGACATCGCTGTCCTGGCCGAGCCGCACAAGGACGAAGACGGCAACGGCACGCGCTTCGTCGTCACCTCCAACAGCAACAAGACCGGCGCCTTCCTCATCACCTTCTCCTCTCCCTGCGGCAAGAGCGAGGTGACGGTCAACGTTCAGTAGGCGTGAACCGTAAACCGTAAACCGTGACAAGAAGAAAGCAAGGTTCTTCTCCTTGTCACGGTTTACGGTTTACGGCCTTCACAGGTGTGCCGCGAGGCGTGCGGCCAAGACGTTCTTGGGTTGAGCGCCGACGATGCGCTCGACGGGCCGGCCGCCCTTGTAGACGAAGAGGGTCGGGATGGACTGGATGCCGAGGGCGGCGGCGGTGTTGGGGTTCTCGTCAACGTTGAGCTTGGCGACGCGGTAGAGGCCGGCCGACTCGGCGGCCAGCTCTTCGAGCGCGGGCGCGATCATGCGGCACGGGCCGCACCAGGGCGCCCAGCAGTCGAGCAGCACGGGGCGCGCCGCCGAGGCTTCCAACACCTCGCGCTTGAACGTCGTGTCCGTCACCGTCACGGTCTGGCGGTCGTCATGTTTGGGATTGTGCCCTGCGGCGTCCCTCGCCGTCTCGTAGACCTCCTCGCCGCCCGAGAGCCCCGCGCCGCAGCGGCCGCACACCGGCTGCTTGCCGACGAAGGTCACGCGCTCGTCCACGCGGTTCTTCGCGCCGCACTTCGCACACGCCACAATCGCCATCGACTCAACCCTCCCGGTTCCGCGTTGGATTCTGTTTGAGCCGAAGTTTGACACAACTACGCGCGCCGTTGGAAGCGTCGCGCGTGCGGGGCGGGGTTCACGCCCCCTGTCGTTTCGTTGTAAGATTCCTTCGTTATCTTCTCCCACACATCCGGCTTGTCGAAGGAAGTGTTAAGCACGATGCGACACACTCGCGCGAAGTCGTTCGCCTTAACGGCGTGCCTCTTTCTGTTTTTAACACACGCGGCTCAGGCGCAGGCGCCCGACCAGCGTTCGAGGGCGGTGCCCGCCGACGCGCCCGAGATCAGCTACGCGGTCTCGATGCCGCGGCCGCAGACGCACCTCTTCGAAGTGGAGGTGCGTCTGCGCTACCGCGGGGCGGCGCCCGCCGCGCTCGATCTGCTCATGCCGGTCTGGACGCCCGGCTCCTATCTCGTCCGCGAGTTCGAGCGCCACGTGCAGGAGTTCGACGCGCGCGACGGGTCGGGCCGCACACTCACCTGGACGAAGACGAACAAGAACACCTGGCGCGTCGAGACCTCGGGCGCGCGCGAGGTGCGCGTGCGCTACCGCGTCTACGCCAACGAGCTGAGCGTGCGCACGAGCGACCTCAACGACCGCCACGCCTTCTGGAACAACGCCAACCTCCTGATCTATCCCGACGGCCTGCTCGGCGCGCCGGCGACGGTGAAGGTCGAGCCCTTCGGCGACTGGCAGATCGCGGCGGTGCTGCCCGCAGTCGCCGGCGCGCCGAAGACGTACCGGGCCGAGAACTTCGACGTGCTCTACGACTCGCCCTTCCTCGTCGGCAATTTCAAGACCCTTTCGTTCGAGGTGAGGGGCGTGCCGCACCGCATCGTCATCGACGGCGAGGGCAACTACGAGCCGGAGCGCCTGCGGCGCGACGCGCAGCGCATCGTCGAGACCGAGGCCGAGATGATGGGCGAGCTGCCGCACCGCGACTACACCTTCTTCCTGATGCTCGGCCCCGCGCGCGGCGGCGGCCTCGAACACCTCAACTCGGCCGCCATCATCCAGCGCCGCTTCGGCTTCGACACACAGTCCGAGCTGCTCGACTTCTACAGCGACCTCATCTCGCACGAGTACTTCCACCTCTGGAACGTCAAGCGCATCCGCCCGGAGCCCCTCGGCCCCTTCGACTACACGCGCGAGAACTACACGCGCCTGCTCTGGGTGGCCGAGGGCGTGACGACCTACTACGAAGACCGCTTCCTGCAACGCGCGGGGCTGATGAACGACCGGCAGTATTTGCAGTTGATGGCGCGCGAGATGCAGAAGTTGCAGGAGACACCGGGGCGCCTCCTGCAGAGCCTTGAGGAGGCGAGCTTCGACGCGTGGGTCGAGTACTACCGGCAGGACGAGCAGACCATCAACTCCGCCGTCTCCTACTACGACAAGGGCGCGGTCGTCGGCCTGCTCCTCGACCTCGAAATCCGCCGCCGCTCGAACGGCGCGCACGCGCTCGACGATGTGATGCGCGCTCTCTACAACGACTACTTCAGGAAGAGTCGGAACTACACGCCCGCGGACTTCCAGCGCGAGGCCGAGCGCGCCGCGGGCGCGAGCCTCGAAGAGTTCTTCCGCCGCTACGTCCGCGGGCGCGAGGAGCTGGACTACGACGCGGCGCTCGGGTGGGCGGGGCTGCGTCTCGACACCGCGAGCGACGCCGCGGGCCGTCCCGCGCCCAACGTGGCCGACCTCGGCGCGACGCTCGAAGAGAAGGACGGCCGCCTCACCGTCAAGAACGTGCCCTCCGGGACGGCCGCCTACGAGCAGGGGCTTTCGGCCGCCGACCAGATCGTCGCCGTGGACGGCTACCGCGCCACGCTCGCCTTCCTGAACGACCGCATCTCCGACAAGCGGCCCGGCGATCAGCTCACGCTCACCGTCTTCCGCGGCGACGAGCTGCGCACGCTCAACGTCAAGCTCGGCTCGCGCGCGGCCGCCGCCTACCGCATCGTCCCCCGTCCGGACGCCACCGAGCAGCAGCGCCGCAACTATCAGGCGTGGCTCGGCACACCCTTCCCTTAAACACGTTAGGGTTGAGTAAGCATGAATTAACAGGGATGGACAGGATGGGCAGGATAAGAGAATTAACTCTTAATCCTCTCCATCCTGCCCATCCCTGTTAATATTCTCGCGCTCAACACAGACCGCGAGGAAAGAGTCGTGAAGCTGGAGTTTGAAGGCAGGGTCGCGCTGGTGACGGGCGGGGCTTCGGGGATCGGGCGCGCGTGCGCGTGGGAGTTGGCGCGCGCGGGCGCGGACGTGGCCTTCGTTGACGTGGCGGCCGAGGCGCAGCTCGCGCAGGTCGAGAATTTGTTGAAGGGCGCGGGCGGGCGCGTGGTATCTTTCCGCGCGGACGTGCGCGAGCACGCTCACGCCGCGCAGATCGTCGAGGAGACGCTGGGGCGTCTCGGGCGACTCGACCTCCTCGTCAACGCCGCGGGCACGACCTCGGACGCGCCGCTGTGGGAGATGTCGGAGGAGCATTGGCAGCTCGTCCTCGACACGAACCTCAAGGGCGCTTTCAGCTACACGCAGGCGGCGGCGCGCCACTTCCGGCGCGCGCGCTTCGGAAGAATCGTCAACGTCGCTTCCATCGAAGCCGGCCGCGGCCGGTTCGGGCTGGCGAACTACGCGGCGTCGAAGGCCGGTCTCGTGGCGCTGACGCGCTCGGCGGCGGCCGAGCTGGGTCGCTACGGCGTCTGCGTCAACGCCGTCTCGCCCGGCTTCATCCGCACGCCGCTGGTCGAGCGTCTGCCCGACGCGGTCAGGGAGCGCGCCGCGCGCGAGTCGGCGCTCGGCCGCATGGGCGAGCCCGAGGACGTGGCACACGCCGTCCTCTTCCTCTGCTCCGAGCGCGCGCGCCACATCACGGGCGCCGTCCTGAACGTTGACGGCGGCCAGTCTCTTTAACGATTGGAAGTTTCAGCTTTGAACTTTGGAAGGGGAAGGATGAGGAGAGCGTGTGCGTTGTTGTTCGTGATGATGTTTGGCGCGGTCGGCGCGGCGGCGCCGGTGCGGCAGGTTCAGTGGCAGTGGTCTGAGGCGCCGAGCGTGCGCATCGGGGTGCGCGACAAGAACGACGACCTCCACGGCTATGAGGCGACCTTCGTCGTGACGGCCGTCCGCACGGGCAAACAGTGGCGGAAGGCGCTCAAGGTCGAGGGCGACAACTTCGGCTACCTCGACTTCCCCGACGACTTCGCCGCCTACGACTGGGCCGCGAACGCGACGCGCTTCGACTGGACGTGCACCGTGGGCGGCAAGGTCGTCGTCAAGGGCAAGTTCGTGTTGGCCACCACGGACGAGATTGAATCGGAAGAGCAGCGCGGCGCGAAGCGCGGCCGCAAGGGGCGTTGATGAAAGACGTGCTCGAAGAGTTCGTGCGGACGGTCGAGGAGGCGTCGGCGCGCCTGCTGTCGATGACGGACGCGGAAGCCTCGGCGCCGCTCGCCGAAGGGAAGTGGTCGGCGAAGGAGGTGATCGGCCACCTCGTAGATTCAGCGTCGAACAACCACCAGCGCTTCGTCCGCGCGCAGTTCAAGGAAGACCTCGTCTTCGAAGGGTACGCGCAGGAAGACTGGGTGCGTGTGCAGGCTTATCAAGGCGAACCCTGGCCGCCCCTGGTCAACCTCTGGAAGTTCTACAACCTGCACCTCGCGCACCTCTGCGGCCGCGCGCCGGAACAAGAGCGCCTGCGCCCGCGGCGCGAGCACAACCTGCACGAGATCGGCTGGGCGCCCGTCAACGCCGACGAGCCCGCCACGCTCGAACACCTAATGCGCGACTACGTCGGCCACCTCAAGAGCCACCTGCAACAAATCTTGGGCGAGTGAAACCGCCGGCCGCTTAAAAGCGAAGGAGCACGCCGCGCATGGCGACAGTCGAGGAGTCAGCCGCCGCCGAAGCCGTCCGGGTCGAAGGGCGCGGGCGCCTGCTGCGCGTGCTCGGGGTGGTCTTCGGGATGGCGGTGACCGTGGGGATCACCGTCGGGATGGGCATCCTGCGGACGCCGGGCGAGGTGGCGGCACAGTTGCCGAACGCCTGGCTCTTTCTGGGCGTGTGGCTGTTGGGCGGGGTGTACGCCCTGTTCGGCGCCGTGTCGGTGGCGGAGCTGGGGACGATGATCCCGCGCTCGGGCGGCTTCTACGTCTTCGCGCGGCGCGCGCTCGGCGAGTACCCCGGCTTCGTCGTCGGGTGGAGCGATTGGCTCTCGACGTGCGGGACGGTCTCGGCCGTCGCGCTCGTCCTCGGCGAGTACGCGGGGCTGCTCATCCCTCCGCTCGCGGGGCGCGGGATGGCGGTCGCCTGCGGGGTGACAATCGCCTTCGCGCTCTTGCAGTGGCGCGGCGTGCGCTGGGGCAGCCGCTCGCAGGAGTTGACGAGCCTCTTGAAGACGCTCGCCTTCGCCGCACTGATCGCGGCCTGCTTCGCCTACGGCGGGCGCGGGCCGGCGGAGTCTCCGCCGGCACAGCCTTTGTCGGTGCCTTCGGGGGTGGGGCTGCTGACGGCCCTGGTGCTCGCGCTGCAAGGCATCATCTACACGTACGACGGCTGGTACAGCACGGTCTACTTCGGCGAGGAGGTGCGGGACACCGCGCGCAATGTCCCGCGCGCGATGGTCGGGAGCGTGCTGCTCGTCATCGTCGTCTACCTGCTCTTCAACGCGGCCCTCCTCTACGTGCTGCCCGTCGAGCAGCTGGCGGGTCAGAAGCTCGCGGCGGGCGCGGCAGCCGAGGCCGTCTTCGGGCCGCGCGGCGCGACCGTCATCGGCGTGGTAGCCATCATCTCTTTGCTCGCGTCGGTGAACGGGAACACTTTGACGGCGCCGCGCGTCCTCTACGCGATGAGCCGCGACCGCCTGTTCTGGCGCGGCGCCTCGCGCGTCAACCGGGGCGGGACGCCGACCGCCGCGCTCGCGCTGAGCGCGACGACCGCCGTGCTGCTCATCATCTTCAGCGGCACTTTTGAGAGGGCGCTCGCGGCGCTCGCCTTCTTCTTCGTCACTGACCTCGCGCTCGTCTTCCTCTCGATCTTCGTGCTGCGCCGGCGCGAGCCCGACACGGCGCGCCCCTACCGCGCGTGGGGCTACCCCCTGACGACGGCCTTCGCGCTCGCGGTCTCCGTCGCCTTCCTCGCCGGCGCCGTCTGGAGCGACACGGAGAACAGCCTCTACGCGCTCGGGCTGCTCGCGCTGAGCCTCCCCGTCTACCTCCTCTTCCGCCTGCTCGGCGGCAGGGGCGAAGTGATAAGTGATGCCTGACCTGTACCAGCACATACGTTTCCGCGTGGAGGAGCGGGTGGCGCGCGTGACGTTCGCGCGCCCGCCGCTGAACATCTTCACCATCGCGATGATGAGGGAGGTGGACGCGGCGCTGACCGAGTGCATGGGGATGCGCGACGTGGTGGCCGTCGTCTTCGACGCGGTCGCGGGCTCGCGCGCCTTCAGCGCGGGCGTCTCGGTCGAGGAGCACCAGCCGGAGACGGTCTACCAGATGCTCGAATCCTTCCACAACGTCTTCCGCACGCTGGAGCAGATGTCGAAGCCGGCGCTCGCGCTGGTGGACGGCGCGGCGCTGGGCGGCGGGTGCGAGCTGGTGGCGGGCTGCGACATCGTGCTAGCCGCCTCGCGCGCGCGCTTCGGCCTGCCCGAGATCAAGCTTGGCGTCTACCCGCCCGTCGCGGCCGTGCTCCTGCCGCGCATCATGGGCGAGCGGCGCGCGCGCGAGCTGCTGCTGACGGGCGAAATCTTCGACGCGCAGGAGGCGCTGCGGAGCGGGCTCGTCAACTACGTGGTCGAGGCCGAGCAGTTGGAGTCGAAGTTGCAGGAAGTCCTCTCGAAGCTGCGCGAGCTGTCGGCCCCGGCCCTTGAGATGGCGCGCCGCGCGTTGGACGCCGCGCGCGGCCGCCCCTTCCTCGAAGCGCTCGAACGCACCGAGGACATCTACCTCAACGAGCTGATGAAGACCGAGGACGCGCACGAGGGCGTCAACGCCTTCATGGAGAAGCGCAAGCCCGAGTGGCGCAACAAGTGAGCTCTCCCCTTCATCCTCTTTGACACGGCCGCGCGGGCGTTCCTATCATCGTGCGAACGTAGAGACGCGAAACAGACCGAGGGGGCTTTGAGAAGGAAGAGATGGGCGGGAGCTTTCGGAGAAGAAGGGGCGGTTTGCGCGCGGGGGCGCTGCTCGTGGCGGCGCTGCTGGCGACCGCGCCGGCGTGCAGGAGCATCAAGGAGACGGCCGGGCTCTCCGTCGTGCCGAAGAGTCTGCGCGACGTGCCCGCCGAGCGGCTCGCCTTCCGCTTCGAGCCCGATGTCGCCGAAGAGAAGCTGCCCGAGTACCTGCGCCGCGACGAGCCGGACGAGCCGGCCGCCGCCATCCGCACCGCCTTCGAGACGCAGCGCCCCTCCGACGCGCTCATCCGCACGGTGATCGACCCTGCGGGGATGCGCGCGCTCGCGCTCTACGGCACGAGCGAGACCGACACGGACTTCCGCATCGACCTCTACAACACCACGGGCCAGTTCATACGTAACGTCCTGCCCCCGGACTTGACCGGCGTCTTCCCCGAGGAGGTCGCCTGGTCGCCCGACGGCTCCTCCATCCTCTTCAGCGGCGTGCGCACGCCGGCGCCGCAGGCCACCCCGAACCCTCTGGACGCCGCGCCCGCCCTGCCCGGACTGGCGCCCTCCCCGCCCGCTGTAGGTGTCACGCCCGACGCGCAGCCCGCGCCGACGGCCGCGCCCCTCATCCCCTCGACGCAGACCTTCCGCACCGAGCAGGTCTACGTCGGCGACCGCGACGGTTACAACCTGCGCCCCCTCACCGCGCGCGAGGGGCTCATCTACTTCAAGCTGGCCTGGTCGCCCGACGGGCAACAGGTCGCCGCGCTCGCCTGCAAGGAGGACGAGTGGGAGGCGCAGCGGCGCGAGGGAAACCCGCACGCGGGGCGGCCCCGTTTGCTAACGCTCGAAGGGCAGGAGCGCCTGCTCGACGACCGCGCGACGGCGGTCGAGCCCGCCTGGTCGCCGGACGGCTCGAAGCTGGCGACGGCGTTCGAGTACGACGTGGCGGTCTACGACGCGGGCGGCCGCGCGCCGACCGGCGCCGGCCTCTCCCTGCGCGAGCCGCTGCGCGCCGCCTCGGCCGAATACGACGCGCGCGTCTTCAAGAAGGCGGAGCCCGCCGCCCGGTCGAAGCCGCAGGAACCGCCGCCGCCGCCGGGGGAGGCCGTGCTCATCTCTCTGAACCCCTTCGTCCGGCTCGAATGGGTCGAGCCCGAGACGGTCTACGCGCAGACGGCCTTCGTCCACATCTACCACGACGAGCCGGTCTTCAAATACCCGCGCTGGCACGTCCTGCACGTCTCGCCGCAGGCGGCCGTGCTCAGCCGGCTCCGGCCCCCACGTGCCGAGAGGAGCGCCCCCCTTTGATGGACTTCAAGAGCACCCCCGAAATCTACGAACACATCGACCGCACGCGCGCGCGCCTGCTCTCGGCCGTCGAGGGCCTGAGCGACGAGCAGCAGGCTTTCAGCCCGGCGCCCGACCGCTGGTCTGTCGCAGAGCTTGTCGAGCACCTCTCGATAGTGGAGGGCAACGTCGTCCGGTTGCTCGGCAAGATGCTCGACAAGGCCGGGGAGTCGGGCGCGGCGTCAGTCACCCCCGACTCCTTCGACCCCATCTCCATCGAGGAGCACGTCGAGCGCACGCGCGCCGTCAAGCTCGAAGCGCCCGAGCGCATCCGCCCGACGGGGCTCGCGCTCGCCGACTCGCTCGCGCGCCTGAAGGATTCGCGCGCCGCGCTCCACGCCCTCCGGCCCCGCGTCGAGCGCGCCGACGGCCGCGCCCTCCGCTTCCCGCACCCCGCCTGGGGGCCACTCGACCTCTACCAATGGCTCCTCTTCATCGGCGCCCACGAAGACCGCCACCTCGCCCAGATCGAAGCCCTCAAAGAGACGATGAAGTCGGCACGTTGAGCGGTGAACCGGAGGTGTCCCGTTCATCTCATCGTTTCACTTCGTCTGGTTGCGGCCTGTTTGGGCGGTCTTTATAATCGCCTTCACTCGCTGTTAGATTTTGTGCCCTCTTAGCTCAATGGTTAGAGCAGCGGACTCGGTTCTTTGAAGGTCTAAGTGGCGGACTCGCTATGGCGAGCCCTTCCATAAGACCTCGAAGTCAGGGTTGCAGGCGCGTCACATTCGCGTCCGGTCGAACCGGACACGCCTCAGGCGCGCCCGTAGAATCTGCCAAATTCGGGGAAGCCTAAGCCGCGAAAGCGGGACGGTAATCCCGAGCCAAGCCCCGCCCGTCCGGGCAGGGAAGGTGTAGAGACTTGACGGCAGACGCGTAAAGCGAAGGGAAAGTCCAGACCACAAACTCCGCTCTTGAAGCGGGGCGCGGCGAAAGCCGTAGTGGCAGGCATAATCCGTTGGTTGTAGGTTCGAATCCTACAGAGGGCATTGCTAGTTCATTCACCTGGAGGCGGCACCGCAATGCCGCTTACCCAGTTCGACCCTTCTACTCCTCCCGCGGCCGGTGTCTATGAGCGAAGAATCAGGCAGCCTGGGCGAACAAGAGTCTGACGGCTGGGCTACTGCCTTGAGCCGAATAGAACTCGCCGGGAGTGAGCAGAATACTAAACTGGACTTGTCAGGGTTGGGTTTAAGCGAATTGCCGGAACAGCTCGCGCAATTAACGCATCTCTACACTCTGGATTTAAAAAATAACAAGCTGACCACCTTGCCGGAGTGGTTCTTCGATTTAACGAATCTCGCCGTTCTAAATCTTTCCGGTAATCAACTAAGCTCATTGCCGGATTCAGTAGGGAGGCTGAGTCAACTCTCGTGGCTATATCTCTCACGAAATGAATTGAGCGAATTGCCTGAAGCAGTCGGGTCTTTAACTAAACTCACCCACCTGTTCGCCTGGAAAAACCGATTGGAAACGTTACCGGATAATCTCAATCACTTATCTCAACTCGAAATCATAGAGGTCTCTGACAGCCCTTTGTCGGCACTGCCGGACACGCTGGGTCAGTTGAGAAATCTGAGAGAGCTGAAGGCCGGAAATACCGGGCTGGAGAGCCTGCCCGACTGGGTCGGGGATTTGACCGAACTGGAAGTTATAGAGGCTTATGGAAATAAACTGACGGAATTGCCGGAAGCACTCCGCAAGCTGGCTAAACTCCGTAAGCTTAACTTGGCTAATAACAGGCTGACCGACTTGCCGCCGTGGCTACGGGGCCTGCCTTCACTGGAAGTGCTATACCTACACAATAATGACCTTGGCATCCCGGTAGAGGTGCTCGGGCCGCGCTGGTTTGAAGGGAGAGAGAAAAAGGCCGACGCGGCGTCCGTGCTCGAATACTACTTCCCGGTGCGTGGCGGGCGGCGGCCGCTCAACGAGGCGAAGCTGATTCTGCTCGGGCGCGGGACGGTGGGCAAGACCTCGCTCGTCAACCGGCTGGTGCACGGCCGGTTCGAGCCGGGGGAGAAGAAGACCGAGGGCATTCAGATTACGGAGTGGCCGCTGCGGCTCAACGGCAATGAAGAGGTGCGGCTCAACGTCTGGGACTTCGGCGGGCAGGAGATCATGCACGCCACCCACCAGTTCTTCCTCACCGAGCGCAGCCTCTACCTGCTGGTGCTCAACGGGCGCGAGGGCGGCGAGGACGCCGACGCCGACTACTGGCTCCGCCTCGTCGAGAGTTTCGGCGGCGACTCGCCCGTCATCGTCGTCCTCAACAAGATCAAAGAGCACCCGTTCGATGTCGTTCGCCGTGCGCTGCAACAGAAGTATCCCTTCATCCGCGACTTCATCAAGACCGACTGCGCCGACGGCACCGGCATCGAAGAAGTCCGCCGCGCCGTCGTGCGCGAGACCGACCGGCTCGAACACCTGCGCGACGCCTTCCCCGCCGCCTGGTTCTCGATCAAGGAGAGGCTGGCCGGGATGAAGAAGAACTATCTGAGCTTTGAAGAGTACCGGCGCTTTTGCGAGCAGCAGGGCGAGCAGGACGCGAAGGCGCAGGAGGCTTTGGCCGGCTACCTGCACAACCTCGGCATCGTCCTCAACTACCGTGAAGACCCGCGCCTTCAGGACAAGCACGTCCTCAACCCGCACTGGGTCACGGGCGGCATCTACAAAATCCTCAACTCGGAAAAGCTGGAGCGGCAGAAGGGCGAGATTCGTCTGAACGAGTTGTCGGAGATTCTCGACCCGGCCGACTACCCGGCCGACATGCGCCGCTTCATCCTCGATTTGATGAAGCGCTTCGAGCTGTGCTTCAGCTTCCCGGACGATGACGCGCGCTACCTCGTCCCCGAGCTGCTCGACAAGCAGGAGCCGCCGGACACGGCCGAGTTCGACCCGCGGGAGTGTCTGAACTTCCAGTACCACTACCCCGTCCTGCCCGAAGGTCTGCTGCCGCGCTTCATCGTCCGCACGCGCGCTTTGAGTGAGGGGCTGGCGCGCTGGCGCTCCGGCGTCATCCTTGAGTTTGAGGGCGACCGCGCGCTCGTCAAGGGGGACGTGCAGGACAAGAAAGTCCTCGTCAGCGTCTCCGGCCCGCGCGCCGGACGCCGCCGCCTGCTGGCCGTCATCCGCTCGGACTTCGAGCGCATCCACCGCGACATACGCAACCTCAACCCGCAGGAGATCGTGCCGTTGCCGGGCAAGCCTGAAGCGCTCGTGCCTTACGAAAAGCTCCTGGCGTTCGAGCGGAGTGGGATCGGGAAGTTCCACGAGTTTGCCGCCGGCGAGGCGGTTGAGCTCGACGTGCAGGAACTCCTGAACGGCGTGGACATCGACGGGGCGCGCCGCCGCGCGCGCGGGTTTGACGAGCGCGCTCGCGCCGTGCGAGTGTTCATCAGCTATTCACACCGCGACGAGCCGTTCCGCAAAGAGTTGGAGACGCACCTGAAGATTTTGCAGCAGCGCGGGCTGATCGACGTGTGGTCTGACCGCGACATCGACGCAGGCGACGACTGGCGGCAGAGGATCGACGACAACCTTGAGCGCGCCGACATCGTCCTGCTGCTCGTGAGCGCCGACTTCAACGCCTCGGACTACTGCCGCGAGAGGGAGATGAGGCGCGCGCTGGAGAGGGAGCAGAGCGGCGAGGCGCTGGTCGTCCCCGTCATCGTGCGCGACGCGAACCTCAGCGGCGCTCCGTACGCGCGCCTCCAATATCTGCCCGAAGGCGGGAGGGCGGTTGACCTCTGGGAGAACAAGGATTCGGCCTGGCGTAGCGTGTCCGAAGGGATAGAGACGGTGGCGAAGCGCATTCGGGCAAAGTCCGGGCCTATGAGCTAAGGGGGCGGCATGTCACGGAGAGACACAATCGGCGTCGGCATCATCGGGACGGGGTTCGCGCGGACGACGCAGTTGCCCGTGTGGGCGGCGTGTGAGGGCGCGCGGGTGTTGGCCGTGGCGAGCGGGCGCAGGGAGAACGCGGAGAAGGTCGCGCGGGACTTTGATATTCCGTTCGTGGCGTCGGACTGGCGCGAGGTGGTGGGGCGTGAGGATGTTGACTTGGTGAGCATCGTGACGCCGCCGGTGACGCACGCGGAGATGGCCGTGGCCGCTCTGGAGGCGGGGCAGGCCGTGCTGTGCGAGAAGCCGATGGCGATGACCGCCGATGAGACCGCGCGGATGTGTGAGGCCGCGCGGGCGGCCGGCAAGCTGGCGCTCATCGACCACGAGCTGCGGTTCCTGCCGGCGCGGCGGCGGATGAGGGAGTTGATTCAGGGCGGCGAGTTGGGTCGCGTGCGCCACGCGAAGTTTCTCTTCCGGGGCGGCTCGCGCGCCCTGGCCGGCACGCCCTGGAACTGGTGGTCGGACGAGCGCGCGGGCGGCGGCGCTCTGGGCGCCATCGGGTCGCACGCCCTGGACACGCTGCATTGGCTTCTGGGGACGCGCGTCTCGCACGTGTCGGCCGCGCTCGCGGCGCACGTCGCCGAGCGGCGCGATCCCGCCTCGGGCGAGTTGAGGCGCGTGACGGCCGACGACGAGGCGAGCCTCCTCGTCAACTTCGAGGACGGCGGCGCGGGCGAGCGCGCGACCGGCGTCGTCTCCATCTCGATGGCGGAGCCCGGCGCGCCCGAGCACAGCGTCGAAGTCTTCGGCACCGAAGGCGGGCTGCGTCTCGACGGCGCACAGAGGCTCTGGCTCGCGCGCCCTGGCGAGAGCGCGTGGCAGAGGGTCGAGGCGGAGGAGGCACCCCTGGCCGAGGGGCTGCGCGACAACGAGTGGTCGCGCGGCTTCACCGTCTTCGGGCGCGAGATCATCGACGCACTGCGTGAAGGCCGCACGGCCGTAGAGGGCGCCGCTACTTTCGACGACGGCCACCGCACCCAGCTCGTCCTCGACGCCGCGCGCGCCGCCCACGCCTCCGGCTGCCGGGTGCCTACTGTCTTCCCATGAAGAGAAAACTTCCCGCCCTCCTCCTCCTCCTGCTCGCCGTGGTGGGCGTGATGGCGTTCTTTACGGTGGTGCCGGTGGTGGCGGAGTGGCTGTTCAACGGGACGCGCGTGCGCGGGCCGTATCGCGCCTCGGAGCGCGGGCGCGCGCTGCACGCGCGGCTGCTCGTGGCGGACATGCACGCCGACACGCTCCTCTGGGATAGGGACGTGCTCACGCGCTCGGCCCGCGGCCACGTGGACGTGCCGCGCCTCGCGGAGGGCGGCGTCGCCCTTCAGTTCTTCACCGTCGTCAGCCACACGCCCTACTCTCCCAAGTACGACACCAACCCCGAGAAACTCGACGGCATCACGGCTGTCGCCCTCGCCGAGCGCTGGCCGCCGCGCACGCTGCGGAGCCTGCGCGAGCGCGCGCTCTACCAAGCGCGCAAGCTGAACGACGCGGCCGAACGCTCGGGCGGGCGCCTCGTCGTCATCCGGACGGCCGGCGACCTCGCGCGCTTCGTCGAGCGGCGCAAGGCCGACCCGCAGCTGGTCGCGGGGCTGCTCGGGGCGGAGGGCGCGTACCCGCTCGAAGGTGACGTGAAGAACGTGGACGTGCTCTTCGACGCGGGCTTCCGCATGATGGCGCCGACGCACTTCTACGACAACGAGTGGGGCGGCTCGGCCCACGGCGTGAACAAGATTGGATTGACGGAGAAGGGGCGCGAGATGGTGCGCCGGATGGAGGCCCGCGGGATGCTCGTCGATCTGGCGCACGCCTCCGCCGCGACCATCGACGACGTGGTCGCGGTCGCGACCCGCCCGCTGGTCGTCTCGCACACGGGCGTGAGGGGCACGTGCGACAACAACCGGAACCTGAGCGACGAGCAGCTGCGTAAGATAGCGTCGAAGGGCGGCGTCATCGGCATCGGCTACTGGGACACGGCCACGTGCGGGTCGGACGCACGCGCGGTGGCGCGCGCGATCAGACACGCGTCGGAGGTCGTCGGCGTCGAGCACGTCGCGCTCGGCTCGGACTTCGACGGCTCGGTCACGGAGCCTTTCGACACGACGGGCGTCGTCCTCGTTACCGACGCCCTGCTCGAAGCAGGGTTCACGGACGAAGAGGTCGCCGCGATCATGGGCGGGAACGTCTTCCGCCTGCTGGCGGAGACACTGCCGCGTTAAAAGGTGAGGAGCTTAACTTGAGCAAGTGGGAGCACCTTCTGAAGAACGGCGAGTTCGCGCGGCGCGAGCGGATCGTGTCGGGACTCACGCTTGAACAGGTGACGCGCCGGCCGTCGGCGCAGTCGCACACCATCTACGAGGAGCTCTGGCACGCGAACCGCTGGCAGAAGATAGTCGCCTACCGTGACGAGGCGCTCTACGAGCAATGGCAGAAGGGGCACGTCTACCCGGAGCGTCCGCCCGCGAGCCAGGAGGAGTGGGAGGTGCTCGTCGCGGAGTTCCTCGCCGGGATCGAGAAGGCGCTGTGGTGGGCCGAGTCGCCCGAGCGCCTGAAGCACGAGACCGACCCGGGCCACACGATGGCGGACGTGCTCGTGAGCCTCGCCGCACACACCTCGTACCACCTCGGCAAGATCGTCGCCCTCCGCCAGTTCATCGACGCCTGGCAGCCGGAGGCTTAAGGAAGATTCATGGACGAGATCATCTACGCTTCGGCGTCGGAACTGGCGCGCGCGATACGGCGGGGCGAGGTCTCTTCGGCCGAGGTCGTCGAGGCGCATCTGGCGCGCATCGGGGAGGTGAACCCGAGGCTCAACGCGGTCGTCCAACTGACGGCCGACGCGGCCCGCGAGCGCGCGCGCGCGGCCGACGAGGCCCGCGCCCGCGGTGTGGAGTGGGGGCCTCTCCACGGCGTCCCCGTCACCATCAAGGATGCGTTCGAGACCGAGGGGATAGTCTCAGCGGGCGGCACGGGCGGCCGCGCGGCTTACGTTCCCGAACGGGACGCGGCCGGCGTCGCGCGCCTGAAGGCGGCGGGCGCCATCGTCCTCGGCAAGACCAACGTCCCCGAAATCTCGCTCGCCTTCGAGAGCGACAACCTCGTCTACGGCCGCACGCACAACCCTTACGACCTCTCGCGCACGCCCGGCGGCAGCAGCGGCGGCGAGGGCGCGGCCATCGCCTCGGGGATGTCGCCCCTCGGCATAGGGAGCGACGCCGGCGGGAGCATCCGCGTGCCCGCGCACTTCTGCGGCATCGCCGGCCTCAAGCCGACCTCCGGGCGCACGCCGCGCACGGGCCACCTCCCGCCGATGGGCGGCCTGCTCGACTCCATCTGGCAGATCGGCCCGCTCGCGCGTCGCGTCGAAGACCTCGCGCTGGCACTCCCGATCCTGTGCGGCCCGGACTGGCGTGACCCGACCGTCGCACCCGTCCCGCTCGGCGACCCTGCGCGGGTCGATCTGCAAAGTCTGCGCGTCGCCTTCCACACGGACAACGGCATCGTCGCGCCGACCGACGACATCGCCGCGGTCGTGCGCGACGCGGCGCGCGTGCTGTCGGACGCGGGCGCGGAGGTGGTCGAGGCGCGGCCGCCCGTGCCCGAGGACGCCTACGGACTCTTGCTCGGGCTCTACGCGGCCGACTCCGGCGCGGGGCTGCGAATGCTCTTGATGATGTCGGGCACGTCGGAGACGAGCCCTCTGATGACGCGCCTGCTCGACATCCTCGGGTCGAAGAGTCTGACGGCGGGCGAGGTGACGATGCTCGTCTACCAGCTCGACGCGTGGCGCTCCGAGATGCTCTCGTTCATGCGCGACTACGACCTTCTGGTCTGCCCGCCGTGCGCGCGCGCGGCGATGCCGCACGGGACGACCTTCGACGATGAGAACCAGCTCTACTTCAGCTACACGATGGTCTACAACATGACGGGCTGGCCGGGCGCGGTCGTGCGCGCCGGCACCTCGACGGAAGGTCTGCCCCTCGGCGTGCAGCTCGTCGCCCGCCCCTGGCGCGAGGACGTGGCCCTCGCCTCCGCCCTCGAAGTCGAACGCGCCACGGGCGGCTGGCGGCGGCCGTCGCTTTGAGAAGCTGTCAGCGTTCAGCTGAACTCTAACACGATGAAACTCATCAAGGTCGCCTGCGCGTTGTTCGCTTTGCCGCCTGCCGGCGCCACGCCCGACACGGGCCGCCGGCCACGCGTGAGGTTGAAGGAATGACGAAGGGCTTGGAGGTGCGCGTGGGCGTGGACACGGGCGGGACGTTCACGGACTTCGTCTGCCACGCGGGCGGGCGGCCGCGAATCTTTAAAGTGCCTTCGACGCCGGACGACCCCTCGCGTGCCATCGTCGAGGGGCTCCGGCGCGCGGCGCGCGAGGCGGGCGTGAGCGTGCGCGATTTAGAGGTCGTGCACGGGACGACCGTCGGAACGAACGCGCTGCTCGAACGCAAGGGCGCGCTCGCGGCGCTGGTGACGACCGAAGGGTTCGAGGACGTGCTCGTCATCGGGCGGCAGGCGCGCGGGAGTCTCTATGATTTGAACTGGACGCGCCCGGCGCCGCTCGTCAAAGACGCTTTGCGCTTCGGCGTGCGCGAGCGTGTGGCGGCGGACGGCTCGGTGGTCGAAGAGTTGAGTGACGAAGAGGTCGCCGCTCTGATCAAGAAGCTACGGCGCGCGCGGCCGGAGTCGGTGGCCGTCTGCCTGCTCTTCTCTTTCGCGCGCCCCGGGCACGAGCGGAGAATCGAGCGCGCGCTGCGAGAGGCGCTCGAAGGCGTGCCGCTCTCCGTCTCGCACAGAATCCTGCCGGAGTACCGCGAGTTCGAGCGCACCTCGACCGTGACGATCAACGCCTACCTGCAACCCCTGTTGGGGAGGTATCTCGGCCGGCTCGGCGCGCACGTCGCGGGGCGAAGCTTGCGCGTGATGCAGTCTTCGGGCGGGAGCATTTCGGCGCGCGCGGCGGCCGAGGAGCCGGTGCGGACGATCCTTTCGGGGCCGGCGGGCGGCGTGGTCGGCGCGGCGCACGCGGCGCGCGCGGCCGGCTTCGTAGATGTCATCACGTTCGACATGGGCGGCACCTCGACCGACGTGGCGCACGTCGCGGGCGGGCGTTTGAAGTTGACGAACGAGGCGAGCGTGGCGGGCCTGCCCGTGGCCGTGCCGGTGCTCGACATACACACGGTGGGGGCGGGCGGCGGGTCGATTGCGCGCGTGGACGCGGGCGGCTCTCTGCGCGTCGGGCCGGAGTCGGCGGGGGCCGTGCCGGGGCCCGCGTGCTACGGCCTCTCGGAGTTGCCGACGGTGACGGACGCGAACCTTGTGCTGGGAAGGTTCGGCGGCGCGGACTTGCTCGGCGGCGAGTTCGAGTTGGATGAGAGTCGCGCGGTCGGGGCGCTCGCGACGCTCGCGCGCGAGATGAGCGCGGCGTGCGGGCAGGCGGTGTCGGCGGCGGAGGCCGCGCTCGGGGTCGTGCGCGTGGTGAACGCGGGGATGGAGCGCGCGCTGCGCGCCGTCTCGGTCGAGCGCGGCTTCGACCCGAGGGCTTGCGCGCTCGTCACGTTCGGCGGCGCGGGCGGCCTGCACGCGGTCGAACTCGCGCGCGCGCTGCGCGTGCCGAGGGTGCTCGTCCCTAACGCACCGGGCGCACTCTCGGCCCTGGGTTGTCTGCGCGCCGACGTGGTCAAGAGTTTGAGCCGGACGCTCATGCTCGAAGTCGGCCGCGACGGGGCGGCGCAGGCCGCGAGCGTCGAGCGCGCGTTGCAGGAGATGGAGCGTGCGGCACGCGCGGCGCTCAAACGTGAAGGGTTTAACGACGAGCGACAGCGGCACGAGCGGACAATCGCGGCGCGCTACGCGGGGCAGTCCTTCGAGCTGGAGATTGCGTGGGAGGGAGGGCGCCGTCTGGTCGAGCGCTTCCACCGCGAGCACGAGGCGCGCTACGGCTACGCGCAGTCGGCCGACTCGGTCGAGGTGGTGAGCGCGCGCCTGCGCTCGGCGGGTCTGGTCGAAGCGTTGAAGGACGAGAGGCCGCGCCGCATGAAGGGTGAGAACTTAAACGTCAAGCCTCACCGCACGGCGCGCGTCCACTTCGACGAAGGCGCGCGCGCGGTGGCCGTCTACCGCCGCGAAGAGCTGCCCGCGGGCGCGCGGCTCAAGTCGCCGTGCGTCGTCACCGAATACTCTTCGACGACGCTCGTGCCGGCCTTCGCGCGCGCCTTCGTGGACAGGCTCGGGAATCTGGTCATCGAGTTATGAAACACGGCAAGGGCTTCGACCCGACGACGCTTGAGATATACCGCGCGCTCTACACGTCGGTCGCGGAGGAGATGGGGCTCACGCTCCGGCGCACGGCGCACTCGCCGAACATCAAGGAGCGGCGCGACTACTCCTGCGCCGTCTTCGACCGTGAGGGGCGCGTCATCGCGCAGGGCGACCACATGCCCGTCCATCTGGGCAGCATGCCGATGGCCGTCGCCGCCGCGCTCCGCTCGACGAACATCGGCCCCGGCGATGTCGTCGTCCTCAACGACCCCTTCGCCGGCGGCACGCACCTGCCCGACGTGACGCTCGTCTCCGGCGTCTTCCTTGAAGGGAAGGCGGAACGGGTGGCGAGCTTCTACGTTGCCAACCGCGCGCATCACGCCGACATCGGGGGGGCGACGCCGGGGTCGATGGGGATGGCGACGGACGTGTACGGCGAGGGGTTGAGGATTCCGCCGGTGAAGCTCGTCCTGGGCGGGCGCGTCAACGAGGACTTGCTGCGCCTGCTTCTGGCGAACGTGCGGGTCGAGCGCGAGCGGCGCGCGGACTTCGAGGCGCAGGTCGGCTCTCTGAAGACGGGCGCGGCGCGGCTCCTTGAGATCGTCGGGCGCGCGGGGAGGGCGGAGGCCGCGGAGTACGCGCGCCATCTGATCGAATACTCGGCGCGCATGATGCGCGCGACCTTGCGGGCCATCCCCGACGGCGTGTACGAGGCCGAGGACGCGCTCGACTCGGACGGCGTCGTTGAGGGTGAAGTGACTTTGCGCGTGCGCGTCGAGGTGAAGGGCGAGCGCGCCGTCGTTGATTTCACCGGGAGTACGCCGCAGGTGGCGGGGCCGGTCAACGCCGTCGAGGCCATCACGGTCTCGGCCGTGGCCTACGTCTTCCGCTGCCTCGTCGGCGCGGAGGAGGTGCCGGCGTCCGCGGGGTTGATGGAGCCGTTTGAAGTCGTCGCGCCCGCCGGCACAGTCGTCAACGCCACGCACCCGGCGCCGGTCGCGGGCGGGAACGTCGAGACCTCGCAGCGCATCGTGGACGTGCTCTTCAAGGCCCTCGCTCAAGCCCTGCCGGAGCGCGTCCCCGCGGCGAGCCAGGGCTCGATGAACAACCTGACCGTGGGCGGCACAGACCCGCGCACGGGGCGCGAGTTCGCATACTACGAGACGGTCGCGGGCGGCATGGGCGCGCGCCCTTCCGCGGACGGCGTCGGCGGCGTCCACACGCACATGACGAACAGCCTGAACACGCCGGCCGAGGCTCTGGAATACGCCTACCCTTTGCGCGTGCGCGCCTACCGCCTGCGCCGCGGCTCGGGCGGCCGAGGAGCACGGAGGGGCGGCGACGGCGTCGTCCGCGAGATAGAGACGCTCGTCCCCGCCTCGATGTCTCTGCTCGCCGACCGGCGCGCGCGCGCCCCCTATGGTCTTAACGGCGGCGAGGACGGACGGCCCGGCCGCGACTCCATCATCCGCGGCAACAAGACCCTGAAGCTCGAAGCCAAAGGCTCGCGCGACCTCAAGCCCGCCGACCGCGTCCGCATCGAGACGCCCGGCGGAGGCGGTTGGGGGAGGCAGTAGGCAGATGGCAGTAGGCGATTGAAGACCCGCTCCGCGGCCTTTCCTGACCTCCCACGCGCCGAACGGAACCATTCTGCCGCCCGGCGGAGTCCCTCTGCCGGGCGGCAGAACCATTTTGCCCGCCCGCAGAACCATTCTGCACGGGCGGGACGACTCCGCCCGTCTGCGAAACCGTTCTGCCCGCCCGCAGAGACACTTTGCCGGCGGGCAGAACCATTCTGCCGGCGGGCAGAATCACTCTGCCCGTGCGAAATCGTCCTGCCGCCCGGCGGAACGGCTCCGCCGGCGCGGGAGGGGTGACCGCTCGCCTGCGAAACGTTCCCGCCCACCGGCAAAACGATTCTGCCCGCCCGCAGAGCAATTCTGTCCGGCGGCAAAATGATTCTGCCCGCCCGCACAACCCCTCCGCACGACCGCGGCGCCCTCCTGCGGGACAGCCGCCTGGCTGAGGCGGCCCGGCCCATCGGTGGTAAAATCCAGCCATGCGAGTCACCATCGGGCAGATCAACACGACGAACGGGGACTACGAGGGGAACACGGAGCGCATCCTGCGCGCCATCGAACAGGCGAGGGAAGAGAGGTCGGACTTGATCGTCTTCCCCGAGGCGTGCGTGCAGGGCTACACGTCGCTCGACTGGTTCTTAGACCGCGACATCGTCGAGTCTTCTTTAAAGCCGCTGGAGAGAATCATCCCGGCGACAAAGGGGCTGACGGCGGTCGTCGGCACCGTGCGGCCGACCGGCGCGGTGCACGGGCGGAAGCTCTTTAACTCGGCGGCCGTCATCCGCGACGGCGAGCTTCTGGGCTTCGCCGACAAGACTTTGCTGCCCGAGTACGACGTGTTCGACGACCCGCGCTACTTCCAGTCGGGCGAGCGTCGGCGGCTCTTCGAGCTTGGTCAAGAACGCCTGGGCGTCGTCGTCTGCGAGGACTTCTGGAACGACAAGACGTTCTGGAAGGAAAGGCTCTACGCGCACGACCCGACCGACGAGGTGATCGAGCTGGGCGCGACCGTCATCGTCTCGCCCAACGCGTCGCCCTTCAACCGCGGGAAGATGGGACAGCGCTGCGCGATGGTCTCGCACCGCTCGAAGCTTTCGGGCCTGCCCGTGGTCTACGTCAACCTCGTCGGCGGCAACGACGGTGTGCTCTTCGACGGCGCCTCGCTCGTCACCGACTGCCGCGGCGAGACCATCCTTCAGGCGCCGCCCTTCGAGGAGTTCGTCGCCACCATCGACCTCGACTGCGGCGTGCGCGACGAGCGCTGCCTGCCGGGCGATGACATCGAAACAATCAGGGAGGCCCTCGTCCTGGGCATCCGCGACTACGCGCGCAAGAACGGTTTTAAGCGCGCCGTGCTCGGGCTCTCCGGCGGCATCGACTCGGCCGTTGTCGCCGCGCTCGCGTGCGAGGCCGTCGGGGCGGAGAACGTGCTCGGCGTGATGATGCCGTCGCCCTTCTCCTCGCGCGGGAGCGTCGAAGACTCAATCGCGTTTGGGAAGAACTACGGCATGCCTGTCGTCGAGCATCCCATCAGCTCGGCCTTCGAGGTGTTGACGAAGGAGATGGGGTTGACGAAGCCTTCGCGCGGCGGCGAGAGTCTGGCGGCCGAGAACCTGCAATCGCGCCTGCGCGGCAACATCCTGATGACCGTCTCGAACGCGGAGGGGCGTCTGCTCCTCTCGACCGGCAACAAGTCCGAGCTGGCTCTGGGTTACTGCACGCTCTACGGCGACACGAACGGCGGGCTCGCCGTCATCGGCGACCTGCTCAAGACCGAAGTCTACGACCTCGCGCGCCAGATCAACCGCGGGGGCGAGTTGATACCATCCGCCATCATCGACAAGCGCCCATCGGCGGAACTCGCGCCCGACCAGTTCGACGACCAGTCTCTGCCGCCCTACGACGCGCTCGACCCCATCCTGCGGCTCTACTTCGAGCGGAAGTACTCGCCCGAGCAGATCGTCGCCGAGGGGCACGAGCGCGCGCTCGTCTACGACATCCTCAACCGCGTCGAGTCGCCGGCCAACGAGTTCAAGCGGCGGCAGCTCCCGCCGACGCTCATCATCTCGCGCCACGCCATCGGCATCGGCCGCCGCCGCCCCGTCACGCACCGCTACAAGCGCCGCCCGCCCGAGGCTGCGGAAGGGGCCGTCACCTCTCGCCCCGCCGACCCCACCGACGAGGGGCGCGCCCGCGAGGCCAAAGGGTAGGCGGCAGGCAGTTCGGATAGGTGAGGTGCCTCTCGCTATCCGCCCGAACACAGACGGTAACAACTGCTTTACTGCGGCAGTGCATCGGTCTGGAGGCCGACGGGTTGGGCGCCTGCGCCTTTGACGGCGTCGATGACGCGCGCCACTTCGCCGTAGCGGACGGAGCGCGGCGCGCGGACGAAGACCGTCCGCTCGATGCGTTCGTCGGGCGGGAGGTCTGTGCGCGCGGCCAGCTCCGACTTCCAGGTGCCAGCCAGCTTGCGCTCGCGCCACTCCGATGCCAGCCGCGCGGCCACCTCGCCCGCCTCGCCCACGGAACCCTCCGCCACCACGTCCTCCCCCATCAAAAGCTTCAGAGAGAGGTCAGGCCCGACCGAGACGATGAGCGTCTTCGGGCTGATGCCCGCGTCCTCGTTTATCTTCTCGGGCGGCTGGGGCACCAGCGCCTTGAAGCGCGCGGGCTTCAAAGGCGTGATGACCATGAAGATGATGAGCAGCACCAGCAGGATGTCGATGAGCGGCGTGACGTTGACCGAAGGGACGGCGTCTCTCATGTTTCACCTCTTCCGCGTTAATCGCTAACAATCCTTTCGACACCGCCCGCGCCCGCAAGTTCCCGGCGCCCCGCGCGTTCAGACCTCGTAACAGTTAAGCGCGAGCCGGCCGTCGGCCCCGGAACGGCCGCGCACGTCTTCCGACCCATTCCGAAAACAGACCAGACTTCCGAGGAGGCAACAAGATGACTCTCATTCCGGGTTCGAGAACTTTGGGGGCGCTCCTGTGTGCGTGCGGGCTCCTGCTGGCCGCGCTCGCTCTGCACGCCGGGCCGCAGGTCACGAGCGCGAAGGGCAATAGGTACGAACAGGGGCCACAGGTGCTCACCCCTGTCTCCTACAAGAACCTGACGATCTTCCCCGTCCGCGGCCGCGACCTGCCGGGCTCCGACGCCTACATCACGCTCGACGAAGGCACGAAGGCGGGCACGGTCGTCATCACCGAGCGCGGCGGCGGGCAGGCGGCGCGCGCGACCTACCCGCACGCGAACGCGGCCAACGTGCGGCAGCAGAGCGTCGCCTACAGCAGCGGCGCTTCGGTGAACGAGCTGGCGCTCGTCAACCGTTCGGGCAAGAAGCTTCTGCTGCTGGCGGGCGAGGTCGTCGTCGGCGGCAAGCAGGACAGGATCGTGCAGGAGGATCGGCTCATCCCGCCCGTCAGCGTCCCCGTCGCGCTGAACGTCTTCTGCGTCGAGCACGGGCGCTGGACGCCGCGCACCGCCGCCTACGGCTACGGCCCGGGCGACGGGCCAGCTCGCTCTGTTGCCGCCGCGCCCGACGACACGAAGTTCTCCAGCCTCGGCGCGGTCGCGCACCCGAAGCTGCGCGCCGCGGCGCAGGACAAGAAGGCGCAGTCCGAGGTCTGGAACGAGGTCAGCGCCAACAACTCGAAGCTCGGCACGGCGAACTCGACGGACGCGTACCAGGAGGTCTACGCGAACAAGCGCGTCGGCGCGGAGATGGACGACTACCTGAAGGCGCTTGAGCGCGAGGTGTTGCAGCCGGGCGTCATCGGCGTCGTCGTCGCGCGCAACGGCAAGACGGTCTGGGCGGACGTGTTCGCCAGCCAGCGCCTCTTCGCCTCCTACTGGCCGAAGCTTTTAAAGTCCTACGTCGTGGACGCGCTCGGCGACAACACGAGCGAGGCGCGCCCGTCCGTCGCGCAGGCCGCGCACTACCTGGAATACGACGGCACCCTCTCGTCCACCACGCAGGAGGGCGTTTACCAGCTCCTCAAGTACGAGCAGCCCGCTTACGCCGTCTTCGACCTGCGCGACATCTCGCTCACCTCGCCGCTGCGCGTGCACTTGAACAAGATGGACAGGTGAACGGACAAGGGGAAGGGTAAAGGGGAAGGGATGGAGCGGTCTCTTTCCCTTCCCCTTTACCCTTCCCCCCTTCAGGCCGTCTGGCGGTCGTAAACGTCGCGGGCGCGTTCGAGGAGTTCGCGGCGGTCGATGATGAAGTGGAGGCGGGCGTTTGCGTCGCCGCCGGTGAGATGTTCGACGAGCTGTTCGAGCACGTCGAAGCGGTCGCGGTCGGTGATACCCTGCGCGTCGAGGTGGCCGCCCCGGCGCATGCGGCCGACGAGGTCGGGCAGCGTCAAACGCCCTTCGAAGGTGCGCCCGCCGTGGCGGTGCGAGCGGCTCACAAGGTACTGGACGAGCAGCACGTCGTTGTAGAGCGCGGGCGCGAGAAAGAGGTGCGCTCCTTCGCGCTCCCAGCCCTCTTCCAGGCGTTGCGAGCGCCGCACCGCGCGCGCGCCTTCGAAGGCCGCCGCCCAGTCCGACTTCGGCGCGCGCCGCTCAAGATAGGCACGCGCGGCCGAAGACATCCACGCCGCGTCGTCCCCGAAGTCGAGCGTCTGCCCGAGACGCTCCAGCCACTCGAAGAAGACCTGCCGCGCCTTCTTCTTCTCTTCCGTGATTAAGAACTGCTCGTCCTTCGTCGGCAGCTTTTTGACGAGCGCCTTGCGGGCGGCGTCCGCGGCCTTGCCGCCCTCGACGCGGTGGACGCTCAAGTTAGCGTGCCAGCGCTTCGGCGCGTCACAGTAGGGGCAGCGCGGGTTCTTCTCGTTCGACGGCTTGAAGAAAGGGCGCTGCGGCTCACGCGCCGTCAGCTCCTCGACGCTCGGCGCGTAGCGCCGTATCTCGTTGTACGCGGTGCGCGGCGCGAGCCCGAGCTGGTTGGTGAAGAGCTTGTAGATGCACGACAGGCAGAGCGTCACCTCGTGCCGCGTCACAGACCCCGCCGGGAACTCTCCGAAGTCCAGCACGTCCTTCGGGGCCTTCGCCTTCGCCGCCTTCGACGCCCGAGCCTTCTTCGCCGCCTTCGGCTTTGCCGCAGTCTTCTTAGTCGCTACGCCCTTCTTCGCCTTCGACGCGGGCCTGGCCTTCTTCGCGGCAGTCTTCGATTTGCTCCTGGTCGCTGCCATCACTTAGCCGATGGAGACGAGCGCGGGCGCGTCGTCCGGCTCGGCGTGGCCGAGCGCGGCGTCGAGTTCGGCCTCGACGTTGCCGGCGGCGGCGCGCAGGTTCTTGAAGTCGAACAGCGAAGGGTCTAAGAGGTGTGAGGGCACGGCGTTGGTGAGCGCCGTCAGCATCGAGGCGCGCACGTGCGGAATCTCGCGCTCAAGCTCCTCGACCAAACGCTTGACCCGCGCCCGCTTGAGGTTCGTCTGCGAGCCGCAGAGGTCGCAGGGGATGATGGGGAACTCCTTCTGCGCGGCGTACTCGGCGATGTCCGACTCGCGGCAGTAGGCGAGCGGGCGGATGACCGTGTTGCGGCCGTCGTCCGAGCGGAGCACGGGCGGCATCGCCTTGAGCTGTCCGACGTAGAGGAGGTTGAGGAGGAAGGTCGCCGTGATGTCGTCGGCGTGGTGGCCGAGCGCGATCTTCGTGCAGCCCTCCTCGACCGCCGTGTTGTAGAGAATCCCGCGACGCAGGCGCGAGCAGACCGAGCAGAAGGTCTTGCCCTCGGGCACGAGCCGCTTGACGACCGAGTAGGTGTCGCGCTCGACGATGCGGAAGGGCACGCCGCGCCCCTTGAGGTAGTTCGGCAGCACGTCGGCGGGGAAGTTGGGCTGCTTCTGGTCGAGGTTGACGGCGAGGATACGGAAGTGGACGGGCGCGCGCTTCTGCACGTCGAGCAGCAGGTCGAGCATCGTGTAGCTGTCCTTGCCGCCCGAGAGGCAGACCATCACGCGGTCGCCGTCCTCGATCATCCCGAAGTCCTTGACCGCCTCGCCCATCTGGCGCAGCAGCTTCGTCTTCACCTTGCTTTCGACGAACATCCCTTACGACTCCAAACGCTTCCTTAAACTATCGAGCCGGCCGACCGCCTCGTCCGCCTCCTGCGCGCCCCACCCCGTCCGCTCGCGCACGAGCGCGGCGGCCTCCTCCCTCCGCCCCGCTTCGAGCAGGTGCAGAATCTCACGCCCCAGCCCCACGTCCACGCGGCGGGCCGGCGTGTCGAACGAGCCCTTCATGACGGGCAGCGGCCGCGCCGGCGTGAGCATCGGCCCGCGGCGCCGCCGCGACCTCAAGAGGGCAAAGGCGAGGAGCAGGGCTGCCACGACCGCGCCGCAAATCAGAAGGGTTCTGGCGTCGAGCACGTTCAAATGTTTTAAGCCATTCCCCCCGCGCGATGCAAACGGCGTGGGGTCGGCGGTCGGCAGTTCGTGCGGGAAGGGGGCCTTATGCCGTCGAAGGGTTCGCACGGCCGAGAGGCACTGAACACGGAGACGCGGAGACACGGAGATACAGCTTCAAGTGATAGTTCTTCAAGCTATGTCTCCGTGTCTCCGTGTCTCCGTGTTGAAATCCTGAGTCTACTCCCCGAGATTTTTGCGGAAGAACTCGACCGTGCGGCGCCATGCGTCGGCGGAGGCGTCGGCGTCGTAGACCTCGGGGCGCGTGTCGTTGAAGAAGGCGTGGTCGGTGCCGGGGTAGATATGCGTCTCAATCGACTTGCCGTGCTCGCGCATCCTCTCTTCGAGGGCGCGGACGGCCTCGGGCGGGACGAAGTTGTCCTTCTCGGCGAAGAGGCCGAGCACGGGCGCGCGCAGGGCTTCGAAGTCGGGCTCGACCTTCGGGTGGACGCCGTAGAAGACGACGCACGCGCCGACCTGCTCGTTCTTCGAGGCGCCGTAGAGCGAGAGCGCGCCGCCCATGCAGAAGCCGACGATGCCGACGCGCTCGCCCGCCGTCGCCTCTTGATGCAAGAGGTACCCGACGGCGCCGCGCAGGTCTTTCTCGGCCTGCGAGATGTTGAGCGCCATCATCATCTTGCCGGCCTCGTCGGGCGAGCGCGCCACGTCGCCGTGGTAGAGGTCGGGCGCGAGCGCGACGAAGCCCGCGGCGGCGAAGCGGTCGGCCACTTCACGGATGTGCGGCACCAAGCCCCACCACTCCTGGATGACGACGACGCCGGGGCCGCGCCCCGACTCCGGCCCCGACAGGTAGCCTGCGGTCGTGCCGCCGTTGCTCTGAAACTCGATCATCTGACCGGCCATCTCGTTTCCAGCCCTCCTGCGTCTGTAGATTCCGGCGCGAGTTCGGGGAACCTTGCTGCGCCCCTGCGCGAATAGCCTACGGCTCCGTCTGTGGTTTGCGGGTTCGGAAGCCGTTTTATCGGCGCGCGCCGCGGAAGTCAAGGGCGCCGCCGCCGGGCTTGACGCGGCGCGCGCCGGCCGGAATAATACGCGCGCGAAATCTTAAAGGCCGCGCGGCCGTCTTGACGAACGCACCGGCTTCCCCGGCTCAACTTCAACCCTTAAACAGCACAGCACCCCTTGCGAGAACGAAACCCACGCGCGGTGTGCCCTCACGCAGCATCAGGAGTCTTTAAGCAGATGTCTTTCAGGAACAAGCTCGCAGTCTTCGCACTCGCCCTCCCGCTCCTCCTCTTCGTGCTCGCTCCCCTGTCGTTGGCGGCCGCGGGCGGCGAGATCAGCGGCACCGTCACCGACCCGAAGGGCGCGGTCGTCGTCGGCGCCAACGTCACGGTCTATCCGGAGGCGGGTGGCCAGCCGGTCGCCACGGTCAAGACGGACGCGCAGGGTCACTACAAAGTCCCCAACGTCGCGCCCGGCTCCTACACCGTGGGCGTCGTCGCCGAGGGGTTCGGCCCCATCATGTCGGAGAGGCAGGCGGTCGCCGAGGGGAAGGCGACGAAGCTCGACTTCAAGCTCGAAGTCGCCACGGTCGAGACCTCCGTCACCGTCACGGCCAACGGGCCGAAGCCGAACACCGACCCGGCCTACCAGGCCCTGCGCAAGCAGGGCGAGTCGCAGGACTTCACCGGCGAGTACGCGCAGGTCTCGAACCTCGTCCTCAGGCGCGACGCGGCCACCTTCACCCTCCGGTCGGGCGAGCTCTACTTCCTGCCGGCGGTCGAGGGGCGCGTCACCGGCGCCATCTTCGTCGGCGAGGGCGAGCTGACCCTGACGCCGCCCGTCGAGTACGAGAAGCGCAGCCTCGCCCTCTTCACCGGCGAGCCCTCCATCACCGAGCAGTTCACCAAGCTGACGCTCAGGTTCACCGACAAGACTTATCAGGAGGTCAAGGCGTCGCCGCAGGCGCGGATGGCGACCGGCGGCCCGCAGTCCGCGCGCGCCAAGGAGATCTACTCGGACAACCTGTACCTGTTGCGCAAGCAGCTGCGCACGAACATGGAGCTGCGCACGCTCATCGACCTCTACACGCCCGAGCGCCCCGGCTTCTTCCTCGCCTTCATCGGCGGGAAGCGCTTCGAGAAGCTGGTCTTCGAGCTCGACCCGCTCGGCATCCCCGAGGTCTCGCCCGAGGAGGTCCTGCTCTCCAGCTACGGCGACTCCGACGGCGGCTACTGGACGGCCTTCCACCTCTCGGACGAGTACAAGGCCGGCAAGGGGAACAGCGACGAAGACCACCGCATCTTCGACATCACGCACCACGAGATCAGCGGCGCCATCAAGGGGACGCAGTTCGACGCCTCCGACACCGTGACCTTCACCTCGCTCCTCAACGGCTCGCGCGTCCTGCCCTTCAAGCTCTACCCGAGCTTACGCGTCTCGCGCGTCCGCGACGAGCAGGGGCGCGACCTCCAGCTCGTCCAGGAGAAACAGGAGAACGACGCCGACTTCGCCCTCATCTGGCCCGAGCCGCTCGAAGTCGGCAAGAGCTACAAGGTGACGGTCGATTACCAGGGCGACCACGCGCTGCGCGACGCGGGCGGCGGCAACTACTTCCTCGTCCCGCGCTCGACGTGGTACCCGAACAACGGGGGCACGCAGTTCGGCGACCGCGCCACCTTCGACGTGACCTTCAACTACCCGAAGGGCCTGACGCTCGTCGGGACGGGCGCGCCCGAGGGCGTGCCGGCCGTCGAGAGCGGCCGCGCCGTGGCGAAGTGGTCGAGCGGGAAGACCGAGCTGGCCGTGGCCGGCTTCAACTACGGTGCCTTCAGGCGCAAAGAGTTGCAGGACGAGAAGACCGGCTACCAGATCGAGTTCTACGCCAACGAGAACAGCCGGGGGCCGCTCGGCCCCGGCATCAGCAGCGACCCCGAGGCCCCGGTGGGGACGGGCGGGTCGATGGCGACGACCGGCGGGGCGGGGCGCATCCTGCCGCTCTCGCAGAACTCTCTGCGCATCTACGACGCCTACTTCGGCAAGCTCCCCTACACGCGCATCGCGATGACGGAGCAGCCGGCCGGCAACTTCGGGCAGGCGTGGCCGACGCTCATCTACATGCCCTACACGGCCTTCCTCGACGCGACGCAGCGCTGGATGTCCTCGGAGAACATCCGCTACGCGACGGACGACTTCTTCAAGTACGTCGGGCCGCACGAGCTGGCGCACCAGTGGTGGGGTCACCTCGTCGGCTGGAAGTCCTACCGCGACCAGTGGATGAGCGAGGGCTTCGCCGAGTTCTCCGCCTCGCTCTACGCGCAGGCCACCGCCGGCAACGACGAGTTCCTCGACTTCTGGGAGGAGCAGCGCAAGCTCATCACCGAGGCGCGCCCGGCGACCAAAGACCGCAGGCCCTACACGGTCGGCCCCGTCACGCAGGGCTACCGCCTCAACAGCGGGAAGACCGGCGGCGTCGCGCGCTTCTCGATCTACCCGAAGGGCGCCTACATCCTCCACATGCTGCGGATGATGATGTACGACCGCAAGACCGTGGACGCGCAGTTCTCGGAGATGATGAAGGACTTCATCAAGACGAACTACAACAAGGACGTTTCGACCGAGGACTTCAAGCGGGCGGTCGAGCGCCACATGACGCCCGAGATGAACGTGATGGGGAACGGCCGGATGGACTGGTTCTTCGACGAGTACGTCTACGGCACGGAGATGCCGAGCTACCGGCTGGAGTACAGCATCAACGGCAACGCCGTCACCGGGCGCGTCACGCAGTCAGGCGTCTCGGACAACTTCCACATGATCGTCCCCCTCTACGCCGACTACGGCAAGGGCTGGGTGCGGCTCGGCGCGGCGACCATGCACGGCAACACGACGACCGACCTCGGCACCCTCAACCTGCCCCAGCCGCCCAAGCGGCTCGCCGTCGCCGCCTTCAAGGACGTGCTGGCCCTGAACGTCGAGAGCAAGAAGCAGTAAGACCCGTCAACTGTCAACCGTGACAAGTGAAGACAGCCTCTTCTTCTTGTCACGGTTGACGGCTCACGGTTGACGGCTCACGGTTGACGCCCTATTTACTTATTCCCCCCGCTTCCCTTATCATCGGCCCGCTCTCGGAGAGTTTTGAAGGTCTGTTCAAAAGCCTGGCGGTGGAGCCGCCGACGGCCTCTCCTGACCCGACTCCTTTTTCAGCAACGGCGGCGCGCGCACAAGGGACTTCCAGTCCCGGCGGGAAGCGTCCCACATCAACTTAAGTGAGTTCTCAAACAGGGAGAATGCGAAATGTTTAGACCGGGAAGAAATCCGAAGGACACGCACACCGCAGACGACACGGCCGATCACACGCCGCAGAGCCCCACGGCTCCCGCCGGCGGCTCGGGTTACGGCTCCGCCCCCGCCTCGCCCCCGGCCGCCACGCCGACCGAGGCGTACCAGCAGTCGGTCTACACGCAGACCACCTCGCGCGCCGTCACCGAGAGTGAGTCGCTCGCGCGCGACATCAAGGAGGGCACGCTCACAGGCTTCGTCGGCAACGGCACGACCCTCACGGGCGAGGCCAACTTCAAAGGCATGCTGCGCGTGGACGGCGGGCTCTCGGGCCGCGTCTCCTCGGCCGACGGCACGCTGATCGTTTCGACCAACGGGCGCGTGGACGCCAACGTCGAGGTGGCGGTCGCGCAGATCTTCGGCACGGTCAACGGCGACATCATCGCCTCCAAGCGCATCGAGATGGGGCGCGTCGCCAAGGTGACGGGCAACATCCAGACCCCCGCGCTCGTCATCGAGAACGGCGCCCTCTTCGAGGGGAGCTGCCGCATGGTGCAGCTCAAGGAGCAGGCCGAGAAGAGCAGCGGCGCCTCCGCCTCGTCCTCGGCAGCGTCCTCGGGCTCTTTGTCGTCGTCCTCCTCCTCGGGCAAGTCCGGCAAGTCCGGTTCCTCCTCCGACAGCTCGGTGACGGACGTGACCGACGCGGCAACCGACGTGGCGAGCTAAAACATTTAACACAGAGACACAAAAACACAGAGACACAGCCGGAAGACTTCAAGCTGTGCCTCTGTGTTTTTGTGTCTGACGCCTCGCGTGGTCTTTACGGCGCGGGCGTGAAGCCGTTCAGTGGGTTGCCGTAGAAGGCGTCGGTCTTCCAGGCGGCCTTGTCCCAGACGCCGTCCTGGTCGCCGATGACGGTGACGGGGACGATGAGACGGTCGGTGCCGAGCTTGTTCGAGGCGGCGAGGCTGGTGTCGAGCTTCCCGCCGGCCGGGACGTTGAACTTGACCGAGCGCGCCAGCTTGTTGTTCCAGAGCACCTTCATCTCGTACTCGCCCGGGTTCTTGTCCATCTGGTACAGCGCGCCGAACATGCCGGGCTCCTCGCCCGACCTGTCCCACCCGCGCACGTTGTTGAAGGAGCAGACGACGCGCGCCCACTTCGCCTTCTGCGGCGCGTCCTTCTCGTCCACGAAATTCGTGGTGTTGTTCTCCACGTCCGACTCGCAGCTGGCCTTGCCGACCTGTTGGCCCTCGTACATGATGCGGCCCACCTCCGCGCCCTTGTAGAAGAGGTGCGGGTCTAAGTTGGTGGCTTCGCCGCGCACCCAGAACGCGACGTTGAGGATGGGCCGCTCCCACCCCTTCAGGTCGTCGGCCGTGTAGTAGACGTAGCCGATGGACAGGTTCCAGTCGCCGTCCACGTAGTAGACGAAGTGGTTGGCGAACTTGCCGGTCTTGATCTCGTTGGAGTGCACCTTCCCGACCTTCGCCTTCCCCGTGAAGAGCGTCGTGTCGGTGCCGGCCAGCTCGTTCCGCAGCTTGATGGCGAAGCCGAAGGGGCCGGTGTAGGTCGTCCCCTTCTCCTCGGGGACGCCGTCGCGGCCGCCGCACTCGGTCTTCCACCAGCGGTCGGCCGGCGTCTCCTCGGTGCTGCAATCGAACCTGACGGCCGGGCTCCCGGGCACGGTGTACTCGACGTAGAGCTGGCCGCCGCTCGGGATGGGGCCGTTGACACGGTAGGAGATGAGCGGCGCCCAACTGAAGGTGTCGTAGCTGCCCTTGTAGGAGCTGAAGGTGAAAGCCCTCAACTGGACGGAGTCCTTGGCGACGGTCGGCTGGCCTTGCGCGGCGGCGGCGGCCGGAAGACTTAAAACCGCGAAGGCTAAAAGCAACAGGGAAAGAATTGAACTGCCCTTGGTACGCTTCATTCCTCGGTCTCTCCTTTCAGGTCTGTTCCCGTCTGAGGGTTAACCGACGACCCTCGGGCCGGTGTGTGTCGGGCGATCTTTGAATGCTTGTGGCGAATGTTTCAGGGCGGCGGCAGTATCGTGCGACGGCGCGCCGGTGTCAACGTCCGGCATGGGCACGGGAGTTGTTGGGTGAGCGTCGGAGGTCGCGGACGCCCCTCGCGCGGGGATTTTCACCCGACGCCGCGTGATTTTACGCGATGCAAGCGCTTGCGCCTGCGCGGCAGTGTCGCTTGAGTTTGCCGAGCGCGGGTGTGTAGAATGAATTCGAGCGTTAGACCGCCTCGGGACTTCCCCGTCACGGAAATTCTAAAACCTGATGAAGTCACTTCCGGCAATCTCCATCCCAACCCATCCTACTGACAAAGGACGACAGGAAGAGTATGAGCGCCATCATCGAGAACCCGCCCGCCGGCGTGCGGGAGCGAGACGTTGAAGAGCTAGAGACCGTGACCATCCGCTTCGCCGGCGACTCCGGCGACGGCATGCAGCTCACGGGCACGCAGTTCACCAACACTTCGGCCATCTTCGGGAACGACATCTCGACGCTGCCCGACTTCCCCGCCGAAATCCGCGCCCCCGCCGGGAGCCTACCCGGCGTCTCGGGCTTCCAGCTCAACTTCTCCAGCCAACACATCCGCACGCCCGGCGACCAGCCGGACGTGCTCGTCGCCATGAACCCGGCGGCGCTCAAGGTCAACCTCCCCGACCTCGAAGACGGCGGCACCCTCCTCGTCAACACCGACGAGTTCAACAAGGAGAACTTGAAGAAGGCCAACTACGCGGCGAACCCGCTCGAAGACGACACGCTCAAGGGCTACCGCGTCCACCGCCTTCCGATCAGCACGGTCAACATCCGCGCGTTGCAGGAGGCCGGCGTCAAGCTCTCGCGCAAGGAGATGGATCGCTGCAAGAACTTCTTCGCGCTCGGCATCCTCTACTGGCTCTATGACCGCCCGATGGAGCCGACGCTCGAATGGGTCCGCTCCAAGTTCAAGAAGAACGAGGAGGTCATGCGCGCCAACGAGGTCGCCCTCAAGACCGGCTACAACTTCGCCGACACGACCGAGGTCTTCACCACGCACTACAAGGTGAAGAAGGCCGCCACCGCCCCGGGCAAGTACCGCAAGATCACGGGCAACGAGGCGACCGCCATCGGCTTCGTCGCCGCGGCGGAACTCGCGGGCCGCCCGCTCTTCTACGGCTCCTACCCCATCACGCCGGCCTCCGACATCCTGCACGAACTGGCGCGCCACAAGAATTTCGGCGTCAAGACGTTTCAGGCCGAGGACGAGATCGCCGCCGTCTGCGCCGCCATCGGCGCCTCCTTCACTGGCCACGTCGGCCTGACCGGCACATCGGGCCCCGGCGTCGCCCTGAAGCAGGAGGCCATCGGGCTGGCCGTGATGACGGAACTCCCGCTCGTCATCATCAACGTGCAGCGCGGCGGCCCCTCGACGGGCCTGCCGACGAAGACCGAACAGGCGGACCTGTTCCAGGCCGTCTGGGGTCGCAACGGCGAGTGCCCGGCCATCGTCATCGCGCCCGCCACGCCGGCCGAGTGCTTCTCGATGGCGATTGAGGCCGTGCGTCTGGCTTACAGGTACATGACGCCGGTCTTCTACCTCTCGGACGGCTACCTCGCCAACGGCGCCGAGCCGTGGCTCGTCCCGGAGATCGAAGACCTGCCGAAGATCGACGTGCAGTTCGCCACCGACCCGGCGAACTTCATGCCCTACGCGCGCGACGAGGAGACGCTCGCCCGTCCGTACGCTTTGCCCGGCACGCCCGGACTCGAACACCGCATCGGCGGCATCGAGAAGCAGCACCTGACCGGCAACGTCAACTACGACCCCGAGAACCACCACTTCATGGTCTTGATGCGGCAGGCCAAGGTTGACCGCGCCGCGCAGGACATCCCCGCGGTCGAGGTCTACGGCGACCCCTCGGGCAAGGTGCTCGTCCTCGGCTGGGGCTCGACCTACGGCTCGATCACTTCGGCCGTCGAGAAGCTCCGGGCCGAAGGGAAGTCGGTCTCGTCGGCGCACCTGCGCCACCTCAACCCCTTCCCGTCGAACCTCGGCGACGTGCTCCGCAGCTTCGAGCGCGTCATCGTCCCCGAGATGAACCTCGGCCAGCTCTGCACCATGATCCGCGCCAAGTACTTGGTTGACGCCGTCCCCTTCTCCAAGGTCAAGGGGCGCCCCTTCCAGATCCGCGAGATCGTCAAGAAGGTCGAGGAGTACCTGTAGGAGGTCAAGACGATGATGAAGGCCATCACGGCCACTCCGGAAGCTAGAAGCGTCCGCGAACTTTATGCGGAGGGGCTGCGCTACCTTATGGGTGAGGGGAATCTCAACAACGCGCTCGCACAGCTTTGCAAAGACCTCGACGCGCACGGCATCGACTACATGGTCATCGGCGCGGTCGCGTTGATGGCACACGGCTACCCGCGCTTCACGGAGGACATAGACCTCGTTCTGACGCGTGAAGGGCTCGACACCTTCCACCGCGAGCTAATCGGGCTCGGCTACGTGCCCTCGTTCGAGGGCGCGCGCAAGCGGTTGCGTGCGACGCGCGTCGGCGTGCCCATTGAGGTCATTGTCGCGGGTGAGTACCCCGGCGACGGAAAGCCGAAGCCGGTCAGCTTCCCCGAGCCCGCCGTGGCCTCAGTCGAGATCGACGGTGTGCGCGTTGTTACGTTAGAGCGATTAATCGAGTTAAAGCTCGCCTCGGGGATGACCGCGCCCGACCGGCTCAAAGACCTCGCGGACGTGCAGGAACTGATAAAGGTGCGCGGCCTCGGCAACGAGTTCGCCGACAGGCTCGACGAGTACGTGTGCGAAGAGTACCTGCGTCTGTGGTCAGGCGTCGCGCGCGGCCGCCGTCGCGACGCCGAGGAGTAGAGAGCTTAATCTAACTGTCACGGCAATCATTTGAGAGGAAGCAAAGATGAGCACGAACGGAAACGGAAACAACAACGGCGAGGTGTTGAAGGACGGCCCGAACGAGACGGGCGTGAAGGGCGTCACGGGGAACGTGAGCGGCGCGGGGCCTTCGCCCGAGAGCGAGCCGGGCTCGGTCACGGCGGGCAGGCCGGCGCCGCCGCCGGGTAAGCTCACCAAGGCCGACTTCTCCTCCGACCAGGAGGTGCGCTGGTGCCCGGGCTGCGGCGATTACGCCATCCTCAACAGCATCCAGAAGGTGATGCCCGACCTCGGCATCCCGCGCGAGAAGATCGTCTTCGTCTCCGGGATCGGCTGCTCCAGCCGCTTCCCCTACTACATGAACACCTACGGCTTCCATTCCATCCACGGCCGCGCCCCCACCTTCGCCACCGGCCTCAAGCTCGCGCGCCCCGACCTCACCGTCTGGATGGTCACCGGCGACGGCGACGGCCTCTCCATCGGCGGCAACCACTTCATGCACGCGCTGCGGCGCAACCTCGACCTCAACATCATCCTCTTCAACAACCGCATCTACGGCCTGACGAAGGGGCAGTACTCGCCGACCAGCGAGTTCGGCAAGAAGACCAAGTCCACCCCCATGGGCTCCCCCGACAACCCGATCCGCCCCATCAGCATGGCCATCGCCGCCGAAGCCACCTTCGCCGCCCGCGCCATCGACGTCGACATCAAGCACCTCGAGTACGTCCTC
>JBJMGP010000127.1:0-11665 GCA_045807865.1 Pyrinomonadaceae bacterium
CCCCGCCTCTGTGTTGAAATCTTTTCCGTCCTTCGCTCAAGCGCGAACGAAGCAACTGCCCACTGCCTACCGCCCGCTGCCCTTCTCCTTCCAGGCCGCCTCGGCCAGCCCGGCCAGCCAGCAGAGCGTGCCCCGGGCTCCGAAGTGCTCGCGCACGCGCGCGAAGATGCGCGGGTAGAGCCGCGCCGTGCGCGCCAATAGACGCCGGAGCGCGCCCGTCGTCATCCGCCCGCGGAAGACCTCGCGCCGCTCGCCCTCCTCCATGCCCCCGAGCGCGGCCGCCAGAGCGTTGAGCGTCTCGTTGACCGCGTGCGGTGCGCCCTTTGCCGCCGGCCGCATGAACTCCGCCAGCCCGAGCGCCGCCGCGACGCGCGCCGTCCCGCCGTCACAAACTTCGTTGAGGGCGCCCGCGTCCAGAGCCCCCGACGTGAGCGCCGCGTTCGTTCCGCGCGCCACGCGCCGCAGCCGTCCCACGTCTGCGTACGTGCCGCGCGCGCCCGGCGCGAAGGCGCCCGGGCCTGCGTCGCCCAGCAGCAGCACGCGGTCACACGCCACGCGGCGGCGCGTGCGCCAGCCCTCGCGCGGCGCGTGCGCGTAGCCGAAGACGGGGCGCTCGACGCGCCAGCCCGCGCCCCTGCGCTTGTATGTGGGCAGCGACTCGAAGTAGCGCTCGAAGAGAGAGAGCAGAGACTTGTCGGCCGGCGAGTCGGTCGTGTCGTGGAAGAAGAGGCGCGTCGCGTAGTCGCCGCGCGCGGGCGCGCCCGCGAAGCCTTCCCATAAGAGCTGACGGTGCGCGCTCGCGTCCTCCGTGCTGACGAGGATTTCCCCGGCGCGGAAGTCCGCCTCGTCGCACCCCTCGCCGCGCACGAAGCCGCGCGCGACCGTGCCGACCGAAGGGCGCACGCGCGCCGCTGCCCCACGCCCCCCGTTCAACTGTCGCGCCACCGGCGAGTCCGCCCCAGACGCGTCCACGAACAGGCGCGCCGCGAAGAACCGGCGCGACCCGCCCGCGCCTTCCGCCTCGACGGTCACGCGCGCAGGCTCGACGTACGCGCGCACGAAGCGCAACTCCTTCGCGACCGTCGAACCCTTCGACCCGAGGCGCGCCAGGCGACTGGCCGCGAGCGCGGTCAGGCGCTCGCCGTCCACGGCCACGTCGAGCGCGCCGCTCACCCACAGCGGCCCCGCCTTCACGCGCGAGGCCGCGTCGTGGAACTTCACGAACCCGCCGCGGTAGCGGTTCAAGACCGCGCCTTCGACCTCTTCGTGCGTGAAGAGGCCCGCGCCCTCAAGCTCCTTCAACTCGTCCTCTGAAAGATTCCAGACGCCGCCGGCCTCGCCCTCGGCGCGCGCGCCGCCGATGACGAGCACGTGGCGCTCGTGCCCGCATCCAAGCGCCGCCGCGTGCAGCAGCGCCGCGGCACCGCCCGCGTAGACCGCATCGAACTCCGCCTCGGCCTTCGGCGCCGCGGCGGGCGGGGGGCCGAAGACGACGGCCTCGACTTCGGCATAGGCGCCGCCGCGCGTCTCCCAGTCGGCGCGCCAGGCAGTCTCCATCTCCCAGATGCGCCGCAGCCACTCCTCACGTTTGGGGAGCGCGCCGAAGCTCGCGACCGTCTCGGGGTAGTTCTGCCGGAAGTGTGCGAGGTCGGGCGCGAGCGCGGGGGGCGCGCTCGCGCACTTCGGTACGGATTTCGTCGGAGCCGTGGCGACCATCTCTTAAAACTCCGCGGGCGCGCGATGTCGGTTAGGCGCGCGCCCGGCCCGTTGGTCTGCGCGCGCCGCGAGGCGTGTCCGTTGTCAGGGGAGACTGGGTTCGCCGGGCGAGTGTAGCCGAAGGGCGCGCGCGTGGTCTAGCCCCGTGCGGCGGCGCGGGATGTTGAGAGAAAAATGTTACCTCGCGGTCACACTTCCGGGCTCACCTGCGCGAGCGCGAGATGAGCCCGATGATGGCGACGAAGAGCGCGGAGCCTACAATCGACCAGACGACCGGGAAGGTCTGTCCCCCTACCTGAACGGGGAGCGGCTCGGGCAGCCCCAGTTTGCGCGCGACCAGCAGCCCGATGAGCGAGCCGATGAAGCCGAGCGCGATGGAGACCAGACAGCCGCCGCGCGAAAACCCGCCGATGGCCTGCCCTATCGCCCCGCACACGCCCGCGACGAGCAGCAGCAAGAGCAGATCGATGAGAGTCATACATGTTCTCCTCTGACGCTTTGAACTGTCTGCCGCGAGCATAATTCAATTGACGGCCGCAGACAAAGTGAGCCTGAATTAACATGGATGGACCGGATGTGCGGGATAAGAAGTTAAGGTTTGAAATCCCAAAGGCTTTATCCTGAATATCCTCTCCACCCACGTTAATTTTCTGGAAGTCGTTGCCCCAACGTCCACAAAACTTTTGCTTCACAAGCGCGGCCGCGAGCCTCTATACTCTGTTCGAGGCAGGTGGCGCCAGACACGCCGCCGCTTGAAAAGCGACACCGACAAAGGCCATCCGGGGCGAAAGCTCCGGAGCGCAAAGCCGTTGACCTAAACGCGCGTAAAGACTGACGCGCGCACGGACGCAGCGGTCGCCGAAGTGATGCCGGAAAGAGAAGAAAATTCGAGAGGCCGGAGGCGCCCACTTGTATCAGTGCGCCCCGGCCTTGCCGTTTTCAGGGCGCGGGAAAAGCGTTGCGCGTGTGCGACTTACGGGCGTCATTCTGAAGCCCGCGGGGCGGCAAGGGTAAGCAACTGCCGCCGCGCCCGACACATCTTAGACTGGCACGTCGCGGCGATCATTTTCCCCTACAGGTCACGCGGTCCGGCCGATTGAAACCCCGAACTCAAAACTGCTGACCGGAAAGAAATTTTAAGGAGATTTACCGACATGCGTAGACTACTCATCGCCACGCTCCTCGTCGTCTCGGCCTTCGGCGCCGCCTCGGCCCAGGACAATAACGAGATCCCCAACATGGGCCGCGCGCCCAAGCAGGCCGACGGCGTCGGCCGCCTCGACCTCCGCATCGTGGACGAGAACGGGAACCCCGTCCAGGGCGTCCGCGCCGACCTCCAGTCGAAGCGCCCGGGCGGCTTCCTCTGCGAGTCCTGGAACTGGACGGACGCGCACGGCGTCTCCGTGCTCCCGCCGCTCCACATGGGCAAACTCACGCTCAAGCTCTCGGCCAAGGGCTACCAGACGCAGACCGTGCAGGTGGACGCCGCCTCGCTCGACCAGCCCGTCCGCGTCACCCTCGTCAAGAAGTCGTAAGTACAAGCGGCAGGCAAAGACAAAAAGGAGGATGAGAGCCACCGTGGCTCTCATCCTCCTTTTTGTCTTTCGTCCTTATAACCCTTTCGCGCGTCGCCACTCGCGCACCACGTCCGCGGCGGGGCGCTTGTTACCGTCAACCTCGTAGTTGAGGCGGCGCATCTCTTCGGTCGAGATCGAGCCCGCGAGCTTCTGTAAAACTTCGCGCGCCGCGGGGAGGCGTTCGAGCGCGTCGCGGCGCAGCAGCAGGACGGCCTCGTAGGGCGGGAAGTAGTGGCGGTCGTCTTCGAGCTGCGTGAGCCCGAGCGTGGCGATCATCCCGTCGGTCGAATTGCCGGCGATGACATCCACTTGCCCCTCGGCGAGCGCGCGGTAGGAGAGCGACAAGTCCATCTCGCGCGGGCGCCCGTCGAACTGTAGTCCGTACGCGCGCGCGAAGCCCGCGTAGCCGTCGGGGCGCGACATGAAGTCCTGCCCGAAGCCGGCGCGCATCCGCGGCGCGTGCGACGTTACGTCAGAGATGTTTTTGAGATTGAGCCGGCGCGCGTCCGTAGAGCGGACGAGGACGGCGAACGTGTCCTCGAAGCCGAGCGGCGGGCCGACCTCCACGTCGAAGCGCGAGGCGTAGTCGGACTTGACCAGCTCGTAGACGGCGCGCGCGTCCGTCAACGGCGGGTGCTTGAGGATGGACATCAAAGACGTGCCCGTGTACTCGGGGTACGCATCCACCTCGCCGGCCACGAGCGCGTCGTGCGCGAGGTTGCCGCCCAACTCGTATCTTCTTTCGACCTTCAGCCCGCGCGCCTCCAACCCCTGCGCGTAGATCTCGGCGAGGATGACGGACTCTGTAAAATCCTTCGACCCGACCCTCACGTCCGCCTTGGCAGACCAGCGCCAGAGCGCGAACCCGGCGCCGGTCAGGACGAGCAGCGCGAGCGCGGCCAACGCGACGCGACGGGCGACGACGTTGCTCTTCCCGGCGGTGCGGCGTCGCGCTTTGAGCCGCGACTCCAGCAGACCGATGCCGGCGTCCGCGGCGAGCGCGAGCAGCGCGGCGGGGACGGCGCCCGCGAGAATGAGGCGGTTGTCATACTGCCTGAGTCCCCTGAAGATTAAAGTGCCGAGGCCGCCCGCGCCGATGGCCGCCGCGATGGTCGCCACGCCGACCGAGATGACCGTCGCCACGCGCACGCCGGCGAGGATGACGGGCGCGGCCAGAGGCAGCTCGACCTGCCGGAGAACCTGCCGGTCGGTCATCCCCATCGCCACGGCCGCCTCGCGCACGCTGCGCTCGACGCCCTCGACGCCGGTCACGGTGTTGCGGATGACGGGCAGCAGCGCGTAGAGGACGAGCGCGACGACCGCCGGGTGCCACCCGATGCCGCCCACGTACTTGAGCGGGATGATGAAGCCGAAGAGGGCGAGGCTCGGCACGGTCTGCAAGATGTTGGCGACGGCGAGCACGGGCCGCTTCAGACTCGTCCTGCGCGTGAGCAGGAGCCCGAGGGGCAGGCCGACCGCGACGGCGATCAAGGTCGAGGCGGCGACGAGCAGCAGGTGCTCGCCGGTCAGCCCGAGCACCTCGCGCCAGTTGCTCTGCATGAACTCGAAGAAGTTCATAATTCCGTGGGCGGCGCCAGCGTCTCGCGGTAGGCGCGCGCGTGCGGCTCCTCGGAGCGGAGGAACCGGTCGGGCGTGTCGAGGAGCACGATGCGGCCGGCGCTCATCAGCGCGACGCGCGTGCCGAGGATGAGCGCTTCGCGCACGTCGTGCGTGACGAAGACGACGGTCTTGTGCAGGCGACTCTGGAGCGCGGCGAACTCGCGTTGGAGCGCGGCGCGCGTTAAGGGGTCGAGCGCGCCGAAGGGCTCGTCCAACAGGAGCAGCGGCGGGTCTGCGGCGAGCGCGCGCGCCACGCCCACGCGCTGGCGCTGCCCGCCGGAAAGCTCCGCCGGGAGGCGCTCGGCGAACTTCTCGGGGTCGAGCCCGACCAATCTCAACAGCTCATCGACGCGCCCTTTAATCCGTTCCTCCTCCCAGCCTTCGAGCGTGGGGACGAGCCCGACGTTACGCCCGACGGTGAAGTGCGGGAAGAGCCCCGCGTCCTGGATGACGTAGCCCGTGCGCCTACGCAGCTCGATGGCGTCCCACGCGCGCGTGTCGCGGCCTTCGACTAAGACTTCGCCCGCAGTCGGTTCCAGCAGGCGGTTGATGAGGCGGAGCGTCGTCGTCTTCCCGCAGCCCGACTCGCCGAGCAGCACGAGCGTCTCGCCGCGACGGACTTCGAGGTCGAGCGCGTCGATGATCGGCGCGCCCACGCCCGGCGGCGCGTAGGTCACGCGGCGGAAGTGGACGACGGCGTCGTCGGCGTTAGTTTGGTGGTTGGAAGTTTGAGCTTTCAAATTCGAAGTTCTGTTCAGGCGAGCCGCAGGTACTCGAAGACTCTGTCGAGCGAGCCGTGCCAGGAGCCCTCGAAGTTGCGCAGGAGGATGTCGGCGGGGCAGACGCCTTCGCTTATCACACGCTCGACGAGCACGTCGAGATAGGCGATCTCTTCGGGCGCGACGCGCTTCAAGCCTTCCACGGCGAGCCGCACCATCTCGCGCGCGAGGCGGAGCACGTCAACGCCCGCGTACTTCGCGGCGAGTCCGTCGCGCGCGACGCGCTCGCGTAAGGTCACGGCGTCGGCCGCCTTCAGCCTGGGCGCGAGGCGGAGCGCCTCGTCGAGCGCCTCGCCGTCGTAGAGCAGTCCCTTCCAGAGCGCCTGGAGCGCCATCGAGTATTCGAGGTCGCCCGCGTCCGCACTGCGCAGCTCGACGTGCTGCTTGAGGCGCGCGTCGGTGAAGATGGTCGTCAGGTGGTCGGCCCAGTCGCCGAAGACCGGCGCGAGTCCCCCGCGCCCGCTCGCGAGGAACTCGCGGAAAGGGAGGCCGGCGACCGCGCCGATGTAGCGGCCGCCGCGCTGCGCGAAGATCATCGGCACGTCGAGCGCGTACTGAACGTAGTCCTCGGGCTTGAAGTCGTCGCGCAGCGCGGGCGGCGCCACGCCGGAGCGGTCGGGGTCTGTGTCGAGCCACGCGGCGGCGCGCGTGGACTTGTAGCCGGACGGTCGTCCCTGCTCGAAGGGCGAGTTGGCGAAGGCGGCGGTGACGACGGGGGCGAGGCGGTTGCCGACGAGGAACTTCTTGCAGAGGTCTTCCGGCGGGCCGTAGTCGAGATTCGACTGCACGGTGCAGGTGCGGCACATCATGTCCCAAGCGCGCCGGCCGCGCGCGGCGAGGTAGGGGCGCATCACCTCGTAGCGCAGCTTTGGGAACCAGCGCTGCTCCTCGATGGAGCGCAAGGGGTCGAAGCCGACGGCGAGGAAGGCGAGGCGGTTGGCCTCGGCCACCTCGCGCAGGCGCGAGAGGTAACGTCGCAGCTCGCGCTCCACGTCCGCGAGGTGACGTTGCGGCGCGCCCGAGAACTCGACCTGCCCGCCGGGCTCGACCGTCAGGCGGTTCATCTGCCCGTCGTTAACTTCGACAAGCGTTCCGGCCTCGTGGACGAGGTCGCGCGAAGAGGGCGCGAAGCCCGCGAGCACGCCCTGCACCTGCGCGGCGTCGATGCGCGTGAGGCCGCGCGCGCGGTCGTAGCCGAACAGTTCCAACTCGGCCCCGCACATCCAGTCCGCCCGCGGCTTCTCGCCCCGCAGCAGGTTCTCGACGAAGAGCGGCACGGACTCGCCCGTCACCGCGTCGGTCAACACGGGGAAGCCCTCGCCGCTCGTCCTTGGGTGCTGAGACATTTAATGCCGTGAACCGTGAACCGTCAGCCGTGACAGGTGAAAGCAGGTTTTATCTGGTCACGGTTGACGGTTCACGCCCTTTGCAACGAAGAGGTTGCTGCTGAAGCGCCCGGCCGGGTCGAGCCAGGTCTGCTCGCGTTCGAAGCCGGTGTCGGCGGCGAGCGCGGAGAGTTCGTCGAGCGAGTACTTGTAGGAGTTCTCCGTGTGGACGCGCTCGCCGCCGCCGAAGTGTACGACGAGGCCGAGCGCGTCGATGCGGACGGTCTGTGCGCGCGCGCTCTGGAGGTGCATCTCGACGCGCCCCTCGGCCTCGTCGTAGAGCGCGATGTGGCGGAAGTCGCGTAAGGAGAAGTCAGCCCGCAGCTCCCGGTTGATGCGCGCGAGGAGGTTGAGGTTGAAGGCGGCCGTGACCCCGAGCGGGTCGTCGTAAGCCGCTTCGAGCACGGCGGCCTCCTTCTTCAAGTCCGCCCCGAGGAGCATCAGGTCGCCCGCGCGAAGCGACGCGCGCACGCGCCGCAGGAAGTCGCGCGCCTCCGCGCGGTCGAAGTTGCCGACGTTCGAGCCGAGGAAGAGGACGAGCGCGCGGCTGTCCTCTTCAAAGCTCTCCAAGAGGCGCGGGAGCGCCGTGTCGTAGTCGGCGGCGTAAGCCGTGACGCTCAGGCCCTCGTAGTCGCCGAGCAGGGCGCTGGCGCTCTCTTCGAGCGCGGCCGTCGAGATGTCTACGGGGACGTAACGCAGCCGCGGCTGGGTGGCCAGCAGCGCGTCGATGATGCGGCGCGTCTTCGCGGCGGAGCCCGAGCCCAGCTCGAAGAGCGTGAGGCGGCGTGCCCCGACCCGCGCCCTTTCGACAATCTCCGCGGCGTGGCGCGCGAAGATGTCGGCCTCGGCGCGCGTCAGGTAGTACTCGGGCACGAGGCAGATGGCGTCGAAGAGGCGCGAGCCCAAAGCGTCGTAGAAGTATTTCGGCAGGAGAAACTTCCGCTCCGCGGTCAGGCCCCGCCTCACGTCCGCGGCGAAGTCGTCGGCGACCGCGGCCGTCAGCCTGTGGATGCGAAGTCGTTCGACCTGACCCTCGCTCGCGGGTTGAGACATCATCCGGTCTTCCCTCGTTTGCTTGAGAAAGCTGCTGTATCATAAACCAAGTAGACAGGAGACAGTAGTCAGTAGTCAGTAGAGAACCCTTCGTCGCTCGAACCCTGCGCTCGTCATCATCAACCTCCGCACGGCTGAGCCTACTGACTACTGTCTACTTACTCTTATGCACGAACAGGCCGAACAGATCGCTCTGGAGTTGACCGCGGCGCGCGCCGAGACGCTGCGCATCTTTGACCTCGCGGCAGAGTCGGTGTTGCACCGCAGCCCCGGCTTTGGCTACCGCCCCCTGATCTGGCACCTCGCGCACATGGGCGTCTTCGAGGCCTACTGGCTCCTGCAAAAGCTCTGCGGCCAGGCCCCGCCCGACGACCGTTATGAACGCATCTTCGACCCCATCCGCACGCCGCGCGAGGAGTCGAAGGACTTGCCCAAGCGCCGCGAGATGGAGGATTACCTGCGGCGCGTCCGCGGGGGCGTGCTCGAAGCGCTCGACCGCTTCGACTTCACGGATGCCGACCCGCTGCAGGCCGGCGGTTACATCTTCCAACTCGTCCTCGAACACGAGCGCCAGCACCAGGAGACGCTCTGCTACCTCTTCCAGCTGCTCGACCCCTCGAAGAAGACGCGCCCCGCCCCGCCCCCGCCCGCGGCGTTCGAGGGCACTGCGGCCGGCGCGGGCGAAATGGTTTCGATACCCGCGGGCGCTTTCCTCCTGGGCGCGCCCCGGGACTCTTTCGCCTACGACAACGAGCGTCCGGCGCACGAGGTCACGGTTCCCTCGTTCCGCCTCGCGCGGACGCCCGTGACCAACGGCGAGTACGCGCGCTTCGTGGATGAGCGCGGCTACGAGCGGCGCGAGTTCTGGTCTGAAGAGGGCTGGGCCTCTCTTGAGAAGGAGGGCTGGCAGTGCCCGCTCTACTGGCGGCGCGAGGGCGGGGCCTGGGTCGAGCGTCGGATGTTCGAGGAGGGGGAGTTAAGACTTGACCACCCCGTGACAGGCGTCAGTTGGTTCGAGGCGGAGGCTTACGCGAAGTTCGCGGGCCGGCGCCTCCCGACCGAGGCCGAGTGGGAGCGTGCCGCTGCGTGGGACGAGTCGAGCGGGACGAAGCGACGCTACGCCTGGGGCGACGAGGAGCCTGACGAGACGCGAGCCAACTACGGCCGCCGCCTCTGGGGCACGACTGCGGTCGGCGCACACCCGCGGGGCGCCTCCGCCGCGGGCTGTCTCGACATGACCGGCAACGTCTGGGAGTGGACTTCGACCCCCTTCGAAGGCTTCAACGGCTTCGAGCCTTTCCCCTACCCCGAATACTCCCAGGAGTGGTTCGACGGCGACCATCGCATCCTCAAGGGCGGCTCCTGGGCCACGAGCCCCTCGGTGCTCCGCACCTCCTTCCGCAACTTCTTCCGCCGCCCCTTCCGCATCGCCTTCGCCGGCCTCCGCCTCGCCGAAGACGCATAAAAGACGGAATCAGAGGCGAAAAACTCGTCCCGGCGGCTAACGGTCACGCGCCGGGCGGCGTCTATTTTCGTGTAAACATCTGGCGCCGGGCCGGCGTATATGAGACCGAGCCGGGCCACGCCTTCGTCTCCAAACTTCAAGCGGAAGTGGTTCTATGCGGACGATCTACACCTTCTACGCCGACGCGGCGCGCATCGCACTCCAATCTATCTTTGCGCACAAGCTGCGGGCGTTCCTCACCCTGATCGGGATCATCATCGGGGTGGCGTCGGTGGTGGTGGTCGGGGCGGCCATCTCCGGGCTCAACACCTACGTCGTGGACAAGATGTCGAAGATGCTCGGCACCAACCACTTCATGATCGCGCGCATCGCCAGCCACGGCGAACTCTCCGAAGAGGAGTTGGAGAAGATGAACCGCCGCAACAAGCGCCTGCGGTGGGCCGACATGGAGTGGCTGCAACAGTACTGCGAATCCTGCTCGGCGGTCGGGGCCGAGGCCGCGCGCGGGACGAAGTTCGAGCAGGACGGGCAGACCTTCTACGGCGGAATCATCTTCGGCGTCACCGCCAACATGGCCGAGATCGAGGACAAGACCGTCGCCGAGGGGCGCTTCATCCAGCCCGAGGAGGTCGAGAACTCCAAGCTGGTCGTCGTCCTCGGCGCCGACATCAAGGACAAGTTCTTCCCGGACGTAGACCCCGTCGGGCAGGAGTTCAAAGTCGAAGGGCTCCCGATGCGCGTCATCGGCGTCGAGGAGCGGCGCGGCCCCATCTTCGGCGACCTCATCGACAAGCACGTCTACATCCCGCTCACGACCTACCAAAGGTTCTTCGGCCGCAACCTCGACCTGCAACTCCACGGCAAGTCGCGCGAGAAGGGCGCGCTCCAGTACACCATCGAGGACGCGCGCAAGGCCCTGCGCGACTACCACAAGCTCATCGGCAGTGAGGAGGACGACTTCGGCGTCGTCAACACCGAGACTTTGGGGAGCCAGATCGACCAGTTCACCGGCGCCATCGCGATGGTCGTCACGCCGATCACGCTCATCTCGCTCGTCGTCGGCGGCATCGTCGTCATGAACATCATGCTCGTCTCGGTGACCGAGCGCACCTTCGAGATCGGGCTCAGGAAGGCGCTCGGCGCGCGGCGCAAGCAGGTGCTCTTGCAGTTCCTCATCGAGTCGTCGCTGCTCTGCGCGCTGGGCGGCATGCTCGGGCTGCTCGCGGCCACGGGCATCTCCTGGGCGGTCACGGCGCTGACGCCCGTCACGATGACGATCACGGTCGGCTACATCCTGCTCGCGCTCGGCGTCTCGGCCGGGGTCGGCATGGTGGCGGGCATCTACCCGGCGTTCAAGGCCTCGCGCCTCGACCCCATCATCGCGCTCACGCGAAACTAGAGGAGGCGAAAGAGATGAGATTGAGGCTGCCGAAATTCATCCCGCGCGAGACGCTCCTAATGGCGCTCGACAGCGTGTTGGCGAACAAGTTCCGCAGCGCCCTGACCATGCTCGGCATCGTCATCGGCGTCTCGGTCGCCATCGTCGTCGCCTCGATCCTCTCGGGGATGCGCCAGAACATCGTCAAGATCGTCGAGGAGTACGGCACGAACAACATCTACGCCTTCCACCTCACGACCGGCCCGCAGGTCGGCGAGCGCGACCAGTCGGAGCGCGCGCGCAAGCCCCTCACGCCCGAGGACGGCGAGGCCGTCGCGCGCCAGGCCCCGGCCATCGAGCAGGTCGCCTTCGAGGCGCCGAACATCGGCGGCTGGGGCAGCGGCTTCGACGACACGATCAGCGTCAACGGCAAGACCTACCGCCGCGGCAACACGCGCGCCGTCACCCCGAACATGAGTGAGATCGGCAACATCGCACTCAAAGAGGGGCGCTTCATCTCAGATCAGGAAGACCTCAACCGGCGCAACGTGATGGTCATCGGCGTCAACGCCGCCGCCGCGCTCTTCCCCGACCAGGAGAGCGGCATCGTCGGCACGAAGGTCAAGATGGGCGGCATCGTCTGGGAGGTCATCGGCGTGCTCGCCAAGCGTAAGGCCACCTTCTTCGGCGAG
>JBJMGP010000128.1:0-20788 GCA_045807865.1 Pyrinomonadaceae bacterium
AGCGCACGTAGACGATCTCGGTGTACTTGCCCTTGCGGACGTTGATACGGACGGGCTGCGCGTTGTTCTGGGGCACGAAATCAATCGCGCCCTGCACCGTGTCGAAATCACCCGTGCCGTCGGCGGCGACGGTCAACTCGGCCGCGCCGACTGCGGGGCCTTCCGACTTCGTCGAGAACTGCCACGCCGTCGTGTCACTGACACCGACGAAGGGCGCGCCCGCGGCGTCGTTGATGACACCCGGCTCCATCGTGACGTAGTAGGTCTGGCCGTAGGCGAGCTTGACCTTCGTGTAGATAGTCGCCGTGTTGCCATCGACGATGATCGGGTGATAGTTGAACTGCCACGAGGAGCCGCCGATGGAGCGCGCCGACTGCGGGCCCGGCGCATGGATGCCGGTGTTGGTGTCGATGTCGAGGTCAACCGTGTCAACCAGCGAGTTGTCGGCCGCGTTGAAGATGCGAACCTTACCGGAGGTGCCGACGGTCGGCGCCTGGTCGAAGGTTACTTTGAGCTGCGCGTCGGTGTTGACGCCGGTCGCGCCCGCAGCCGGGCCGAAGGCCGTGGCCGTCATCGCGGAGACGACGAGGAGTCGCGCCGGGGCGCTCGTGACGTTGCCGCCCGAGTTGCTGACGACGACGTGGTAGCTGCCCGCGTCGGCGACCTGCGCCGAGGTGAAGTCGAGCGACTGGCCGTTGGCGCCGGGGATGAGCGCGCCGTTCTTGTACCACTGGTAGAAGAGACCCTCGCCCGAGGCGACGACCGACAGGCTGGCGGGCGCGTCGTTGGTGACGGTCGTGTCCGCGGGCTGCGCGCTGATGGTCGGTGGGGGCGCCACTTCGCCCTCGCTGACGGTCAGCTGGACGGCCGTGCTCGTCGTGCTGCCGCCGGCGTTGCTGACGACCGCGGTGTAGTTGCCCGTGTCGGCGACCTGCGCGTTAGTGATGTTGAGCGTCGGAGTCGAGGCCGACTCGTTGCCCGCGACGGGCGCGCCGTTCCTGAGCCACTGGTAAGAGAGCCCGGTGCCGCTGGCCGCGACCGACATCGTGATCTGGCTTCCGACCTGAACCGTGAGGTTCGAGGGCTGCGGCTGCGCCGTGATGACGGGGGCGGCGGGCGTGTAGTCGGCCGACCAACGCGTAAAGTTCACGTCCGAGGCGAAGCCGTTGGGGACGCGGAAGCCGAACCAGTCGAAGGTCGTCGCCGGCGTCTGGCTCGTCTCGGTGGCCGTCGTGCTCAGGTTGAAAGCCGCGCCGTCCGTCATCGCCACCGTGACCTTCGTCTCGGTCGCGCTGGTGCGCTCGACGGTGAAGGTGAACGTGTAGGGCACGCCGTTGGCGAGCGGCGCGCGCGCCGAGCCGCCGTTGACCGTGAGCGCCGTGTACTCGGCGACGGTCGTGCTGGTGAGGTTGGCGAGCGGGTCGGTCGCGGTCGGGGTCGTGCGGCGGTGGACGGTAAAAGGCGGCGTGCCGCCGGTCGTACCCGATAGGCGCGTGGCGTAGCCGGGGTCGTCCGCGAAAGTCGGGCTGTTGATGCCGCCCGTCGTGTTCGCCGTCGTGCGTGTGCCCTTCGAGTCGAAGAGGCCGAAGCGGAAGTCAGCGCCAAGGTTCGTCGCGTTGATGTTCTGGACGGAGAAGTCCGCGGAGACCTTCAGGCGGTCGCCCACGCCGAGCGTGACCGGCGCGCCGTCGGTGAAGAAGCCCCAGAAGCCTTCGGAGCCCCCGGCGGCCGCGACGTTGAAGTTGACCGAGCCGGCCGCGTCCGTGCGGACGGTGCCGGCGCGTCCGTTGAAGAGGCGGACGGAGTTGTTCGAGATGTTCTGATTCTGGCTGTTCGCGTCTGCGAACGTGTCGTTGATGATGGTGGCGGCCGCCGCGCTGCTCTGTAAGAGCAGCGTGAAGATGAGGGCGAGCGCGGCCTGCTTGTTGAGGTTCTTCAGAGTTCTCAGCATTTTCATGTTCGGGAAGATTCTCCGTTAATTTATAAGTTCCGTTAGGGGGTTTCGAAGCCCACTTAAGATGAATACATTGTGCTCGGAGCAGCCTCCGAGGGCTTGGACGATACGGAGAATAATTGCTTTGCAAATCCGGCAGTGACGGGCAGGGAGGCCGGAAGGATAATGCGACACGGCGGCCTTTTTCCCAAAGGAATGAGCGATTATACGATTCTGAAGGAATCTGTTTGCGGATTCGGCGAAGTAGGCTTATTCGGCAAATGCGAAGTGTGAAGTTAGCCCTACAGCCGCCGACGCTCAGGCGGCCTCTGACTTGGACGGAGGATGCTCGCGGCCCGCCATGAACTGTTTCGGCGTCACGCCGGCGAGCTTCTTAAAGACGCGGTAGAAGTGCGTCAGGTCGCCGAAGCCGGCCTCGGTCGAGGCGAAGAGGATGTCGTCCGTCTCCAGCAGGAGGCGTTTGGCGTACTCGACCCTGCGCTCCGCGACGTACTGCGTGACGGTCTGTCCCTTCCGGCGTTTGAACTGCTCGGTGTAGGTTCGGTAGGACATGTTGGCGAGGTCGGCTAGCTCCTCAATCTTAATCGGCCGGTAGAAGTTCTCGTCGAGGTACTGAAGGCTCCCGGCGAAGGCCGCCGCGCCCGCGTCCGTAGGCGACAGCCCGCGGTGCTCTTCGTAGGTTCTGGCGAGGAAGACGAGCAGCTCGATCAACTGCGAAAGGATGACGGAGCGGCTGCCCTCCTTCTGCTGCACCTGCTCGACGAACAACGCCTTGAGGCGGTTACGCACCTCCAGACGCGTGTAGTTGTCGCCGACCTTGAAGGGGGTGAGGGCGGGGAAGCTGCGCCGGAACAGGCGTAGCCCCTCGACCGCTGAAGTGCAGTCGCCGAAGACGCTCTCGTAGAAGCAGAGGATGATTAAAGTCAGCGGGGCGTCGGGGTCGTCTACGGGCCGGTGCGCGACGTGCGCGGGGACGTAGATCAGCTTGTTCTCGCGTACCGGCAGCCTCTCACCTTCGGTCTCGATGAAGCCGCGCCCTTCGCGCACCACGTAGAGGTGGTGGAAGTCCTGCGCGACCAGTTCCATGGAGAAGTCCGGGCTGTGCCGGCTCTCGAAGATGTAGATGCCGCGTTCGCCCAAATGTACGCGGTGCGGCCTCTTGCGACTACGTTTCAAATCACCTCCGCGTGCCCGATTAGATTTGTCGGATGGGTCGAGGTTAGACGCGCTGCGCGGAGGGCGTCAAGCGGCGCCCTCCGCGCGCGCCGCCATCATCTCTTCGATGTCGCGGTAGCTGAGAGTAAAACGGAGGTATAACCAGACGCAGTGGCTGATGATCTCAGGCGGGAAGCGATGGCGGCGGTAGAGAGAAGTAGGAGTTCCCATCGGCGGATAGCGAGAGCTTCTACCCGAATTCGCGCCGGTACCCTTCCCAGCGGGACTTCATCTCGTCCATGAATTGAATGAAGGCCGGGTCTTTTCTGATCGGGTCGAGAAACGGGTCACGCGCAAAAAGCGTGTAGCACGGGAACCCCTCTTTAACCGTCGCGCGCAGCCACTTCGAGGCTTCCTCGCCTTTACCATCCAGCGCGTAGATGCGCGCGATGTCATACGTATAATGATGGTATCCCTTATTCCGGCGGACTCTCTCCATGATCCGGGGCACCGCCGCCTGAGCTTCCCGGTGCTTACCCTGTAGAGCCATCAGCAAGGCCCTGTCACGGCGCGGCTCCGGCTCGTCGGGATTCTTAGCATACTCCTCCTCGATGAGCGGCGCCGCTTCCTTGAGCATCCTCTTTTCCAGATAGTAGCGACCGTCCGGCCCGCGGTTGAAGAGCCTCCGGTTCAACGCCTGCCACTCATCCGGCCGCGCTACGTTTCTCATCCAAAGGATGTAGCTGAGCTTGACGGTCTCGCTCTCGGGCTCCTGTTCCAGCTCCAGCTCATACTCTTTGGCCGCCTGCTCTTCAAGCCCGACGTGATAGTAGATCGCCGCCAGCACATGATTGGGAAGGCCGGGGTCGAGCTGTTTCGCGAGGCGCGCCTCGCGGAGCGCCGCCTCGATCTGCCAATCTTCGTAATGGCTCCAGGCGATGAAGGAACGCGCGACGTGGACTTCGGGGAGTTGCGGGTCGAGCCGCTCCGCCGCACGCAGCTCCTCTTTGGCGCTCGCGATCAGGCCGGGCCCCGCCTCCTTGAAGTCCGCCATCCAGGCGTAGGCGTATCCGAGCTGGGCGTGAGCGAGGGCATAGTTAGGGTCAAGCTCAATCGCCCTCTTTAACAGATCAATCGCCGCCTCCGTCTCTTCTTGCGGGCCGCCGGAGAAGCCGCGTTTGCTGAAGTGATACATCGCTTTCGTGTAATAGCTGTAGGCTTCGGCGTTCGCCGTGTGGCGCTGGGCCAGCCGCGCCTGCTCGGCGGGGCCCAGCCTGAGCCGCAGCCGCGCCGCGACCTCCTTCGACACGCCGTCCTGGATCGCGAAGATGTCGGTGAAGCGCATGTCGAAGCTCTCGGCCCAGAGCGACGCGCCGTCTGCGGCGGCCGTCTGCTGCCCGGTCAGCTTTGCCAGACCGAAGTCCAAGACCTTCACGAGCGCATCGCGCCGGAGCATGACGTTCTCCGGCTTGATGTCGCGGTGTACGACGCCGGCCGCGTGCGCCGCCGCCAGCGCTGCGGCGACCTGGATGGCTGCGTCGAGCGCCTCGCCGACCGTCATCCGCCCCTCCGCCAGGCGCTCGCGGAGCGTCGCCCCCTCGACGTACTCCATCACGATGCAGTGGCGGCCTTCGACGGTCTCGGCCACCTCGTGGATCGTGCAGACGTTCGGGTGTGAGAGGGCCGCGACGGCGCGGGCCTCGTGGGTGAAGCGGCGCAGGTGTCCCTCGTCCTGTGTGAAATGTGCGGGCAGAAACTTGAGCGCCACCTGACGACCCAGCTTGGTGTCGGAGGCGAGGTAGACCTCGCCCATCCCGCCCGCGCCGAGAGGGGAGGTGACGCGGTACTGATTGATTATCTGCCCCGCCGCCACCGTCGCGCCCTGCTCCCGGGCCAACATCTCGGCGGCGACCTCAAGGGCCGGCGACTCGATGAAGTCTTCGGCCTGGTCTTCGTAGGCGAGCAGCGACTCGACCTCACGCCGCAAGCTGTCGTCTCCGGCGCAGGCTTCGGCGAGGAAGGCGGTGCGCTCGTCCGCGCCGCGCTCCAGCGCGGAGTGGTAGAGTCGCTCGACCTGCTCCCATCGCTCAGCCTTCATAAAAGCAGTGACGAGTGACAGGTGACGAGTGACGAGTAAGAAGTTTTTAACCGGTCACTCGTCACTCGTCACTCGTCACTGTTGTATTGAGTTCTCTCAGGAGCCACACCTTCGCCAGCCGCCAGTCCCGCATCACCGTCTCCGCCGAGACCTTCAGCACCTCGGCCACTTCCTTGACCGACAGCCCCCCGAAGAAACGCATCTCCACCACCCGAGCCTTCCGCTTGTCCACCTCGGCCAGCGCGTCGAGCGCCTCGTCCAGCGCGACCAGGTCCGCGCCCCGCTGCTCGGCGAGGGAGGCCGCCTCGGCGAGCGAGACCCGCAGCGCGCCGCCGCCGCGCTTGAGGTACTGGCGGTCGCGTGCGAAGTCGACAAGGATGCGGCGCATCATCTGCGCCGAGACCGCGAAGAAGTGCGCGCGATTCTGCCAACGGACATCCCGCCAGTTGACGAGCCGCAGATAGGCTTCGTTGACGAGCGCCGTGGTCTGAAGGGTGTGGCCGGGGCGCTCGCGGCTCATGTAGCGGCGGGCCAGCCGGCGCAGCTCGTCATAGACCAGCGGCATCAGCCGGTCGAGCGCCGACTCGTCACCGCCGCCCCACGCCATGAGCAGACCGGTGATTTCGTTTGACGGGGGTTGCGACATCAGAACCCTTCCGGGCAGCGGACTAAACCGCGGGCGGCGGCGGCACCTCCCCGCAGTTCTCTACGGGGGAAGAAGGTCGAGTCAAAATTTCTTTCGGGGGCTTTACAGCTCTTTGGCCCAATTCCCGCCTTAGCAAGTGAGAGGGGCGACCTCGCTCTGAAGGACTCTTCGGTCGTCCAGGAGTCCTGCGATGCGCCGATTACATGACCAGGCGGCGACCCCGCGCCAACGAAATAAGGAGATCAGATATGAAAGTCAGAAAGCTGCGCAAAGGGCTGATGATCGCAATCTGCCTCGGCACCATCCTCCTGGGGGCCACCGCATCCGCGGTCGCTAGAAGATGAATCAGTTCAGCCTGCCGGGCGAGGACATGAGGGACGCCGCGCAGGCGCTCGGGCGCGTGCGCCGCGCCGAGATGGTCAAGGCCTTCATCGAGAGCGTGGAGTACAGGCGGCGCTTCGGCGGCGCGCCCGAAGGCAACCAGCAGGGCCCGGCCGTAGCCGCCGGCGGCGGGCCGTAGGGTTGCGTTGCAAAGATAGCTTTGAGGCAAGGAAGTGGGGACGCCGGCTGTTCCCTAAAGTCTGTAAGTGGCGAGAATCAACCGTTCTGTCTCGAAAGGACAAGATTATGCCACCGACCCGACCCGACCCGAACTACTCGACGAGTTGCTCAAGGATTACCAGAAGCCGGACGACCTGCTCGGTCAAGACGGCCTGCTGCAACAACTCACCAAAGCCCTCGTCGAGCGCGCCCTCGACGGCGAACTGACTCACCACCTCGGCTACGAACTCGCGACGCTGATTAGGCGAGAGCGCGACACCTTACTCGCCGAGTGGCGGCACGAGGTGCGGCGACTTGCCGTGGCACACGAACTCGACGTGCCAACCTTTGGAACACACTGTGCCCGATGTGGTAAGGGACGAGCGGGCCGCCAAGTTGCTTGAGATCATGCACCGCAACGTCTCGCGCCTGAATTCGCTCGTCGTCAAGGTCGTGCAGCAAGAGGCGAATCTGAAGACGCAGGTGAATGAGAGGGCGAAGCGGCGGGAAGTAAACCTGCGCGAAGCGGTCGAGGCGCTCGTCAAAGACCTGCGCCCGCTGGCCGACGCTTCGAGCCTGAAGTTGATTAACGAAATACCCGAAGGGCTGACGGCGTTCGCCGACGCGGGCATGCTGTCTCTCGTCTTCCAGAACCTCATCTCCAACGCCATCGACTACACACCGAACGGGAGTGTTACTATCGGTGCAAGAGCGGGGGAAGGGTCGGCCGCCGTCGAATGCTGGGTCGCCGACGGCGGGGCGGGGATTCCGGAAGACCGGCTTGAAAAAGTGTTCGACAAAATGGAGACCGACCCGGACAAGAAGAGCGGCATGGGACTCGGCCTCGCCGTCGTCAAGCGGTTCGTCGAGGCGCACGGCGGTCGGTCTCCGTCGAAAGCGAACTCGGCCGGGGCTCGACGTTCCGCTTCACGATTCCTTAGAATGGGGTCTGAACGGTAGGGCGCAGGTTAAGCGCCCACGAAAGAGACTATCCTCATAAACGGAAGGCGGTAACAATTGAGCGAATATAACGACCAGCAACTGACGTGCGCGGACTGCAACCGGGACTTTACCTGGACGGCGGGCGAGCAGGAGTTCTTCCACGAGAAGGGCTTCACCAACCCTCCCAAGCGGTGCAAGGAATGCCGGCAGGCCAAGAAGGAGCAGCGCGGCGGCGGCGAGAGGAAGGGCGGCAACTATTGAGCGCCGCGCATTACACCTACGACGTGGCGTGGTCTGATGAGGAGCGGACTTTCATCGCACGGGTCAAAGAGTTCCCGTCCCTCGAAGCGCGCGCCCTCAGCCGCGGCGGGGCGCTCCGCGCGCTCAAAAGTGTCGTCTACGCGGTGGCGAAGGAACTGGCTGATTCCGGCACCGAGTCTCCCGAACCCGAGTCTCCCGAACCCGCGTCCCCCGATACCCGATGAGTCCCGCCACGGCGACGACCTGAGTCTGTCTCCCGAGACACGTCAAGACACACGTCTTGATAGCGGCGATCAATCCGACGCGACTGTCGCCGGGAGCGCGGGCAGGGATGCCCGCGCTCCCGGCTTAAGGGGCGCATTCAACTGAACGCCGAGTAGTATCCCAAGTTCAAATTAGCAACCGCTAAAACATGGTGTTGTCGTTGGCGGAACTTTCCGGCACGCGCTGAAGCACGTCCCAATGCTCCAAGACCTTACCGTCCGCATCGAGCCGGAAAATATCAATGCCCGCCCAGTCGCCATCCCCCGGCCAGTGCTGGTAGCAGTGCAGGACGACGTAATCACGCTCCGCGAGCACGCGCTTAAATTCGACGCGCTTTCCCGGATACTCCCTCGCCATCCGGGTAAAGTATTCGACGAAAGCCTCCTTGCCGTCGGCGACCGCCGGGTTGTGCTGGATGTAAACGTCGCCCGCGTAGCGTTCGATGGCTTCGGCGGGCCGGCACTGATTGAACATCAGGTCGTAGAAAGCCACCACGGTCTTCTTATTCTGCTCAAGACGCTCCATCTCCTGCTTCGACTCGTAAATCTCTACCCTCATAGTCTGACTTTCTTCTCCGCGGGTTAGACCGCCTCCCAACGGCGCGTGCGCGCCGCGCGCTCGACGGCGTCCAGGACCTTCTGGTTGCGCACGCCGTCATCGAAGTTGGGCTCGGGCAGAGATTGCTCGTCAATCGCCTTCAAAAGGTCAAGCACGGTGTGCGTAAACGTGTGCTCGTAGCCGAGGATGTGGCCGGGCGGCCACCAGCCCTCCATGTAAGGGTGCGTCGGGTCGGTCGCGAGGATGGTCTTGAAGCCGCTCTCCGCCCCTTCGACCTCGTAGAGTTCCAGTTCGTTCATGCGCTCCATGTTGAAGGCGAGCGAGCCGCGGCTGCCGTTGATCTCGAAGCGGTTGTAGTTCTTCCTGCCGGCGGCGAAGCGCGTCGCCTCGATGGTGCCGACCGCGCCTCCCTCGAAGCGGACGAGCGAGAGCGCCGCGTCATCAACCTCGACGGGTAGCGCACGGCCGCCGCCGGGCGAAGGGCGCTCCTTGACGAACGTTTCGAGCAGCCCCGACACCTCCGTGATCTCTCCCACGAGATAACGCGCGAGGTCAACCGAGTGCGAGAGGATGTCGCCGAGCGCGCCCGAGCCGGCCTTCGACTTCTCAAGGCGCCACACGCGCGGGAAGTCGGGGCGCAGCAGCCAGTCCTGCAGGTACGTGCCGCGGTAGTGGTGGACGTGGCCGATGCGCCCCTCCTCGATGAGCCGCTTGGCGAGCGCGACGGCGGGCGCGCGCCGGTAGTTGTGGCAGAGCATGTGGAGGCAGCCGTGCGCCTCCGCGGCCTCCAACATCTGCTCGGCCTCGGCGACCGTGTTGGCGAGCGGCTTCTCGCAGAAGATGACCTTGCCCGCGCGCGCCGCCGCGAGCGCGATGGGCAGGTGAGTGTCGCCGGGCGTGCAGATGTCCACGACATCTACGTCGGGGCGCGCGACCGTCTCCTCCCAGGAGGTCGAGTGCTCCTGCCAGCCGAAGCGCTCGGCGGCCCTCTTCAGCTCCGCCTCGTCGCGCCCGCAGATGACCTTCAGCACCGGCTCGGCGGGGAGGTCGAAGAAGGCGGCCGCCTGACGCCAGGCGTTGCTGTGCGCGCGGCCCATGAACTTGTACCCGATGAGTGCGACGTTGATCTTTTTCATGTCGTGCTACCTCAACTCCATCTTCGCCTCTGCGGTCGCGCCGGTCACAACGTCCGTGACGCGGAGCGTGTAGACGCCCGCCGGGTCGTCGAGCGCCGAGGGGGCACGACCGCCGCGCGCCCTCCCTCGGCCGCGACGTTCTTCGCGTATGCCTCCAGCATCGAGCCGTCGAGCGCGAAGAAGTGGCAGCGGACGAGGTGGCGCCCCGCCGGCGCGACCTCGATGCCACTTTCACTGACACTTTCCTCGCCCGGCCCTCGTCCAAAGCGTCGGTTCATCTGGACTCCTCCGCCCGGCGCCCGGCCTATTGTCTGAGTCTGATGCCGGTACTGCCTTCTCCAATAATCTCTTCCGCGGTTAAAGCATCTATGGCACGTCCGGTAGCCTCTTCGAGCGCGGGGCTTGTGCGGCCGTAGCCGAAGAGGGTGCGGACGGCCCTCGTCAACGCTGTCCGGTCGAGGCCGTCGCCCGCCCGCAGGACCGTTAAGACGGCCTCTCGGTACTCTTCCGGCGGGATTCGCTCGGGCGGGATTCTGGTGCCGGCGCGCGCCCGAACGGTGACCACACCGTTCGCGCCGGTGTGGTAGACGAAATCACCGCGCATTGCGATCTGTCCCTCCTGCGCGCATGCCTCCGCCACCGCGCGAACCCGGGCCGCCCTCCTGGAACTCAGCACGCACTCCCACCGCGTCGCCACGCGTGCAGAAAGGTCTGAGAAGTGCAGTGGGGCTTCTATCGCGGCGACTTCGAGGATGGCCTCTGCAATGAAAGAGGCCGGGGCCGCACCGAGATCTTGCCCCCTGTAGATAGGCGTAAGCTCGGCGAGCTGATAAGCATCTGCCTGCGGCGCGCAAGGAAGGGGCTGGGCTGTGCCTTCGATCCCGGCGGAGGCCCCGGTCTCTGCATGTCTGCTCTCTTCGAGAGAGGCGAGCCGTTCACGTGCCTCCTTCTCTGCTTCCTGTTCCTGGCGTGCACGCTGCCGATCCCGTTCGATCAGATCGAGTAGACGCTCGATTTGCCCCTGGCGATCTTTGAACCAGTCAGTAGACCAGAGCCGGTGAATCGTCCAGCCTCGCGCTTCGAGCACCTGCTGGCGGAGTCGGTCGCGGTCGCGCGCGGTCTCCGACGAGTGATACGCCGCTCCGTCGCACTCGATGCCGCAGAGGTAGCGGCCGGGCGTCACGTCGTCGAGCACGCCGAGGTCTATGCGGTAGCCGGCCACACCTACCTGTGGCTGGAGACTGATGCCGCGGCGCGAGAGTTCCGTGTAGACCTCACGCTCGAATGGCGATTCGGTCGCGGCGGCGGCGCTCGCCTCCGCCGCGTCGAGTCGCCCGTGCTCGGCGTAGAGCAGGAACTCCCGCAGCAGCCTCGGGCCTTGCGACGACGCGTGGACGGGGTTGATCTCGTCCCCCTTCATCGAAGAGAAGACGCGCATGCTTCGTCGCGCACGGGTCGTCAGGACGTTCAGGCGGCGCCAGCCGTTCTCTCCGTTGAGGGGGCCGAAGTTGTAGCGCAGCACGCCGTCGGCGGCGCGCGCGTAGGTGACGCTGAGGAAGATCACGTCGCGCTCGTCGCCCTGTATGTTTTCGAGGTTCTTCACGAAGAACGGCTCCGACCTGGCGCGCGCGAAGAACGGCTCAAGGCTCGGGTCCTGCCGGCGGCGGACTTCCAACTCGTCCTGCACGGCCAACTGCTGCCGCAGGTTGAAGGTCCCGACGCCGAGCGAAAGCTCTGCCTCGCCGCGCTCCCTGCGCGCCGCCTGCTCCTTCGCGAAGCGGACGACCGCGTCCACGACGCGGCGGGCCTCGGCAAGGTTGAGCCCCTTGCCCTCGTAGACGCCCTCGGGGACGTACTCGAACGAGAGCCCCGCGGCGTGCGCGTCAAGCTCGACGCCGGGGAAGGTGTAAAGGTCCGTGTCGTAGAAGCTGACGTTCGAGAAGGTGATGAGCGACTCGTGCGCGCTGCGGTAGTGCCACTTGAGACGCGCGGTCGGCGCGCCCGAGCCCATGAACTCTTCCAGTATGCTCTCGCTGTCTTCGAAGAGCGGTAGTCCATCCTCGCCGACCGGGGCCGCCACCGTGCCGGACATGACGGAGAAGAAGTTGGTCGGCGGGAGCTGCTTCGGATCGCCGACGACCACGAGCTGGCGGCCGCGCGCGATGGCGCCGACGGCGTCTTCCGCGGGGAGCTGGCTCGCCTCGTCGAAGATGACGAGGTCGAAGGGGTGTTCGCGGCCGTCGAGCAGTTGGGCGACCGAGAGCGGGCTCATCATAAAGACGGGCTTGATGGCGCGCACCGCGGCGAAGGCGCGCCGCATAGTCGTGCGCAGCGGGCTCAGGCCGCGTTGCAGCGCGAGCTGCTTGCGGAGGAAGGGGAGCGCGTCTAAGGCCTCGCGGGCCTGCAACTGCGCCTGCACGCGGTCGCGCAAGGCGCGGACGAGCGCGGCACGGTTTTCCACAAGCACGCGCTCGTCGAGCCGCTTGAATTCCGCGACGCGCTGCTCGTGCGTGAGCGTGTTGAAGGCGCGCAGCGGCTCGCGCCCCTGCACCACGTCGCCGAGCCAGCGTTGGAAGAAGGCGCGGCGGAAGGCGCGCGCCAGGTCTGCGAAAGCGACCTCGCTCTTCAGCGCCGGTTCGAGGAACTCGGCGGCCAGACCCGCCGCCGCCTTCGAGCGCACGAGCTCGAACGCGGCCCAGCGCGGCGCGAGCTGAAGGTGCTCGTACATGGCCTCGATTCTGGCCGAGGTCTCGGCGATGGGGGACGAAGAGAGGTAGTCCGCGGGCCAGCCGACGTGTGCGCGAAGCGCGGCCAGCTCCTGCGCAGTCGCCTCCGCCTCCGCCCGTAGAGACTCCACGACCGACACGTCCGGGTGCGGGCGCGAGGCCGAGTCCAGCGCCCGCTCTTTAAGTCCCTTCGCGACGCAGACGCCGCGGAACTCGACCACCCACTTGACGTATCCGTCGAGCGCGTCCGCGTCTGACCGCTCGCCCTGCCAGAGCGCGCCGAAGAGTTTCTGCCCCTCTGCGTCGAGCGCAGACAGCTCTGCGCGCGCGCGGCGCAGGGCGTCAACCTTCCTCATGTCCGCGGCCTGTTCGAGCAGCGTCGGCTGGTAGGAGGGCAGGCGGTAGCCGAGCCAGCGACGCTTGACCGCGCGGAAGCGGCCGCTCAGGAAGTTGAGGAAGCGAAGGATTCCGTTCTCCTTCTCTTCCATAAAGGCTATGTCTGCCGCATGCTCCTGCTCGAAGACTTCGGGTGTGAGGCGCTGTCCGACGTGTTCGCGCAGCGCCGCGAGCGTGCGCACGCGCTCGACCGTCTCGACTGCCTGCCGGGGCGGAGAGTTCCACGCGTCGCTTTGCAGAACGGCGAGGGGGGCGCCCGGCGAGCGCGAGATGAGTTCGCCGACCGCGGCGGCGGTGCGCACGTCGGCGAAGGTCTCGACGGGCGGGAGGCTGAAGTCCCGCTCGGCGTGCGCGGCGAGTTCGAGTACGCGCGCGAGCCGCCCACGCAAGCGTTCCAGCAGTTCGCGCGCGGTGTCGAGGTCGTGCTCGGAGTAGAAGGTGCGCGTCGTGTCGCGCCAGGGGTGTTCCGAGGGGAGGCCGACGGGCTGCGCGGCCTCGGCGAGGTCTCGCAGCTCGCGCTCGGCGTCGGCCAACTGTTCGCGTGTGACGTTCTCAAACGGCTTAGTGAACTTCAGCTTTGGCGCGTCGAGGACGCGGCCGAGTTCGCCGTAAGCCTGAAACGGCGAGAGCCCGAGCGCGCCGTGCGGCCGGTGCACGGCGTCGGCGTAGGAGCTGAGTTCGGCACGTACGGCACCGATGCGCGCCGCGGCCGACTCCTCGACCTTCGGGCGCTGGAGGGAGGCGTCGAGCGCGAGCGCCAGCTCTCGCATGACGGCCCGCTTGTTGGCCTTCGTGGAGTGAAGCTCAAGGCAGAACTCGCCGAGTCCCGCCTCGACCAGCCGGCTATAAACAACTTCGAGCGCGGCCATCTTCTCGGCGACGAACAGAACCGTCTTATGCTCGGAGAGCGCTTGGGCGATGAGGTTGGTGATCGTCTGCGACTTGCCCGTGCCGGGCGGGCCTTCGAGCACGAGGTCGTGCTTGCGCGAGACGGCGAGGATGGCGCGGAGCTGGCTCGAATCGGCATTCGTCACCTGCGCCGTGCGCTCGGGCGCGAACTCGCGGTCGAGCTCGGCCGCGCGAATCTCTTCGGGCAGGGCGCGGAGGGAGGTGCCGCTGCGGAGGATGAGCTGGCGCACCTGCGGGTGCGCGCCGAAGGCTTCGGCGTTCGCCTCCACGTCCTTGAACATGACGAACTTCTGGAACGAGAAGAAGGAGAGCTGTATCTCGCTCTTGACCTGCCAGCCCGCTCGCAGGGCGACGGCCTCGGCCGCCTCCGCGAAGAGTCTTTGCAGGTCGTAGTCGTCGGGCAGGTCTGTGAGGTCGGGCAGGTCAGGGAGCGTGACGGCGAACGAGCGGCGGAGGTATTCGGCGAGCGCCGGGTTGACGATGGGGTCGTCGTCCGTGGCCTTGAGGGTGTAGCCGGCGCGCGCGCTCTTGCGCGAAAGCTCGACGGGCAGGAGGACGAGCGGGGCGCGCAGGAACTCCTGTGAGCTTTCGGACTCGCGGTGGTGGAGCATGCCGAGGGCGAGGAAGAGCGTGTTGACGCCCTGCTCCTCGATGGAGACGCGCGCCTGGTCGGCGATGCGGCGGAGCGAGCGGTCGAGGTCTTCGGGCGCGAGGGCGGTCTGCAGTTGGTCGTCGGTGTACCTCTCTTCGAGCGCGGCGGTGTCGTAGGGGACGAAGTCGGGCGCGGGGGCCGACTCTTCCGGTGCTTCTTCGACGCGGCCGTAGAGGGGGGCGGGCTCGGCGGGGGCGGGCTCGGGCTTCGGCCGTTTGGCCTCGCCGGGGCGGAAGCGCATCTGCCGGTCTTCGAGGTAGAGGTGGCGGAAGACTTCGGCCGGCAGCTCGTCCGTGATGGTGACGGTGGAGACCTTGGTGGGCTTGAAGTTGAGCGCGCGGTTGCGCATGCTTACGTCGAGCAGCTTGCGCTTCCAGTTCCCGACGGTCGCCGCGACTCTCGCCCCGTCCGCGCTGCCCGCGCCGGCGTTCGTGGCGGGCGCTCCTACTTCCGGCTGCATGAATCTCTCCTCAGTTCAAATGATCCGCCCGCGTTCAGAGTCGCCCTTGACAGCCTTGTCCAGAATCGAGGGCATCAAAGCATCGAGTTCGGCTGCGGTCTCCATTTGGGGCAGCGTGTACTTTGCGGAATTAAGAAGCCGCATCGATTTTATAGTTGAACTGCCTGATGGCACAAAGCCGGGAGTTGAGGTTAAATGTTTCAGGGACCCGAAAAATGTGTTGCAGCGCCTCCAGGAAGCGGGGCTATATTCCCACGAGCTTTTTAGGCGCGGAGACTATAGTTCGTTGCCGGCGGTATTAGGTTCTGTTGACATTGTTAGCGCCAACAAACAAGCGCGCTGACGAAACTCAGGAATCCCATGTGGTTCTTTGACAACTTCGAGTAAGGGGGCGGTGACTGATGGACGGTAGGGAGCGGGAGAACGTGAAGCCGGGTCTCACGGTCGACATCGTGCTCAAGCAGGATCAGCGAACGGGGCGGCTCACCCGCGGCGTGGTGAAAGACATTCTGACGAAATCTCCTCACCACCCGCACGGCATCAAGGTCAGGCTTGAGACCGGGGAAGTGGGCAGGGTCCAAGAGGTCATTAACGGAGACATACCATAACCTCGCAGCAGTCTTCACGACAGGGTCATCGAGGGAGAGGAGGGCGCAACGATACCGTGAGCGATAGTAGACTAGCGCTTAAAGCGCTTTCCGCCTGCGCGGCAGAGAGGGTTGCGTTGCGAAAATTGATTTGAGGTGGAGGATGCCGTGCGTCAACCCGAGGCTATGCGGTGACACCGAAGAGGCTCTCGACGGAGTCTGCTTTGTTCTTGATGGCGCGCGATTCCAGTTCCTTGTTATTAAATCTCTCGACGAGCGCTGTCGCCTCCGTATAACCCATGTCGGTTCTAATAACGACGGTGCTGCTTTTGGCTTTAGCCGGCGCGGCGATCTGCTTTCTTCTAACCTGGTATTTGACTGACGTGTCGCCGTCAAGCGCTGCTTTGCTGCCCGGCATGGCCTGGATCGTATAAACGTACATTCCGTTACTCCTCATTCGGTCTCGCGTAAACCAGAGCTTTCATCTCGCCTTCTTCTGGGAGGGAAGCGCTAAGATAAGTATAGCGCCGTGGGGAGTTTGCGTCTGTGCGTCAACACTCATATGGACGGCGAATGGCAGGCCGTCACCCGCGGCTCGGCTTGTAATAACATTCTACGCACAAGAGTTGACAGCGGCCGCGCCCGGGCGCAGGATGATGCTCACGGAATTAAGCCAACCCCATTTCAGTCCTTCTGGAATCCACCAGACCTGAACCGACGGCTCAAGCGGCGACACCCTCCCCGTAGTACGTCTGCTCGTCTTCAAACCGGATGAAAGGTAGTTTATGAGAAAGAAACAGGAGGGGCCGCCGGTCGCGGACGGCATGGCACTAATCAGCCAGGCCAAGGCGGCCGAGATGTGCGGCATGACGCGGGAGGCGATCCACGACCTCGTGCGCCGCCGGCGCTTCCGCTCGGTCGAGGTGGAAGGGCGGGCTCTGGTCTACCTCAAGGAGGTCGAAGCCTTCGAGAAGGAGAATAGACAGAGGTGCCGACAGTGATTGGATGACGGAACTTCCACGTCGTGTGCGGCGGACGCCGCAGATGACGGATGTCCCACTCCTGGCGTGCTCTTGATTCGGCCACGGGAGCAACGTATAACGCGGCATGACCCCACACCTTAATCTGCAAGAGTGGTTCGGCCAGATAGACATTTACCTCTTCGACCAACTCCTGAAGGGCCGTTTCAATCCACGGATGCGTGTGCTCGACGCCGGCTGCGGGGGAGGCCGCAATCTCATCTATTTTCTGCGGTGCGGGTACGATGTCGGCGGCGTCGATCTGTCAACTGAGGCCATCGCCCACGTCCGCGCGCTGGCCGCCGGGCTCGCCCCACATCTGCCGGCGGATAACTTCCGGGTGGAGGCCGTCGAAGGGATGTCGTTCGCCGACGCCGGCTTTGACGTGGTGATTAGTAGCGCCGTCCTGCACTTCGCGCGGGACGAAGAGCACTGGCAGGACATGTTGAGAGAGATGTGGAGGGTGCTGAAGCCGGGCGGGATCTTCTTCGCCCGCCTGGCCTCCAGCGTCGGCCTGGAGGAGCAGATAATAAGACTGGAAGGAAAGCGGTATCGTCTGCCCGACGGGAGCGACCGCTTCCTCGTAGACGACCGGATGCTGCTGGCCGCCGCGGATTCACTGGGCGGGGAATTGTTTGAGCCGCTCAAGACCGTAGTCGTGCGGAACCTGCGTTCGATGTCTACGTGGTGCCTGCGGAAATCATAGCCGCCGCGGTCATGAGGAGGCGGAATCAACAGAACAAAGACGGCGACAGTCAGGACAATGTGTCAGGCTCACGGTGTCTCCCTTCATCGAACTATCACGAGCAGGTAGAAGGCCGCCGCCAGCGAGAATGCGCCGGCGGGCAGGAGGTGGAGCCAGCGCATTGCGGACAAGCGGCAACAAGGGCACCTCATCTCCCACACCCCCAATAACGACTTGCAGTTCTGACACTGCCTTCTCATCTTCCACCTCGTTCCCGCAGGTTTTATGCGGCGGCACGCACAAGCAGGGACAGCTCTGCGCGATCCAACGACCGGCCCCTGCTCAGACTGATGAACGGTGTCTCCACCAGCCAGAAGTCCGTATCCCCCGCGCCCTCCGCCGGCACGAGTTCCCCGAGCGCTCGCACGTCGAGGGCCACCGGCCTGAAGTGCCGCAGCCCCCAGTGATTCACGCGCGCCAGCATCCCGTCCCACTGGCTGCTGAACAACGGCACGCGGAAGCGTCCACGTTCATCGAGTGCGAACCAGTCGCCGTCGGCGCGCCGCATGGCAAAAAGACTACCCATCGCCGTACCCCTTATCCCCGGCCATGATCGGCTCACTTTTAGACGGGTCACGATTCGTCCTGTCTCGTCCTGTGGCCGCTCGTATCTTCGCGCGAACGGTTGGGCGATTGCACCAGCCCGTGCCGGGTGTGCGTCCGCCACAGGCTCTTTGAGAAGTTCGAGTAGATGGGGCTCTCCGGCAGCCCCACGTCGTCCCCATCGAACCTCGCCGTCTCCGCGTTGTCCTCTTCGTAGCTGCCAACTTCTCTTTTCATTAGTTCCCCCTCACGCGCCGGCTTCAGGGATGCGTTTCGTAGCGCGCGTCCTCGTAGGAGAGTAATCGCCCCTCCTTGTCGAGGAGCTGCTTCTCGATTTGCGTTTGCTTGAAAGCTGTGGGGCGGCGGACGCGGACACAGGCTTTACTCCTTGCCGGAGGGTTCTGTTTCGGAAACCACAGACGGCACAAGAAGGAGGTTGCTGGCCCGATCCCGGTGTCGAATTGTCTAAAGAGAGGCTAAGTCACATATATCACGCGGGTGAGTTTTGCGTCCGTGCGCTGACACACATATGCCTAAAAACCGCAAGCGCCGCCGGCCAACGCACTTCGTCGCCGGCGGCGCCCCGATGCTTGAGGTGCCGGTTTATCTTGGGCCTCACCCGATGGCGCGAGTCGCGCCCGGCGCGGCCTTAAAAGCGGCGCCCGCCGTCACGACTCTCGCGCGGCTTGGCGACGTTGACGTTCAGGTTCCGGCCGTCGAGGTCGTTGCCGTTGAATCGAGCGATGGCCGCCTCGGCCTCTTCCTTCGAGGACATCTCGACGAAGCCGAAGCCGCGCGAGCGACCGGTGTCACGGTCTTCGACGACCGTGGCCGTCTCGACCGTGCCGGCCTGTGCGAAATGCTGACGGAGGCTCTCGCCCGAGGTCTCGAACGCGAGGTTGCCGACGTAAAGTTTCATAGACATGTGTGTACCTCTCCCTTTGCGGAGTATCAAGAGAAGCTTGCGAATCGAAGTGGCTTCGGTGTAACGGTAGCAGCGAAGGCTCGTGTTCGGGTGCTCTGTCGGAGCGGCTTCTGTGTTTTAGAACCGGCCTGCTCTCGAACCGTCCGAATCGCCGACGCCGAGGCGTGGGGCGCTTCACCGTGAACGCGCAAGAGAAGGAGTAACTGTAGAGTAGGATGCGCCCCGCGGACGCATGGTTGTAGAAGGCTCGGGCGCGGATACTTTCTCTCACACCTGCGACCGCGCGCGCTCTTCACGCGAGGCCATGAGGTTGACCTTCTTCAACTCGCTTCCTTTCATCCCGAAGAAGGTCGCCATCTGGACGATCTGGGCGTGGCTGACGAAATCCTTCGGCTCGGAGCAGAACTTCTCCAGCGACGGGTCGAACTCGCGGCAACCCATCGTCTTGGGTATCTTGAGGCCGAGATAACATTGGCCGTCTTGCCGATAGTACTTACAGAAATCACAAACTATCAACGTTAACACCCTTCAGAAAAACCCGTTCTGCAGCGGTCCAGAAGCGAGTCGGCGCTCAGTGTCCGACCGGAATCCGCTGGTAGCGGGTTTTACCTTCCGCGTCCTCCCACGAGATGTCCAGTACGTAGGGTTTGACTTCGCCCTCTATCGCCTTCAGACGCCCCAACTGGTCGCGGTCGGCACCGGCCGGCCTGCCGTCGATCAAGGTTCTGTGTGACAGGATGGCCTTCTCATTCGGCAAGACCGATTTGATGGGATCGAACTTGATGTGAGCCCGCGCGGGGCCGCCGCCGGGAGTCTCTTCGTCCTTCAGAAAGACGGCCAGTATCTCGACGCCCTTGCACGTTTCGTCGCCCGTGTTCGTCAACTCTAAAAGCACACGCGCTTCGGCGTCGATGAATCTGGCGGTAAAAGGCTTCTCCATCTTGCTGCTCAAGGCCGTGGTCTCTCAACGGAAAAGGAGAAGCGGCGGAGTAGCAACCCCGCCGCTTCCCACACCCGAGGAACGCAAGCTTATTAGGGGACCTGCGCCGGACAGGTACATTCAACACCTGCCGAGGGAAGGACAGTATAAGCCGATGTCCCGCGACCGTATGTGCGCTATGCCACATATCGGCTAAAAGCGCTTGCCGAGGGCAAAAAAAAGAGGGGCGAGGCGCGTGCTTGCGGAGCCTCCGCCCTTCGGATTCCCTTTGGTAACTGACAACGGCAACCGTCGATACTGGCACTTCAGCCGATCTACCCGCTTTGGTCAGACCGGCCATACCGGCAATTACTATTGAGACAAGGCTCATGTAACCGATTGGCGCATGTTACGCTTCGGGCATGATCTTCCCGATAGCTGACTTGCTCGATGAACAGCAAAGCATCGAGTGGGTAGAGAGATACTTCCACCCGAAGCGGCTGCGCTGTCCTGGTTGTGGCGCCACGACCAAGTCCGCGCGAGGGTTCCGCACCCGCAAGCGCGGCCTCGTCGATTATCGGTGCCGGAAATGCCAGCGCACGTACAACCTCTACACCGGCACCGTCTTCGCCGGCTCTAACCTTGAGCCGCGCCGGGTCGTGCTCCTATTGCGCGGCGTGTGCAAGGGCGAGCCGGCCGCCGCCCTAGCCGAGGAGTTGGCGCTCTCGCGTCAGTGCGTGCATCGCTGGCGCCAGCGAATCCAACAGAACGCCTACGCGCTGCTGAGCGACGCGGCGCTGTCGGACGCGGAGACGGAGACCGACGAGATGTTTCAGAACGCGGGGGAAAAAAGGCGAAAAGCACGCCGATCCTAATGACCCACCGCGGCGGCGTGCCAACAAGCGGCGCGGCCACGGCACCTATGCCAACGACCGGCCGCCGGTGGTCGGCACTGTCGGGAGACGGAGCGGGCAGTGCCGGCTGAGAGTCTGCGAGCATACGGACGGGGTGACGCTGCGGCGGCACGTCCACGGCTACACGTTGCCGCGAGCCACTTGTTACACGGACGAGTGGCGCGGCTACAGCCGGGTCGAGCGGACGCGCCGCACCGTCTGCCACGGCCGGGGCGAGTGGGCGAGAGACGACGACGGGGACGGGGTGCGCGAAGTACACACCAATACCATCGAAGGGCTGTGGACGACGGCGCGCAACTTCCTGCGGCCGTTCCGCGGGGTGCATAAGAAGCACCTGAAGTACTACCTGGCGATGTGTGAACATCACATCAACTTAAAGCGCGTCACGCCGCAGTTCATCGCTCAGCTTGTGGCCGAGCGCCAATCGGTTACATGAGCC
>JBJMGP010000129.1:0-18677 GCA_045807865.1 Pyrinomonadaceae bacterium
CGCCGACCTCGGCTTCAAGATTGTAGACCCCGACGCGCTCAGCGAGGAGGTCTTCTACCTGACCGGGCGGCTGCCGAACATCCTTCAGCTCTTCGGTATCAAGCTGGCCGATGGCGCGATGAAGGCGGGGCGCGACTTCATCGCGCCCGAGCACCTTGAGGCGCTCAAGGACGACTTCATCATCGCCCAGTTCTTCATCAAGACGCTGACCGAGCTGGACGACCCGCAGACGCGCCTCGTCGGGATGCTGCTGGTCAAGGACGGGCGGCGCGACTTCACGGTGGCGGCCGTGCAGGAGGTCGCGCGGCGCGGCGGGGTCGAGTTGGACTCGCGGCGCGCCAACGACATCTGCACAGACCTGCTAGTCAACAACGTGCTCGTCTGGAACCACGGCTCTTACAGCATCGCCAACGGCGGGCTGATTTTTTATGCGCAGAAGAAGGAGTTTTTCGGCAGCGCGCTCGAAGAGGCCCGGGCGGCGTTGACAGGCGTCCACGCCTGAACGCCGCCCTTCGGCCTGCCCCTCTCACGCTTTGGAGACCCGCGTGGCACCCTTCTCATACCACTACATCAGTAAAGGCTTCATCGGCGACCCGTCGGGTGATGACGCGGACGGCGGCGGCGTCAACCTCGCGCAGCGCATCGCGGACGGCGACGGCGTCGTCCTGCTCGGCCCGCGCTACGGCGGCAAGCGTTACGTGATGTCGCGCCTCTTCGGCCTCATCGCGCGCTCGGAGCGTGGCCCCTGCGTCCGGGTGCGACTGCTCGACGACGAGCGCCTCTCGACCGCCGAGCGCGTGGGCGCTGCGGTGCGCCGCGCGGTCATCAGGTCGCAGGCCAAAGGCGCAGCGCCGCCGCCGGAACCCGCGCCCGGCGACGACCTCCTCTCGTCGCTGGACTCGCTCTCGGCCGCGCACCCGCACAAGCCCGTCTTCCTCTTCGCCACCAACGTGGACGGCATGTCGCACCACCTCGCGCGCCGCTTCCTGCAAGAGGTCAGGACGCAGTACGAGGTCAAGCGAATCGTCCCTGTCCTGAGCGGCGAGGACGACTTCCGTGAGTTGGTACACGGGCCGAACTCCGAGTTCAGCTGCGCGAACCAGTACGTCATTCAGGGCTACGTCGAGGATGAGTTCCGCACCTTCCTCGACCACTACCTCAAGTACCTGCGGCTCAAGCTCGAAGCGCCCGATGAGGCCGCCCGCCATATGTTCGAGCTGACGGGCAGCAACCTCTACGTCCTGCGCATCATCCTCTGGGCCATCATCCACGACCGCGCCCGCCGCGACGTCTCGCCCTCGAAGCCGGTTGCCGTCGCGGACATCCCGAGCGAGGTCAAGCTGACGGGCATCCCCGGCGCCTACGGCGAGCACATCTTCCGCCACGCCGTGCAGCTCATCTCGCGCGAGCCCAAGAGCTGGGAGGAGTTGGCGCGGCTCATCGACGGCTTGGCGCTGCCGGTCACGCCGAGCGACGTGCCGACCCGTTTGGAGTTGGCCGGCATCGCCGTCCGCGAGGAGGCGGACGGCGATGCGCGCCTGCACTTCTCCTCCCCCGTCATGAAGTCTTTCATCCGGCGCCACTACGACGTGCGCCGCTTCGGCGACCTCTACGCCTCGGTCGGGCGCTGGGACGAGGCGTTCGGCTACTACAGCCGCATCGAGCCCGAAGACCGCGTGCGCCCGTCGGGCACCGACGACCGCGCGGACGTGGAGGCGACCGTCACCGCGCTCTGCTCCTCCTTCTACTCGGAGGTCGCCGGGTCGGACGAAGAGGGCGCGGATGCGGGCGGCGGGCCGAAGCCGGAGTCGGCCATCAAGCTCGTCAAGGAGCGCTTCGCCAAGGGGTGCCACTACGTCCTCGGCTTCAGCGAGGTCACCTTCTGGCACCGCGACGTGTTGCAGGCGACGGGCGGGTGGGACTACGACCCGCCCGCCACGTCCCCCCTCGGCGCCGCCGAGCTCGACCAGATCACGCGCATCCTCTCGGCCGAGCCGAACCGCCACGGGCACCTCATCAAGCCGGAGGATCAGTTTCGCCGCGTCGCCGCCGGCGCCCTGCTCCCCGTCCACCTCAACAAGCAGGAGGCGGTCGTCGTCAGTAACTTCTCCAACGAGATCGCCATCTCGCAGGAGCGAGAGCGGCTGGTCAGCCGCTTGCTCAAGGAGTTCATCCGCGCCTACCGTCACGCCGTGGACATCGACAACTACCGGCTGCGCCAGCGACTGCGCGAGAAACAGGTCAACCTCGCCTCGCGCATCTTCGACGAGTTGGGCACGTACGGCCTGAACGTCAAAACCCTCTTGGAGAAGGCCGCCGCGGAGTTGCGCCGCTCGGAGTTCCGCCGCCGCGTGATGTTCTGCCTCGTGGACGAGGAGCGGCAGCACATCACCTTTGAGGTAAACGACTCGGAGGAGGAGCCGCCGCCCGTGCTGACGGAGAGCGACTGGCCGCTCTCTAACCCGACGGCCGACATCCAGCCCGCCGTCGTGGACTCCAAAAAGCCCAAGATCGTGAGCGACGCGCGCGCGCCCCGCCACCTCGCGAACCAAGAGGTCGTTAAGGCCGCGCGGATCAAGGCGTTCGCAGTCGTCCCCATGCTCAACCCCGCCGACAAGGTCATCGGCACCATCCACGTCGAGCACGAGGGCGGCCGTGCGCCTACCAACGGTGAAGTCCTCGACCTGTTGGCGCTCGGCCGCCAGCTCGCTATCGCCGTCGAGCAGTGCAAGCGCGTCAACATGCTTGAGTCTGTCATCGACAACATCCACGAGGCGATGATGCTGGTGGACGCGAAGGAGCGGGCGCTCTACCTGAACGATACGGCGGCAGACCATTTTAACGTGCCGCGGGGGCTGGCCCGTGCGAGGGGGTACCCGCGCATGCTCGACAATCTCCCGCCCGAGATCGTCGAGCCGCTGCGCGAGTGCCTCGCGACCGAGAACCGTCGCGCCACCTACGTCGCCGGCCGCGAGGATGACCCCAACTACCGGGGCGAGGTGATCGCCGACATTATCAAGGACTGGAAGGGGCGGAAGGTGGGCGCCCTGCTGCGCGTCGAAGACCGCACCTATCTGGTGCGCTACTTCGAGAACGCTCACCTGCCCGTCGGCGCGCGCAACACGCGCGAGGCCATCGAGCTCATGCTCAAGGCGACCCGCGTGCTCGGCCACGAGTGGGGCCGGATGTACATCGTGCATGAGGTCGAAGGCGACGGCCGCGAGTTCGTCAGCTACCTCTCCTACGGCGGCCGGATGAGCCCCGAGGCCGTGAGGGCGTTCGGCAATAAGGAGGTCAGCCTCGGCCGCGAGTCGGCCGACAACTGGGACTGGCTCTGCGTCTCAAAGAAGAGGCCCGTCGTCTTCTGCTGGAAGGAGGAGCGCGAGCGCGGCTGGGAGTACGTGACCCCACACGGCGTCCGCGTGCTCAACTGGCCGTGCCCGGAGCAGCCGCCCGAGCTTGAGAAACAACCCGGCGACTTCTGGATGGACTTCCCTCTCATCCACGAGGGGAAGGTGCTCGGCAAGATGTGCCTCCACTTCGACGAGGGCCTGCGGCAGAACGACCTCGCGCTGCTCAACACGCTCTCGTCCCGCTTCGCCGAAATCCTCTTCGCCAGCCAAGAGCGCGAGCACGAGAAGAAGATGATCGAGGTGAACACGGCCGAGCAAATGATGTCCACGATGGCGCACAACTTGCACACGCGCCTCGCCGGCCTGCCCCTCCTGCTCGCCCGCTACCATGCTCGCGAGAAGACGTGCCCCGGCCTCCAGACGCTCAACGCCGAGCTGGGCGAGATATACGACGACATCCGCACCACCGCCAAGCGCGCCAACGAGATGCTCAGCCCGGCCCGGCCGCGCTTCGAGACGGTCGAGATCGGGCAGCTCGTCACCAAGATTCTCGGGCGCCACTTGAACGAGGGCGAGTGGGAGTTCAACTGCGAGGAGTGTCCGCTCGAAGTCCAGCTCGACCCGTACAACTTCGCCACGGCGCTCATCGAGCTGATCAAGAATTCGCACGAGGCGGCCCTGCCCGGCAGCAGCCTGCTCGTCAGCGTCACCGCCGAGACCGTCCGGTACGCGGGAGTCGAACACCTCCTCCTCACCTTCTGCGACAACGGCCCCGGCGTCCCCCCCGGCGATGGGGAGAAGATTTTTGAAAACTTTTTCAGCCGCCATCGGGAGAAGACCGGCGGCACCGGCCTTGGGCTCGGCTTCGTCCGCCGCGTCATCGAGGCGCACGGCGGGCACGTGGCCTACAACAGCAGCCGCGAGGACGGCCACCGGGGGGCGGACTTCAGGATCCAGATACCGCGGTCGGCAGAGGTCGGCCCAGAGAAGGAGGAGAACAATGGATCGAGTACTAATCGTTGAAGACTATCCGATGACGTCGAAGCAACTGCGGCTCGCCATCACCGAGCAGATCGAGGACGTGCAGGTTGATGTGGCGATGAACGTGGCCGAGGCCCGCGAGCACATCGAGAGGGCCTACAAGAGCAAGCAGCCCTACCAAGCCGTCGTCCTCGACATGATGCTGCCGGCCGTGAGCGGGGCGCCGCCCACGCTTGACGAGAAGATCTGCGAGGCCATCAGCCAGAAGATGCCTAACACGCTCGTGGCCCACATCACCGCGCACGTCGATAACGAGAGCGTCAAGCAGCACTTGGAAGTGGCGCACGCCCGCCAAGTTGACCGCTCGTTCCGGCTCGCCAAGGAGTGGGACTACGGCATCGAGCTCATCAAAAAGCTCAAGCCGTTCCTCTACGGGCTGCGCATCCAGGAGCACATGAACGGGCTCTTCGGCGGGGGCGGCGGCGGGTCGGTGCTCTACGGGCTGCGGCCGCGGCCGTCGTTGCGTCCGCGCGCGCCGCGGCGCGAGCGGAGCATGACGCACGAACTGGCCGCGCTCACCCGCGACATCGCGACCTACTGGGCCGACCTAGACCCCGGCATGAAGCTGCGGGTCGAGGAGCTCTTTCAAGTGGAGGAGAAGGAGGGCGAGGTTACAGCCAGCCTGCTCTGACGGTAAACCGAATCAGGGAGGAGCAGATGTCACTGCCTACCGACATCCGTAAGATCGTCGATACTCTGAACCAGACGCGGGAGTCCGAGCACTTCATCCTACACTTCGGCCTGCGCAACCCCCGGACGGGGCCGGGCCTGGGGCCGGACGGCGTCCGCGACACGACTCTCATTCTCACATACTTCCACGCTCTCGAAGCGCTCTACAACACACTGCGCTCGAAGCCATGGGAGCGCGAGCCACCGGTCGTCGGGAAGGACGGGAAGACGCACGTCTACGTCTTCGACAGCAGCCCGATCACCTCCTACGACTCGCAGAAGATGCCCTTCATCATCCTGCCCTCGCGCAGCAACGAACCGACCACGCAGGCCGAACTTTACCGCGCCGCGTCCGAGGCCGTCCACGAGGCGACGCACCTCTTCAACTACAGCAAGCGCCCCTTCTACGACCTGCGCTCGGAGCCGTGGGAGTGGTTCGACGAGGGGCTGGCCGTCCTCATGGAGATGATCGTCGCCGCCGGGAACCCCGACTACTTCCGTTTCCTGATGGACTGGATCGACAGCCCACAGATGCCGGTCAACGACCCCGACAGCAAGTACCAAGCGGGTATGTTCATCCGCTACCTCTCCAAGCGGCTCGGCCTCGAATTCATTAACGACGTGTGGCAGAACTCCGAGCCGGGGGAGGGGCCCCTGGAAGCGCTCACGCGGCTCATGCCCGCGGGCGAGACACTCGTCTCGTCCGACCCCGAGGTGCGCGATCTCTTTGCCTCGGGCTACTGCATCGACCCCTACTTCCTCTGGGAGCACGCGAGCGTGAGCCTCGCCCCGGACGTCTACGTCCGCTTCGGCGAGCGCGCCGTCTCTGAGAGCCTCATGCTCCCGGACGACAGCGGCAAGACGGTCGAGGGCGCGCTCGACCACTTGGCCTGCCGCTACTACCGCTTCTACCTGCGGCCCAGCGTGCAGGCCCTGACGCTGACTCTGGACTGTGAGAACGCGTGTGACGTGACGCCGCTCAAGGCGGAGGTCGCGGTCGTGACCAACGACCGGAGGCGGCTGCTCGTCTCGCCGCTGCGCCCGCACGACGGGCACCCTCACGGCGGCGACGGCCGCGGCAAGCTGACCTGTGTGCTCGACAACCTCGACCCGGATGCCGTCAACCACGTCGTCCTCGTGGTGAGCAACTGCGGCACCCGCTCGTCGCTGAACTCCCCCGCCGGGGAGAACGACGACAACAAGCGCTTCTTCATCAACGCCGCGAGTCGCTAGGGGTTGCGCGGCACCAGCCCGCTTCAGCGCCTCTCGGTCGGCAGCGAGAATTCGATGACGGTGCTACCCGGCCGCGTCTCGGCGACACGGACGTGGCCGTGGTGCAGGCGCATGATGCGGCCCACGGCGAGCGACGCGTAGCCGAGCCCTTTCTTGTGCGGCCCCAACGCCGGGTCGTAGGAGACCATCTCCTCGAAGAGCTTCGACTTGATCTCTTCGGGGATGCCGCACCCGTCGTCGATGACGGCCCCGCGCACGAGGCCCTCGTTGACGCTGCACCGGAGCCGGATTTCGCCGGCCCCCTCGCGGTCGCGCACGGCGCGCGCGGCGTTCTCGATGAGCGTGGTGAAGGCGATTCGCAGGAGCGGGCCGTTGCCGCGCACGGTGCAGGCGGGGTCAACGTCCTCGACCGTGATGGGCACCTGCCACTCCGCCTGCAACTCCCTGCGCAGGTCGTACAGCTCTTGACTCAGATCGACGAGGTCGCCCATCTCCAGCCTTACTTCCTCCTGCATCGTCAGGAGCGGGGCGTCGAGGGCGCGCGCAACCTTCGAGATTTCCAAAAGGCCGTCGGCGACGGCGGGCGGCACGCCGGGCTCTCCTGCCAGCTCCGACAGCCTCTCCGCGAACTGTATCCCGCGCCGCCTGACGTCGCGCGACCAGTGCGTGAGCAGGAGGAAGCCGAACGTGACGGCCTGCCGCGTCCCCGCGTCCTCGTTGGCGTGGAAGTTGTTGATGACGAACGCGGCGAGGTTGGCGAGCATTTCGAGCACCAGCACGTCCGTCTCGCTGAATGCGTTGGCGTGGCGCTTCTCGCCGAGGTAGATGTTGCCGATGGGTTCGTGCTTGATGACGATGGGCACGCCGAGGAAGCTCTTCATCGGGGCGTGGCCGTCCGGGAACCCCCTGAAGCGTTGGTTGTTCGTGATGTCGATCTCCCGGATGACGTCGTCCTCTTTCAGCAGTTGGCCGAGCACGCCGTGCCCCTTCGGCTCCTCGCCGATGCGCTCCTTGTCCTCCTCGGTCATCCCTTTGAAGAGGAACTTGCTGATCTGCCTGTCTTGCCCGACGATGCTGAGCGCGGCGTAGCGCGCGTCGGTCAGCTTCATAGCCTGTTCGAGGATGGCGTTGAGCATCCTGTCGTCGGTGAACTCGGCGGTCAGCCCCACGCTCACGCGGTGCATTTCGTCGAGCAGTTGCGCGTACGACCCGAGCCCCTCGTAGAGCTGCGCGTGTTCGAGGGCGATCGCCGCCTCGTCCATGAACTCGCGGCAGAGCTTCTTCCACTCGTCCGTGAACGGGAGCGGCTCGGGCACCCTATGGGGCGGCAGCTCTCTGCGGAGTTGCTCCCACTCTTCGGAGCGCGGGTGCGGCTCGCGGAAGTTGATGAAGATGACGCCCACCGTCCTGTCCATCACGCGCAGCGGCCCGGCGGCGGTGGCACAGACCCCCTCGCGCTGGGCAAACGGGCCGCCGACGAGTCGGTCGCAGGGCGTGCTCTCCGTGAAATAGATGTCCTCCTCCTTGATCAATTTTTCGACCGGCGAGCCCGGCCCCACCGACAGGCCGCCCTCTTCGGGCTTGCGCAGCTTGAGCCTGACGGCCGGGAGCCTGACCTGCTCCGACTCCGGGTCGTAGACGTAGAGACTGACCGCGTCGGCGTGCAGCGTCGCGAGCGCGCGCCGGGCGATGTCCTCCGCCACGCGCTGCACGTCCTCCGGCTCGGGCACGCTCTCGCCGCCAGCGCGGCGCGCGCGCACGCGGTCGAGGTGGCGGCGTACGTTCACGATCTCGCGCCGGTCGCGGAAGAAGCCGACCGTGCCGTCTTCGAGCAGGCTGACGGAGAGCCGGATGGGGATGATGTCGCCGTTCTCTCCCCGGGCGTCCACGAGGTAGTTGACGAGCCGGCCGTTGTTCTTCTCGTCGAGGAGCAGCTGCTTGACCTCGCGCGCCGCCTCGGGGTCGGCGTAGAAGCGCCCGACGTGGGTGCCGAGCGCCTCCTCGCGCTTGTAACCGAGAATCCTCTCGGCCCCCGTGTTGAACTCCACGACGAGACCCTTCCGGTCGCAGGCGATGATGGCGTCGAAGGCGTTCGCCACCAGACTCTCCTTGAAGCTGTTGCTCCGGGCCAGCGCGTCGCGCTCACGCCGCAGGGCGAGATAGAGGCGCACCTTCTTGACGGCGATGGCTGCGAGGTTGGCGATTACCGAGAGGATTTGCACGTCGCGCTGGGTGAAGGCCCGCGCCTCCTTCCGGCTGGCGTAGAGCACGCCCACCGTCTCGTGGCCGTCGTCGAGCCGCACCTTGAGCGGCATGGCGCAGAGCGTCTTGATGCCGCGCTTCTTCACCTCGGGCTTTCCGCCCTCGTAGCCCTCATAGTCGTTGATGCGCTCGGGTTCGCCGCCGTCGAGTACCTGCTGCGTCAGCCCGTCCTTGCGCGCGCGGTCTTCGTTCTGCCCCTCGGCGGGCGGGTAGGCCGCGACGCGCTCGATGGAGCCCGTCTCCTCGTCGCGCAGGAAGATGGTGCTCACGTCCGAGCCCGTCAGCGTGCAGGCGCTCTCGACGATCTTCGCGAAGAGGCGTTCGGGCTCGTCGGTGGCGAGCGAGAGCCCCAGGTTCCTGAGCAACTGCGCCTCGATGGCGACGGCCACGTGGTCGGCGATGGCCGAGAGGATTTCGATGTGCGCGTCCTTGAAGTGGTTTGGGTGGCGGCTGTCGGCGTTGATAATGCAGACCACCTTCTCGTTCGAGATGATGGGCACGCTCAGGATGGAACGGAAGTTCCGCCCGGCCTCCGAGTCTACGAAGAAAGGGTCGTTCCGCACGTCGCCGCAGTTGTGCGGACGACGCTCGGCCGCGACGTGGCCGGCGATGCCCTCGCGGAGCCTGAACCTCCGGTGCTCTTTTCCGTTACGGGGCTTACCGTCGAATATCCACGCCTTGATTTCGAGCAGCTCCTCCACCGGATCGTAGACCATGATCGAGCCGTCCTCCGTCCCGACGGCCTTCAGGGTCTCCAACAGAGTCTCGCTGAGAATCTCTTCGAGGCTGAGCGCGCGGCTGATCTTGGCACTCAGCCGGTCGAGCAGCGCGAGCTTGATGACCATCTCCTCGCTGCGCTCGAACGTGCCGACGTTGCTCATGGTGATGGCCGCGTGGCTGGCGAGCAGACTGAGGATGCGCTCGTCCCGTTCGTCGAAGGTGCGCTTCTCGTCGTCGTCGCTGACGTAGAGCACGCCGAGCGGCCCGCTCGGCAGGGCGAGCGGCACCTCGACGACGGCGCGGAAGAGGCCGGGCTCCAGCGCGGGGCAGCGTTCGGGCCACGTCGAGTAGTTCTCCACGCGCATCGGCTCGCCGCTTAAGACGACGCGGCCGGCCATGCCCGTCCCCACCGCGAGCCTGTGGCCGAAGATGCTCCGCCGCTCCTCGCGGCTCCAGTCGGCGACCACGGTCAGCTCCCTGCGCTCCGGGTCGTACTCGTAGACGCCGCCGCTCTTGGCCGAGAGGAGCGAGACGGCGCTCACGATGATGGTTTGCAGCAGCTCGCGCCGCTCCATCTTCGCGGCGATGTCGAGCGTGATGACGCGCAGCGCGTCCATCACCTCGAACTCAAGCTCGCGGCTCTCGCGCGCCGCACCGAAGAGCCAGTGGAGCCCGAGCGCCAGCAGCACGAGCAGCAGCGTATTGAGCGCGACCGAGATGAAGTCGGTGCGCGCCCCGGCCGCCAGCGAGAGCAGCCAGTAGACCAGCACCACCGCGGCCGTCATCGCGACCGCCCCGCGCGTCCGTAGGTAGAGGTAGCTCTGGAAGACGGGCAGCGCGTAGAGAGACCAGAAGTAGTTCCCCGCCCCGGGGCTGACGTAGATGAGCGCGCTCACCGCGAAGACGTTGGCGGCGATGCGCAGCAGGTGGAACGAGGCGCTGTCGTAGTACTTCGGGAACCTGCGCGAGGAGAGTTCGAGCGCGAAGACGTAGACGCCGTAGGCGGCCAGCACGTAGGCGATCTTCCAGCGGTCGAGCGGCGTCTGCTTCGGTAGCGGGAGGTAGGTAACGAGGAAGACCAGCGCCAGCAGCAGCCACGACGCGTAGCCGAGCACGCGCACGTGCCAGGCGTGCTCGCCCCTCGAAGCGCTGAGCGACTTGAGCGCGCCGGTGGCGCCGACCTTGGGCCGTCGCAACTTCGCAGACAGTCTGTTGAGCCACTCGCGTATGCGCTCGGGCATCGGCTTACTTTCCTCCGTAGAATACGGCTGACCGTGAGGGTTGTGACGTGTGAGCCCCAGCGAGGGCGGCGGGGCGTGCGGCCGGGCGGGGCACTACGGGCCGCGGGGCCGGGGTCTTGACTCGCGCGCACAGCGGCATTATCGTACCGCCGCCCGCCCCGCCGGACGCGGCCGGACGGGCGCATTCGTCATTCTCATAAGCTTTAATCAACGGTGGTTTTCGACCTCGTCCCTCGACGGCGCCGCCACACGCGCGCGGCCGTCGCGGTCGGTGAAGTCAGTCTCCTTCGCCCTTCGGCCCCCCGGCCGGCGGGTTCACCTTCGAGACGGTGCTCTCCCAGAAGTAGCCGTTGAGGAAGGCACAGTAGATCGCGAAATAGCCTTGGGGGCCGCGCCCGCCGTCGTCCAGATGACGTAGAAGACTATCGGCGAGAGCGGGACGGGGAAGAAGAGTTGCGAGGGCGTGATCGCCAGCAGCGGGTGGCCGGCTCGGTAGTTGGTGATGAGCACCTGCGCGAACATCCCGGCGACCATGAAGAGGAAGAGCCAAGCGCCGTAGATGAGCAGACCCTGATTCCTGATGACCTCCGCCCAGTAGCGGAACAGCGTGAAGGAGCCGAAGAGGACGACGGCGGCGGTGAAGACTAACAGCACGTTACGCCCGGACGTTTCGGGCGGCTTACGGCGGCCGAGCGTCTTCTTCACCTGCGCCTTGAAGATTTTTTTCGAGACGACCGGGAGGATGGTGGCGATGAGGGTCAGGAGCAGGGCCGTGAGAGCTGCGGAAACCATGTGAGCCTCCCGGGGCCGGCTGCGGAGGTAGCCTCGGCCCTTAAGGAAGAAGGTTGTTTGAGCATAGTGCTTCTACGCCATGTGCGCCAAATAGTCAACTTTTTTTCGACGCGCCGCCGCGCCGACCGTTCGGAGGTGAACCCCACGCACGCCCTACGCCGACGCACTTTCCCTCGTTAAATCACGCTTCGTGCCCTCAACCGCCATGAACACAAACGACTACGACGAACAAGAGAAGCTGCCACGAAACACCCGTCTGCTCGGGCTGCTAGGCGGCGGCGACTTCGGCGGTCTCTATGTCTTGGAGGGCGTAGAGACCGGCAGACTGTACGGCGTCAGGCTCCTGCCCCGCATCCTCACATCAGAGAATTTTTCCCATTTAGCAATCGAGTCCGAATCCCGGGCCGTCCGGATATATCACCTATAGCGATTTGCACTTGGATGCGACTGGTGCGGAAGGCGGCAAGTCAGTACCGCCTGCGGTAGCGGGCGGGTAGCGCGCACGAGACCCTCCCGCTACCGCAGGCGGTACTGACTCATCCGCGGTCGCACTCAAGCGCAAGCCGCTATAAATCTGGCAAGGAACTTCGGGCTGGACTTCTTCGAGGATCGTCCCTGTCTGGTGAGGGAGTTTGTGCCGGGCCGGCCGCTGACCGAGTATGCCCGCCGGGACGCCCTGACGCTGCGCGGACTGCTTAAAATCGCGCACGACTCGGCGGCGGCGCTCCACGCAGTCCACCGCCGCGGCTACACGCATGAAGACCTCAGCCCGGACAAGCTCATCATCACACCGGGCGGCGACGTAAAGATCGTTGATTTAGGCTTCGGGTACTTCAAGCGCCTCGCGCGCTATCTCGCGGAGCGGCAGCCCGACGAGTTCAAACTCGAAGAGTTCGAGCCCGAGGGATACTTCGCGGCGGCCAGAGCAGCAGACCTCCTCGCGCTCGGCCGTGCGCTTTACTTCGCGGTCACGGGGCAGTTTCCCCCGGCCGCAGAGGGCGTCTCCTTCAAACGGCCCCTCCTCGGACCGGAGCGCCCTTCTCGGAGCCGGACTGGGGCGAGCGGAGCGAGGTCAGGCTCCTCTTCTCGCTCAGCGCGCCGGACGTGGACGTGAGCCCCTCCTACCGCGGAGCCACGCTCCACAGGGACAGGAACATGCGCGCAATCTACTTCAAGATCACGCCGCGCGTCTCGGGGCCGGTCTTGCTGCGCCTCTCGATCTTTCTCGCGCGCGAGCTGACGCTGCTCGAAGAATTTCGCGTCGGAGTCGTCGTCGAAGACGAAGCGGAGGTCTAACACGCCACATGAAGCGCACGGGCCTCCTCCTCGAAAACGTCGCCAGCAACTCGGGTGGACTCGCGCAGTTCGCGGGTCTCGAAGACGACAGTCTCGAACGCGACGGCGGGCTCTACATCCGCCACGCCCCGCTGCGCGCGGAGGTCGGCCGCGAGGCTCGCGAGTCCTTCGAGGTCTTCGGCTTCGGCCAACTCTTCCCGGCGCGGAGGGTCTGGCGGACGGAGATTCCGCTCACGCGCCACGAACTGTTCGAGCACGTCGAGGAGTGCCGCGCCGAATGGCGCAGGGCGCTCGTTGACCACGAGGAGTCCGCGAACAGCCTCTTCAGGAGAATCAAGAAGTACCCCTTTCAGGAGGAGTGGGATTTCGGCACACGGCCCAAGCTGCTTCGCGCATGCGGCGGGTGGCTCGCAGTGGCCGGCGAGCGCCTCTTCTACTTCATCTTCGAGAACACGGACGACCCAACTCTCCGCGAGATGGGGCAGCGACTACGCGCAGCTAGTGCGGCGGGCGGCGTCGTCCTCACAATCACCTCCGAGTCCTTCTTCGTCCCGTGGGGGATGCTCTACACGCACACGCGGCCGGGCGGCCTCGCGCACGACGGCTCGAACTTTGACCCGAAGGGCTTCTGGGGCTACCAGCACGTCATCGAACACAACACGGATGAGGTCGTGCTTGAGACGGGCATCCGGCCAGAGCGCGCCGGGCCACTGCCCGCGAGCATGAACTTCGACGAGACTATCGACGCGCGGCTCGGCGTCGGGTGCGTGAAGAAGCAGCAAGAGTTGTTCGAACGCCTCGAACGTCTGAACCTCATCGCGCGGACGGAGCGGCGACGGCGCGACGAACTCAGGCTCGCGCTCGAAGGCGGCAACTTCCAAGATCGCATCCTCTACTTCTACTGCCACGGCGAAGGCGCGAGCGGGACGGACGGCCCGAGCCTGATGAGCGCCAACCTCCGCCTCAGCGACGGCGAGCCGATCACCGGCAACGACATCGCCTACTGGCTCCGCGCGCGGCGCGAGCTGCCGTCGCACCCGCTCGTCTTCATCAACGCCTGCCAAGGCGGGCAGATGACCACGCTCTTTTACCAGACTATAGCCGCGCAGTTCCTCCGGCAGAAGGCGGTCGGGCTCGTCGGCTGCCAGATAGACATCCCGGCCCCCTTCGCCGCGGAGTTCGCGCGCCGGCTCCTCTCCGAGTTCATCGACAGCCGGAGCCCCGCGCCCGAGAAGGTGCGGCTCGGCCCGCTGCTCAACCGGTTGACGCGCGAGTTAATGGACGTACATCACAACCCGCTCGGCCTCGTCTACTCGCTCTACCGCGGGGCCGACTGTTACATCGACCGGACCGCGCGGGCGCCGCGCGCTTAGCGCGGCGCGCCCGCAGCCACTTGTCACGCGAGCATTAGAGGCTGTTCAAAAAGGTGAGAGGCAACGAGTTGCACCCCTTTATGCTAGCCTCGCGGCATTATGCAACCAGCGATGTCGATACTGCGAAGGCCATATCCGAGCGACCTCAGTGACTCCGGGTGGGAGATTTTAGAGCCGTTACTTCCCTCGGAGAAGACGGGCGGCAGACACCGCGGCTACGCCCTGCGCGAGATCGTCAACGCCATCGAGTACCTCATCCGGTGCGGCGGCGCGTGGCGCTCTCTGCCGCACGACTTGCCGCATTGGCAGCCGGTCTATCATTACTTCCGGCTCTGGGGGGGACGACACGATTCGGGTCAAACGATAAGCCCGAACGACCGTAGCGTATCCTGCTTCGTTTCGGCGCGACGGCCGCGGCGAGCCACCTGATCCGAACACCAGTTAAACTTGGTTGCTAGATGTCATCACCCTTCCCGCCGTGGGCGGGCGCGTTCGTATTCGGTTATTCGCTTGGCCCATGGACCGCAGGTGAATCTCCTTAGGCTCTAAGGAAAACAACTTTTCACTTGGTCCATTCCGCCCCAGTTCTTAAATCTCTCCCGCGCGACCCTTTCTATCTCATCTGTATTCCACGGGGGGAGGATCAATGAGTCTGGAAAGACAAGGTACAGAAAGTCTTTTCGGTCGAAGCCGCGCACCTTCGGGGGGAAACGAGATGCGGTCGGGTCTAAACCGAGATTCATAGCCGTCTTCATCGAAGCTTCCCCGACGGCGCTTCCAACGTCGGCGAATATCGCCGACGTGCTCTTGCCGCTATGCAGGTCAATTACCATCGCGCTATCTCCGCGTACGATCCGAGGAACATTCTCGGCGCGAGGGAATCCGCTGACCAGCACGATATAAGGGATGGTTTCGGCGTCCACCCAGTGTCTCGTGTCGTTCTCCGGGAACTTAGGATTCTCCAAGGTTGTACCCGAGACGATGAAGCCCGGCTCGGGGCCGATTCCGTCGCTCCCCTGGACTCCGTGTCTATCCGAAGTGCTCAGATTCGCAAGCCAGTCCAGCGCCTTCGTGTGGTTGTCAGGCGGTCGCCTGTCCTGAGGATGGTAAGCGCGAGGGGCGCCGTCCACGTCTAACGCCATCTTGGCGACGAAGAAATAGCCATCCTTGCCAGGCAATTGCCAGACGGGGGTTGTGTGGGCACACCTCTTGTTCGGGTGATCGTACTCCTCACAGACATCGGAGATTTTAATCTTGTCACAGCTCATAATTCCCTAACAGACCTCCTTCGCAGTGGATCGTCCTTGCCACCTCGTTTGGCAAATTCTACATCGCTAGTTCTTGCCAACATAGGGGGAGCTGTCATGCCGTCAAGATAACGGCGTAACGTGCGTCGCAGGGTAACAGCCAGCGCGCACTTAAATGGCGCTCGGGCCAAGTATAATCGCCGGCACCGGATTGTGTAAGCTGAGGCTAAAGATCAGGTTCTGTTGCGGGAGCTATCGCCACTCCCCCTTGGGCATGTCACACGGTAGCGATGTGGTGAAGTAGGCACCTCCAGCTCAACGCCGAGTTGCGATAGACTCATTCTGCCGAAGCGCCCGAGCCTTCGGCGCGGCGTCAGGTCCCACCGCCCGACGTGCGCCCTCAGGCCGGACCCCTGGCCGGCGGCCGTGTGCCGCGCGGCGGGGGTGACGAGTCGGTACGCCTCCCGGAAGTCGCCGAAGCGGTGGGAGCACTTGAGTTTGACCAGGCGAGAGAGTCTACAACCCCTCCCGCGCTTGAATCACTACCTAATAACAAACATGATAACTATTCGCTTTCGAGTTTCGAGCCAGATCTCTTTCGGCTGCCTCCTTCTCGGCATATATCCCTCGCCTCGCCTCGCCCAACGCTACCTCGCCAAGCCTAGCTCGTCCCAGCCTCTACCGGGCCTAGCCACGGATACCGACGAGTACGCCCGCATCATTCAGGACAGCGCGCATCTGGTTGCGGTCCACCACCGTCTTGTCGAAGAGGATGGTGAATGAGCATGACCAACCGAGCGAGGCCGCGACCCGGTAACGGATGTTGCGGGACTTCGTGCATAGTGACGGATTGGCCGTCATCAACGAGTTGTCGGTACTTACGGTCGAGCAGCGAGGTGTGGGCCATCTTCCAGCCGGCGGCGTCGAAGGAAGAGGGCGCCTTCTCGTAGCGCTCGTGGTGTGTCCTGAACCAGGTGGCCCACTCGCACGACTGGTCGCCGACGAAAAGTTTAGAGAGCCACGTCGCCCAGACGTAGGGTGACGCCCTGCGGAGGGTCATAGGGGTTGTGTCCTTTCCATGAGGGCGCCGGTCAGGGTCGGTCACCTCTTAGGCTAATGGTAAAGACGCAACCTTTCTCCCCTTCCTGCGTCATGCGAACGGGGGCGAACTGAAAGAGAAATCTGTCGGCGGGCACTCGAATTTGCTTCCGGAATCCGACCGGGGTAAGGTGCACTAAAACGAGGGGGAGGCAGTATGACGGATTTGAGGAGGCCCGTGTCCTTACACCCTGACGATGTCCGCAACGCGCGGGCGGGCGGCGCTAGGGGCGAGGCGCTGACCTTCGAGATGCCCTTCAACGACGCGTCCGACCGCATCCGGGAGGGAGGACACGTCATCTACGACGGCACCCTCTATGAGGTCAGCCGGAGGGAGGACCTGCGGCCCCCGCTCGTGGCGGAACGCACGATAGAGTTCTCACTCCGCCCCAGGCGGTGAGGTAGATCAACTTCGTCCAGCAGCTCGGCCCAGACTGGAAGCTGTCACTAGAAGCAGATGAGGGCGCGGTTCACTAATTCCACATGACAGTGAACTGTAGGTAGCGAGAGCTTTAGTGCGGGTCGCTGGACGGTCGGGGCCGGCGCCATGGCAGGCTCCACAGTCCGTGCGCCGAGAGAATGGCGGAGAAGACCCCAGTCACGCCAATTGCGAACAGCGTCCAGACGAAGAAGAAGTGTCCGCCGGAGTTGCCGAGGCTGCTGGTGACGCCGACACCCTTCCCCCTCATGTGAGCGAGGGGGACGACCAACGAAAAGAGCCCTCCGAGGAGGGTGATGATGTACCCCGACCGCCGTCCGGCGAGCACCAGCGTCCCGTACAGCCAGAAGACAAAGATGGGCACCGCGGTGAGGTTTGTGAGCGTTCCCGGCTCGAACCCGCGGACGATGTCGTCCGTCAGGTGAAACGTAAAGAAGAGGATCGAGAGCAGGGACGCGATGGTTAACATGAGGTTGTGTTTCATTTGATATTCTCCTGGTTAGACTTGTGTGTGCCTCTCGCCACGTGCAATGCGTCCCCGTTCAGCAGGGCGTTCATCGGCTTGCGCTCCGTTTGCTCGCCGCCGGTCGCTCGCGCTCTGCTTGCTCAGGCTCGAACCGGAGAATGTCGCCGGGCTGGCACGAGAGCGCCTCACAGAGCGCCTCAAGCGTCGAGAAGCGGATCGCGCGAGCCTTCCCGGTCTTGAGGATGGAGAGGTTGGCCAGCGTCATCCCGACCCGATCCGCGAGGTCGGTCAGCGTCATCCGCCGGTCGTGGAGTATGTCGTCTAGCTTGACGGCGATCGCCATGTCACACCGTCCCTTCGAGGTCTTCGCGCATGAGCGTGCCTTCCGCGAACACGCGGGCCAGCAGGAACGTGAGGAGTACGGCGAGCCAGCCGTTGATCGAAAAGCCGGCGTCTATATGAAGCGGATGCGCCGGGGTGGAAACGGCTTGGGCGATCGCGCCGATCACGATGCTGAGAAGGTTCAGCGCGAGCAGCACCCAGGCTATCGCCTGTAAACGGGAGGCGTTCGCGGCGACGAACGGGTCGCCCGCGCGCACCGTCTTCACGATCGCGAGCAGCCGCTTGAGGACGGCATGATTGAGCGGAATCGCGGCGAGACCGAGCACGGCTATCGCGCGTAGGCCCGCGACCAACCGCTCCGCCTCAGGCGAAGGGGAGAGTTCGAGAGCGCTCATGATCCATTGCCTGTTCGGCATGACAACCAGCAGAGCGAGGATCGCGGCGCCGCCGAGCCAGTTCACGACGATGAGGATTCGCAGCAGGACGTACGCGATTGGTAGCGCGGCGGATGACGAGGCTGGGCTTGACATGGTTCACCACCTTTCTTATATCGACTATCAATAAACTATTTATCGACTATCGTCAAGTAGATTATTGACAGTCGATAAATGAACCGGATGCCCCGCGACGGGTCGGAAGGGCGGAAAGTTGGAGTATCCTCTTGTTTCTCGTGTGCAATGCATACCGCAACGTGGGGACTCTCGTCAGCCTACTCGAAAACCGCTACGCGAAGCTCTACCGGGAGCGGCTCGCCCTCTGGCGCTCCCACGGGCTCGGCCTGCAATCCTGCCACCAGATAGCCGCTCACATCTGCCGCGACGAAGACGCTGGCGAAGGTCGCCAACTATCTCGCGAAGACCTCGATGAAAGCCGCGGGCGTGCTCGACCTGACCGACTCGCGCTTCTTGGACGTGGCGCACGCACGCACGCCCGTCGATGAAGTGTGGGGCGTGGGGCCGTCCTATGCGGCGAGACTGAGGGCCCGCGGGATAGAGAACGCGCTCCAGTTCCGCGACCTCGACGTGCGCTGGGCTCGCAAGAGCATGACCAACGTTGGCGCGCGCCTCGTGCTGGAATTGCGCGGGGTGAGCTGCCTGCCCTTGGA
>JBJMGP010000130.1:0-7970 GCA_045807865.1 Pyrinomonadaceae bacterium
GCCGGGGCCCCCGCCGCCGCCGGGGCCGCGGCCGTTGCCGCCACGCCCGCGCCCGCCGCGGCGCCGCGCGCTCGTCACGTCGATGACGGCCTCTGTCCGCACCGTCTTCTCCTTCTCACCCGTGAACGTCGTGGCCATTACTACTTCCCTGTCCTTGTCGGTCTACTTCGTCAGCGTAGGCGACGTTCGGCCCCGTCTCGTCCGGCGTCGTCTGCAACACATAGTCTTCGGGCGCGCCCGGCACGCCGAACTCGTAGGCGCCGCGGTAGACGACGGGGGCGCGGCCGCCGAAGTTGTCGTGCGGCGGCGGGGTGGCCGTAATCCACTCCAACGTCGTCGCCTCCCAGGGGTTGTCCGAAGCCTTCTCGCCTTTGAACATGCTCCAGAAGAAGTTAAAGATGAAGAGCAACTGGGCGGAGACGGTGATGATGGCCGCCCAGGTCACGAACTGGATGAGCGGGTAGGCCGGGCGGTTGAAGTTGTAAATCCAGGTCAGCTTGCCGTCGAGCATCTCGTAGAACTGCGAGTAGCGGCGGGGCATCCCGACCAGCCCCATGACGTGCATCGGGATGAAGATGGAGTAGACGCCGATGATGGTCGGCCAGAAGTGTATCTTGCCGAGCGTCTCGTTCATCTTCCGCCCGAACATCTTCGGGAACCAGAAGTAGGTGCCGGCGAACATGCCGAAGATGGCCGCCACGCCCATCACGAGGTGGAAGTGCGCGAGCACGAAGTAGGTGTCGTGCATCGAGAGGTCGAGCGAGGTCTGCCCCAGCACGAGCCCCGTGATACCGCCCGCCACGAAGAGCGAGACGAAGCCGACGGCGAAGAGCATCGGCGTGTGGAAGCGGATGCGCGCGCCCCAGAGGGTGCCGAGCCAGTTGAAGGTCTTGATGGCCGAGGGCACGCCGATGGAGAGCGTGAGCACGGAGAAGGCCGCGCCCGTCAGCGGCGACATGCCGCTGATGAACATGTGGTGCCCCCAGACGAAGAAGCCGAGGAGCCCGATGGCGAACATCGCGAAGACCATCGCGCGGTAGCCGAAGATCGGCTTGCGGGCGAAGGTCGAGAGGATGTGCGAGGTGGCGCCCATCCCCGGCAGGATGGCGATGTAGACCTCCGGGTGGCCGAAGAACCAGAAGAGGTGCTGCCAGAGGATGGGCGAGCCGCCCGAGTGGTCGATGACCGTCGTCCCGTTCGAGAGGCCGCCGGGGACGAAGAAGCTCGTGCCGAGGTTGTGGTCGAGAAAGAGCAGCACGCCCGCCGCCAGCAGCACCGGGAACGAGAGCAGCGCCAGCACGGCCGTCGTGAACCAAGCCCAGCACGTCAGCGGCATCCGCATCAAAGACATGCCCTGCGTGCGCAGATTCAAAAGCGTCACGATGAAGTTCAGGGCGCCGAGCAGCGACGCGACGCAGAAGATGGCGATACTGATGATCCAGAGGTTGACGCCCATCCCCTGCCCCGGCACGTTGAGGAGGTGGCCGATGGCCGAGAGCGGCGGGTAGCCCGTCCAGCCCCCCGTCGGCCCGATGACCGAGCCGCCCGAGGCGAAGATGGCGCTCACGAGGACGAACAGCCCCAACAGCGTCGTCCAGAACGAGAGCATGTTGAGGTAGGGGAAGGCCATGTCGTCGGCGCCGATCTGGATGGGCAGGAAGTAGTTGCCGAAGCCGCCCTGCGGCGCCGTCGTCAGCACGAAGAAGACCATCATCGTGCCGTGCATGGTGACGAGCGAGAGGTAGAACTCCGGCGTCATCACGCCCCCGGGCGCGCCCTCGGGGAAGAGCGTGCCGAGGATGGGCCACGCGTGGTCGGGCCACGTCATCTTCATCCGCATCAACACCGACATGATCATCCCCAGCACGACCGAGAAGAGCGCGAGCAGGAGGTACTGGATGCCGATGACCTTGTGGTCGATGCTGAAGATGTACTTGCGGATGAAGCCGGTGGGGGCGTGGTGCGCGCCCGCGTGCCCGGCGGCGTGCGCGCCCGTGTGCCCGGCCTCATCGTGGGTCTCGACCGTGACTTCCGGTTCTGCCATCTCCAAGCTCCTCGGGACGGCCCCGCGGTGCGCGGGCCGCGCCTTGCAGGGGTTAGGGGTTTAGAAGTTGGTGTTAAGCGGGTACTTCTTGACGAGTTCCGTGACGCGCTTGTTGAACTCCGCCTGCGGCATCGCGACCAGTGCGTCGTACTCTTCGGGCGGAAGGACGAGCATGTATGCGCGCATCTTGTAGTGCTGCTGCCCGCACAGCTCGGCGCAGGCGATCTCGTACTGCCCGACCGTCTGCGGCGTGAAGTGGACTTTCACGTCGAGGCCGGGCACGGCGTCCTGCTTGAAACGGAGCTGCGGCACCCAGAAGCTGTGGGTCACGTCGCGCGAGTTCAGTATCAGCTGGACGGGCGCGTTCGCCTTGGTCACGAGCGTCTGGGTGACAGTGTCGTCCTTCGCGGCCGGGTCGTCGGAGTCGAGGCCGATGTAGTTGATCGACTCGTCGCTGATCTTCTTCGGGTCGGTGCGGCCGAAGACGCGGTCGGGGCCGGGGTAGTGAAAGTTCCACTGGAACTGCTGCGCCACGACGTGCACCAACGCGGAGTTCGCCGGCGCCTCCGTCAGGTGGAGGCCCCACCAGACGCGCTGGCCGAGGAGCGCGAGCGTGATGAAGATGGCGGCGGTGACGACCGTCCAGACGATCTCCATCATGTTGTTGCCGTGCGAGTAGACGGCGCGCGTGCCCTGGCCGGTGTCGGCGAAGCGCCAGACGGCGTAGCCGAGCGCCGCCTGCGCCGCGACGAACGCGACGCCGACCACGATGATCGTCAAAAGGAACTGCTGGTCGTACGCCGGCCCGTGCTCGGAGATGGAGGCTGGGAACCACCACTTCCCGCTCACGAACATCCACACCGAGAGGCCGGTCATCACCCAGAGCAACACCGCGAGAGCACGACCCATGAGTCCTCCTCAGTAGACAGTAGACAGTAGACAGTAGAAGAACTGTAAGGAAGGGCCGTGTAGTCAGCAGCCAGTAGACACCTTGCCCGAAGAGCGGAGCCTACCGACTACCGACTACTGACTACTGTCTACTTATTAAAGACCATCAGCCCGAACAGGACGGGCAGGTAGAGCACGGAAGCGAGGAGCAGCCGGCGCGCGCCCTGGCGCGTGTGCGCCACGGCCGCGTGGATGCTCGTCCCCAGGAACAGGACGCCGAGCACGAGGGCGCCGTAGAAGTAGACGGCGCCGGTCGTCCCCAGCACGGCCGGGAAGAGGCTGACCGGGACCAGGACGAGTGACCAGATCACGATCTGCCGCGCGGTGATCCGGCACTCGGGCTCGACCACGGGCAGCATCACAATGCCCGCCCGCGCGTAGTCCTCCTTGTACATCCAGGCGATGGCGAGGAAGTGCGGGAACTGCCACGCGAAGAGGATGGCGAAGAGCGCCCACGCCTCCGCGCCGACCGTCCCCGTCGCGGCCGTCCAGCCCATCAGCGGCGGCATCGCGCCGGGGAAGGCGCCGACCACGGTCGAGAGCGAACTGCGCGTCTTGAGCGGCGTGTAGCAGAGCAGGTAGCCGACGATGACCGCCACGCCGAACCCGGCGGTCAGCACGTTGACGAAGAGCGCGAGGTAAGCCTCGGCGAACAGCGTGAGCGCCAGCCCGAAGGCGAGCGCGTGCGCGGCGTGGAGCTTCCCGGCCGGGAGCGGGCGGCCGTGCGTCCGCCGCATGCGCGCGTCGAGCCCGCGCTCCATGTACTGGTTGAGCGTCGCGATGCCGGAAGAGAGCAGCGCGATGCCGAAGAGCGAGTTGAAGAGAGCCAGATAGTCGAAGCTCCCCTTCGAGCCGAGGCAGAAGCCCGCGGCCGAGGTGAGCACGATGAGAAATGTGATACGCGGCTTGGTCAGCTCGGCGAAGGCCGCGAGCCGACCCTTCAGGGCCAGCGGCCCGGCCTCGGCCGGCACCTCGGTCGTCGCTTCTAGTACGAACTCCTTCATGAATAACTGCCGTTTCCCTCTTGATAAAGTTCAGTGCTGCATGCCCAGCATCGGGAACTCAAGCGCCTGCATCATGCGCAGCGCGCCGCCCTGTGTGTTCTCCGCCTTCAACTGGTCGGCGTTGAAACTGAAGTCGGAGGTCGCCGCCCCGCCCGCGCTGACGGTCACCGACTGCGTGATGCCCTTCTGGTCCTTCTCGTGCCACGCGACCAGCGTGTAGGTGCCGGCGGGCACGCCCTTGATCTCGAACTTGCCCGAGGCGTCCGTGACGGCGAAGAAAGGGTGCGGGAGCACGCCGACGTAGGCGCGCATCCAGGGGTGCTGGTTGCACTTGACGGGGACGACCGTCTCGGGGCGCTTGAGCTGCTTGATGATGGGCGCCGCCTGCGGCCCCTGCCCCTGGTTGAACTTCTCGTTGAGCTTGGCGTCGAAGTTGATGTTGTGCGAGGTCTGGTCGGAGTTGATGATGTTCAGCGTCTGGTTGACCTGCACGGCCTGCACGTGCGGCACGTAGTGGCAGCCGTGCTGGTCGAGCGTCACCGGCTGCGAGCCCGGCGCGAAGCTGTAGCTGGAGAGATTCTTGTCGCCGACCTTGCCCTCCTTGATGTAGACGAGGACGTTGGCCAGTTTGTCGCCGTTGACGACGAGGTCTTCGGCGTGCGCGTCCGGGTTGGCCGCGGCGCAGACGGGGTCGGCCGTCATGCTGATGGGCGCCTTCTCGGGCGCGGCGCCGTTGAAGCTGACCGTGCCGGCGATGGAGCCCTCCTGCGCCGGGTTGGGCTTGTACGGCGTCAGGTTCGCGACCTCGGCCGAGTCGTCGCCCGAGCTTTCGGCGTCCTCCGCGTCGTCGGCGTTACGCGAGCAGGCGGCGGCGAAGGCCAGCAGGCAGAGCGCCGCGAAGAGCGCGACCAGAAACCGCGCGCGGCTGGAATGCATCTTTATGAGACCTCCTCCAAAGGGGACTACTGACTTGTGCGAATGAACTTTGGTCGTATGATACCGCGAATCCCTCACGGCGAGAAATCACGCGGAAGCACTCTCCCGGCCGCCGCCTGCCGCCAGCGCTCGCGCGCGAGCCTCCGCCAGCGCTCGCGCGCCAGACGCCTCTGTCGCATGCGCTGCGAGACTTGCACGCGCGAGCCGCGTGTTGCCTTCGGGCGCCCCGCGCTCTGCCTGTTCGCGGCGGCGCGGGTACGCGGCCTGCCGCCTCCGTTCGAGGCGACGGGGCCGGACTGGGTGCCGCTCGGGGCCGGGACTTGCGCGGGCACCGTCGAACGCGCACGCGCCTGCTCCTCCGGCGTGAGCGAGAGCAGGTAGCGCACGAGCAGGCGCGCGTGGTCGCCCTTATAATCCGCCGCCGAGGGCGGGAGCGGGCCGTTGAAGACCCAGCGTTCGCCGTCGCGCTTGAACAGCGCCGAAGGCATCGCCGTTCCCGGCATGATGCGCTGCGGGTCGAGGAGCCAGCGGACGGTCCAGTCTTCTTTGAGGCGCTCGCCGGCCTGTAGGAAGTTGGGCGCGGTCGCCGTCTGGTCGTGGCCGGGGTCGCCCGTCATGTGGCACTTGAGACAGGGGGCGGCCTGCGACGTGAAGAGCGCGCGCGCGAGGTCTTTCTCGGCCGCCGTCAGAGGCTCCGACTGCTGCTTGATGTACGGCTCCTGCTGCGCCGAGACGGCGAGGAAGAAGCGTACGAGCGTGCGCAGCTCGTTCGGCGAGAAGTTGAAGGTCGGCATGCGCACGCGCAGGTAGGTGCGGACGCCGTTGCGGTTCTCGCCCGGCTGCGGCTTCAGGTTAGCCATGCCGGTCGCCGCGGGCTGTGCCGGATTCGCGCCCGCCGCCGGCGGGGCCGCGTTCGACTGGTTCTGCGCGCCGCCGCCGGGGCCGGACTGCCGGTTCGCGGAGTTCCCTCGCCCGACGTTACTCTCTTCGGGCTTCGGCGCGGCGGGCTTGCCGCCGTGCGCGGCGAGGTCTATGCCTTCGGAGTAGCCGCTCATGGAAGGGTCACTTAAGAACCTCAGCAGCCAGTCGGGGTCAACGCGCGCGCCCTCGGTCATCAGGCCCGGCGGAAGCTGTTCGGGGCCGAGCTGGATGTCGCCGAGCGTGCCGCCCGGCTGATACTGCCCCAGCCCGTAGAGCACAGACTTCTGCCCGACCTGCACCGAGTGGCAGCCCATGCAGTTGTACTTCTTGACGACCCACCAGCCGTCCTGTATCGCCTTCTGCTGGTCGGTCGGGCTGTAGAAGAGCGACGCGGGCACGTTCGCGCCCTCGGGGCCGACGCTCCCGAGCAGGAACGTCGTCAAGGCCCTCTTCCACTCGTCGGTCAAAAACGGCTTCGGCATGCGGAGGTGCTCTTTCGGGTCTTTCACCTTGCCGGAGTCGTAGATGGAAGGCTCGCCCAGCTTGTGCTCGAAGAAGCCCCTGTGGTCGTACCAGGGCTTGCCGTGCTTGTCGTCTTTGTCGCCCCCGGCCGCCTTGCCGTCGCCCGCCTTGGTGTTCGCGTCGCCGCCCGCGCGGACGAAGCTCGGCGGCTGCTCGCCCTCTTCGGCGAGGCGCGTCATGCGTGCGAAGTCGAGACGCTCCAGGGGCGTGGCGCCCTCGGCCGTCAACTCCTTGCCGATGCGCTGCTCCTCCTCGAAGCCGCGTATCTCGTGGCAGCCGGCGCAGCCGTACTGCTTGACGAGCGTCTTGCCGCGCTCGGCGAGCCGCGGGTCGTCCATGTAGGAGGCGTCCGGGTACTGCGCCGCCGGCGCGAGCGAGACGAGGTAGGTGGCGATGTCGCGCGCGTCCTGATCGGCGAGGCGGAAGTTCGGCATCACCGTCATGTTCTGCACCTGTAGCTCCGCGCCGTCGTTCGGGCAGCGCGTGTGCTTCGTGGTGTCGAAGACGAACTCCTTGCCGTTCTTCGCGTAGTCCTCCGGCGTCAGGTCGCGCTTCTCCTTCGGGCAGTAGGGCGCCCAGCGCTCGCGCGGGTTGTGCACCCAGCGGACGATGTAGTCGTAGTTCTCCTTCTGCCCGACCTTGGTCAAATTGGCCGCGAACTCGCCGCCGACCTTCTGCTCGCCCTCGCCGATGGAGTGGCAGGCCATGCAGCCGCGCGTCTTGAACAGTTCCTCGCCGTGGCGCGCATCGCCCTGCGGCTGCGGCGCGACGCGGCCCTCGTAGGCCGACTGCCAGAGGAAGGCGGCGATGGCCTTGCGCTCTTCGTCCTGCATCGAGGCGGGGACGATGTTGCCCTTCGCCGACTCCTTCTCGTCCTGCTTGCCCGACAGGTACCAGAAGGTCGGCATCTTCGTGCCGGGGCGGAAGACCTGCGGGTCTTTGAGCCACTCGGGTATCCACTCCTTGCGGAGCTTCAGCTTCACGTCCTTCAGGTTCGGCCCGACCTTCTTCTGATCCTGCATCAGGTAGCGGGCCTGCGTGTTGAGCTGGTCGATCTTGGCTTCGAGCTGGCTGTTGCCGACGATGAGGCTCTCGGCGTGCGTGAGGAGTTCCGAAGCGCGCGCGTCCGAGACGCCCGGCGCGGAGGAGTCTGCGCGCGCGACCTTTGCCTCGTGCTCGTTGGCCGTGACCTCGTCTTCGAGCTGCTTGACCAACTGGCGCGTGTTCGTGAGCGCGTCCGTCTCGCGGTCGAAACCTTCGTAGCGGTGGCAGCCGACGCAGCCGCGCTGGTAGAAGAGGTCTTTGCCCTGGTTGAGGACGTTGGCGCCCTGGAGGACGCGGTCGGCCGAGTGGCACTGGTTGCAGCCGGCCTCGGCGTTCTCCTTCTTGAAGAGCGGGTGGATCCAGAAGCGGTTCTCGCCGTGCCCCTTCTCGACCGAGGTCGTCGCGCGGCCGTTGCCCCAGTGGCAGGAGGAGCAGCCGAACTTTTCGGGGTCGTGAATCCTGAGCAGCTCGTTGTCCGGGTGGCTGACGAAGGCGTGCGCGAGCGGGTCGGGGCGGCTCAACTTGCCGCGGCCCAACGGCACCATGTCCGC
>JBJMGP010000131.1:0-28752 GCA_045807865.1 Pyrinomonadaceae bacterium
TAGCGCGCACGAGACCCGCCCGCTACCGCTGGCGGTACTGACTCATCCGCCTTCCGCACCAGTCGCATCCAAGTGCAAATCGCTATAGGCACAGCCTTCAGATAATCTCCCACCACACAAACCGTCCGGGCCTCTCACCTTTCCACCATAGCGGCAGGCAATAGAATGCGGCCGTCGCCGCCGCGTCGGACACCTCTCGGACAGTCACAGACCCCGTCTGGGCGTGCAGAGAGGCCGCCGGCCTGTGTCGAGTGGAGATTTCCGCGCGTCGAGACGACCCCGGGCCGTGTAGAGATGATTCCGGCGGGCGTTGAAATGGCTCCGGAGCGTGTCGAGCGGAGCTTTCAGCCCGGAGAGATGACGCGCACACCCGTCGAGCAGACCTGACTGCTAATTCAATTTATACACACACCCGTTTAGATAAATCGCATTTATACAAAATCGACTTGCACACGTGTAGAGCCGAGCTGACTGCATGTTCAATTCATATATGAGCTTGTAGAGATGAATCGCATTTATACAAAATCTATCTCCACTCCCGTCGAGCAGACCTGCGACTCTGTTGAATTGACCCCGACGGGTGTCGAGATACTTCCCACTTATCGTGTACCGGCCCCGCCGACGCGAAAATGTTCCCCCCTCACCTACACACCGCCCCCGGCACGCGCGGCGTCCGCTTCGGCGCCCGTCACATGCCTTCCAACGGCCTGCGTTTGAATAGACCTCTTGCGAAAGAGCGGACAGGTCAGTACCGCCTGGTGCCGTCTTTCGCAAGAGGTCTAATGTGGACGTGCGTCGCAGGGAGCGCGGACGGTCGAAAACTAAGGGATTTTCCCTACCGGCTTTACCAATCTTCCTAATAGCCGAAAGTCTCTCGCCGTGCGAGACTCCAACGTCCACAGGAGGAGAGGGCGTCCCGTCTATTCCTTACCGGGGGCGCCGACAAGTTTTCTCTCGGGTGGTTTTCGCGCCGGCAGCAGCATTCACGACCGCCACAGCAGAGCGCGAACTCCCGGGCAAATGCGAACGGGGCGTGTGCCCCGCCGCCGCAGACGGAGATTCCCGACCTGGACGAACGCCGAAGCGCCTGGCTCGCTTCACACCTTTTCACACCGGCGACTGCCGCATGAGTGAGGTCATGTCAAGCTTGTACCCATACGACTGCCACGCCCGCCGCGCGCCTTGCCGCGCGAAGGTGCTCGTGGCCGAAGATCACGAGGACACGCGCCAACTGCTGCGCATGCTCCTGGAGAAGCGCGGGCTCTCGGTCGTCGAGGCCGGCGACGGCTTCGAGGCCGTGGACGCGGCCGAGCGCGAGCACCCCGACCTGATCCTGATGGACGGCGGGCTGCCGCTGCTCGACGGCATCGCGGTCACGCGCCGCCTGCGCCTCCTGCCCGCGCTCTCGGCCGTCCCCATCGTCTTCCTCTCCGGGCACGCGGGGCCGCAGGCACAGACGGACGCGCTCGACGCCGGCTGCGACGAGTACGTCGTCAAGCCGTTCGAGATCGAGCGGCTCGACATGGTCTTGAAACGACACCTCCCGGGACGCGGGGGGCAATACGACGAGGGGGTTTAAACGACGCATGACACAGATGGGACTCGGAGCCGGCCTACGCGAAGAGGCGGTGGGTTTGAGAGAGGCGGGCGCAACCGTGCCGAAGCTGTTCGGGCTCGTCGAACTGGACGCCGCGGGCACGGTGCTCTACACGCGCTTCGAGCCGTCGGTCGCGCCGCCGGACGGCGGCGCGACCAACGGCATCGGGCTCAATTTCTACACGGAGGTCGCGCCCTTCCGGAACGTCGTCGAGTTCAGGGAACTGCTCGAAGGCTTCAGCCGGGGGTCGCAGCCGGCGCACAGCGTGGACTTCACCTGCGACTACGAGGACGGCCCACTTCCGGTCAGGGTGTTGCTCGCACGCATCCGCGAGCGCACGTCGGCGGACGTAACCAAGTCGATCCTCGTCCACATTCGGAGGGCACAGTGACCCTCATCTCGGCTCAACCCCAGAGCTTTATCTCCCCACGCGGCGGGCTGCTACGGCCCGGGAGTAAGTAATGAATAATGACCTCGGAAAATCCAACAGTTACCTTCCCAAGCAGACGCGCGACACACTCGCCATGCCGGCGGACGGCGTGAGTCAGCGCACACTGCACGCGCACTTGGGCAACGGCCCCGAGACGCGGCGGACAGAGGGCGACTCTTTGAACCTGCTGCTCGCCAACAGGCTTCTCAGCGCGCTGCCCGCGGAGGATTTCGCGCGCCTCTTCCCGCACCTCGAACCGGTCTCGCTCGTGGCCGGGGAGACGCTCTACAAGCTCGACGCGGATATGCGCTACGCCTACTTCCCCGAGACGGCCGTCGTCTCGCACCTCTACATCCTGTCGGAGGGCGGGATGACCGAGGCCGACATGGTCGGGCGCGAGGGGATGGCGGGGCTGTCGGCCGTCTTCAACGTGCCGCCGCCTTCGTACCTCTCGGAGGTGGCGCTCTCGGGGAGCGCGCTGCGCGCGCGCGTAGACGTGCTGCGGCAGGAGTTCGCGCGCGGCGGCGCCTTCCAGCAGACGCTCATCAAGTACGCGGCCGCGCGCATCGCGCTGCTCTCGCGCCGCGCCGTCTGCAACGGCAACCACCGCGTCGAGGAGCGGCTCTGCACCTGGCTCCTGATGATGCACGACCGCGCGGGCGACACCCCGCTGGCGCTGACGCACGAGCGCATCTCGCGCCACCTCGGCGCGCGCCGCGCGGGCGTGACGAGCGTCGCCACGATACTGCGCGACCGCGGCATCATCGACTACACGCGCGGCCACATCCGCGTCACCAACCGCGAGGCGCTCGAAGCCGCCGCCTGCGAGTGCTACCCCGTCGTCAGGGAGAGCAGCAACATCGCCCGCTAGCGTCAGAACAACCAGAGACAGAGAGACGGAGAGACGGCTTGTTGACTTGATGTCTACAAGCCGTCTCTCTGCGTCTCTGTGGTTAAATTCTTTTACGTATCTAGGCGGCGTCGATGGGGGGCGCGGTGTGGGCCTGCATCGAGACGCGGTCGTAGAGTCGGAGCAGGAAGTGCTGGCCGGCGGCCGAGGGCGTGTCGATGCGCAGGCCGTAGAGCCCGTTGCGCCGGACGTAGATGAGCTTGGCCGTCAGCGGGATGATCCCCTCCTCCGCGATGAGCGACACCCAGAGCATGTCGCCGGCGGCCGCGACGGGGTCGCCCGGCAGATTCCTGAGCGCCATCCCGAGGCAACTGAAGTCCGCGATCTCGGCCGTGCCCAGCATCTCGTGCCGGGTCAGGTTGTCCACGGCCGCGACCAGCTTCTGCGGCCCGATCACGCGCGGGAGCCCCCGCCGCTCGGCCGGCTCAAGCCCCCGCACCCCGAAAAAGTCTTCCATAAAGTTCCCCCGCCTTCCCGGCTTTCGCAAACGATAACTTACTAAAGAGCTAATCGTCCACGAATTCCGCGACGCGGCACCGTTCATTCGCCCAGCGCGGCGTACTTGTAGAGGCGGAAGCGGTAGCGCTGCTGCCGGCGGATGTCGGCGGCGACCGCGCCGTGGAGAGACTCGTCCCACTTCGCGTACTCGTCGATGAAGCGGTCGGCCGCCGCCTTGTCGCCCTCGTACTGCACGCGCAGCACGCGCTCCAGAAGGTCTCCGACCACGCCGCGGTACTTGTCGTAGTTGATGCGGAGCAGCTTCGACCCGCGGTCGTACGTGAGCAGGCCGTGTTCGAGGAAGTAGTTCCACTGCATGAGCTGCATCGTCTGGTAGGGCTGGTCGCGGCGCGGCTTGACGTTGAGGAGGACGCGCAGGACGCCGCTCGCGTAGACCGCGCGCAGTTGCGCGTCGGTGTAGTAGCCCTGTTTGCGCAGCGGCTCGGCGACGTAGAGCGAGACGAGGTCGGCCTTCATCTCTTCGAGCAGGTCTGCGTCGTCCTGAAGCGCGGCGTCGAGGTCGCGGCCGTCCTTCGTCACGTCCACGCCGAGGTAGTGGCCGACCTCGTGCCAGAGCGTGCGGTAGAAGTTGCCGTCCGAGGTCAGCTCGGCCTTGTGGCGCGGGTCTACGGCCGCCTCCCACGTCGCGCTCGTCCCCTCGAACAGCTCGGGCGCGCGCATGATGTTGGCGCGGAGCATGATCGTGCGGCCGTAGCGGCGCGCGAGGTACGCCTCGTTCGGGAGGATGGTGGCCGTGTTGCCCCCGCGCGCCTGCGCGAAGTCCGCGACCACGTCGTAAACGCCGACCGAAATCTCCTCGCGCACGCGCCGCTCGAACTTGAAGGGCAGCGCGTCCTGTAACGCCTGCAAGCCCTTCATCGCCGCGCGCACGCGCTCCGTCTCTTCGCGCCGGTTGCTCAGCACGTTGAACGAGTAGAAGGTCTTCACGCCGTAGAGCGAGTCGTCGTAAGTCTCGTACGACCCGATCTGCGCGTTGAGATTCTTGAAGTGGCCCGTCACCCACGCCGCGTCGCCCGACTCGTAGTCGTCCGACAGAAGGTCGCGCGCGCGGTTGCGCAGGTAGCCCGCGAACTCCGAGTCGTCCCGCGCGACGGCGTCGGCCGCCTCGTTCAGCAGCGCGTGCGAGCGCACCATCTCGTCGGCCCACGCCAGGGAGTACGGCACGGCGTAGAAGCCTTTCGGGTCGGGCCGCGTCGCCTCCAACTCTCTCCGCAGCCCCGGGTGCAGTGCGTCGAGCACCGGGTACTGCCTGAGCTTCCCCAAATCCCTTTTGAGATTGGCGGCGGTCGCGCGGCGGACGGCCGTGCGCGAGCCGAGTATCTCGTCGCGCCGGTCGGGGTGTGTGCTGAGGAAGGCTTCGACCTCCTCCTTCGTCGCGCCGTCGTACATGGCCGCGCCCGGCGCGGTCAGCTCGACGGGCAGGAAGGGCTCGCGCCTGTTGTCGAGCGTGGTCGCTATCGGCCCCTGGAAGAGCCTGTAGAGCGTGAGCAGGTCTTGGTCGGCTTGTGTGCCGCCCGGCTGCATCTTAGACCGTATGGCGAGCATGCCATACGCCTGCAAAGCCTGCGCGTGGCGCTGCTGCTCGTAGACGGACTGGAAGATTTTGCCGACCTCGATCAGTTTCGCCAGCGCGAGTCGCTCCCCCCCGGTCAGGTGCGAGGTGTCGGGCGCGAGCCGCACCTCGCCGGTCTTCTCAAGGATGGCGCGTGCCTTCTCGTCGGGCCAGTAGGTAGAGGAGAGACCGTCCCGCGCGGGCCTGCGCGTCGAAGTCTGCGCCAGCAGGTTCGAGGCGGCGAGCCCCGCCAGCGCGAGCGTAAACAGGATTCTCAAGACTGCACCTCCGAGGTCGTTGTACAGGGAATGACTGACACTTTAGCAGACAACCGCCGCGTCCGCAGCCGCGCACCCCTGCGCCGGGATACAGGTCAGTACCGCCCGCGGTAGCGGGTGGGTCAGTCTTACGCAATGAGGACTTCTGAGCTAGACCGACCCACCCGCTACCGCGGGCGGTACTGACCCGGTTATCAGCCTCGAAACCTTTTCGCCCGCGCTCCGGTATAATCAACCCGAACTTCCACGCCGAAGCCTTGAACAACTAAATAGTCTAAAACCTCCCGTCGAAGGAGTCAGAGGAATGCACAGGTCTCTCTTAACCGTCATCCTATTGTTGCTCTGCACGGCCCTGCCCGCCGCGGCCCAGCCGAAGCAGGGTGACCTCGCGCGTCTGCTGCGCTACCCGGACATCAACGGCGACCAGATCGCCTTCGTCTACGCCGGCGACATCTGGACGGTGCCGGCCCAGGGCGGCACCGCGCGCCGGCTCACGTCGCACCCGGGGCTCGAACTCTTCCCGAAGTTCTCGCCCGACGGCCGCTGGATCGCCTTCTCCGGCCAGTACAACGGGACGCGCCAGGTCTTCGTCATCCCCGCCGAGGGCGGCGAGCCGCGGCAGCTCACCTTCTACAACGAGGTGGCCGCGCTTCCGCCGCGCGGCGGCTACGACAACCGCGTGCTCGGCTGGACGCCCGACGGCAAGAACGTACTCTTCCGCGCCAACCGCGTCCCGATGAGCGACCGCCTCGGCCGCCCATACCTCGTCCCGGTTGACGGCGGCGAGGAGCAGCCGCTCCCCATCACGGAGGCGGGCGGCGTGAGCTACTCGCCCGACGGCTCGCGCGTGGCCTTCACGCCCCTCTCGAACGAGTTCCGCGGGTGGAAGCGCTACCACGGCGGCCAGTCGCCCGACGTGTGGATTTATGATCTGAAGAGCAACACCAGCGAGCAGGTCACCACCGGGCGCGAGCAGGACATGCTGCCCGTCTGGCTGGGCGACACCATCTACTTCCTCTCCGACCGCGACTGGACGATGAACGTCTACGCCTACGACACGCGCTCGAAGAAGACGCGGAAGGTGACGAATCATACCGACTACGACGCGGCGTGGCCGTCGGGCTCCGGCGACGAGCTGGTCTACGAGCAGGGCGGCTACGTCTACCGCCTCGACGCGAAGTCGGGCAAGTCCGAGCGCGTGCCCATCAGGGTCTACGGCGACTTCCCCGACACAGTCCCCTACTTCGTCAACGTCAAGGAGTTCGTCGAGACCTTCTCCATCTCGCCGAGCGGCGCGCGCGCACTCTTCGGCGCGCGCGGCGACATCTACACCGCGCCGGCCAAAGAGGGCGAGGTGCGCAACCTCACAGACTCGCAGGGCGTGCGGGAGCTGGCGCCCGCCTGGTCGCCCGACGGCCGCTGGGTCTCTTACCTCTCCGACCGCTCAGGCGAGTACGAGATTTACGTCCGACCCTCGGACGGCGCGGGGCAGGAGCGGCGCGTCTCGACCGACGGAGACGTGTGGCGCTACCCGGCCGTCTGGTCACCCGACAGCCGCATGCTCGCCTACGGCGACAAGAAGCAAAGGCTCCGCATCGTCGATGTCGCCACAGGCAGGACGACCGACGTTGACCACAGCACGAACAATGACATCACGAGCTACAACTGGGCGCCCGACAGCAAGTGGATCGCCTACGCGAAGCTCGGCGCGAACCAGTTCTCGGAGATTTGGGTCTACTCGCTCGCGTCGAGTAAGACTCAGCGCCTGAGCGGCGGGATGACGAGCGACACGGAGCCCGTCTTCGACCCGAAGGGGCGCTACCTCTACTTCCTCTCGAACCGCGACTTCAATCTCACCTTCTCCGCCTTCGAGTTCAACTATCTCTACACCAACCCGACGCGCGTCTACGTCGGCCTGCTCGCGGCGGACGGCCCCGCGCTCTTCCTGCCCGGGAGCGACGAGGAGCGCGCCAAGACGAAGGAGACGCCGCTCACACAGCCGCCCAACCCCGCGCAGGCGCCGCCCGCGCAGGGCGCGCGCCCGCAAGGACAGCCGCAGGGCGGGGCCGCCCCGACCCCGCAGGCAACGCCGACGCCGCCGTCGGACGCCGCCGCCGCACAGCCGAGCCCGACGCCCGCCGCACAACCCGCAGGCGGGGCCGTCAACGTCCGTATCGACTTTGAAGGATTCGAGAACCGCGTCCGCGCCATCCCCGGCCCGAACAGCAACTACCGGCACCTTTCGGCGACGAACGAAGGCGTGCTCTACGTCTCCGGCCCCGGCCGCCTCGCGCTCTACAACATCGACGCCAAGGCCGAGCAGCCCATCATCGAGGGCGTACAGGATTACGACCTCGCCGCCGGGCTCAAGCACTTCATCTTCCAGACGCGCGACGCCTACGGCATCGCCCCGGTCGCCCCGGGGCAGAAGCCCGACGCCGGTCTGCTCAAGCTCGACGGCCTGACCATGAAGCTCGACCCGAAGGCCGAGTGGGCGGAGATGTACACCGACGCCTGGCGCACGATGCGCGACTGGTTCTACGACCCCAACATGCACGGCACCGACTGGAAGGGGATCCGCGACAAGTACGGCGCGCTCATCCCGTACGTCGCTAACCGCGAGGACTACGTCAACCTGCTCACCGAGATGGGGAGCGAGTTGATGGCGGGCCACGTCTACGCCGACCGCGGCAACGACCCGCCGAGAGTCACGCGCGCCGACGGCGGACTGCTCGGGGCGGAGATCGTGCCCGACGCCTCGGGCTACTTCCGTATCGCCAAAATCTTCCCCGGCGAGAACTGGCAGGAGTCCTTCCGCTCGCCCCTGACCGAGCCGGGCGTGAAGGCCAAAGTCGGCGACCTCATCCTCACCGTGGACGGCCGCTCGACGCGCGGCGTCAAGAACTTCTACGCGATGTTGGAAGGCAAAGCCGCGCGCGTCGTCACGCTGAGCTTGAACGACCGGGCCGACCCCGGCACGGCGCACGACGAGCGCGTGCGACCCGTCAAAAGCGAGTCGAACCTGCGCTACCTCGACTGGGTGCAGTCGCGCCGCGCGCTGGTCGAAAGGCTTTCGGGCGGGCGCGTCGGCTACATCCACGTGCCGAACACGGCGGTAGAGGGGAACCGCGAGCTGTTCAAGGGCTTCTACCCGCAGGCCAACAAGGAGGCACTCGTCATCGACGACCGCTACAACGGCGGCGGCTTCATCCCCGACCGCATGATAGAGCTGTTGGAGCGGCGCCCGCTCAACTACTGGGTGCGGCGCGGCACCGACCTCACCGCGTCGCCCGCCTTCGCGCACATCGGGCCGAAGGCGATGCTGATTAACGGCTACGCCGGCTCGGGCGGCGACGCCCTGCCCTACTTCTTCCGCGAGCGCAACCTCGGCCGCATCTTCGGCACGACGACGTGGGGCGGCCTCATCGGACTCTCCGGCACCCCCAACCTCGAAGACGGCAGCAGCCTCTCGACGCCCTCCTTCCGCTTCCTCGACATCTCGGGCAAGTGGGCGGTCGAGAGCACGGGCGTTGACCCCGACGTGGAGGTCGTAGACCGGCCCGAGGCGCTCGCGCGCGGCGAAGACCCGACGCTCGAAGCCGCGGTCAGGTGGCTCCTCGAAGAGCTGAAGCGCAACCCGCCGAGGCGCCCCGACGCGCCCGCCCCGCCCGTCCTCCGGCCCTGAGCCGGGCAAACAGCCTGACCGTGAGGGAGGGCGTCGGTCTGACCTTAAAAGGCCGGGGATGAAGGAGACAGACTCTTTCCTCCCCCCCGCCTTTTAAGGTAAGCTTATGCCCTGCTGCCTTACGTTCGGCCTTCCCCACCGGGTTGATCCTTTTGCCCGTACGTTCGCGCGTTAGAGGGTCGAGGGCCACATGCGCCCCGACCGCGTCCGCTTCGCGTTTCACAGAGGGGAGAATTCATTCGATGACCAACGTACTACGTGCCGGCCGCGTCGCGCTCGTCCTGCTCTGCGTCGCAGCCTTCGGCGCCGAGGCGCGCGCCGACGTGAAGATCAAGTCGCGCCAGACCTTGCAGGGCCATTCGTACGACAACGCCGTCTACATCAAGGGCAAGCGCCAGCGCACCGAGCAGATGGGCGGCCAGTCCGTCACCATCCAGCAGTGCGACCTGCGCCGCGACCTCCAGCTCATGCCGCAGATGCGCGCCTACACCGTCCGCCCGTACGACGACGCGCCCGCCCAGCCGGCCGCCGCGCCCGCGGGCGGCACGCGCCGGACGACGACCGAGCGGACGCAGGGCGGCGTCATCACCTCGACGGTCACGACCAGAGACACCGGCGAGCGCAAGCAGCTGTTCGGCTACACCGCGCGACACCTCGTCTCAACCACGGAGATGAAGTCCTCGCCCGATGCCTGCAACCCTATCGACCTCAGGATGGAGACCGACGGCTGGTACATCGACGCCGCCTTCCAGCTCGACTGCGACCTCTACCGGTCGCCGCAGTGGGGCGGATTTCAGCCGCAGGGGGGCGGATGCCGCGACCACTACGAAATGAAGCAGCTTGGCACCGTGAAGCGCGGCTTCCCCGTCTGGGAGAAGATGACCATGTTCGAAAAGGACGGCAGCGAGAAATTTTCGACCCTCAACGAGGTCGTCGAACTCTCGCAGGCCACGCTCGACGCCGCGCTCTTCGAGGCGCCAGCCGACTACCGCGAGGTCAAAGACTTCTCCGCCGCCTCGATGATGGCGGCGATGGGTTCCATGAATTCGAGGGATGACGCGGGCGACAACCCGGCACAGCTTTCAGGCGCAGGGCAGCCCCAGTCAAACGTGGCCGAGGTCGGCGCGAAGAAGCCGGGCGTGGTGCGGCTCGGGCTCGCGGCCGTGCAGGCCGGCGCGGTCGGCGACAACCTGAACGGCGCGCAGCTCGCGGCGGCCGTGCGCGGTGCGCTGGCGGCTCGTCTGACCAACGCCACGGTCGAGGTCGTGCTGCTTGAGTCGTTCGGCGAGGCGGAGGCGGAGGCGAGGCGGAAGGAGTGCGACTACATCGTCTACGCCAACGTCTCGCACAAGAAGGGCGGGGGCGGCGGCTTCGGCGGGATACTCGGCAAGGTCGGCGCGGCCGCGACCGGACTCGGCAATACGGGCGGGGCGTCCGGCGGCTCGGCCACATCCAACGTCAAGCCGAAGGACGAGCTGACGCTCGACGTAAGGCTCCAGGCCCCGGGCAACGCCACGCCCGCCGCTTCGAGCCAGTTCAAGGCGAAAGCCAAATCGGCCGGCGAGGACATCGTCACGCCCGCCGTCGAACAGGCCGTACAGTTAATCCTCGGCGCGTCGGCCAGAGGGTAACGGCCGGGAGCAATTAAACACGGAGACACGGAGACACGGCTTGAAGTCTTATCACTTCAAGCCGTGTCTCCGCGTTAAAGAGGGGCCGCAACAGCGCGATAATGAATGTCAACGGCTACTGCTTCTGCTCTGGGATGCTCAAGTGCTTCGTCGTGCCTTCGGTGACGCTGAAGCCGGAGGGGATGAACTCGGAGGTGTCGGCCGACTTGAGGGCCGGCTGTTCGCCGCCCTTCGGCAGTTGGTCGGGCGCGACACCGAGCGCGCGCTTTTGCAGCTTGACTATCTGCTTGCTGACGAAGAGGCCGTTGAAGATGAGCGCGAGCCCGACCATGAAGGGGATGACGCCGGCGACCCAGATGCTGCGGATGATCTCAACGTCGGGGTCGTGGGGCTGGACGCGATAGATCGCCATCCCGATGACCCACAGAAAAATCATGAGGCCGACGCCGACGAAAGAGGTGATGACGCCGGCCTTGATCTCCCTGTAGCGCTTGATCTCGGGAGTCACGCCGCTCCGCTGCTCAATCTCCGCCGTCCGCCGCTTGCGCTCGGCCTCGGACATGAACATCTCGGCGACCCACGTCTTACTCCAGTCGAACTTCTCGCCCGGCTCGCGCGTCGAGACCACCTGCCGCACGGCGTACAGGTTCGCGCCGCACAGGTTACAGAACTTCAGCTCGTCGCTCTGTTTATTCCCGCACTGTGGACAGAACATCGAAGCCCTCCCGTTTCAGATTAAGCGCCGCCGCAATAGGTCGAGCGCGAACTGCGACGCGCGCCAGCGGATGAGATGCCGGTCGCCGGGCAGCATCAGGCGCTTGTGCTCTGTGTGCGCGTCGTCGGCCAGCGCGACGTAGACCAGCCCGACCGGCTTCGCCTCAGTCCCCCCGCCCGGGCCGGCGATCCCCGTGACCGAGAGGCCGAAGTCCGTCCCGGCGCGCCGCTTCACGCCGACGGCCATCGCCTCGGCCACCTCGGCGCTCACCGCGCCGTGCCGCTCGATCAACTCCGCGGGCACGTCGAGCAGGCGCGTCTTCGCCTCGTTCGAGTAGGTGACGACGCCCTCCGTGAAGTAGGTCGAAGAGCCGGGCACCTCCGTCAGGCGGTGCGCGATCAGCCCGCCCGTGCAGCTCTCGGCCGTGGCGAGCGTGAACCCGCCGACGGCGAGCCGCAGCCCCACGACCTCCTCCATCTTCTCGCCGCGGAAGGCGAAGACGGAGTCGCCCAGACGCTCCTCGATCCGCCCCGCCAGCCCGTCGAGCAGCAGTTCGGCCTCGGCCTCCGTCTTCCCCTGGGCCGTCAGGTGAATCTCGATCTCGGTGTTGGTGAAGAGGATGGTCGTCTGCGGGTTCTTGTACTGCGTGTAGACCGGCGCGATGCGCTCGTCCACGGCCGACTCGCCCAACCCCGCGACGCGCAGCACGCGACGGACGACGCGCACGCCGCCCGCGCGCTCGGCGAGACGGGGCAGGACGAGGCCGTCGAACATCGGCTTCATCTCGCGCGGCGGGCCGGGCAGCAGGACGACGACGCGCCCGTCGTATTCAAGGTACATGCCGGGCGCCGAGCCGTTCGGGTTGGCGAGCACCTGCGCGCCCTCCATGACCATCGCCTGCCGCGCGTTGATCTCCGGCATCTTGCGCCCCCAGCGGAGAAACTTCGCCTTGATGTCGTCCAGAACATTTTCATCGAGCGCCAGGCGGCGGCCGAGTGCGCGCGCGGCGATCTTGCGCGTGATGTCGTCTTCGGTGGGGCCGAGGCCGCCGGTCAGGACGACGATGCCGGAGCGCTTCAGGGCGTCGCGGATGGTCTCTTCGAGCCGCGCGTCGTCGTCGCCGACGATGGTCTTGAGTTTGACCTCGACGCCGACCGTGTTGAGACGCTCGGTCAGCCAGAGGCTGTTGGTGTCCGTGCGTAGCGGCGTCAGCAGCTCGGAGCCGACGGCGATGATCTCTGCTGTGAGCATGTCGGGCGAATGATAACCGATGGAAGTGGCGCCGGGTTAGCCCTGGATTGAACGACGGGGAGCAGGTTGAAGTTCAACCAATCGGACTCGTGTCGGAGTGCTCGCGTCGGGCGTGCACTCTCTCGCGCTCGCGCGGGACGGAGCCGAGCAGCTCGGTCGTCCCCTCAGTCACGGAGTGGTGTGCGGGCGGGAGCGCGGCCTCGCGCGGTTGCGCGAGCTGCGGCGGGCCGGCCGCGGCGTCGGGAAGCAGCTTCGCTTCCGCCCTCCGGTTGAGCGTGCGGTGGATGCGCGCCATGCCGTAGAGCGCCATCCACCAGCCGACGAGCTGGCCGATGATGAGGACGCCCCAGCCGACGTTGACCACCTTCGGCTTGACGGAGCCCAGGATCATCAGGAGCGAGGCGGCGAGCGCGAGCACCGCGATGAGGAGGCCGCCCACGATCTCCTGCAACCCCGCGCGCGACCCGGCCGTCAGTCGCAACACCTCCAGCTCCGCGGGCGCGCCTAAAGTGCTCGGCGCCCCGCACAGGCGGCAGAAGCGCGCGTCGCCCCCGTTCTCCGTCCCGCACGAGCGGCACAGGCCCGTGGCCGCGGGCGCCTGCGCGAGCGCGACGAAGGCGTCGGCCTCCCTTTCGAGCGTCAGCAGGTCGCCCTTCGTCATGCAGCCGCCGTGCGTGACCGCGAAGTCGAACGTGACCTGCGTCGCCGCCGACCCGCCCTGCCGCAAGCCGATGGCGACCTTGCGCGCGTGCTCGTTGAAGTCCGCGCGGACGATGTCCTTCTGCTTCGCGCGCCGGGCCTGCAAAGGGCTCTCGCTGACGACCGTGTAGCCGAGACTCTCAAGGGCGTAGACGAGCCGCGCGCGCACCGCCTCCACGTCGCCCGCCATGACGCGCCTCGTCGTGTGCTCGCCGACTCCGTAGTTGCTGCCCGACCCACCCATGACCGCGATGAACTCCGACATACCTGAGCCTCCGTCGTGGCCTTTAAATTCCCTTCCCGGATGTTTACGAAGCGGGCGGCCCGCGTGTTTCCCCGCCGTGCCTCAGTCGCGCGCGCCGAACGCCTGCACCTCGCGCACCCACATGACGAAGGGGCGGTTCTGCGGGCCGTCCTGCGCCGGCTGGAAGAGCCGCACGCGCTCGGCGACGAAGGGCGCGAACTCGAAGGCCGTGCGGTCAAAGTTGCCGCCGGGCTCAAGCGTCGAGACCGTGCGCCAACCGCCGCCGTCGGCCACCTGTAGCTCGACGCTGCGCGAGGGCATGTAACGGTCTTTGTCGAAACCCCAGTAGACGTAGACGGCCGTCACGCGCTCGGGCTTTGTAAAGTCGAGCTCGATCCAGTGCGGCTCCGGGCTCTCGGCCGAGACCCAGTTGCCCTGGTTGTAGCGCTTGGCGGCGATCTCGCGCACGTCCGTCACGCCGTCCGTCAAAGGGCGCGTGTTGTAGCCGTCGAACGACGAATCGACCTTCACGACCGGCGCGAGCGCGGCGACCCCGGCCGGAGGCGCCGGAGGCGCGGGCGTAGGCTGCGGCGTCGGTGTGTCTGTAGGGGCGGGCTCCTTCGGGGCCGCGACGTTGAAGCTGGAGACGAGGTAGACGAGCGAGGCGAGCAGCAGGAGCAGCGCGACCGAGACGCCGGCGAGCTTCAACCCCTGGCCGCCGCGGTGGCGCGTCGTCGCCTCCTGCCGGGCCAGCGCGGCCGTCGCAGGCGAAGCGGTGAGGTCGTGCCCGCAGACCGTGCAGACCGCGTCGCCTTCAACGACCGTCGCGCCGCACACGCGACAGACTTCGGTCTCGCCGGCGTTGTCGGCCGAGAGCGGCTGCGTGTGGTAAGGGTCGCCCGACAGCTCCTCCGTCGCCTCGCCGAGCACGCCCGTCTCTTTCGCCGCCGTCGATTGAGAGGCGCCGCCCGCCTCCTGCGTGAGTCTGGAAGTATCGCGGCCGCGCGCCTTGCGCACCGCGCGCAGGAAGTCCGCGGCCGTGGCGAAGCGGCGCTCGGGCTTCTTCTCCAGCGCGCGCAGCACCAGCTTCTCAATCGCCGGAGGGATGTCGGGGTTAAGCTCGGTCGGCGGGCGCGGCGGCTGTTCGCGGTGCCCGCGCAGGATTTCCGTGCGGTGCCACCCGTCCTTCGCGCCGACGCGACCGCCGAAGGGCGGCTCGCCGGTCAGCATCTCGTAGAGGATGACGCCCAAGCTATAGATGTCGGAGCGCTGGTCGAGGTGTTCGCCCGCGGCCTGCTCGGGCGAGACGTAGCGCGGCGAGCCGTAGGCGATCTTCGAGGTGTCGGTCGCCGAGGCGCCGACCAGCTTGACGATGCCGAAGTCGGTGACCTTGATGCGGTCGCCGTCGGTCACCATGATGTTGGGCGGCTTGAGGTCGCGGTGGACGATCCCCTGGTGCGTGGTGCCCGACTCGTCGCGGTAGACGAAGGTGTGCGCGTAGGAGACCGCGTCGAGTATCTGCTCGAAGAGGTCGAGCGCGCGCTCCGTGCCGAGCCCCCCCGGGTGCTCGGCGATGCACTGCGCGAGCGAGCGCCCGTCGACGTACTCCATGACGATGAAGTAGGTCTGCTCGGAGACGATGTAGTCGTAGATTTTGACGACGCCCGGGTGGTCGAGCTGCGCCTGCACGTAAGCCTCGCGCTCGAAGCGGTGGCGGAGGCGCCGCAGGTCGTGCGGGCCGCGCGGGTTGATCGACTTGATGGCGACGACGCGCGGCAGCTTTTCGTGCCGCCCGCGGTAGACGACGCCCATCCCGCCGCGGCCGACGGGCTCTTCGATGCGGTAACTTCCGACCTTCTTCCCTGTCTCCATCAAAACCGACTTGGGGGCGTTCGACCGGCGAGGTGCTTACATCGTAAGGCTGAAGTTCGTTATAACAGAAACGGGGGGCGGCCGGCATTAACGGAGCGTTAATCTCTCAGGGGTTTCAGCGGACGCGACCGTACCAAACCTACATCCCCGATAAACGCCGAAGCGCGGCGGCCTTCCGAGAGGCCGCCGCGCTCCGCGAAGTCACGCGCGTGCTCAAGCAGTCTTCTTCTCTTCGTCGTAGAGGTCGCGCAGCACCTCGGCGATGGGCTGGGGCACGACCGGCGTCGGCGTGTGCGGCCCGAGGGGCCGCTTGCCCGTCAGCGTGTGGAGCGCGCCCTCCTCGGCCCTCGGCCTCGCGGCGGCCGTGATCGCGGCCTGCTGCTGCGCGGAGGCGAGGGAGGCGCGGCTCTCTTCGAGCATGGCGGCGGCGCGCGCGCGGCGGGCGCGTTCGAGGCTGCGCATGGCGGCCGTCGTCTGCGGCGCCTCGTTCGGCTCGCGCTCGATGCGGCGGAGCACGTCCACGTAGCGGCGCAGCTCCGACGAGGGCTGCGTGCGCGCAGCCTCGTCGCCGCCCTCATCTTCGAGCACGTAGGCGAGGTGCTCGGCCGCGGCCTCGTGGTCGCCGGCGCGGTGGTAGAGCGCGCCCAGGGTGTAGTAGACGAGCGGCGGCGGGTCGGACATCAAGTGGAGCACGCGCTCGCCCTCGGCGATGACGCGGGTAACCTCGAAGCCGAACCAGCGCTTCTCCTCGTCGCGCAGGATTTCGTTGGCCGAGACGTAGAAGTCGAAGATGTTCTTCACGTCCTGCTGTTCGGAGCGCTGGACGGCGCGCCAGACGAAGTAGACGACCGTGGCGAAGAAGAGGATGACGGTCGCGGGGACGCCCATCACGCCGAGCATCGCCATAATGACGACGACCGCGATCAACCTCTGTGCCGTCTCCTGCCCCTTACTCATAGGCAACTGCCATGAACCGTGAACCGTAAGCCGTGACAAGTAAGCGCCGGTCTTTATCTCGTCACGGTTTACGGCTCACGGTTTACGAGTCTCCCGATGATCTTCTCGCCCGCCTCGCCGGTCGAGAGCGAGCCGCCGAGGTCGGCGGTGGTCTCGCCCGCGGCGATGCACTCGCGTACCGCACGCTCGACCGCCGCCGCCGCTTCCGCGTGCCCGAGGTATTCTAGCATCAGGGCCGTGCTGAGGATAGCCCCTGCCGGATTAGCCTTCTGCTTGCCCGCGAGCGGCGGCGCGCTGCCGTGGACGGGCTCGAAGAGCGAGACGCGGCCGGGGTGTATGTTGCCGGAGGCGGCGAGGCCGAGCCCCCCTTGAAGCGCCGCGCCGAGGTCGGTCAGGATGTCGCCGAAGAGGTTGTTCGTGACGACCACCTCGTACTGCGCGGGGTTGAGAATCATGAACATCGCGGCCGCGTCCACGTACTGGTGGTTCGCCTCGATGCCTTCGTAGCGCGCCGAAACTTCCTTGAACACGCGCTGCCAGAGGTCGCCGCCGAAGCGCTGGACGTTCGACTTGTCGCACATCGTCACCTTCCTGCGGCCGCGCGCGCGCGCGTACTCGAAGGCGGCGACGACGATGCGCTCGACGCCCTTGCGCGTGTTGATCTCTTCCTGCGTGGCGACCTCGTCGGGCGTCCCGCGCTTTAAGAAGCCGCCCATGCCCGTGTACGCGCCCTCGGTGTTCTCGCGGAAGACGACGAAGTTCACGTCCGCGACGGCGCGATTCTTTAAAGGCGTCAGCCGTTCGTGCAGCAGCCGCACGGGGCGGAGGTTGATGTAGAGGTCGAGGCCGCGCCGCATCCCGAGCAGGATCTCTTCGGCGTGCTGGTTCGAGGGCACGCGCGGGTCGCCGAACGCGCCCGACAGGATCGCATCGAACTCCTTCGAGAGCATGTCGAGCGCGCCCTCGGGCAAGGTCACGCCCTCTTTTAAGAATTTGTCCGCGCCCCAGTCAAAGTGCTTCAGCTCAAGCCGGACGCCGTGCGTCCGGCTCAACACGTCGAGCACGCCGACGGCCTCCTCAATCACCTCCGGCCCGATGCCGTCGCCCGGCACGACCGCGACTCTCTTCACGCCGTTTGTCATCCCTCGGTGTTCGTCCCTTTCAGAAAGGCACGCAGAGCACGGGCACGCGCGCGCCCCGCAAGACCTTCTCGGCCGTCGAGCCGAAGAGGAGTTCCTCGGCGCCGGTCGAGCGACCGCGCACGCCCATGACGATCATCGGCAGGTCGAGGTCGCGCGCGATCTTGAGTATCTCGACGAAGGGGATGCCGACGACTACCATGCGCTCGATCTCCACGCCGCCCACCTCGATCCCTTCGAGCGCGGCGTTGAAGTTCGACTCGGCCTGCGCGCGCATGCGCGACGTGATCTCTTCGGTCGAGCCCATCCCGGCCGCGACGGCGTCCTCGACGAAGTGCTTGTCGATCACGTGCAGCAGGGTCAGGTCGCCGCCCGGCTCCGCGATGCCGAGCGCCACGCGCACGGCGTTGCCGGATGTCTGCGAGAAGTCAACCGGAACGAGTATGTCAGGAGCTTGCAACATGGGAGACCTCCAGAACGAGAGGGGGAAGGGGTAAAGGGGAAGGGTGAACCTTCATCTGCTCCCTTCCCCCTTCCCCTTTGACCTTTCCCCTAAAAGCTTCTCCTCGACGCGCGGCAGACTCGCGAGCACCACGTCGCCGACGGCCTTGAGGCTCTGAGGCGAGATTTTGTCGAGCGTGTCCTCGGGCGTGTGCCAGTGCGGGTAGGTCGAGAGCTGTATGAGGTCGATGGAAGGCACGCCCGCGCGCAGGAAGGGCGCGTGGTCGTCGCCGCCGACCCCCTCGGGGCGCTCGACGAACTGCCGGGCGTAGCCCAGCGCGCGCGCCGTCCGCCACAGGATGTCCAGGAGCCACGGCGTGCTCATGTCGTCGCGCCCCAGCTCAAGTTTGTCGTAGCCCATCATGTCGAGCAGGATGAGCGCGCGCACGTGCTTCAGGCGGTCGCGCGCCTTCAAGCGCCCGACCTCGTAGCGGCTGCCGTAAGTGTTGTCGGGCCGGCCCGGCTTCGAGCACTCGTCCCAGTCGCGGCAGACAGCCTCCTCGCCGTCGAAGAAGACGAAGCGGTAGGTGAAGCGGGTCGGCCTCCGCATCGACTTGAAGGCGCGCACCAGCTCGACGAGCGCGCCCGCCGAGGAGCCGCCGTCGTTGGCGCCGACGAAGGCGAACTCTTTGAAGCGCTTCGTGTCGTAGTGGCCGGCGATGACGATGGTCTCGTCGGTCTCGCCCTTCAGCTCCACGACGACGTTCGCCATCTTCAACTTGCCCGCGGGCGTGTCAGCCGCCCACTCGTCGAGCGTTCCTCCGGTCTGTTCCAGTATGTACTGGCGGGCCCGTTCAAGCTCCTTCGAGCCCGAGGGGCGCGGGCCGAATTCGACGAGCCGTTTGACGTGTTCGAAGGCGCGCTGGCCGCTGAAGGAGGTGGCGTTGCCCTGCGTCTGAACGAGGACGGGCTTCTCGCCGCCGCGCCCGGACTGCGCGCGCGCACCCGGAGGCGCGGGCGACACAAAGATCGTCGCGTAGATGAGTCCGGCGGCGAAGACGAGAGGCTTGGCTCTCATGCTGTTTGGTAAGCGGACTTGAAGTACTTCGTGCGCGGTGCCTCAGATGGCCGGGCCGTCGTGACCGGAATCGCCGCCCGAAGTTGACGGCTGGGTCGGCCCCGCGGCGGGCCTGGTGCGCGTGCGGTCTGCCTGCGAGAGCCGGCGGCCGCGGCCGGCGAGCAGGTCGAGCCCCTTGCCCACGATCTCGAAGGGAAGGTCAACGGCGCGCACGAGTGTCTCGTAGGCCATCTCGGCTTCGAGCCCCGCGAGCGTCGCGAGCTTCTTGCGGAGCGGCAGCCGCTTGAACTCCTCTTTGAAGTCGCGCGCCGTCTCCTCGGTCGTCTCTTCGCGGGCGACCGGCGGCACCGGGCGCAGTAAGAGGTCGCCCGCGCGCGCGGCCGTCGCCTGGCACGCGAGCCGCTCGCCCGCGGCCAACCTCTCCGCCCCGAGCCGCGTACGCTCGGCCTCGGTCGGGGCCGACAGCAGATCCGCACCCGCCTCGACGGCGACCGCACACGTGTCGCACTCGCCGCGCCCGCCGCACTCCGTGGGCAGCGCGATGCCGTGGCGGCGCGCCGCGTCCAACAGGCCAGTCCCGTCCGCGACCAGCCCCGTGTGCCCGCCGCTCGCGGTCTTCCACTCGACGTTGACGGTCATACAAAACCTCACACTCGATTTGTCATCAGGGAGACAGGTGAAACTTACATCAGGCAGGGAGGAAAGGCAAAAGGAAGGCGTGAACCGTGAACCGTGACTAGAGGAAGGCTGTTCTTGTCCAGTCACGGTTTAGGGTTCACGGTTCACGCCTTCTTTACTGCGTATTCGGGGCCGAGGCGAAGCGGATGCGGGGTTCGGCGGCGGACTCGTCGGTGGGGGCGCCCGCCTTGCGCTGGCACTGGGCGCAGACGCCGAAGATGCGCAGAGAGTGCTGCGTGGGGCGGAACTTGTGCTTGGCGACGATGGCGTCCTGGATGGCCTCCAGCTCGGCCGAGAAGAATTCGATAGTCTTGCCGCACTCGGTGCAGATCATGTGGTCGTGGTGCGGGTGCTTGTAGTTGTGCTCGTAGCGCGTGCGGCCGTCGCCGAAGCGCACTTCGCGCGCGAGCCCCGCTTCGACCAGCAGCTTCAAAGTGCGGTAGACGGTGGTGTGCCCGACGTTGGCGTCCTCCTCCTTGACGAGCTGGTAGAGGTCTTCGCTCGACAGGTGCTTTTCAGTGCGCAGGAAGACATCGAGGATCGTGTCGCGCTGCGCCGTCCGCTTCAGCCCCGCGCGCTGGATGTGCCGGTGGAAAATCTCTTTCTCTTCAGTCATCAGCCGCCGCTCCGCCCGCCGCCCCTCCGAGGTTTCGCTGTGCGCCCATTTTAACACGACCAGCCCGCCGCCCAAGCCACCAATTTTGAACCCCGCCGCGCCCCGTGCTATCTTCACCCCCAATCGCCGGGGTGGCGAAATCGGTAGACGCAACGGACTTAGATGTTTGAGCACTTGGAGAGAAATCTCTAACGTGAATGGAGTCAAATTCGGTGAACCCTTTAACCTGGCAACACCGAGCTAAGCCTGGCGGTAATATTTTTACCGCGATAGGTTGGAGTTAAGGCGTGACAGTTCGGGCATAGCAACCGTAGATTGGAGAGCCTGTTGTCGGAGTGATTCCCATTAATGTGGTCTAGTTCCAAGGGGATTGGTCGGCTGAGCCACTTAGACCGCCCACAACTAGAGCACAGAGGAAACAGAATTCCTTCCGCCAGAAGCCGCTTCTTCAGTTTGAATGAGGCTATTCTTATTTCGTTGTTAAGGAACCTCTGCAAAGGTTGTTTTGGCCCGACTGTTTTTCCCTTGTTCCAACGCTGTCCGGTGAAATGGGAAGTATTGAGATCGAAGTGGTGGATCGCGCGCCGCAACACCTCGTAATTTCCCCCGTATGGAGCAACGCCCAGAGCTTCCAAAACCTGCCTGAGTGAAGTTGAGTTTTTGACCGCTTCTCTGAGTTGGGCTTGGTCGTACTTTCTGAGTTTCATACGGCCTCCAGGAAAGTGTAGAGACTAGACGGCTCCCGCCTGACTGTTACGCTCCGAGCGTAATAAAAGGCGAAGGTATAGTCCAGACCACAAACCGTCCTCGAAGGTGGGCGGCGAAAGCCGTGGTGGTAAGAAAATCCGTTGGCCGTAAGGCCGTGCGGGTTCGAGTCCCGCCCCCGGTATCGGGAGTGAAAAGGGAGGCGCAGACAGAACGGTCTGCGCCTCCCTTTTTATAGGCCGCAGAAGTTACTGAGCGGGGTTGGCGACGTTGAAGACGACGCGCCAGGGGCCGTTGCTGCGGTCGCGCTTCCAGACGCGCGCGTAGTGGCCCAGCTCGGCCGGCTTCTCGTCCGTCTGCTTCGTCCTCAGCTCGTAGGTGCCGTAGGCGTAGCCCAGGTCGCCGGAGGCGGCCACGTCCGCCTTGAGAGGCTTCCAGGTGATGTACTCGCTCAGGACTTTGACCGCCTTCGCGACCGCCTCTTTGCCGACGAGGGGGGAAGTGCCCTGCCGGTAGAGCCTCAAGCTTTTGTCGGCGCGCGCGAGCAGAGCCGCCCTGAAGCCTTTGGACTTGGAGGCGTCGGAGATCGAGTACTCGGCGGCGAGCACCGACTGCCGCGCGAGCCCGCCGTCGGCCGCCCACGGGAGGATGGGACGTTCGTAACTCCTGAGCGCGGCCGGGTAGGTCAGGACGGTCTCGGTCTTCGCGGGCGCCGGGTGCTGTATGCCGAGGTCGAGCGCCCACTTCCAGGAGCCGTCCGGCTGCTTGCGCCAGACGGTGAAGAAGTGACCGGTGCCGGCGGGCTTCTCGTCCGTCGGCTTCTCGCGGAACTCGAACGGGCCGGTCGTCCAGCCCAGGTCGCCTGCGTGCGACACGTCCGCGTAAGTGGGCCACCACGTCAGCAGCCCCGCCGGCGCGGGGTCTCTCTTCGACCAAGTCTCGACGGCATTGACCAACCCTTGCCGGTTGACCATGACCCCGTCGGGCGCGGCGTATGCGAGGAAGGCAGGCTTCATGCCGTGGTCGATGGAGTGCTGTGCGAAGGCGTGCTCCGCCTCGACCACGGGCGCGAGCGAGCGCGGGAAGCCTGCCTCGCCGACCGGGAGCGGCGGCAACTGCGTCGGCGCGCGCCCCGTCTGCGCGGAAGAACCGCGACCGCCCCACGCGCAAGCGAAGAGCAAGACCGCAACGGCCACCAAAAGGACTTTGATCATCTTCATTCGCCTCACACCCGTTTCAACATTGAAGAGACGTTTCAGCCCGCGTGCCTCTCCGCGAGGTCGAACTGTTCGACGTAGCCGGGGACGTTCGTCCCCGCCGGCAGACGCGGGTCTGCTTCGGGCGCGCCGGGCTCGACGAAGAGTGGGAGGAGCCCCGCCCAGACCGGGAGTTGATAGTCCTCTTCGTCGTCGATGGGCGGGCCGGTGCGCACCTTCGCCGACGCTTCGGAGAGTTGGATGGCAAGGACGGTCGTCGCGGCCAACTCCTGCGCGTTCGGCCAGCGCACGTCGGCCCAGCGGCCGGGCATGACGTGCTCGGTGAAGGCTTCGAGCGCGGCATTCTTCTCCTCTTCAGATTCGACCACGCGCGCGCGGCCGAAGACGACAACAGAGCGGTAGTTGATCGAATGATGAAACGCCGAGCGCGCCAGCACCAGCCCGTCCACGAGCGTCACCGTCACGCACACTTCGCAGCCGGCCGCGAGCGCCTTCTGCATCCGGCTGGCGCGCGCGCCGTGGATGTAGAGCACGTCGCCCGCGCGCCCGTACGCGGTCGGGATGACGAAGGGCTGCCCGTCCACCACGAAGCCGACGTGGCAGACGAAGCCCTCGTCGAGAATCCCGTTCACCGTCTCGCGCTCGAACGAGCCGCGCTTCGGCAGGCGCCTGAGCGTCGTCCGCGCGGTGGGGGAGAAGTCTTCAACGGCAGGCGTTGTCGCGCCGCCCCGGGTCGCTTCCGTCACCTCGTCCATTCTTTCAGCCGCCTTTCCTCTTCCAGAGTTGCTGGGAGGGGATGCGCAGCGCGCGGTTGAACTTGCTCGAAGCGTTCTCCCGCGCGATGGTCCCGGTCAGCTCGACTATCTGTTCGTCCGTGTAGAACTCGCGCAGCCGGGCGAACAGTTCGTCCGACACGTCACGCCCCGTCACGTTCATCGCGTCGGCGTAAAGGAGCGCGACGCGCTCGGACTCCGAGTAGAGCGGGCTCGCCTCGTAGTCTTGGAGGGCGTCGATCTCCTCGTCCGGCACACCCAGCTCGCTGCCGACCGCAGCGTTGATGTCCTGTCAAAACTCGCGGCCGTTGTGCCAGGCCACGCGACGGTTGAGGAGCGGGACGAGCCGCGGGTCGAGGAGCCCCGAGCCGTCGAGGCCCTACCACATCGCGCGCACGCCGCGGAAGATGGTCGGCCGCCGCGCGTGGACTGTGTGGTTAATGAGCGGCGCGCCCCACTTCTCGGCCTACGCCTTGAAGACGCGGCGCGCGTAGTCGTCAGCCTCTTCGGGCTTCACACCTTCGATTCTCACCGCGGTCGCCTCCTTGACCTCGCCCGCCGGCGTTCCTACAATCGACGGCGACAAGTTCCCCAAAGTCCCCCGGTTGGTAATTCTAATTTTAAGGGGTGAAGTATGTCTGCACAAAGAAGTGACAACAGCCAGGGCGACACCGGGACCCGGGACATCACGTACGACCTCGTGAGCGTCATCTACCACGCGCTCCAAGGCGCGGAGACGACGGCGCTCTACATCGCCGACGCCGAGCAGGCGAAGAACGAGGAACTGGCGCAGTTCTTCCGCGAGGCCAAGGAAGAGTACCAGCAACGCGCCGAGCGCGCCAAGCAACTACTCACGGCTCACCTCGGCAGCCAGCAGGGCCGCGGCGCCGCGGGCGGCGGCCAGTCGTAAATACGGGGCAAAGGGTAAAGGTGAAGGGGGAAAGGATGTCAGTCCCTTCCCCCTTCACCTTTACCCTTTGCCCCCGGTTCAGTACTTCGGGACGCTCGGGTCTACGTCGTTCGACCAGGCGGTGATGCCGCCCTTGAGGTTGACGAGCTTGCCCTTGAAGCCGGAGCGTGTGAGCGCCTCGATGGCCCTGGCGCTGCGGACGCCGCCCTTGCAGTGGACGACCGTCTCGCGTTCCTCGTCGATCTCGCCCATGCGCTCTGTGACCTGACCCAGAGGGATGAGCTTGGTGTTGGGGATGCGCGCGATCTCGTACTCGTTGGGCTCGCGCACGTCGATGATCTGTAGGTCGTCGCCGCGATCGATGCGCTGTTTCAGTTCCGCTGCCGTAATCTCTTCCATCCTTCCCTCCGTCTCCGCGTTAGTCTGAACTGTTTCGGGCTGCGGCTTCAGTCCGCAGAACTGCTCGTAGTCGATAAGCTCCTTCACCGTCGGGTTCTCGCCGCACACGGGGCAGGCCGGGTCTTTCCTCAGCTTCAGCTCGCGGAAGCGCAGCTTCCAGGCGTCGAAGAGGAGCAGACGATTGATGAGCGGCTCGCCGCCCCCGAGGATGAGCTTGATCGCCTCGTTGGCCTGGATGGCGCCGATGATGCCGGGCAGCACGCCGAGCACGCCGCCCTCCGCGCAGCTCGGCACCAGGCCCGGCGGCGGCGGCTCCGGGTAGAGACAGCGGTAGCACGCGCCGCGCGCGGCCCAGAAGACGCTGGCCTGTCCCTCGAAGCGGAAGATGGAGCCGTAGACGTTCGGCTTGCCCGTCAGCACGCACGCGTCGTTGACGAGGTAGCGCGTCGGGAAGTTGTCGGTGCCGTCCACGACCATGTCGTACTCGCGGAACAACCCGAGCGCGTTCTCGCTCGTGAGCCGCGTCTCGTACGCTTCGATCTTCACGTGCGGGTTGATGTCCGTCAGGCGGTCGCGCGCCGACTCGATCTTCGGGCGCCCCACGTCCTTCGTCCCGTGCACGATCTGGCGTTGGAGGTTTGAAGCGTCCACCACGTCGAAGTCAACGATGCCGAGCGTGCCGACGCCGGCCGCCGCGAGGTACATCCCCGTCGGCGCGCCCAGGCCCCCCGTCCCGATCATCAGCACGCGCGCGGCCTTCAACTTGCGCTGCCCCTCGACGCCGACCTCGGGCATGATGAGGTGGCGGCTGTAGCGCGCGATCTCCTCGTTCGAGAGCGTGGGCAGTTCGCCGGCTGCGACCGCCGAAGTCGAACCCACCTCGGCCTCGGTCGCCGCGCCGCCCGCGATGGCCGGGATGATGGAGACGGTGTCGCCGTCCTTGACCGGCGTGTCGAGCCGCTGCGCGTGGCGTATGTCCTCGTCGTTGACGTAGACGTTGACGAAATTCCGCAGCGCGTTCTGCTCGCCGTAGAGGTGACGACGAAGTTCGGCGTGCTCGCCCGTCACCTTGTCGAGCGCCTCGCCCACGGTGCCCGCTTCGACCGACACCTCGGCGCGGTTGCCGGTGAACTGCCGGAGCGCCGTCGGGATGAAAACTGTAACCGCCATCTGTTTGAAACTCCTTAAGGGTTCTCTGCTTCCTCTTCCAGGGTCGTGACCTCCTCCTCGTCGAAGCGAGAGCGGTCGGCCTCCAGCTCCCACGAGCGCAGGTCAACCGCCTTCCCTTCCCTGACCGAGACGACAACGTAGGACATCGTCGGCCAGGGGGCGAGGTGTTCGAGGTCGTACTGCGAGGGCACGGCCGGGTGATCCGGGTGCGAGTGGTAGTTGCCCACCACGCCCAGCCCTTCGGCCGCGTAGCGGCGCTCCGCGCGCGCGTATTCGAGCGGCTCGATGGCCATCCGGTGGTGACGCTCTGCCTCTTCGGCGAAAATGTTCGCGACGGGCACGGCCGCGTGGATTATACGCGTGCGGCCCTCGTCCACGATACGCCCGACGAGCAGCCCGCAGCACTCGCGCGGGTACTCGCGCTCCGCGTGCCGTTCGATCTCCGCACGGAGTTTTACGCCGAGCTTTATCACACGTCCTCCCCCCAGAACTCTTCATTCAGGTAGCGCCCGCCGCCGTCACACAGGACGGTGACGACGACCGAGCCCTCCGGAAGTTGTTCCGCATACCTCAGCGCGGCCGCCACGTTCGCGCCCGAGCTGACGCCGACGAAGAGCCCCTCTTCCAGCGCGAGGCGCCGCGCCATCGCCTGCGACTCCTCGGTCGAGACCTCGACGCGCTCGTCGGCCAGATGAGCGTCGTAGATGCCGGGCACGATGGAGGTCTCGACGTGCCGCATGCCTTCGAGCCCGTGCAGCGGCGAGTCCGGCTGCATCAGCACGGCCTTCAGGTTCGGGTTCAGCTCCTTCAAACGTCGCGCCGTGCCCGTGAACGTCCCCGACGTGCCGACGCCCGCGAGGAAGTGCGTGACGCGGCCCGCGGTCTGCGCCCAGATTTCGGGCGCGGTGCCCTCGTAGTGCGCGCGCCAGTTGGCCGGGTTGTCGTACTGGTTCGGGTAGAAGAACCTTTCGGGCTCCTCCGCCACCATGCGCTGCGCGAGTCGCTGCGGGGCGTCAAGCCCTTCGCGCGGGTCTGTCTCGATCAGCTCCGCGCCGTAAATCCGGAGCGTGCGCTTGACGTTCGCGTTGCCCGGCAGGCAGAGACGCACGCGATAGCCGCGCGCCGCGCCGATCATGGCATAGGCGATGCCCGTGTTCCCGCTCGTCGCGTCGAGGATGATTTTGTCCGGCGTGAGCCGCCCCGTGCGTTCACCGTCGAGAATCATCGAGAGCGCCGCGCGATCTTTGACCGAGCCGCCCGGGTTCAGGTGCTCTGCCTTGGCGTAGACCTCGACGCCGCGCGGCAGCCCCCGCGCGAGACGCGGGAGCTTGACGAGCGGCGTCCCGCCGACGTTCTCAAGCAGCCCCGTGGGTTCCTTCCTCAACTCAAGCCCCCGCGTCTTTGAAGTATGAGATGGTTACTTGCCCAACTCGCGCTTGGACAGGTACCAGTCGGTGACCTCGTTCTTCGACTTGAAGTCGTCCTCCATGCGCTTTGACGCGTCGTCGATGGTCTGCGGCGGGGGGACGACGACCTTGTCGCCCTTCTGCCAGTTGGCCGGGGTGGCGCATGCGTTCTGGTCGGCCGTCTGCAAGGCGTCGAGCGCGCGCAGCACCTCGTCGATGTTGCGGCCCAGACTCATCGGGTAGTAGATGAGCGCGCGTACCTTCTGCTGCGGGTCGATGATGAAGACGGCGCGGACGGTCGCCGTCTCGGACGCGCCGGGGTGGATGAGCCCGTAGGTCTGCGCGACCTTCGTGTCGAGGTCGGCGATGACGGGGAAGTCGATCTTGACGCCGAAGTGGCCCTCGATGTTCCTGATCCAGGCGATGTGCGCGGGGACGGAATCGACCGAGAGGCCGACGAGCTGCGCGCCGCGCTCCTTGAACTCTTCGGAGCGGCGGGCGAACTCGACGAACTCGGTCGTGCAGACCGGCGTGAAGTCCGCCGGGTGCGAGAAGAGGACGACCCACTTGCCCTTGTAGTCGGAGAGCTTCAGGGGGCCTTGCGTGGACTTGGCTTCGAAGTCCGGCGCCGTGTCGTTGATGCGGGGCAGGCTCGCCGTCGTCGCCTGTGTCGGTGCTGTGCTCATAATTCGACTCCTCTTGTCTTCAAAATTTGTGGATGGGTGAAACGTCGTGCGCCCTGAAACGGCTCCGGCGGCTTGCGGCCGCCGTCCTTAAAAGCTCCTGCGAGAGATTTACTTGCCGCAAGCTTACACGAAATCCGCCGGTTTTCAACTGCCGGCGCGCCTGATGAAAACTGCCGCGGCGGGTTGAGGCACCGGCGCTTTTTGCTTTCCGCGCCCGCCATACGATTTAGTGCAGCCCGCACCTCCTTTAGCTCGCCGTGTGGTTAAAGCAGACTCACAGAGGTGCTGGCTTTTCGGCGCGAAATCCGCTAAATACTGTGGCACAAACAGGAACCTGCCTCGCACATCCTGTGGCACACACGTTGCTCAACCTATGAGAGGCGGCCCAAGCGCGACCCTGTACGCGAGGCGGCACGCCGATTGAGGAGGGTTTGAAGAAGATGACACACGGCAAGAGTTTCGCCCGCAGGGCGACGGTTCTCTTAGCACTCTTCGCGCTGTTGCTCGGCGCCGTCGCGCCCGAGGCCTCGGCGCAGCGCCGCCGCACGCGGCGGACTGCGCGCAGGACGACGACGCGCACGACGACGCGCACGACGACGCCCGCGCCGCCTCCGATCCGTTACTTCTCGGTGCCGGCCGACACGGTCATCCGCGTCCGCATGGACACGGAGTTGAACTCCCGCTCGGCGCGCGTCGGCGACCGCTTCTCGACGACGGTGACCGAGCCGGTCTACGGCGGCGGCAGCGGCGTGGACTTGATTCCGGTGGGGAGCAAAGTCTGGGGTCGCGTCTCCGCGGTGACCCGCTCGGGGCGTCGCACGCCCGGCCACATCAACGTCAGCTTCAACCAGGTGGAGCTGCCGAGCGGCGTGCGCCACACCATCAACGGTTCTCTGTCGAGCCTACAGACCGACGACGTGAACTCCGACAACGAGAGTACGGTCACGGGCAAGGGCAACCGCCAGCGCGACGCGGTCTTCATCGGCGGCGGCGCGGCGACGGGCGCCATCATCGGAGCCATCGCGGGCGGCGGCAAGGGCGCGGCCATCGGCGCCATCCTCGGCGGCGGGCTCGGCACGGGCGCGCGCGTCTACGAGAAGGAGCAGGAGGCCGAGGTGAAGTCGGGCACGACGTTCGGCGTCATCCTCAACCGCGCGGTCTCTCTGCCCGAGTACAGGGCGCAGTAAGTTCTAA
>JBJMGP010000132.1:0-36556 GCA_045807865.1 Pyrinomonadaceae bacterium
TCCTTTGACAAGACGCCGGCTTTACGCAATGCCTCTTTGTCGGTGAGGCTCAGCAGCCAGTCCTCGGCATACGCGGCGTGTTCCTCAATGCTTGAGAACTGATGGTTTGCCGACACCTTACCCTTCAGCTCTTTCCAGAGTTGATCCATGCTGTTGAGTTCCGAGCATTGCTTCGGCAGCCACACCAGATGGATGTCGAGCGCGGCGGCTAACGCCTCGCTCCTGGCGGCGAGGTGGCAGGGCGCTTCATCGAGCAGCATCCAGACGGGACGCTCGCGGTAGCGGCGGCGCACCTCCGAGAGCAAAGCATGGAAGTTCACTTGCCGCATGTTCGCCCCGCGCCGGCAGATGCGCCGCCCGGTGCGTAAGTTGATCGTGGTGAACAGCACGCGCTTGGCGTTGCGGCCCGTGATCGGCACCTCGGCCTGCTGGCCTCGCAGCGACCAGGCGCGCCGGAGTACGGGGAACAGGCGGAGGATGGTCTCATCCTCCATCAGGAGCACTGCGCCGGGAGGCATCCGCTTTAACCGTCGGACAATCGCCCCTTTTTCTGTCGGACGTGCGGCTCTTTCTCCGAGTAGACGTAGCGCGGGCGCTTGCAGCGTAAACCGAGTTGGCGCATCCGTCGGCGCAGCGTGCGCGGGCTGAGAGCACAGCCGTAACGCTCTGCTAAGCGGGCAGCCAGCAACTCGACCGTCCAGACGTTGGTGCGGTAGCCGAGCGCGAGCGGCGAGCGGTCGAGTTCGCGCAGGATGCGCGCCGGCGTGATAGTCGGCGCCACCGTTGGCCGTCCGGCGCGCGGGCGGTCACAGAGCGTCGCTACTTCATGGCTCGCCGCGTAGGACTTGACCATGTGGTAGACAGCGCGGCGGCTCAAGCCGGTGACGTGCGCGGCTTCGGTGGGCGCGCGCCCCTCGGCGACGAGCAGGACGGCTTGCAGGCGGCGGTAGAGGCGCGCCTCTTTTGCCTCGGCTAAAGCTCGCACGAGGCGTCGTCGGTCTGTGGCCGTGATCCCTCGTTCGGATGGCGTGGCTGGCTTGCGCATGAAGCCAGCGTAGTGTCAAAGAGCTATTCGTGCAAAGACTTTTGGCTATTCACTTAGCTGCGCACGCCGGCATGAGGACCTTGCCCGCGAACAGGCTCCTGATCGCTTCCGTCACGCCCCGGCCTTGCTTCTTCATCGTCGAGAGATAGCTCCTCATCCGGCAGAACTCCGCCTCCCCGGGGTCTTCTTGGCCGGTGTGCGCGTCTTGGCCGCAGCTTTGGCTTTGGCTTTCCCTTTGCCCATCGCGTCACGCATCGCCTGATAGCCGGCGGCGTATTCCGAGACCGGGAGCCGGACCACCGTGCTCTCGACCACATCCAGCGCGAGGTCCGCGAGCGTCTTGAAACGGAGGCAGCCCTGGCCCATGTCCAGCTTCTTGCCGCTCTTCCCGTATTGCGCCTTGAACCACTCCGACAGCGCCGGCTGTCCGTAGAAGCAGATCATGTGCAGCGCCATGTACGATTTCTGTGACGCCAGGCTGATCAGCGGGAGGGGCTGCCTGGAGTTGCCGCCATAGCCGGCCGGGTACGTGTCGAGCGGAACGAACCAGCTAATCATGCCGAACTGGATTCCTTCCTCGTACCCCGGCGGCAGGGCCCGGTTGATCCCCCGGCGGACTTCGTTCAACGCGTCACGGCGCTCCGCGGAGAGTGCGGCAAGGTATTCGGTCACGGTGGATGCTGGCATGGGCCAAGACTACCGTAACGGTTTTGACGGGGCAACTGTAATCTCAGAGGCGCGCGTTTTGGCTAAACCAACAAATTCTCGTCGTCACCGTTCCGGCAGTCATTCATGCAACCTCGGTCATCAAATCCCACGCCTGGGCTTTCACTTTTGGCTCCAAGCTCAACCTTATTGCTGCCTCACGCCCTATCTATAAATCCTGATGCTGTTTAAAATTTTTCTTGTGTCTTCTCCGCGGTCGGAATACATTTAGCTGTCTGTAGGCGATGGACAGAAGGGAGACGTTCGACCTGATGGCGCCAAGAAGGAAAGCCTCGCCCGTGACACTCTCCCGCTACCAGCGCGAGCGGTTGGAGCGCCTGTGGTTCTACTACGGCAACTACGGGCCGCAGACCACGCCCGGCAATCACCAATTCATTCAGGGGCTCCTAGAGCACGGGCTCGACCTGCGCCCCTTGCAGACGAAGCGGACGCCGAAGAGGGATATCCCGACCGCGGAGTGCGTGGCCGCGGTTGAAGCCGTCCTGGCCTCAGAAGACGCCGCCGGCGGCGAAGCCACCCGCCCCGCCCTGTTGAGGCTTGTCCCCCCGCCAGTCGGAGAGCGTAAGACTGTTACACCCGACCCGGAGCTGAAAAGGATGCTGGACGAGATGCGACGGCGGCCCCCCGCGGGGCGCGACCGTGGGGGCCTCGACTCCGGCGGAAAGGATGCGGCTTAGCTGAGAGCGGGACCCGAGAGGCGGCGCTCTAAACATCCCGATGAACGAGAGGCAGCGGGCGCACATCGACTACTTCCTGGAGCGGATCGAGCACTGGAAGGGGCTCGGGCGGGACTACTGGGCGGCGCGAATGCTGGCGGCCAGGGACGCTGACCACACACACCCCCTGCGGAGTGAGGAGGAGGGTACGGAGGTCTTCAACTACCTGCAAAGGCTTGAGCAGGAGCAACCGATTAATCGAGGGGGCTGAACGCAAAGCCGCGCCCTCTATGGGAACTGCTGTGCAGAAAGAAGCAATTATAGAATTTTGCACTTGCATTGATACTGCGAGTTGAGCCACTTCTTGCCCATGAGGGCATACTCGACTGACCTGCGCGAGAAGCTCGTCCTCGCCTACCCTACCGGGCGTGATGGACACGCCGGCCTTCGACGCCTTCGTCGCGCGAGTGCTCGCCCCGCGGCTGCGTAGTGGGGACGTCGCGCTGCTCGACAACCTGCGCGTGCATCATACGAGCCACGTCGAGGCAGCGGTCATGTAGGCGAAAGCGCGGGTGAGGTGGCTGCCGACCTACTCGCCCGACCTGTCGCCCATCGAGAACTGTTGGTCGAAGGTCAAGGCGCTGGTGCGCGGCGATCAGCCGCGCACGCCCGACCGGTTGGGCGCAGCATTGACGGGCGCACTGGGCGCCGTCACGCGCGGGGACATCAACGGCTGGTTCAAGCACTGCGGCTATTAGTATCAAGGCAAGTGCCTCAATCAGTTCGCCGTCTTCCGTGAAGATACAGACCTGGCTGGAGACTTTCCCCAGATCGAAACCGATGAAGTCCATAGCCGTCCTCCTTCATGTCGCGGTCGGTGCCGCAATTTTAGGAGTAGTATGCCACCGCAGAGGTGGCCGTCAGCCGCTTCATCCAATCTGTAATGTCCCGTTCGGTTTTATTCAACTTGATTCCTGGAGCTAGGTTTTAAGAATCGTTCTTATCCTACCTATCAGTTGGCGGCCCGACCCGCTGATAGATAATGTGCCTTTTTGTAAAGGAGCCTCACGTATGTCAAACGTTGCATCGGACTCGGGCATTTCATAAGAATTTGTTATGGGTGATTTTTAGCAGCCACCCGGCCCAGGGCCGGATGAGAACGAGTATGCGGTAGACGAGCGGCATCCTCTGCTTTTAACTGTCACGGTGGACGCCGAAAGACGTCCACCGTGACAGTATCAGGTTGCGCGCGAGTGACCTTACGGCTGCCCGAACCTCTGCCTGTACTCAACCGAGAAGATAAAAGCCTTGACCATCTCGGCCTGGATGTAGTCGCCGCCAGACTGGTCGAGCTTATTCAACCAGAAGTTGTAGCCCGTGAAGTCTGTGTCGGGCGTTGCGTCCGGGCCTCTACGTAGATACCCGAAGTACTGCATCAGCACGAAGGAACGCGAGGACTCCGCCGAAGTGAAGGAGGGATTCTCGGCCACGTCGCGCAATGCGCGCGCGCGGGCCGATGTGTCCGACGTGTCGGAAGCCGAGCCGAACTCGCTGATCGCTGCCTGCCTCTCAGCGGCCGAGGGGGTGACGCCGGCGTGCGAGAAGAGCGCGTCGACGAACTGCGCGGGCGAAAGCGTCGTCGGGTAGAGCGTGATGAATGCGTTGCGCGCGACGAACTCCCGTGTGAAGGCGACCTTGTTGGCCTCCAACTGCTGTTCCCAGCCCTCCTGCCCGACGACGACCTGCGCGGGGGTGCCGGCCAGCTCCTGCGCGTCGGTTAGGAAGAGCGAGCGCGTCACCGGCACGGGCTTGCCGGTGATGTTTCCGAAGGCGGCCTTGTTGACGCGGTAGGCGAGGAAGCCCGTGTTCTGAAACTCTATCGAGAGGAAGAAGGCGGCCGACGTGTTGACCCTCTTGACCTCACGGCAGTGTGCGTCCGCGCCGCACGCTTCGATGCTGTTTACCCAGAACTGCAAACCCGCCGGGTCGGGCTCGCGCCCGAGGAAGTCCAGGTAGTGCTGGCGAACGAACCACTGCGAGTCGTCAATCGGGTTCCCGGCGGTCGTCGCGGTCGAAGCCTCGGCCGCGGTCTTCGCGGCCTCGACATTCCCGGCCACGTCACGGGCGATGGTGTAGAAGGAGTAGCTCGTGCTCGCGCTGCCGTAGAAGTACGCGGAGGTGTCGGTCGTGTCGGCCAGCCACAATGTGAACGGCCCGCCGTCGGCGGAGACGAAGACGGTGTAGTCCCGCAGGCCGGAGCCGGTGTCCGCGCCCGACCATTTGACGAGAAAGCTGTGGACGGACTGTTGCGATAACAGTGTGGCGACGCCGCTCGACGGGTTCGAGTTGTCCACGGTGTTGACGTAGACGTTCGTGTCAATCGGCGCGTTGTGGTCGAAGACGATGGTCGCCTTGTTGCTGATCTGCGTGCCGGACGCAACGCCCGGCTTCGCCGACACGGAGAAGGTGACGCCGCCCTGTCCTTCGGGCGCGTTCTTGTCCGGCGGGAGGAAGCCCGCGAGCGGGTCATCCGTGGGCTGGCCCGTCGCCGGGTCTATCGAAGTGAAGCGCCACGTCACAAGGCCGTTCGCCTGATTGAGCTGCGCGTCGATGTGGACGACGAGGCTCTTCGCGGGCCTCAAGTCAACGTCGGTCGTGTAGCTCTTGAAGCCCTGCGGGGCGAAGGCCGACCTGTCCCCGAAGGAGAATGCGCCGAGGCTGAAAGTCGAGAGGTCAATCTTCGTCGTATCGAGCTGATCCGTGACGACGACCGTCTGCGCCGGTGCGGTCGCCTCGGGTTTGTTCTCGAAGGAGATGGTGTAACGGAGCGGCTCCTGGCCCGTGACGTAGTGCTCGGCGCCGCCGCCCGGGGGGCCGTCCTTCTCGTTCGGGTCGCCGGACGCGACGACGTTCAGGTTGATCTTCTTCTTGAAATCGTCGCAGTCCTGGCAGGTGCCGGACGAGCACGCCTGCGCCGCGGGGCAGGTCGGGCAGGAGTCTCCCGCGAACACCACGCCGCGGTCACGGAGCACGTTCGCTTTCTGCCCGCTCGGCGGGCAGTCACACTCTTTCAGGAGGGCAAGGAGCAGCAGCCACTTCGCCTCGTCGCGGAGCTTCCGGTCTGTGTCAACCACCTTGATCGGCTTTTTAACGTTGTCCAGAAGGTGCTGCTCGTATGTGTCGAGCTTTTCCCTGTTAAGACTTTCCTCAAGCAGCCAATCGTCGAAAGACGACTGGGTGAAGGTACTATCTTCCCGCGTCAGAGTGATCTCCTGATTGCCCCCGAACAGACCTTGACTGTCCTTCTGCGTCCTTAACAGAAGGATGCTCCCTTTGGCCCTGTCGTCGAGGTGTGCAACGCGCGTGGAGTCGGGGAATTCCGAGTCGAGCGGGGCGACGATTCCTTTCGCGCGCAGGCAGGCGAGGAGGTTCTTTCGGTCGATTCCCCACGTCGTCAGACTCTCGCGGCCCTGGCGCCCGAAACTGTCGGTGAAGTCATGGTCAAACTCTTCCTTCATGACGACAGTCCTGGCCGCCTTCGAGATCCCGTTATCCGGCGAGGGCGTGATGCCCGAGCGCAGCCCGGCCTTGCCGGCGCGGACGTTCGCCGCCGCCGTGCCCGGCGTCGTCCACGTGTAGCGGTACTCGACGTTACCGCCGACCACGACCCTCGCGAAAGTGGGCTCCTCGGGCTGCGCCACCTGCGTGACCAGCGTCTCGTCCGTCACGTCGTACGTGCCACCGCTGCCGCTGACGTGAATGATGCTCTTCCGATGCGTCGGGGTCTGGTCAACGATCTGGACCGTCTCAGTCAAAGCCGGGTCGGGCGTCGGAGCAGCCCGTGCCAGGCCCGGCGAGGTCAGCGACCACGCATGAACCTGCACGTCAACGTGGAACGCGCTCGCCTCCAACCGGATGGGCAGGTACGTGGTCGAATTGGCGGCGACCGAGGGCACCGCGAACTCCAGCGTCGTCGTCAGGTCGGCGTTCCTGACCATGACGGGAATATCCCTGCCGGGGAGGACGGGCAGCGAGACCACGGAGAGTTCCCTCGGGATGGAGAGGTGGAAGACAGTCGGCTGGGAGTCGACGTTGCCGTTGTTGCCGCAGGCGATGAAGAATTTCTGCGTGAGGTTGCTCCTCATCGTGAAGCGGCCGATGACATCCACCCACACGTCGGCGGCCTTCGATGCTTCGACCTTGAACGCGCCGCCGAGGGTGGCAGACTTGTTGTCGGGGTTGGTGACGACGACCGACCACGCGCCCTGCGCCTTGCCCGTCAAATCGAAGGTCGCGGTCAGGGACGAGCCGTCGGCGTTGACGCTCGCGCCCGTGCCCGGGATGTCCACTTGACCGGCGCGCGCCAGCCTGACGGTCGCGCCCGGCTTGACGTTAGAGCCGAAGACTATGGCCGTGACGCTGCCGGTGTCGCCGCCGTGGTTCGGCGTGACGACGTTGAGCGCGAGCGCGTTTGTTTCCGGGTGGTCGTCCGTAATCGTGATGGTGGCCGCAGCGTGCGCCCCGTCGGCGACGTAGATGTAATTCGTCGTATCCGTCTGCACGGTCAGCGTCACGGTCTGGTCGCCCGCCCCCTGCGAGACGAGCGGCACGACCTTGACGACGAAGTCGCTCTGCCCCGCCGGGATGCTGAAGGCGTTGCCGCTGATTTGATTGCCCGCCGCGTCCGTCAGGAAGTAGTCCGTGCCCCTGACGGCCGCGCCGCCGAGAGTGAATTGGACGAGGACGGACGGGGAGTTGGCGTTGGGGTTCGAGCGTTTAAGGTTGAAGACGCCTGCGCCGTCCGCGCCCGATTTGCGGATGGTCGGAGTCGAGGTCGTGACGCCGACCGATTCGAGGCCGAACGAGACGAGCGCGCAGCCGCTGAGCCCTGCGTTCGAGCCGCAAAGGGTGCTTACGCCTGTACGCGCGATGTCGGCGTTGTAGACGAAGCCCGTGACGGTGACCCGCGCGGGGACGTTGCCTGTGCAAGGGTGCTGCTGGTCGCAGGGGAGATCGAAACTCGCGCCGTGGAAGATGACGTTGTTCTGCGCGTCGTAGAGCGTCGGCACGGCCTGCGACGCCTGCGTGCTGAAGACCGACAGAGGGTTCGGCGTTATCGTCAGGTGCTCCGGTTTCGGAATCGACGCGCCGGGCCACCACCATTTCTCGTCGTTGTAGTGATAGAAGTTGCTGACTACCGTCGTGACGTTCGTGCCGTCCAGATTGGCCGTCCGCACGCTTTGGTCCTGGCCGTCACCGTAGACGATCTTCCGGCTGTCCGGCGAGAAACGTACGCTGCCGACAGACCAAGAGGTGGAGTAGCCGTTCCCCGTCAACGTCAGCGCGCTCAGAAAAGTGGTCTTTTCGGGGTTGAGCGCGTCCACGAACACGTAGCCGTAGACTTGGTTACCGACGGCCGTGTACATGATTGTCTTGCCGTCGGGCGACCAGTCGGTCGCGATGGGGCTGTTGTAGAGGCCGGACTGGATGAGAGTCTCGCCCGTGCCGTCTACGTTGTAGATATAGAGCGAGGCGATGAGGTTGTCGTTTCCGGAATTGTCCTGCCCGAGACGGGTTGCGTGGACGAGTAGTCTCTGGCCGTCCGGGCTCCACACGACGCTGTACGCGCGGCTCTCGCCGACGTTTGGCACGTTCTGGTGCGTGGTGACCTGATGCAGGTTCGTGCCGTCCGTGTTGACGACAAAGACCTCTTCGGAGCCGTAGCGCGCGGCCGGGCGCGCGGAGAGGAAGGCTATCCTGGTGCCGTCGGGCGAGATGACGGGGCGCGTGTCGCCCTGGAGGGGTGGATTGTCGAGCCCCGTGTCGTTCGTTACCTGGCGAAGGCCCGAGCCGTCCCCGTTCATCGTGTAGACGCGCGTCCCGTGGTCGCACGTCGGGCCTGTCAGAAAAAACTCTCCGCAGCCCTGAAAAGCAATCGTGCCATTCAGTCGTGCAACGGACGGAAAGTCCAGGTGCGTGAGGTAGCGATAGTCTGTTAAATGGAAGTTGTTCGTGCCGTCAACGTTGTACGCCTGTGCGTATGTTGAGTATAAGTCGCCGCCCAGCAACAAAATTCGCCCGGGCCCGGCGGGCGCGTAAAAGATGTTGACCGTCGCGGAGGCGGGCGCGCCCAAAGCCGAGCCGCCCGCGCCGCTCAAGGCGAGGTTGAAGCTCACGTCGGAGGTCCGGGCCGGGTTGTTGAGGACGGGGACGGAGACGGACTTCGTCTGCTCGCCCGGCGCGAAGCTGAGCGTCCCCGAGGCGACCGTGTAGTCCCGGCCCGCCTTGGCCGTCCCGTCGGCGGTCGCGTAGTTGACGCTGCTCGCGCCCGCCGTGTTGCCCGTGCGCGTGACGTTCACGACTACCGTGCCGCCGACAGAGTCGGTCGAATAGGCCGCGTGCTCTAACTGCGTGCTGGTCGCCTCGCACTTGCCGGCCGCGCCCGCGTTGAAGATGCTTTGAACATCGGCCTTGCTGAGCGCACGGTTGTAGACGGCGGCCTCGTCAATCAAGCCGAAAAAGCTGTTCCTGAAATTGTCGCCGCGCGCGCCGACGGCGGCGTTGGTCGTAAACTCGAACTGGTCTCCGTAGGGGAACGTGGCGCCCTGAACTCCGTCCAGATAGAAGGTCAAGTTGCTGCCCGAGCGCGTGACCGCGACGTGATGGAAGTTCGTGTCGGTGAAGGAGAGTTCGGGGCGGGCGCCCGAGGGGTTTGACCGGAGTTCGTTCACGCCGATCTTGCCGAACACCAGATGGCCGTCGTTATTAATATAGAAGGCGTAGCCGTTCTGCCCGTAGCCGAAGATGAGGCCGGAGTCGGGCGAGTCAACGGTCGCCTTCGTCGCGCTCGCGCGCTTGACCCACGCCTCGACCGTGAGGTTTTGCAGGCGTAGCTGCTCGGGATTGCCGACCGAGACGCCGCTTGAGTTGCCGTCGGATGAGAATCCCTGCCCGACCTGCCCCGCGGCGAAGGTCACGTTGCCATGCACCGTGCCGTTATTGGCGCGCCCGATGTCATTCGCGTTGCCGTCACCCGGGTACCAGGCGACGAGGCCCGCCGGCTGCGCGGTGCAGGAGCTTTGCGCCTGTATCGCAACGGGGACGGAATACGAGCCGAGAACCGAGAGGAGCAACACCGACAGGGCGACGATTCGACCGAGAGGCCGCATATGTTCAATCTCCTTGGGGCAAGTCTCAATCCTGAAAATCTCTTCGCCCGTCTAGAGCGGAAAGCGATCCGCAAAACTCCCACCCGTCAAAAAATAAATTCGCCGTGTCCTCTTTCGCAGGTAGAATCCGCTCTTACAGGAGGCGATGTGAGTGCACGACGTGACGGCTCTGCTACTCGATTGGAGCGCGGGCGACGCGGAAGCGCCCTCCCGACTGATGCCGCTCGTCTACGACGAACTGCGGAGGCTTGCGCGCAACTACCTCCGGCGCGAGCGCGCCGACCACACTTTGCAGCCGACCGCGCTCGTCAACGAAGCGTTCCTGCGTCTCGTAGACCAGACGCGCGTCAATTTGGAGAACCGCGCGCAGTTCTTCGGGCTGGCGGCGCGGCTGATGCGAAACATTCTGGTTGACCACGCGCGCGCGCTGGCCGCGCAGAAGCGCGGCGGCGACGGCGACAAACACTCGCCGCATCTCTCCCTCGACGAGACGCGCGTCGCCGTCGAAGAGCGCGCGGCGGGACTGGTCGCGCTCGACGAGGCTTTGAAGAGACTGGCCGAATTTGACGAGCGCAAGAGCAGGATCGTGGAGATGCGTTTCTTCGGGGGCGTGAGCGTCGAAGAGACCGCCGCCGCGCTCGGCGTCTCCGGCAAAACCGTGATGCGCGAGTGGCGCATCGCCAAGCTGTGGCTGCACCGCGAGCTGAGCGGGGAGGGCGGCGTCAACGGTGATGGGTGAGCGACGAAAGCGTCGGGGCGTATGAGAGTCGAGCGTTGGCGGCGGATCGAAGAGCTTCTGGGCGCGGCGCTCGAACGCGACGACGGCGAGCGCGCGGCGTTCGTCGAGCGCGCCTGCGCGGGCGAGGTGGGCCTCCGACGCGAAGTCGAATCGCTGCTCGCGCACGAAGCTGCGTCCGCAGGCTTCATCGAGAGTTCGGCCTTCCCGCTCGCCGCGGAGCTTTTGGCCGAGGACGATCTGGACGAGGAGCAGGCGCATTGGGAGAACCGGCGGGTCGGCGCTTATCGAATCATCCGCGAGATAGGGCGCGGCGGGATGGGCATGGTCTTCCTGGCCGAGCGCGAGGCCGGAGAGTTCCGACAGCAGGTCGCGCTCAAGGTCGTGCGGCGCAGTCTGGCCGACGCGGAACTCGCGCGCCGCTTCCGGCGTGAGCGGCAGATACTCGCCACGCTCAACCATCCGAACATCGCACACCTGCTCGACGGCGGCATGAGCGCGGACGGCGAGCCGTTCCTCGCGATGGAGTACGTCGAAGGCGAGCGCATCAACGACTACTGCGCGGCGCGCGACCTCTCGGTTCACGAACGGCTCAGGCTTTTCCTTGAGGTCTGTCGAGGCGTCGCCTACGCGCACCGGCACCTCGTCGTCCACCGCGACCTCAAGCCGTCGAACATGCTGGTCAGGGAAGACGGCACGCCGAAACTTCTGGACTTTGGCATCGCCAAGCTGCTCGACGCGGAACAGTCGGGCGAGAGCACGCAGGCCGTCCTCCGCGCCTTCACACTCGAATACGCCTCGCCCGAACAGCTTCGCGGGCAGAACGTCACCACCGCCTCCGACATCTACAGCCTCGGCGTCGTCCTCTACGAACTGCTGACGAACACGCGCCCCTACAAGTTCAGGTCGGGCAGCGCCGAAGAGATAGCGCGCTTCGTCGAGTCGCAGCCCCCGCGCCCGAGCGCGGTCTCGACGGACCCGGCGCGCCCGGGCACGGCGGGCGGCGACGAAGGCCGTAAAGCGAAGAGCGACAGGCGGCGTCTCCCGGGCGACATCGACAATATTGTGTTCATGGCGCTCAGGAAGGAGCCGGAGCGACGTTACACCTCGGTAGAGCAGTTCGCCTCGGACATCGAGCGCTACCTGGCGCGGCGCCCCGTGCTGGCCCGCCCGAACACACTCTCGTATCGCGCCGTGAAGTTTTTACGCCGCAACCGCATCGCCGTCACGGCCTCCGCGCTGGTGCTGTTAACGCTCGTCGCGGGATTGGGCGTCTCGTTGCACCAGTACAGCCGCGCCCGGCACGAGCGAATCAAGGAGGAGGCCGTCAACGGCTTTTTGCAGAAGATGCTGCTCTCCAAAAACCCGGGGGTGAAAGGGGGGGGCAGCGACACGACAGTCAAAGACGTGCTGGACGTGGCCGCGCGCGGGCTTGAGGGCGAAGACCTGTCGGCGCAGCCCGAGGTGAAAGCGCAGTTGCAACAGATCGTCGGCCAGACCTACCTCTCGCAGGGGCGCTACGAGCAGGCGGAGGAACTATTGCACGCGGCGTACGCGGCGCAAGTCTCGCTTTACGGCGAGGGCAGTCCCGAATCGTCGGAAACACTGATTCCGCTCGCCCAACTCCTCCTTGCCAAAGCGGATTATGACGGGGCCGAACAAATTTACAGGCGAATCCTGCCCCGACTGCGCGCGGGCAGTCGGCAGGACTCTATCAAGCCGCTCCTGCTGCAAAGCGCGCTCAACGACTTCGCCGTCCTGCGGCGGGCGAAAGGCGATTCAAACGAGGCCGAGAAGCTACTGCGAGAGGCCGTCGGTCTGCGCGAGACCATCTCCGCCGAGTCGCAGAGCCCGACGAGGCAGAGCGAGACCGTCTTGGTACTGACGCTGCTCGATCAGGGAAAGTTTGACGAGGCCGAATCATTCGCGCGCGAACTAGTCACCGAGTTTCGCCGGATGCCCGACGCCGAAACGCCGGAGATGTGCGGCGCGCTCACCATCCTCGGCAGCGTCCTCTTGGAGAAGAACGATTTCGACGGGGCCCTGGCGAATTTGCGCGAAGGCGAAGCCCTCTACCACAAACTCTTCAGCCCGAATTTCATCCCCACCCACGACAACCTGCGACTACAGGCGCAGGCGCTCTACCTCCAGGGACTTCTCCCCGAAGCCGAGAAGACGATTGATAAGGTGCTGGATAACTACCGGCAGAACTCAAACCCGCGCTACATCAACTTCGCCACCGCCCTGACCGTCAAGGGGTTGATTCTGAATAAGGGAAGGCGTACCGCCGAAGCTGAAAAAATACTGCGCGAGGCGTTGAAGTTGCGCGAGGAGAACTTGCCGAAAGGCCACTTCATGACGGCGCTCACGGAAGGCGCGCTCGGCGAATGCCTGACGGCGCAACAAAAATACACCGACGCCGAGCCGCTTCTGCTCGCGAGCTACGACTCCCTGGTGCATTCGCAAGAAGGCGACAACCCGCGCATCTCCCTGGCAAAGCGCCGCCTGTGTGAGCTTTACACGGCATCGGGGAAGCCAAAGGATTTCCGTTGCAAAGATTGATTCGAGTCACAGGCGGTCGCGAGGCGTGACGTCTCCGCAGCAAAGCGCTTCTTTAAGAAGCTGAGGTACTGCGCTTCATGAGTGACCTCGCCGTGCCCTTTACCAACAACGGCGCGGAGCGTGACCTGCGCATGCCAGCGGCGGGTACCTGTATAGTTACGGCGAGATAGTGTCCGGTCTCCATTCCGCCGGCCATTGACTATCTGATGCCGAGAGGCATAGTCTCTCCGCGCACCAGGGGGATTCCTGCCGGCGAACGCCTCGTCGGCCTCACGCGAAGCGACATCAACCGACGGCACGAGGTCACAGCGCGCAGCCCGCTCTGCGCCGTGGACGGCGAGGCCGTAAGGCGAAAGAAATGAGCGACAAGCTGAACCGTTTCCCGCCTGTCAGGCTCGCACAGGGTGCGCTCTTGCTGTGCATCCTTCAGTGGCTCCTAACACTCGTAATTTTCCTCACGTCGCCGCCGTCCACGACCGAAGGCGTAGGCGCGCCGCCTTTCAACCTGCGCGGCTTTCTGTTTCTTCTGGGCTGCGTGGCGCTGCCGCTGGGCTCCTTCCTGGGACTAGTCAGGCGGAAGGCTTACGGTAGGTGGCTCGGCTTAGTGACGCTGATACTTGAGTGGATGTTTATCGTGTATGCGGAAGGGACCCGCTTGGAGTGGCCTCGTGAGGGTGGCCGTTTGGTTTTCGTTATCATCCTCCACGGACTGCTGCATGCGCTGTTCCTGAGTGCGATCTTCCATCTGGCCTTCTCGAAGAGGGTGAGGGAGCTTTTCCGTAGCGGCCTGTTCCGGCCTCGCATGCCAGACGTTAAAGAGCGTCCGGGCATGGACGCTCTGTTCGCTAATGCGCGCGCACGCTTGTCGAATCCGGAAGCGCTCGCGGGCGACGAGGTTGAGGGCCGGCGGGCGATTGCCGTCGTGACGCCAGGGCGGGAGGTCTTGCTGCTGCCCTGTCCCGCGCCCGGCAGTATGGCGGACGAACACGTCGAGCCGGTGAAGAGGATGTTGCCGCCCGAGCCGTCTTTGAACGTCACCGCCATCGCCTACACGTCCATCGAGGCGTTCGCGCGGGATGAGGATAAGACCAAATGCATCCCCTTCCTCGGCACCCTCGTTGCCTTCGGCTACATAGGTCACAGCGTCGTCATCTTTGAAGGCCACCCTTCGGCGTTTGAAAGCGGCGTCCGCGACAGTGACGTTCTGATGGTGGACTCGGGCATGGCGCCCTTTCTACAGAGTGACTGGGTTAGCGTCGCCCGCAAAATCATGCACCCCGGCGCGAAGATTGTAGTTTACGACCGAAAGACACACGTCGGCTCGCTCGTCGTCGAAGCCGGTCAGGCTCCGCCGTCCGACCGCCCGAAGGACGAGAACTTTTACGCCGAGAGGCTACTCGTCGTGCTGGCGTCCGGGCGGCGCACTTCCGTGTTGCTGACTTCGGGCCGTCCTCTGCCGCCGCTCTCGGACTTCACCGAGAATCCTGCCGACCTCAAACTGAGCGCAGGTCTGGAACCCGAGAGTCTGAACACCGACGCCGTCATCGACATCATCATCGAGGCCGCCGGGGTGCACGGGGGGCGCAGCGGCATGCTGAAGCTGCCTCTATATTCACAGGCGGACGGTAAAAAGATAGGCGTGTGGACTTACCACGTCGAGTTTCAGAGAGACGCGGAAGGAAGGATACAGCTTCTGATTGAAAGATGAGTCCGCGAGGGATGGGCGAGAGGCGTCGATGCCTTCTGACGGTTGATGCGCGGGTCGCCCTGCCACCTGGTCTTAAAGATGTGGTGGCTGCCGTCATCTCCCCCGTCAGGAGAGCCGTCGGCCCAGCGGCCGTTCGATTTCATTGGCGTGTCAGATAGAAGGTAGTGCCGTGCTTAAGTGTTACCGGGGGCAACCTACGTCGTAACCCGGGGGTAGCGGCGCGATTGGAAGCGATGGTACCAAGACTGTCCACCGCCCCGGCCGTTCGCCCGATCTTGAGCCCCGCGGAAGCGCCCATGCGGCTCGCTCACTCCGAGAATGTCGTTGCATGTTCACCTCGACCGCGGCGGGGGCCAGGGCTTACGACTCTGAATCCCCAGCTTGTTCATGCGCGTGCGCAACGTGCTCGGGTTGAGCCCCAGGATCCTGGCGGCCCCGTCCGGCCCATCGATCTTCCGGTTCGTCGATTCGAGGACGGCGGCGATGTGCTCCCGCTCCACCTCTTCCAGGGTCATGCTCGGCTTCGGCGGCGCCGCGGCGGGTGAAGCCTCGGTGAGGTTGGAGATGTGCAGGACGGCGCCGGGGGTGGTGATGACGGCCCGCTCGATCACGTTGGCCAGCTCCCTCACGTTGCCGGGCCAGAGGTAGCTGCGCAACATCTCGAGCGTGGCGGACGCCACCGAGGTGATCTCTTTCCCCATCTTTCTGGAGAAGATGCCGACGAAGTGCTCGACCAGGGGCTGAATGTCCTCCCGGCGCTCGCGCAGGGGCGGCACGGTGATCGGGTACACGTTCAGGCGGTAGTAGAGGTCCGCGCGGAAGCGCCCCGCCTGCACCTCCTTCCGCAGGTCGCGGTTCGTCGCCGCGATGACGCGCGCGTCAGCCTTGATCGTCTTTGTGCCGCCGAGGCGCTCGAACTCACCGTCCTGCAACACCCGCAGCAGCTTCGGCTGAAGCTCTATGGGCAGCTCGCCGATTTCGTCGAGGAAGAGGGTGGCGCCGTCGGCCAGCTCGAAGCGGCCGCGCCGCTGCGCGACGGCGCCCGTGAAGGCGCCCCGCTCGTGGCCGAACAGCTCCGACTCGATGAGGGTGGGCGAGAGCGCCGCGCAGTTCACCTTAATGAAGGGGCTGTCGCGCCGCCCGCTCAATTTGTGGACGGCGTGGGCGACCCGCTCCTTACCCGTCCCCGTCTCGCCCGTGATGAGGACGGTGGAGTCGGTCGGGGCCACCCGCTCGACCTTATGGAGGACGTGCCTGGTGGCGTCGCTGCCGCCGACCACCTCGGTGATATTACTTTCGAGCTTGATCTCCTCTCGCAGGTAGACGTTCTCCTCCTGGAGCCGGTCCTTCAGCTGCCGCACCTCGGCGAGCGCGCCCTTCAGCGCTTCCTCGGCCCGCTTGCTCTCGGTGATGTCGCGCGAGATTGCCAGCAGTCGCGTCACGCGCCCCCGCGCGTCGGTCATCGGCGTGACGACCGTGTCCCACCACTTCGGCTCTCCCCGCGGCGTCGGCCCGAACGCCTGGAACACCCCGAAGCCACTTGCCTTGGCCTGCTCAATCGCCGCGCGGGCGTCCCGCTGGCCTTCGCCCGGCCACAGCCCGACCCACGAGCCGTTGAGGTACGGGCCGGGGTCTTCGATGCCGAGCAGCTCCTGCCCCCGCTCGCTGATGTAGAGCAGCCGCCCTTCGGGGTCGAGGAGCTTGATGCAGTCACCGCTGCTCTCGACGATGCGGCGGTTGAACTCCTCGCTCTCGCGCAGCGCCTCCTCGGCCCGCTTGCGCTCGGTGATGTTAACGTGGCTGATGACCACGCCGCCCTGCTCCGGCGGCATCGGGTCGACTTGCATCAGGAACCAACGCCGCTCCGCGGGCGAGTGACACGGGTACTCGATGGAATACGTCGGCCGCTCGCCCGCCATCACGGCCTCGATCCCCCCGAGGGCTTCCCGCACCGTCGGGTCGCCGGTCTGGGCGGCGCGGCACACGCTCACGTAGTCGACGCCGACGCCGATGCGCTCCGGCAGCCCCTGATTCCGCCCTGCGAACTCCTCCCACGCCCGGCTCACGTAGGTGATGACGCCCGCGCGGTCGAGCACCGCCACGTGCGAGGAGAGTGAGTCAAAGATAGTCTGGAGCAGTCGGTCGCGCTCCCTGACGGCCTCCTCGGCGCGCCTGCGCTCCGTGACGTCGCGCACGATAGACAGGACCTTGTGCTCGCCGCAACCGACGACCGTCGCCTCGTAGGCGCCGGGGCCGTCCGCAGCCGGGAGCGTGTACTCGTGGGTAACCAGCGAGCCCGACTCCAGCGCCCGCTCGAAACAGCGCAGGAGGTCGGCGGCCAGCCCCTGCGGCAGCACGTCCCTGACGTTCTTGCTGAGGAACCGCTCCGGCGGCACCAAAAACTGACCGGGGTCTTTCGCGTGGTAGTCGAGGAAGGTCCCGTCGTGGGTGAGCAGGAAGACCGCATCGGGGGTGGCGTCGAGGAGGGCCTGGTGGCGCGCCATGAGCGTACGCAGCGCCGCCCCCGCCGGTGAATGATGCTCGACGACGACGAGATCGAACTGTCCGCGCGCGGCGCAGTCGAGCACAGGGGACGTGCCGTCGGCCTCTGTCACCTCGTGGCCGTCGCTCGTCAGCAGCTCCGTCAGCAGGCGGCCGTCGCCGTCCGGTACGTGGAGCACGCGCCGCTTCTTCTTCCCATCAGGCATCGGGATACACCTCGGGGTAGTGTCCAACGGTGACTCAGAGGCGACGGGCGGGTTACAAGGAGGGGCTCTTAAACCGGAGCCGGCCCTTCTCTATGTACGCACTGGTATCGACAGTCTGTCACACGTTCATGAGGCTGTAAACCAAGCCCGGGCGGACGGGTTCCTGATGAGGCAGGACTTCATGGCGAAGATGCTGGCCGCGCGCCGCCCCGCGGTCGAGGACGGGACATCCCTGCCCCGCCTATTAGTGTCGCCGGCTTCCTTTATGTGGAGAGTTACTGTCCGGCAGCCCGCAAGTAAGGCCATTACCTTCTCTATGCCCTGGAGCGCGTGCTGAACGGCAAGCCCCTCGTCTGCAACCGAGCAGCAGATGCCGGCTAATCAGCGGCGGCTACCTGAATGGTTACATTTTATAAAAATTCGTGTGACCGTTCAGCAGGCAGCCCTGTAGAGCGACTGCGAGGTTTCCTAGCGCCTGACAGGCATTAGATCACCTCCTGTCCGACGCGACTGTCCGGGCGGGAGCCAGCCGCCTAGCCCGCCGGGACTGCGAAGAGCGTGATGAAGGCGAGCACTGCCGCCAACAGAATTATCGCTATCTTGTGCGCCTTGTTTTCGCTGACGCAGACGGCGACAAGACATTGCAGGAAGTAATAGAAGGAGAAGGCGCGGGACGCGAACGAGAGGATAGTCAGTGTCGAAGCGAACGCCATCACCACGGCGATTCCACAGATCAACACGTATGCCTGTCGGTCATCGACGCGACCCTGGGTGGACTCTTCCACGTTCCCCCCGGCCGCGACTACGTCCGCTACCGACGCGCTGAACTGACTGAGCACCGCGGCGAACACCAGCGGGACGGTAAGCCAGGTGGCCGCCTTCGCGGCCAGCACCAGAAGCCCGTTGTCCTCGACCTTGTCGCCGAGAAAATGCATCAGTGGGGTCGCCGCCGCGACGAAGACCACATAGATGATCGTCGAGACAATCTGAGAACTCCGGCACGACCGAACGCGCATCTCCCGGTCATACTCCGAGCCCAGATAGCGCGACGTCTCAAAGCCCTGCACCACGATGAGTGTCCCGCCCAGCACGGTGAGAACCGTCCATAAGTCTTGCTGAGGAAGAACCGGCCATTGAAGTGTGTTCGTGCTAAAAGCTTTCCAGTCAAACAAGACGAACCCCGCCACCAGCGCCAGCACGAGCACGCCGGTCACACGCAGCGCCCAGCGCTCCAAGACCAGGAGCATGTCGAGGCCGCGGGAGCGGCCCAGGAGGCCGATCCCCGCGACGATGATGACGGTGACGAGGTTCTCTCTAGACGGTGTGTTAATCCCGAGTCCGCCCAGGAGGAAGGCGGCGAGGATGTGTATGTATAGACAGACGGAGATGGCGTAGGCGAACACCAGGGCGAGGTTGGCCGTGCGCTCGTAACGGGCCACCCGAGCCGACGCCGTGCCCGACTCCAACAGCGGCTCGGCGTGACGAATGTTGAAGCGTATGACTGACCCCATCGCGTAGGCCAGGGCGCACACTCCGGCCATCGCGACCACGGAATAAGGCCCGACGGCGGCGTGCAAGATGGGCACAATCACGAGAAAGCCACTGCCGAAAATCGAGGCCAGGGGGGTCACCCTCGCGTGCCGAAGTTCCTTCCGGTTTTCGATGAACCTGGCTGGCCGCTCGCCCATTTCGGCCCGGGGAAGCTCTTTCGAGTCTATTACGCTTGAAGTCACGATGCGCGACCCCTTTCTCATGACCTGAAATACAGATGTCCGGCGATACTCTACCGGCAGTCTCACACGGTCAGTACTGGCAAAATTGACAGTAAGACGTCCACGCCCGCGGCGGCGGCAAAGACAGTCACCATGTGTACTGCCACCCGGTTGCGACGCTGTTCAGCTTGTCCCCGAACCGCGCGGTGAGCCACCTGGCCCACGCCACCTTAAGCGACTGACGCTTATTCAAGGGGTCCGAAAAAGTCGCCCCGAAGCGTGGGTTTCGCTGCTCGTCCTCCCCGGCGGCCTTTACGCTTCCCTGCCCCTCACAAATCCATCATGACCCTTATCGGGCTCGGACTACGGAAGGTTTGTTATAGAACTCAAGGATCGTAGATTACGCGATAACCTTTGACAGACTATTCTCCGCCCGTATAATTCAGGCGGCCTAAGTGGGACACTCACGAGCAGGTAAGTTACTACCCCGCCCTTCCCGACGCGGCGTGTGACGCCTCTCACAGATGTAATCACTTTTTTCATTTAACATTTATCGGCACTCGTGCGTCTATGCCGACGGGTGCCCGCAGCACTTATGCACGGCAGACTTCTGCCGTCGGCTCCCTTCAGAGACTTCCCCCAACTCTGTCAATCTTAAGGAATCCGAAATGGGATGCGTCCTCAAACAACCGAGACTCACACGCGGTCATGCCCCCGGCACTCGACCGCAGCCCGGCGCGCTTACTCTGTGGCTCGCCCGTCTCGTTGCCTGCGTGCTGGCGATGAGCGGCTTGGCGCCGGATGTCACTCAGGCTCTGTCTTTCGGCGGCTCGGTCAGGGTGCTCAACTACGCCGCCGCTTCGCAAACTATCAGGGGGAATGTTTCCGACGAGGCGGGCGCACCTATCTCGGGCGTGACGATGGCACTTACCAGCCCCGGGAGCACCACCACCCTCTCGGTCACAGGGGCAGACGGCAGTTACTCCTTCGGGGGTCTCCGAGACGGGGATAGCTTCACAATCACCCCGTCCAAGAGTAATTACACCTTCTCGCCACCAAGTCGGAGTTTCGACAATCTGACTTCGGGCGCCACCGCCGACTTCGTCGGCACGGTCCGGCGATTCACCATACAGGGTGTGATTAAGGACGGTCTTGGCGCGGGCATCCTGGGAGTGACTGTTTCACTGGCCGGCACCTCGTCCGCGACCGCAACTACGGACGGGAACGGCACGTACTCGTTCCAGTCTCTGGCAGGGGGCGGCAGCTACACTGTGAAGCCGACGCTGCAAGGGGCTGCTTTCTCCCCGCTCTCCACAACCTTCAGTAACCTTTCCTCCGACCGGACGGCAAACTTCACCGGCCAGTTCCCCTCCGTTGTCATCAGCGGCGTCGTGCGTGACGCGGTCGCGGGGGTCGGGCTGTCCGGCCTGCGCGTCATGCTGACCGGCTCTAAAACTTCCTCGGCGGACACCTTTACGGAAGGCGGTTACTCTTTCTTCGGGGTGCCGGCCGGCGGCACTTACTCCGTGACGCTCTCGCCGAACCCCTCGAACAGTCTGTTCACGCCGATCATTACGCCGCCCCCGGTCAGCCGCAGTTTCAGCCGCGTCTCTTCGAACTTGAGGGCCGACTTCGACGCCCGGCTCCTCGTCAACAAAATCGGTAAGGTCCCCGGGGGGCTGTCGCTCGGCGACTTCGATGGCGACGGCAAGTTAGACGTGGCCTTCGGAGATTCTAACAACGGCGTGGGTGTGCTGCTGGGTCACGGCGACGGCACCTTCCGAGCCCAGCCGACGGCCGGGGGCGGGACACTCCCGCGGGAAGTCGTGGCGGCTGATTTCAACGGCGACGGTAAACTGGATCTGGCGAGTGTGGGGCTGAAGGACCAGAACGCCCGCGTCTTCTTCGGGAACGGGGACGGCACCTTTCAAACGCCAACCGGCTACGCAGTTATCAACACGCCCGTCTCCCTGACGGCCAAAGACTTCGATGGCGACGGTAGAATTGACCTGGCGGTCGTCTGCGCTTCGGACCAGTTGACCGACGCTCCGCCCACGCTGAGTGTTTTACTGAATGCCGGGGCCGGGGCTTTCCGTCCCGCCCTCAACTCCAATCTTAAGTTCCAGCCGGCCCACGTGATGACGGACGATTTCAACAGTGATGGCAAGCCGGACCTCCTTGTGGCTGACCAGGGCATCTCCGTCACCGTCCTCCTCGGCGATGGAAGCGGTCACTTCGGCATGCCCCTCGACTTCGAGGTGGGCGGGAACCCTTCGGTGCTCACGCACGGCGACTTTAACGGCGACAAAAAGCCTGACGTCGCCTTCATGGTCAACGCCCCGCGTGACGCCTTCCCGAGCTACGTCTTCATACTTCTCGGAAAGGGCGATGGGGGTTTCGTCAAGTTTGATGAGAAGGTCACCGTCGGGCACCAGGTCAGCGTCCTTTCGGCCGGTGACTTTAACCGGGATGGCAAACTGGACCTCGCGGCGGCTACTTACAATATCTCCGGCGGCCCCCAAGAGATCAAGCCGTACTACGGCGATGGCGACGGCACGTTCACGGACGCGAAAGGGTTGTCTCTGGAGCCGATACAGGGCAGCCCCGATTTCGCCGCGGTCGGCGACGTTGACGACGACGGGGCGCCCGACCTCGTCATCGCCAACATGCGTAATGACGGCGCCGACTCCGGCACCGCTTTCGCGAACGCCGGCGTCTTGCTTAACGCCACCTCAATGCCGACCGTCCAGTTCGCTGCGGCGGACAGTTCGGTCTCCGAGGGCGACGGGAGCGTGACCGTCAGCGTCGTGCGCTCGGGCGACGCCTCCGGGCCGGCCACCGTGGACTACTCGACCAGCAACGGTTCGGCCTCGGACCGTTCGGACTACACCGCCGTATTCGGCACCCTGCGCTATGCCCCGGGCGAGACGAGCAAGACCGTCACGGTCTTTGTCTCCGACGACGCCTTCGTCGAATCGCCGGAGCGATTCACCGTCGGGCTGAGTAACCCCTCCGGCATCAACCTCGGGCCGGTCTCGATTGCCACCGTGACCGTCGGCAGCGACGACGTTGCCCCGGTAACTTCGGTCAGCAACCCGCTCGAAGACCCGCTGTTTTATGTCAGGCAGCACTACCGTGAGTTCCTCAACCGCGACCCCGACCCCGCCGGCCTACAGTTCTGGATGAATGAGATCACGAAGTGTGGCGCGGACGCCCGGTGTCGCGAGGTGAAGCGCATCAACGTCTCGGCGGCCTTCTTCCTCTCCATCGAGTTCCAGGAGACCGGCTACCTCGTCTACCGCTTCTACAAGGCGGCCTACGGCAACCAGGCGGGCAGCCCCGTCCCCGTGCGGCTGCGTGAATTTCTCACCGACACGCCGGCCATCAGTCAGGGCGTACAGGTCAACGTGGGCGACTGGCAGCAGCAGCTAGAGGCCAACAAAAACGCCTTCGCCGCCGAGTTCGTCTCTCGTCCCCAGTTCACCGCCCAGTATCCTTCGACTATGACGGCCGCGGACTTCGTCGACGCCCTCAACGCCAACTCCGGCGGGGCGTTGTCGGCGGCGGAGCGCAACCAACTCGTTAGAGACTTGTCGTCCGGCGTTAAGACGCGCGCGCAAGTCCTGCGCGCGGTGGCGGAAGACTCCGACCTGGCGCAGGCGGAGTTCAACAAAGCGTTCGTGCTGATGCAGTACTTCGGTTATCTGAGGAGGAACCCGGACGACCCGCCCGACCGCGACTTCTCCGGCTGGCAGTTCTGGTTGGACAAACTGAATCAGTTCGACGGTAACTACATCCAGGCCGAGATGGTGAAGGCGTTCCTCGACTCGATTGAATACCGGAAGAGGTTCGGGCAGTAGTATTTAAACCTTGCCCTGGAAACGAGGTGGTCGCCCAACTATGAAGCTAGGGCGGCCGCCTCTCTTCTCTGCAAACTCCATCATGACTCTGCTAGGACTCCGCCAGGCTCATCAGAGTTTGGCCTGTTTGTGTGGGGAAAGCTGCTTTGACTTCCTCTTATTTACCCGTATAATCTGCGTTTGCTCATGGCGGGAATATTCACGAGCAGGTAAGACACAGTTCCACCCTCCCTAGCGTGGCTGGTAACGCCTATCACAGACGTACATTCCCTTTAACAAGTAACCTGATATGGCAAGCGTGCGGCGCGCTGTCGCATCCAAGCCTTGACTCGCGAGAGGTCCGCGCCTACGGCCACTTATCGCCACAGGCCCGTCCGGCCCCTGTGTTTCACCAGGAGTTGATTAATGTCCCGTATACTCTCACGGCGCTCCGCACTGACCGCATTGGCGTCGCTGCTGGCTTTCTCCCTCAGCGTGATTGGCGCGGCCGCCGCGCCCGGCACCATCCCTTTCACCGGCGCCTCTTACCCCGTTCACGAGAGAGCTGGCAGCGCGCCCTTCACGCTCGGCAGGGGCGGTGGCACGCGCGGCGCGATGATCGGGGCCACGCTCACGGCCCTGGAGGACGACCCCCTCATACGGTTCCCCGCCGATACGTATAGCGTCGGCGAGAACGCGGGCTCGGTCACCATCCCCGTCGAGCGCGTCGGCGGGACGAGCCGCCAGTCGTCGGTCACTTACTACACCACCGACTACACCGCCTCCGCCGGTGACTTCACCGCCTCGACCGGCACGCTCACCTTCGCCCCCGGCGAGACGAGCAAGAACATCACGGTCAACATCGCCGACGACAACGTCAACGAGCGCGACGAGACGTTCTTCGTCGGCCTCAAGGACTTCACGGGGGCGGCGGTCGGGCTGAGTCACACGGCCGTCACCATCCTCAACGACGACCCGCTCCCCACCATCGCCGTCGAGGACGTGACGATCACGGAGGGGAACGCCGGCCAGAGCGTCGCCGCCTTCAAGGTCACGCGCACCGGCGCGATTGACCGCGATGTGGTCTTCTCCACAACCACAGAGGACGGCACGGCCGTCGCGGGCGAAGACTACATCCGTCTCGGCGGCGGATTCTTCATCGCGCCCGGCGCGGACTCCGTCAACGTCCCGGTCCAGATTCTGAACGACACCATCGTGGAGCCGGACAAGAGTTTCGCCCTCAACATCTCGGCCCCCGTCAACGCAACCATCACACGCGCGCGAGCCGAAGGCGTCATCAAGGACAACGACACCAATACCGGGCCAATGACCTTCCAGTTCCCCGCACGCGAGTTCAAGGCCGGCGAAGGCGCAGGCATCGCCACCGTCACCATTACGCGCACGGGCGACAGCTCCGCGCCCGCCGAAGTCTTCTACTCTACCGGCCAGGTCTTCGCGGGTCCCGGCTTCGCCTCCCCGCGGAGCGACTACACGACTTCGTTCGGGTACCTGCAATTCGCGGCGGGCGAGACGAGCAAGACCTTCCAAGTCTTCCTCACCGACGACGCCATCGTCGAAGGCGACGAGACCCTGCCGGTCACGCTGTTCGGCCCGGATGCTTCCACGACCGGCTCGCCGTCGCAGGTCGATCTCCGGATCATCGACAACGACACGGTTCCCTCCACCGTCAACCCCATCGACGATTCGGCTTTCTTCGTCCGCCAGCACTACCGCGACTTTCTGAACCGAGACCCGGACGACTCGGGCTTCGCCTTCTGGACGAACGAAATTGAGCAGTGCGGTATGAACGCCGCGTGCCGCGAGGTGAAGCGGGTCAACGTCTCGGCGGCCTTCTTCCTCTCCATCGAGTTCCAGCAGACCGGCTACCTCGCGTACCTCAAGAACCAGTTGCTTAACTTTAACAATGCGGGCGAGCGGATGACGCTCGGAGCCTTCCAGTCTGACACGCAGGAGTTGAGCCGCGGCGTGGTGGTCGGCGGGCCGAACTGGGAGGAGACGCTTGAGGCGAACAAGCGAGCCTACTTCGACAAGTACGCCGCGACCTTCCCGGCGACGTTGACGCCCGCGCAGATCGTGGACGCGCTCAATGCGCGCACCGGCGACCCGCTGAATCCGTCGGCCGGCCCCGCCCTCACGCAGGCCGAGCGCGACCAATTGGTGGCCGACCTCACGTCGGGCGCGAAGACGCGCGGGCAGGTGCTGCGGGCCATCACGGAGAACGCGGAGTTCAAGCGGCGGCACCTGACTAAAGCCTTCGTCTTGATGCAGTACTTCGGATACCTGCGCCGGACTCCTAACGCGACGCCGGACACGAACTTCGACGGCTATAACTTCTGGCTCTCGAAGCTCAACGAGTTCGACGGGAACTACATCCGGGCGGAGATGGTCAAGGCATTCATCAGCTCCGACGAGTACCGGAAGAGGTTCGGGCAATAGACAGCTGCGGCCATGCGCCCGAGCGGCCGCCACGGTTGTTGACCGTGGCGGCCGCTCACGAGCAGGCAAGCCACAGTCGCACCCTCTCCGGTGCGGCGCGTGTTGCCTATCACAGGTCTACTTCCGACATACAAGTAATTTTGAATTGCGATCCGGAGGAATTTGATTGATGCCCCGCACAGCTTCACTGCGCCTGAGACTCTCCGCCGTCTCCTCTGCACTACCCTTATTCTTTGCGACCGTGTCTGGGGTTCTGCTGGTCGTCATGACGGCGGGCAGCGCCCGAGCGCAATCCTTCGCGCCCCCCAACACCCTCAGCGCGGGCACCGGCGCACAAAAGGCGGTCGCGGCCGACCTGAACGGCGACGGCGTCCCCGACCTCGCGTCAGCGAACCACGGCAATTCGGGCAGCCCGTCCGTCAGCGTCTTCATCGGCGTCGGTGACGGGACGTTCGCCGCGAGGCGCGACTACCCGGCGGCGCAGGGCGCGGGCTCCATCGTAGCCGGTGACTTCAACGGCGACGGCCGTCCCGACCTGGCGGTCGCCAACTCCGTCTTCTCCCAGCCCGTGAAACAGAACGTCAGCATCTTCCTCAACAACGGCGACGGGACGTTGCAGGTGATGAAGGAGTTCCCTGTGGACGACATGGCTAACGACCTGTCGGCCGCGGACTTCAACAAGGACGGCAAGCTCGACCTCGCCGTCGTCTGCCGGACGGTCGTGGACGTGCTGCTCGGCAACGGCGACGGGACGTTCCAACCCAAAGTGACTTACGCGCACGGGCCGGGGACGACCTCCTCCTTCGACTCCGCCATCGTGAGCGGCGACTTCAACGGGGACGGCAACGCCGACCTGGCGGCGGCCACGACGCCGGCAGACGCGGGCGTCGTAGACGTGCTGCTCGGCAACGGCGACGGCACCTTCCGGCCCGCCGTACCCTACGTCTCCGGGCGTGGTACGAAGAGAGTAGCGGCGGGCGACCTGAACGGGGACGGCAGGCTCGACCTCGTCACCGGCAACTCGTTCGACGGAACTCTCAGCGTGCTCATCGGCAGAGGCGACGGCACGTTCCAGCCGAAGGTCGATTACGCGTCACGCTCGAATTCGACCTCGATCAAAATCGCCGACCTCGACGGCGACGGCAAGAATGACGTGACGATAGCGAGCCCAGGCTTCACCGTGCTCGCAGGTGTCGGCGACGGCACGCTCCGCGAGGCCGTGATCTTCGAGGCCGGCGAGGGCGCGTTCCCGACGTCGGTTGCCGTCGCCGACCTCGACCGCGACGGCCGACTCGATCTGTTCGGGGCATCTAACGGCTTCGGTACCGGGTCGGGCCTCGGCGTCGTCAGCGTACTCCTCAACCGAAGCGGGACGCTCGCTATCGGCGGCACTGTGCGCGACGACGCGGGAGCCCCGATGTCCGACGTGGCCTTGGTTCTGACCTCTCAGGGTTCGGCCACGAAAACCTTCTGGACCGGCGCCTCCGGCGAATACTCTTTCCGAGACCTGCCGGTCGGCGCCTCTTACACCGTCGAGCCCTTCAAGACCAACTACGGTTTCACGCCTCCGACCCAAACTTTCACGAACCTCACCTCGGACGCGACGGCGGACTTCACCGGCGCGATCCTGCGCTTCAGGATCAGTGGCACCATCACCGCCTCCGGCTCGCCGCTCTCCAACGTCACCGTGACTTTGAGCGGCGGCGCGTCGGCCGTGACGACGACCGCCGCCGACGGCACCTACGCGTTCACTTCCCTGCCCGCGTCCGGCGATTACACGGTCACCCCGTCCCTGCCCAGGTACACGTTTACCCCCCCCAACCGCGTCTTCTCCAACCTCTCCTCCAACAGGGTCGGTAATTTCACCGGCGCGCTCCAGACCTTCACGATTAGCGGACAGGTCCGTGACTCGGGCAAGAACGCGGTTCTGGCGGGGATGCTGGTGACTCTGAGCGGCTCGAAGACTGTGACGACCACCACGGGTTCCGACGGCAGGTATTCGTTCCCGGGGCTGACTGTCGGCGGCGACTACACGGTCACCGTCTCGCCCAGACCGACCGACACCGTTTTCCGGAGCTACGTGCTCTCCTCGTCGACGAGCAAGAGTTTTCTCAATCTCAGCTCGAACGCCGTCGGCGACTTCGATGTCACCCTGTTGGTGAGCCCCAACGGCACGGGCCAGGGGGCGCGCGAAGTGGTGGCCGGCGACTTTAACGGCGACGGCAAGTTAGATTTGGCGATGAGTATCGATTTTGGCACCAACGTCTCACTCCTGCTTGGCAACGGCGACGGCACTTTCCAGACCGTGAGGAATGTCGCGCTGGGCGAGAGTAACGACGCGCTCGTGCCAGGCGACTTCGACGGCGACGGCAAGTTGGACCTGGCTCTCGCTAACCGCGACGGCCAGCGGAACCCAATCGTGACCGTCCTCTACGGCAACGGCGACGCCACCTTCCAGGTGAAGACGTTCGCCCTCCCCGCCCCGCCCACCTTCAGCTTCGCCCGCAACTCCACCGCCATCGCCGCCGCCGACATGAACGGAGACGGGAAGCTCGACCTCGTCGAAGCCGGCGGCACGACCGACATCAACGGCACGGTCTACAGCCTGAACGTGCTCGCCAACAACGGGGGCAGGGATTTCAAGGCCGCGGTCGTCACCACGCTCGCGGCCTCGCCCCAGAGGATGCGCTCGGCCGACTTCAATGGCGACGGCAAGGCCGACCTCGTCCTAGCTAACGAGACGGCGACGGTGAGCATCCTCTCAGGTAACGGCGACGGGACGTTCGGCGCTCCGCTGAACATAAGCCTCGGCGGCTCCCCTCGCTGGACGGTCGTCGGAGACTTTAACAATGACGGCAAGGCCGACGTCGTCGCTCACGATTCGTCGGGGAGTACGCACGTGCTGTTGGGGAACGGCAACGGCACCTTCCAACCGCCGGCCACCTTCAACGCCCCCGGGAGCACGTTGGGGGTCGCAGACTTCAACGGCGACGGTAAACTCGACCTCGCGGTTCTCAACTTCAACGCGGCCCGGGTCGAGACGTTCTTCGGCGTCGGCAACGGCACCTTCAACGCCGCTGCCAACAACGCGGTCGAGTTCAGTCCGACCAACCTCGTCGCGGGCGATTTCAACGGCGACGGGTCTCCCGACCTGGCAGTCACAGACCTGCGCTCGGGACTCACGAACGTCACCCTGCTGGCGAACACGCTCACGGCACCGACGGTCAGGTTCGGCGCGGCAACTTATAACGTCAACGAGAAGGACGGCAGCGTGCTCATCACGGTCACACGCACGGGCGACCTCTCGCGGCCGGCTTCGGTCACTTACGCTTCGAGCGACGGCACCGCCACGGCGAAGTCGGATTACACGACGGCCCTCGGCACTCTGAATTTCGCCGCCGGCGAGTCGAGCAAGAGTTTCACAGTGTTCGTCACGGGAGACGCCCATGGCGAAGGGAATGAGACGCTCTCACTGGGATTGGGTAACCCGGTCGGGGCGGTTCTCGGCGCCGTGACGACCGCGACCCTCATCATCGCGAACGACGACAGCATGCCCGCGTCGCCCAACCCCGTCGACGACCCCTCCTTCTTCGTGCGCCAGCACTACCGAGACTTCCTCGGCCGCGACCCCGACGCGGAGGGACAGGCCTTCTGGACGGGTAACATCACGGAATGCGGGGCGGACGCGCAGTGCCGGGAGGTGAAGCGGATCAACGTCAGCGCGGCCTTCTTCCTCTCGATTGAGTTCCAGGAGACGGGTTACTTCGTCTACCGCACCTTCAAGGCCGCCTTCGGCGACGCGACTTCGTCGAACGTCGAGGGCCCGGTGCCGGTCGTCCGCCTCAACGAGTTTCTGGCCGATACGAGGCACATCGGGCAGGGCGTCGTCGTCAACGTCGGCGACTGGGAGAAGCAGTTGGAGTCGAATAAGCAGGCGTACGTTTTAGAGTTCGTCCAGCGCCAGCGCTTCCTGACGGCCTTCCCGCTCTCGATGACGCCGGAGCAGTTCGTGGACAAGTTCGCCCAGAACGCCGGCATTACGTTACAGGCTGGCGACCGCTCCGCGCTCGTCGCGCAGCTGAACTCATCCGGTGACGTGGCGGCCGGTCGCGCGGCGGTGCTCCGCGCCGTAGCCGAGAATCAACAACTCCGTGACAACGAGCGCAACCGGGCCTTCGTGCTGATGCAGTACTTCGGCTACCTGCGGCGCAACCCGGACGACCCGCAGGACACGGACTTCCGCGGCTGGAAGTTCTGGCTCGACAAGCTGAACCAGTTCCACGGCGACGCCGTCGCCGCCGAGATGGTGAAAGCCTTCATCTCCTCCGACGAGTACCGGAAGAGGTTCGGGCAGTAGCCGCGGGCTGAGGTCATAACAGGAGGTCGCCGGGGGATCAAACCTCCGGCGGCCTTTACGCCTCCCCGACCCTCAAAAACGCAGGGACGCCGCTTCACAGAGCCGTTAGAGGACGCAGCGCACGAAATGCCTTTCGGCTTCCTGCCGTGCCAATATAAATCGAACTTCCCGTTCGCTTCTACGCTCTCCCAGTGCGGCGGAAGATTCGGCCCTAAAACGTGGAACGGCGGATAGCCTTCAACTTTATGATAGAGGTATTCCGCCATCGCCGTGAATCTACCGCAGCATAGAAGCTCAAGGTACGTATACCGCTCGTCGTAAGAATAGACGGTGACGTTGACCCACCCCGGCACCCTCCCGTTTCTCCAGAGGTGCTCGACGGCCCGCGCGGCATCAAATGGGCCGAGGTACTCCCCCTCGGGCAACGCCTCTTCGGGGAACACTTGCTCGTCCCCTCAAGCGGGTTCCCGTCATAAGATTGATTCGGGAAGATGAGATAACGGCAGCTCGAAGGAAGCGGGTTCGTCAAGAACTCGCGCGAAAACGGGAGCACGATCTCGGTCGTCTTAGCCAGATGCTGCTCAAAGATATTTCTATCCATTGCAATAAGAAGCCACCCAACGCTAAGTAGACGTACTACAAGCCGCCGGTAAAGACGCCCGATCGGGCGCATTTACTTTTATCCCGGCGTCCTAGCCGCCGGCAATTAGGCCCGTTTGGGCGTCTAAGTCGGCCTCACCCGGTTTCCCCCTTGCTTGTTGCCGCCCGCGGCGTCTGAGGCCGCTATCATCCCGCCGGCTTAGACGCCCCGGCCGGGCTCTCACCTCTAATCTACATGGAGCATCCCGTCATCTCCCGAGTTCCGGAGCAGGTGCGCGAGGCCGTGCGCACGCGCCACTACAGCCTCCGCACCGAGGAAGCTTACCTCCGCCGGGTGCGCCAGTACATCCTTTTCTGCGGCAAGCGCCACCCCTCGGAACTGGGCGCGCGGGAGGTCTCCGCCTTCATCTCACACCCTGGCCGTGAGGCGCAGGGTGGCCGCCTCCACTCAGACGCAGGCGCTCTCGGCCCCGCCCTCCCTCTCCCGCGAAGTTCTGGCACTCCCCATCGGCCGGATCGAAGACAGCGCGCGCAGAAGCCCAGGCGGCTGCCCGTCGTCTTCACCCGCGAGGAGGCGAGGGCCGTGCTCTCCCACCTGCGCGGCGAGGCGTGGCTGATGGCCTCGCTCCTTTACGGCTCGGGGCTGCGGCTGATGGGGTGCGTCCGCCTCGGAGTCAAAGACCTCGACCTCGAACGGCGCGAAATCACCGCCCGGGACGGCAAGGGCGGGAAGGAGCGCGTCACGGTGCCGGCCTCGCCGGTCGAGCCGCTCCGGAGGCAGTTGGAGACGGCGCGGGCTTTACACGAGCTGGACCTGCGCGAGGGGTTCGGCCACGTTTACCTCCCTGACGCCCTGGCCAGGAAGTACCCTTCGGCCGACCGCGAGTGGTGCCGGCAGTACGTCTTCCCCGCCCGCCACCGCTCCCTCGACCCGCGCGGGGTGTGAGCAGCGCCACCACGTCGCCGAGACGGTACTCCGGAAGGCGCTCAAGCGCGCCGTCGGGGCTTCGGGCGTGGCCAAGCCTGGGAGCTGCCACACCTTCCGCCACTCCTTCGCCACCCACATGATCGAGGCGGGCTACGACATCCGCACCGTGCAGGAGCTCTCGGGGCACGCCAGCGTGGAGACCACACAGATCTACACGCACGTGCTCAACAAGGGTGGCCGGGGCGTCAAGAGCCTGCTCGACGAGGAATAAGGGTGCCGGCGGGGCGATCAAGGGTTAATTCCCTACTCCCATAAGCTCAATCTTCCGTTCTCCGATGGTTCCACAATTGTCTTCGTAGCGGAGTCATAAATAGTGTAGGGTGCTATTTTTACCTATCAACATGGCATATTTGCTGTATCATGCCCCGTTCGTGAAACGTCACCCTTTTGGAGGACTTCCCCACCACGATGCGCGCCACACGCCGCCGCCAGAGGACTCCCGACCCGCTCGCCCGACCCGAGGCCGTCCGCGCAATCTGTAAGGAACTGCGCTCGCGCATGCCCGACGTCATCCCGACCTCTGAGAAGCAATTAGTAAGATTCCTCTACGCCGTCCGCCACGTCGAGCGCCGACCGGCGACCGACACAAAGCGCGGCCGACCCTCGCGCTGGAGGCGCGAAGACTTGGTGAGCGCCGCCGGCCACCTCCGCGCTCTCCTCGACCGTGAAACATCCGGGCGCGTGTCGCCGAACAGCTTCATCGGGCAATACCTTCTCATACTCGACTTCCCTGCCGACGTGCAGGACGCGCTCTCGGACGGACGCATGAACCTCCAGGAGGCCGCGCAGCTCGCGCGCCTGACGCCGGAGCGGATGGGCCGTACGCCGGCGGAGGCGCGCCGAACGAGGGGCGAGATTCTCCAGGCCCACCTGGCCGTGCAGGGCTCACAGACGCGCCTGCGCGATCGCGTGAGGGAGATGCTCGGCGAGTCGCGGGAGCCCGCCGCGGCGGCGGTCGAGGCCGCCGCCATCTTCAAGGTGGACGTGCTGCTGGAGGCCGACCCGCTCGACTCGACACACCTCTTCTACGAAGAGTTGAGGAGGATCGGCCGGTCACTCCGGGAGGTCCGCCCGGAAGATTTGACTGGGGAAGACCTGGACGCACTGATACCCGTCCTCGATGAGTTGGGCGCGGTCCTCTCACAAATTGAGAAGAGGAATCGACGGAAAGATCAGGACTTGGAGAGGTTAACGACCTAGCCTGCCCACCACTGACGGCGGTCTGAGGCGTAGCGCCTACCCCGGCTGCGCCGAATCAGCTTTAGGGCCGGCGGCACCGCAGCTAAGAGGCCTGCCAAAATCACCACTGACCAGACCGCCAGGCGTGACATGAGGGCAGTCTGGCAGAATGCTTTCGATCTCCCTCACATCAAACTGCCCGCGGCATTAAATCAACCTTTAATCCTGTGAGTGGCTGTGAAACGTCGCGCGCAACATTTTCGGGAGTTCTTTCTGACGTCAGGTCTGGACCAAAACGGAGTAATCGGGTCGACGTCTCTCTTCGAGTGAGATTTCTAAAAATTCTCATCACCCCGCATGAATCGTCGTTTTCTGTGATTCGGCAGCGAGAGATTGAATCCTAAATTTCTGCATATGGGTAGGGTTTTTGTTATTGCAATAAACCCTACCCATGTGTAGAATGCGCCGGATGCACCGGGAATACTTGAAAACCCGACAAGTCGCGAAAATCCTCGGGGTCTCTCTAAACACGCTCTACAGGTGGCTGAAGGCTGAGAAAATCAGTGAGCCTAACCGTGATCCCGTCAACAATTACCGGTTATGGACGGCCGACGACATCGACCGGATCCGCCGGCAGCTAGTTACGGAGTACGAATGATACGGTTAGTAATTGCCAACCAGAGGGGCGGTGTTGGAAAGACCACCGCGGCGGTGAATTATTCCTGGTACCTCGCCAACACAAAGGGTTTTCGTACCCTCCTCATAGACACCGACAGCCAGGGCTCCGTCGGCGTCATGCTGAATCTCAAGCCGAAACACTTTTTCAGCCATTTTCTGGTCAATAAATTCCATTTAGACGAATGCATCATCAAGGCTGGCGAAAATTTCCACGTCCTGTGCGGGAATAAGGATACGGTGCAGGCGGAATCCGCGCTGGCGGGGGCCGTCGTTCGTGAGCTCGCCCTGAAGCTGATGCTCGAGCCTTACGAAAGCCAGTACGACGCCGTAGTCATCGACGTCTCCCCGTCGATCAACCTGCTACAGACCTGTGCGATGGTCTACGCGCGCAACGTGATCATTCCGGTCAACATGGACCTACTCAGCCTCAACGGCGCCAACGCCGCGTATGACATGATCCGCCTGCTCAACGACCTGATCAAAGCCGAGATCAACCCCATCGGACTCATGCCCTGTCAGGTCGACCAGCGGCTGTCAGTCACGGCCCTGGTCCAGCAGGGGCTCGAGAAGATGTCGGAGATGTTCAAAATTCCCATCCTCCCCGCCATCCGCACAGACCAAAGCGTCAACAAGGCGTTTCGCGCGCGCAAAGCCCTCCTCGACTTCGACCCGAACTCGAAAGCTTCACAGGACTATCTGGCGGCGTTCGAGAAGATAACCAGCGTGATCGAAGGTGCGAACAATGGCGGGAAATCGTAGGCGAAAGGTCGAAGATTTCGACGTTTCTGAATTCCTGCGTCCGAGTGACGAGGACATGAAGAGCGCGCTTTCAAGCATTCTGCGCTCCGCCCCCGACCCCTCCCCCGAGACCGAAGTCGGCGCCGCGGAAACCGGCGGCGCGGTTCCCCGGGAGTCCCCCGCTTCCGGGCGGGAAGGCGAAACGACCGGGCCGAATCAACCCGTCCCCTTCCCCCACCCCGCGCAGCCGCCGGGCGGCGATTTAGAAGTGACGGTGGCGCCTCCGGCGGCCGCGGCCGCCAAGGAACGACCGCAAGCCGGCGATCACCCGAAGACCAGGGTCCAGAGGCGCGGCATCACACCCGTCGACAGGTCTTTCGACGTTTCTCTTCACCTGCGGACGGCCAAATCCTTATTTAAATTGAACCGTACTGAGTTGGCCCTGTATGAGATGTTTCTTAAATGGACCCACGCGGTAGGGTCGACCACCTGCCAAGCGACCAACAGAAAGATCTGCGAGACGAGTGGTATCGAACTCAAAACGGTCCGGCGCAATCTCTCTTCCTTAAGAGCGCGAAACCTCATCGTTCTAATCAGTGCCTACGACCCACGCTCTCACGAGCCCGCCCTTTACGAAGTCAACCTGCCAACCCTGGTTCTACCCTCCTTCTAAATCACTGAAAACATTGCTCGAATCTCGCTTTCCGGGAGCCTCCCATTATACTGGGAGACTCCCAATAATATAAGAGTCTCCCAGTATTTCTTCCCCCTCCCAATATATTGGGCCCCTCCCAGATTCTTGGGACTCGCCCAAGAAAAAGGGAGAGTCCCAAAAAAATAGCCCCCTCCCAAATTCCTAGGAGAGTCCCAAGAATCTGGGAGCCTCCTACTAACCCGGGAGGCTCCAAAGATATTGGGAGCCTCCCTAATAAATTACCCCCTCCCGGATTCTTGGGAGGGTCCCGAAAAGCTGGGAGACGCCCGAAAAAATGTCAGATTCCCAGCCGGGAAAATATGTGCTCTCATAACTTCTCGGGAGTGCAGATCAGGCGGAGGGTTGAGGAAGGCTAAAAGTACCGGCCGGGTAATTATCCTGGCAGGAATTCGACACTCCGAAAATAACATGACCTGAGGCGTTCGGTCCGACCAACTTGGCGCCTCAGGTCACGACTTCAACTCGCTTGGCGGGCGAGCCGGTCTTTGTGTGTCTAACCCTGACGCACATTATAGGCGGGCCACGGATCGCTGTCAAGCCTTTTGTTTTCAGGAATTTGGCTTATGACCGCACAACCTCTGCCGGCCCCCCGCTTTGTCCGTAAGACGCAGCTCGGGCCGGGTGAATACCGCAAAAACTTCCGGCAGCTCGACGGCGACGTCATCACGACCGTTACCTCACCGGAGGCCGATCGCGTGACGCCGCTAATGAGCAAGGTGTATTTGCGGCTCGTCCACGCCCCGGCCCGATATTGGGAGCGCGACGGCGTACTGCGCTTCGAGGCCGAGCTGCGGGGCGACCGCCACGTCACGGCGTGGGCAGCTCTCTGTGAGGCAGTCGGGGTCGCTTCGGCCACGGCCCGCAAGGCGCTGCGGTGGATGCACGAAGAGGGGATCATCGGCTACTTCTCGGGCAAGAACGGCGTCGGTGTACGCATCTTCCTCAACCGCGCCGCGTCTTCGATCGGCGCCAGGGAGGGTCAAAAAATTTTGGAGTTTCCCCGTGCTTCATCGCGGGAGTCCCGTGCTTCACGGGATGAAGCAGCCTTTAGTGACAGCTACGCTGATTTAGAAGTTTCAGACGCAGATAGAAATCCCCGCGCGCCGAAAAACGGCGCGGGACGAACCGCGGAAGTTAAACTGGCACCCGCCCCGCACCAGATCTGCCCACCACTCCCTCCGCAGGACACTGGCTCGGGGGACGGGCCGGCGCCGCGAACGGCGCTTCGGATCGAGGTCCCGGTCGAGGAGATCGTCTCGCGGCTGAGGCACGAGCTGGAGCCGTCACTCCGATCTGCGGCGAGTCAGGCGGCGGCCCGGGAGCACGAGCGGACGCGCGAGTGGCTGGAGAGCAGGGGACTGCCGAAGGCGGCCAGGGTCGCGCAGCACGAGGCTTACAACGTGCTCAGGAGTCACGGCCTCATCGGCACCGCAGCCGGGCGCGCACGCGCCGGCCTCGAAGTCGGCCGCGGCGGCGACGCCCGTGCGACGGTGGCCAGGCCGCTCACCCCGCAGGAGGTCGCCGAGGCGGCCGAGACGTGCGTGGCGCTCTTCGAGGCCCAAGGTAAGTCTGTCGACGTGACGCTCTCCGAGATCAGCTCCGAAGGCGGGGGCTGGCTCCTGCCGCAGGACGCGCCGCGGGTGCGCGAGGCGGCGCAGGCCCTGCTGCGTGAGAGGGCAGAAAGGAGGTGACGGGGTATGCCGTCGCGACCCGCGAAAACTCGGCCACTCTCCGCCGTCTCGCCCGGACGGACGCCGGAGGCCGCACCCCAGCGCACGCGCAGCGAACCAGCCTCGTGCGCTTACTGCTTCGGGACCGGCATGGAAGTAGTCGCGGGGTGCGGCGCGCGGCATTGTCGCTGCGGCGCCGAGGAGCGGCGGCAGAGGTTACTCGAAGCGGCGCACATCCCGCGGCGCTTCGAGCGGTGCTCGCTCTCCAACTACCGCCCTGACCCCACCCAGGGCACACAGCTCCAAGCCTTCA
>JBJMGP010000133.1:0-99104 GCA_045807865.1 Pyrinomonadaceae bacterium
ACGTTAACGGCCACGCGGACACGCCTCTCAAACTTCGTCGCGCGCTATTCCTTCTCGACGAGGGAGAAGTTGATCAGGCCGCGTTGCACCTCTTCGAGGGCGATGCGGGTCGGCTTGTGCCTCTGCGCGTCCATCTCGACCCGAGGCCGCGCGCCCTTCTGCAACTGCTTGCTGCGCTGCGCCGCGACCAGGATGAGGCGGTACTTCGAGTCGAGGGTCGGGTTCTCATGCTCCTGCTCGTCCTGCTCTTCGGTCTTCGTCGTAGCGTCTGCGGGTTTCGCCATATCTCTCCCCGGCCGGCTCTCGTTCCCTCTGGCCGGCCTCCTCTATAAATCCAGCGTTTAGATGAACACTCCTTTATAACTTTTCCGCGCCGTTTATTCAACGCGCGGCGGGCGCCCCGAAGCTCTGGAGCACGCGGCGCGCCACCCACTCCTGCCGCTCGCGGCGCGCGCGCTCGGCCCACACTATCGAAGAGAGCTGGGCGGCGGCGCGCTCCACCTCGTCGTTCAGGACGAGATAATCGAAGTGCCTGTACTCCGAGACCTCGCCGCGCGCGTTCGCCAGCCGCAGCTCAAGCTCCTCAGGTCGCTCCGTCATCCGCAGCGTCAGGCGCTCGCGCAGCACTGCGAAGGACGGCGGGAGGATGAAGACCGACACGACCGAATCCGTCGTGGCGCGGACGGCGCGCGCGCCCTGCACGTCGATCTCCAGGATGATGTCAAAACCGTCGGCCAGCGCCTGCTCGACCGCGGCGCGCGTCGTGCCGTAGCGGTGGCCGTGGACGACGGCCCACTCGACGAAGCCTCCAGTGTTGACCATCTCCTCGAACTCGCCCTCGGAGACGAAGGTGTAGTTGACGCCGTCCACCTCGCCGGGGCGGGGCGCGCGCGTCGTCCAGGAGACGGAGTAGCCGACGCCGGGCACCGCCTCGCGCAGGCGCCTGATGAGCGTGCCCTTGCCGCCGCCCGAGGGCGAGCTGATGACGAAGAGGATGCCTTGATAACAGTCTGCCCCGCCGGCCGGGGTCGCGCCGGTCTCCCCGCGAACTTCACTCAACGTTCTGCACCTGCTCGCGTAGTTTTTCGACCGCGGCCTTGATGGCGAGCGCCGCGTCTTTGATGGCGAGGTCGGTCGATTTGGAGAGGACGGTGTTGGCCTCCCGGTTGAACTCTTGCAGGAGGAAGTCGAGCCGCTTGCCTGTGTCGGCCGTCTCCGAGAGCGCCGCGCGGAACTGCGCGACGTGGCTGCGCAGGCGCGCCGTCTCCTCGGTGATGTCGCTGCGGTCGGCGAGGTAGGCGACCTCTTGAGAAAGACGCCCCTGGTCTAATTCGACGATCTCAAGTCCGTCGCGCGCGAGCAGCTCCGAGATGCGCTTGTAGACGCGCGCCCGGTAGTTCTCGACCTGCTCGCTCGAAAGCGACTCGACGACGGGGAGATGCCTTTCAATCTCGTCGAGGCGCGAGGCCATCTCGGCGGCGAGCGCCGCGCCCTCGCGCTCGCGCATCGCTTCAAGCTCGTCGAGGGCTTGAGACAAAGCCTGCTCGACGCCCTGCAAGGCCTCGTCGGAGACGCCCGTGCGCGCGGCCTGCATCGCGCCGGGCAGGCGCGCGAGGACGTTGATGTCGGGCTCGCCCGAGAGGCCGAACTCCTTCTGCATGTCGCGCATGGCCTGGATGAAACCTGCGATGAGCGGCCGGTTGACTTCGTAGCTGATCTCGCTCGTCCGCTCGACGGAGATGTTCACGTCCACGCGGCCCCTGGACAGGCGCTCGCCCACGCGCTTGCGCACCGTCGCCTCCAGTTGCGACAGCTCCGTGCTCGCGCGCAAGTGCACGTCGAGGAAGCGGTTGTTGACGGTCTTCAAGTCCACGGCGACGCTGTAGCCCTCGCCCTGCGCCGTGCCCCGCCCGAACCCAGTCATTGATTTCATAAGCGCGTAAACCGTGAACCGTAAACCGTGACGAGAGATGAACAGTTAACCGTGATGAGAAGGACTTGATTCCTCTGGTCACGGTTTACGGTTCACGGTTTACGACAAGTTCTTCCTCCTCCTCGTCTGCGAATTGCAGTTCGTAGAGCCTGCGGTACGCGCCGCCGTGCGCGAGCAACTCGGCGTGGCGGCCCGTCTCGACGATGCGGCCGCGCTCGATGACGACGATGAGGTCTGCGCGGCGGACGGTCGAAAGCCTGTGCGCGATGACGATGGTCGTGCGCCCCTGTGTGAGGTTGGCGAGTGCCTTCTGGACGAGCCGCTCGCTTTCGGCGTCAAGCGCCGAGGTCGCCTCGTCCAGCACGAGCACGGCGGCGTCGGCGAGCACCGCGCGCGCGATGGCGAGGCGCTGGCGCTGGCCGCCCGAAAGGAAGATGCCGCGCTCGCCGACGACGGTGTCGTAGCCGTGCGGCAGTTCCTGGATGAACTCGTGCGCGTGCGCCGCGCGGGCGGCGGCCTCGATCTCGGCGTCGGTCGCGCCGGGGCGGCTGTACGAGATGTTGTAGCGCACCGTGTCGTTGAAGAGCACGGTCTCCTGCGTGACGAGCGCCGTGTTGCTGCGCAGGGTGGCCAGTGAAGCGTTGCGCAAATCGGTTCCGTCCCAGAGCACCGCACCCTCTACGGGGTCGTGGAAGCGCGGGACGAGCTTCGTTAAGGTGGACTTGCCGCCGCCCGACTCGCCGACGAGCGCAACCATGCGCCCGGCAGGGATGCGCAGCGTGATGTCGCGCAGTACGAGCCGCTCCTCGTTGCCGTAGCGGAAGAAGACGTTCTTGAACTCGATCTCCCCCCGCAGCGGGCGCAGCGCGACCGCGTTCGGCTTCTCGGGCATCTCGGCGCGCTCGTCCATCACCTCCAGGACGTGGCGCGCGGCGGCCAGCGCCTGCTCCATGCCGTTGTGCAGGCGCGAGAGCTTGCGCATCGGGTCGTAGCTGGAGAAGAGGAAGAAGAGGAACGTGATGAAGAGCGCCGCGTTCATCCGGCCCGACAGAATTTCTCTCTGGGCGAAGAAGAGCAGCGCGGCGACGGCGAGGATGCCGATCAGCTCGATGAGGTTGGGGGCGACGCCCTGTATCTTGGCGGTGCGCAGGTTGGCGCGCATGATCTGGCGCGCGACGCGCTCGAAGCGGCCGCGCTCGCGCTCCTCGGCCACATAAGCCTTCACAATCGTCTGGTTGGCGAGCGCCTCCTGCGCCGTGTCAACCAACTGCTGCCCGCCCTCGTAAGACTCGCGCGAAAGGTTACGCAGGGCGCGACCGAAGCGCGCGGTGAGGAAGCCGACCAGCGGCGCGATGGCGAGCGAGCCGAGGGTCAGGCGCCACGAATAGTAGAACGAGGCCGTCAGGAAGAAGGCGAGCGTAAAGCTCTCGCGCAGCATGTCGCGCAGCGTGTTCGAGACGGCCGACTCGATGGCTGCGGCCGAGCCGACCAGGCGCGAGACGAGATAGTTCGTCCGGTGACGCTCGAAGAAGTCGGCCGACTGCGCGTGCAGGTGTGCGTACATGTCCGTGCGCAGCTTGAGCACCGACTCCTGCCCGACGCGCGCCATCAGGTAGGTCGAGAAGTATTCGGCCACGCCTTTGGCGACCGTGAAGGCGACGAGCAGGACGGCGATGGTGCGCCAAGCCTCGAAGCCCGAGTCGGGGATGACGTTTTGGAGGCCGAAGAGCGTCGGCGTGCGCTGGCCGGACTCGCCGCTCTGGCGCAGCGCCTGGTCGAAGATCGGGACGATGAGGGCGCCGATGGCGCTCTGCAAGAGGCCGACGAAGAGCATCGCGACCGTCGCGAGCGCGAACTTGCCCCAGTGCGGCTTGAGGTAGAATAAGAGTCGCCGTAGGTCGCGCATGAAACAGTCGCCCGCTTGTCGTCTGCTGGTTTGGAGGGGAAGATTCGTGCCGCCTCTCGGTAAAACCAAACTATACGGACGCGGGGCGCGGGGCGTCAAGGAATACGAACGGGTGAGGGGCGCGCCATTTCGCGCTTCTTGCGCTATAATCCGGGCACGCGGGATGTAGGTGCGCCAAGCTCTACCCAGACAACTCTCCAGGTGGGACATGTGAGCCTTCGGATACTGATTGTCGATGACGACCTGAGCATGCGGATGCTGCTCGCCGAGTACTTCCGCCGCCTCGGCTTCGAGGTCGAAGAGAAGGAGAGCGCCGAGGAGGCGCTCGAACACGCCGTCTCGGGCCGCTTCGACTGCTTCATCTTCGACGTGTCGATGCCCGGCATGAGCGGCCTCGAACTCTTGCGGCGCGTGCGCGACCGCGGCGTCGAGACGCCCGCGATGTTCCTGACCGCGCACGACGCCGTGGACGACAAGGTCGCGGGCTTCCAGGCCGGAGCGGACGACTACCTGGCCAAACCTTTCAGCCCGCGCGAGCTTGAGGTGAGGGTCGAGGCGCTCTTGAGGCGCGCCGGCAAGTGGGCGGCCAAGCCCGACGACGAGCGCAAGGATCGCATCGAGGTCGGCGAGCTGGTCATCGACAAGCGCCGCCACGAGGTCACGGTCGGCGGCAGCCGGGTTGACCTCACGCCCCTTGAGTTTCACATCCTCGAACGACTCGCCAGCGAGCCCGGGCGCGCCTGGTCGCGCAACGACCTGCTCGACGAGGTCTGGAGCACCGAGTATGAAGGCTACCAGCGCAACGTAGACCCGCACATCAACCGCCTGCGCCGCAAGATCGAGCCCGACCCCAAGAACCCGCAGTACGTCCTGACCGTCCGCGGCGTCGGCTACAAATTGAACGAGGCCCCATGACCCACCGAACCACCAAGCCCCGCCGACCAGCCCTCTGCGCGCTCGCGCTTGCCTCCTGCCTCTTCGCCATGCACGGCGCCGTCATCCAGGCGCAGCAGAAGAAGTCGGGAGGCAAGGTGAAGCCCGGCGCAAAGCTCTTGCCGAACGCGACGCCGACCCCCGACCAGACCCGGAAGCCCGTGGCGACGCAACTGCCGCCGTCGATCCTCGTCCGCTGGCAGGGCAAGGCCGGCGTCAACCGCTATCGGCTCCAACTCGCGACCGACGAGAAGTTCGAGGATGTCGTCTTCGACCAGGCGGTCGAGGGCCGTCAGTACATCGTCAGAGACCTGCCGCCCGGCAACTACTTCTGGCGCGTCGCGCCGGCCGCCGCCGAGACGAGCATCAGTTACTCGCGGCCCGAGCACGTCACGCTCGGCAGCGAAGCGAAGGTGGAGGTGGCGAGCGTGGTGATGCCCGCGGACGCGACGGGCTGGCGCGTGGCGACGGGTGAGGTCGTGAAGGTCGCCCCGGCCAACCTGCGCCCGGGCGGCGTCGTCGATTTCGTCGGCCTCGGCACGGACGGCCGCGTCTTCGCCGTGGACGGCGCGAGCGGCATCTCGCTCTGGACTTCGCGCTACAACCCGACGGCCGCGGGCCAGACTCCGAGCCCGAATGCCGTCAACTTCGAGCCGCTCGTCGTCGGCGATCCTTTGCGCGGCACGTACGTCGTCGTGGCGACGCAGGGCGGCGTGCGCGCGCTGCTCGGCGACACGGGGCGCGAGACGTGGCGGGCCGCTCTGGAAGGGACGGTGGTCTCGGGCGTCGCGGCCGACCTCGACGGCGACGGCAAGCAGGAGCTTGTCGTCGTGACGGAAGGGCCGGAGATGTTCTACGTCATCAACGCGCTGACGGGCCGCGTGCTGGCGAGCCAGAAACTCTCGGGCGAGGTCGCGGGGTCGCCGCATGCGTTCGCGGCGGGTGGCAAGCGCGGCGTGCTGCTCGGGATGAAGCAGGGTCGCGTCGAGTTCCGCGGCGTGGACGGACAGGTCATCAGCGAAGCGAAGATCGACGAGGACGTGACGACGGCTCCGCTCGTCACGCGGCGCGGCGAGATGGCCTTCATGGCCGTCGGCGGCAACAGCGCCCTGTGGGCCTTGAGCGTGCCCGACCTGAAGGTGCTGGGCGCCATCCGCGCCGAGGACGACTCGGTGCGCGGGTCGCTCGCGTCGGCCGACGTGGACGGCGACGGCAGCTCGGAGATCGTGATGGTCACGAAGAAGGGGCGCGTCGCACTGGTCAGTACCGACGACGGCACCGTCCGCTGGTTCGCAGAGGGTGCGGAGTCGGCCGCCTCGGCCGCCTTTGCCGACGTGAACGGCGACGGCGTGCTCGACGTGATCGTGCCCGGCACGGGGAGCACCTTCGCCCTCGGCTTCTCGGGGCGCGACGGTTCACTCGTGATGCGTGTCGAGGAGAGCGGGAAGGTCGTTGAGCAGAGGTCAGTCCGCACGCGCTCGCTCGTCGTGACGCCCGCGCTCGGCGGCGGCGGCTGGCTCGTCGGAGGCGACCCGGCCGGGACCGGCCTGCGCGCGGTCGAACTGCCGAAGGGCTCGGTCAAGACGGCCTCGTAAACAAGGTCGAAGTTAAAGTCAGGCGAAGGGGTTCGGTTCAACTTGTACGTCCGTCTGCTCGCCGCGTCGCTCTTCGCCGCGTGGCTCGTGGGAAAATTCGTGTTGGGCAAGGAAGGCTTCGTACACATCTTCCTGCTCTGCGCCGTCGCCGTCGGCGTCGTGCAATTCGTCCACGAAAGGCGGGCGGCGCGCGGTTAATTATCTGCAACTGTCAGGGCGGGGCGGGGCATCAATCATCCTGTAGGCTTTGTTCTCCGCGCCGTACAGCTTTCGGCTCCCCGTGGCGCGCACACTCAACACGTACAGAAGGAGCAAGTGTTTATGAGATTCAACGGCTCTCCTTTCCGCGTGGCGGCGGCGCTTCTGTTCGCACTCGTCTGGTGCGCGCCCGCGGCGCTGGCGCAGGCTGACAGTCGGCGCGAGACCGTGGCCGTCTCCTATCCGCTCGAACAGACCGTCAGCCTGAAGTTCCGCGGGACGACACGCCTGCCGCGCCTGACGGGCTCGGCCAAGGTGCGGCGCACGGGGCGGCGCAACACACGCGTCGAGCTGAGTGTGGATAACCTGCCGCGCGCGTACGAGGTCGGCGGCGTCTACACGACCTACGTCCTGTGGGCCATCTCGCCCGAGGGGCGCGCCGACAACCTCGGCGAGCTGAAGCGCAGCGGCAGCCAGTTCATCGACACGAAGATTGACGTGACGACGCCGCTCGAAACCTTCGCGCTCATCGTCACCGCCGAGCCGCACTACCTCGTCCGAAACCCCTCGCGCATGGTCGTGTTGGAGAACCTGCCGCCGCGCGACCCCGGCGACGCGCAGGTCTCGACGGTGCCCGTGCAGTACATCGGCAACACCTCCGACTACTTCCGCGACTCGCGCGTCCCGGACATCGCCGACCGAGACCTTCTGCGCACGCCGGTGTCTCTGCTCGGCGCGCGACAGGCCGTCAACCTCGCGCGCTACGCTGGCGCCGAGCGCGACGCGACCCAGGAGTTGAACGAGGCGAAGGCGATGCTCGAACAGGCGGAGAACGCCTGGCGCCTGAATCAATCGGAGGCGGAGGTGGACGGGCTCGCGCGCCGCGCCATCAGCCTCGGCTCGAAGGCCGAGGAGACGGCCGAGTCGCGCGCCGCCGCGCGCAAGAAGCGCGAGGAGAAGGCCGCGAGCGACCGCGCCATCAGCGACGCAGAGGAGACTACCGCGGAGGCCGGGCGCACCATCCAGGGGTTGCGCGAGTCTCTGCGCCGCGAGGAATCTGCGCGCGAGATGGCCGAGCGTGACGCCATCAACGCCAACCAGCAGTTGCGCGAGCTGCGCAATGAGAACGCGCGGCTCCGCGACGAGCTGGCGCAGGTCCGCTCCGAGGGCGACGCCGCGCGCCTCAAGCTCGCGCGCATGGAGGGCGAGCGCTCCGCCGAGACGGCCCGAGTCGACGCAGAGCGCCGCGCGGCGCAGCAGCAGGAGGCGCTTGCGAGTCTGAAGTCCTCGCTCGCGCGCTTCGGGTCGGTGAAGGAGACCGCGCAGGGGCTTGTCCTCATTCTGCCTGACACGATGTGGGCAGGCGCGCGCGCGGCCGAGTTGACGCCGAAGGCGGTGGCGACGACCATCGATCCGCTCGCCGCGCTCCTCGCCAACAACCCGGAGCTGCGCGTGCGTATCGAGGCACACGTTGACTCGAAGGGCGATGCCAACGACTTGCAGAAGCTCACGCAGGACAGGGCCGAGGCGCTCGCCGGCCGCCTCGTCTCCTCGGGCGTGGATGGCGCGCGCATACAGGCCAACGGACTCGGCGGCTCCAACCCCGTCGCGGCCAACACGACCCCCGCCGGCCGCCAGCGCAACCGCCGCATCGAGATCACACTCACCCCCGCGGCGGGCGACGCGGTCTCTTCAGCCGGACAGCAGTGAAGGAAGGGTGTTGGGTGTCGGGTTCCGGGTGTTGGGTAAAGGCAATACGTCTTAACCAAAACCTGAGACCCAACACCCAACACCCTTTTAACGATGGCCCTGCTCGAAATCCTACAGCTCATCGGGTACAGCACGGCGACGGCGCTGCACTTCTGGATCGCGGCGCTGTTGGGGCGGAGCCGGCGCGATTTGAACCGTCTGGAGCGCGTGCTGCTGGTGCTGGCCGTCGCCCTGGGCGTGTGGCACGCGTCGAGCCTGCTCGTCGTTCTCCACTCGATGCTGGGGCTCTCGCAGGGGCGTTGGACGCCTCTGCTACGCTTTGCCGACACGCTCGCCGTGACGAGCGTGACGTTGACCTACTCGCTGCTGCTTCACGTGCATCTACATCTCTGGGCGGACGCTCGGGGCCGCGGTCTGACCTGGAGCGAGCGGGCGCGCGTCTACCTCTCTTACCTGCCGGCGGTCTTCCTCGTCTACGCGGCGCCGAAGCTCTGGACGGGCGCTTACGCGCCGATGTTCGTGCGGCTATCGCACCTGCTGGTGCCGTTCGCGCTGTGGGCGGCGTACGTGCTCTGTTTAGTCGCGGGCACGGACTTTCTCATCGCGCGTCTGTCGAAGTCGCAGTCGGAGCGGAGGCTTTTGAACACGCTGGCCGCGTCGTTCCTCGGTATCGCGGCGCTCATCGTCGCGGTCTACGCGCTCGGCGTGGGGCAGGGGACGAGGCTCGGGCTCTACCTACAGACAATCGCGAACCTCGGCTCGCTTCTGCCGACGGCGCTGCTCGCGTATCACATCTACAGGTACAGGTACCTCGGGCTCATCTTCAAAGAGAGCCTCATCCTCGCTTCGCTCGCGTCGTTCGTGCTGGTCGCATACCTCTTCGGCATCCGCACCATCGCGCTCTGGTTGACCGAGCGCTTCGAGCTGAGGCCGGGCGCGGTCGAGTCGCTGCTCATACTCATGCTGGTGCTGTTAGCGGCACCCCTGCGCCGCTGGCTGGATAAGCGGTTCCGCCGTCTCTTCGAGGAGGAGGCCGGTCTGTTCCGCGAGGTCGCGGCGCGCATCGGCAAGTCGGCGGGACGCTACGGGCAACTGCCGGAGTTCCTGCGCTTCGTCGAGGAGCGTGCGGCCGAGAGTCTGGGCCTGCGCCGCGTCCGCATCCTCGCGCTGCCCACGCCCGTTAACGAAGGGGAGAAGGGCAAGGCTTCAAGTTCGGTGCGTAGCGTTGACGAGGACGCGCGGGTGAGTCCGAGGGACGTGGGTCGAAACGGTGATGAGAAGGGCGCGAAGGGCGCGGCGGCGCGTCCGAATCTGCAATCTCACTACGAGGCCAACGTGCCCGGACTGTTGCAGCCCGGGGCCGCCGCCGTGACGGCCAAGGTGGCGGAAGAGACAGGGTCTTTCGAGGAAGGGGAGGCGCACACGCATTTGGCAGATGAGGCGTGGGCCGAGCGCGTGCTCGCCATCGAAGCCGAATCGGGGCAGGCTCACATCGAGGACGAGCCGTTGCTGCGCGAGCGCGGTTGGGAGTTCGCGTACCCGCTCAGGCGCGAAGAGCGCGTCGTCGGGCTCATGCTGGTGGACGCGGCGCCGGAGGCTTTGACCTACGAGGTGCGCTCGTCGCTCGAACTGCTCGCGGGGCAGGTCGCCATCGCCATCGAGGACAGCCGGCTCGTCGAAGAGAACGTGCGGCTCGAACGGCGCATCGCGCAGAGCGAGCGGCTGGCGGCGCTCGGGCGGATGGCCGCGACCGTCGCGCACGAGGTCAAGAATCCACTCTCCGCCATCAAGTCCATCGCGCAGGTCTTGCGCGAGGACGATTACCTCAAACGCGAGTACGCGCGCGACCTCGAACTGATCGTCGGCGAGACCGACCGCCTCTCGCGCAGCGTCACGCAGATGCTCAGCTTCGCACGCACCGCGCCCCAGGCCGACGAGCCCCGCCGAGCGGGCGAGCTGCTCGACTCGATCCTCTTGCTCTTCCAGAAGGAGGCGGCCGCGCGCGGCGTCACGTTCAAGGCCGAAACGGCCGCGCGTGACGAAGAGCTGGACGGCGCGTCCGCGGCTTCGTTAAGAGACGCGCTGACCAATCTCCTGCTCAACGCTCTACACGCGACGCCGGCGGGCGGGCGCGTGAGTCTTTCGGCCGTCGTCGAGGGAGGCCGTCTGACGGTCTCGATCACGGACACAGGCCCCGGCATTGCGCCCGATCAGCGCGAACGCATCTGGGAGCCCTTCTACACCACCAAGCAGCGCGGCACCGGCCTCGGCCTCGCCATCGTCCGCAAGCGCATCGAGGAGGTCGGCGGCCGGGCCCGGCTCGCCCCTTCGCGTCCCGGCGAGGGGGCGCGGTTTGAACTGACATTGCCTTTAAGGCAGTAGCCGTTGTGGCACGGGGCGTGCAACCAGTTCGGGCATGGATAACGAGATGAATGCAGAGAGAAGAGGGAAGTGGCGCGTGCTCGTCGTGGACGACGAGGAGGCGGCGCGGTACGGGATGAGGCGTGCGCTCGGCGGGTTCGACTACGAGGTCGAAGAGGCCGGGAGCGTGGAGGAGGCGCGCACCATCGTCTCCGCACGCAGACCCGACCTGCTGCTCCTCGACGTGAACCTGCCGGGCACGAGCGGGCTCGAATACCTGCGCGAGCTGGCGGCCGAGGCTGAATCGTCGCCGCTCGTCGTGATGGTTACTGCCTACGGCTCGGAGCGCGTGGCGGTGGAGGCGATCAAGGCCGGCGCTTACGACTATCTCTCGAAGCCCTTCGAGATTGACGACCTGCGCCTCGTCGTCAAGAACGCTCTAGAGACCGTCGGCCTGCGTCGAGAGAACAGGGTGCTCCGGCAGCGCATCCAGCTCGAAGGCACGCAGCGCGGCGCGCTCATCGGCAACTCCGAGTCGATGCAGCGCGTGCGCTCGATGATCGAGAAGGTGGCCGAGACGGACGCGACCGTCCTCGTCCGCGGTGAGTCGGGCACGGGCAAAGAGCTGGTCGCGCGCGAACTGCACGAGCGCAGCTCACACAGGCGCAAGGGCGCCTTCGTCGCCGTCAACTGCGCGGCGCTCCCCTCGGAGTTGATCGAGTCCGAGCTGTTCGGCCACGAAAAGGGCGCGTTCACGGGGGCGGCGGCGAGACGCAAGGGCAAATTCGAGCTGGCCGACGGCGGCACGCTCTTCCTCGACGAGATCGGCGACATGAGCGCCAACGTGCAGGCGAAACTCCTGCGCGCGCTCGAAGAGCGCCGCATCGAGAGGCTCGGCGGCGGCGACTCAATCCCCGTCGACGTGCGCATCGTCAGCGCCACGCACCGCCCGCTCGAACAGGACATCGAGAAGGGCAGCTTCCGCGCAGACCTCTTCTACCGTCTACAGGTCGTCACCGTCGAGATACCCGCGCTCCGCGAGCGGCGCGAGGACATCCCAGTCCTGGCCGACACCTTCGCGCGGCAGGCCGCGGAGCGCTACGGCCTGCCGCCGCGCACGCTCGCGCCCTCCGCGCTGCGCAGGCTCGTCGAATACCACTGGCCCGGCAACGTGCGCGAGCTGCGCAACGCCGTCGAGCGTTCGATGATTCTCGCCGAGGGCAACGAGGTCGGCGCCGGAGACCTGCCCGAGGAGATCGGCGGGGCCGTCGGTAAAACCTCGAAGGAGCAGCACACGCCCGCGGCCATCGAGCCGGGCGCTCTGGCCGTGCCGTTCACGTCCGACTTCCGCGAGGACAGGCGCGAGTTCGAGCGCCGCTACATCGCGCGCTGCCTCGAAGAGACGGGCGGGAACGTGACGCGCGCCGCCGCCATCCTCGGCATGCACCGCCAGTCGCTCCAGCACAAGCTCCGCGAGCTGGGTCTCGCGCGCCGTTACGTCGCCATCTCCGAAGGGGCGGACGGGATGGACGAAGCGCAGGATAATTCCGACACCTGAAAAGTGAATTTGCCTGCCCCGACCCCGAAGAGATAGACTTGCCCGCCCGTAAAAAAAATTCTTAGAGCGGAGTCAAGTTTATGAAGGCTCGTCTCGACGCCATCATCAAGTCCGAACAGGCCGAGTACCTCGAACGTCTGCTCCCGGCGAACACGGGTTTGCTGGCCGAGATGGAGGCGTACGCCGAGGCGCACCGCGTTCCCATCGCAGACCGCGAGGTGGCGCGCTTCCTTGAGATCACCGCGCGCTCGAACCGGGCGCGGCGCGTGCTGGAAATCGGCATGGCCATCGGCTACTCGGTCATCCACCTCGCGCGCGGGATGGGCGAGGGCGGTCTGGTCGTCACCATCGAGCCGAGCGAGGAGATGATCGCGCGCAGCGAAGATTTCGTCGGCCGCGCGGGCTTGAGGGAGCGCCTGAGAATTGAAAGAGGGTACGCGCTCGAAGTCATCCCGCGCCTCGCGGGCGAGACGTTCGACATGCTCTTCATCGACGCCGTGAAGGAGGAGTACGCGCAGTATCTCGAACTCTCCCTGCCGATGCTGCGCGTGGGCGGCGTGGTCGTCGTCGATAACCTCCTCTGGGGCGGGCAGGTCGCGGGCGAGATACACTCGTCCGAGCAGACGGCCTCGACGCAGGCTTTGCGCGAGTTCAATCAGGTCTTCGTCCGCCATCCGCAGCTGCTCGCGTGCGTACTGCCCGTAGGCGACGGCCTCGGCTACGCGGTCAAGGTCAGTTGAAGCTCTACAGGTCGATTCACACCCGCCACTCGTCGATCTATCGCTTATACTCCGCGCCCGAAGCCGATGTCTGAACTCTTCCCCGACGCGGAGCTTTTCGAACACGCCGCGGCCCGGCCCGAGCACGAGCTGCTACTGCTCTGCGCGCACAGGGGCGATGCCGAACACACACGCTCGCGGATCGTCGAACTCGCGCGCCCGGGCATCGACCGGCACTACCTCTTCCTGCTCGCGCGACGCCACGCATTGCTTCCGCTGCTGTACCGTGGACTGGAAGGTGTCGGCGGGGTGCCCGAAGACTTTCGTGTGAGGCTGCGCGAAGAGTTTCGCAAGAACGCGACGCGCAACACTCTGCTGGCCGGCGAGATGGCGCGACTCGCGCGCCTGTTCGAGGCGGAGGGCGTGCCGCTCCTCGCGTACAAAGGGCCCGCGCTCGCGCAGCAGGCTTACGGCGACATCACGCTGCGTCGCTTCGTAGACCTCGATGTCATCGTCCGGCGCCGGGACGTTTTGCGGGCGGGCGAACTGCTCCGTTCGCTCGGCTACGCCAAGCCCGAGGGGCTCACACCTTCGCACGAGGAGTTCCTCCTGCGGCGGCAGCACAACCTTGCATACACGCGCGACGGCGGGCTGATGATCGTCGAGCTGCACTGGGAGGTCGCGCCCACGCACTTCGCGGCCGTCTCCGTCGGCGAAAGGGTCTGGGAGCGCGCCACACACGTCACGCTCTACGGGACGCAGGTGCGCTGCCCCTCGCCCGAAGACCTGCTTCTCGCACTCGCCGTCCACGGGACGAAACACCTCTGGGAGCGTCTCGCATGGGTCTGCGACGTGGCCGCGCTGGTCAACTCGCAGCCCCACTTCGACTGGCCGTACGTCCGGAGGCTTGCACGCGAGGCACACGTCGAGCGGATGCTTTGTCTCGTGCTGCGGCTCGCGCGCGGGCTCGCCGGGGCCGATCTGCCCGAGGGCCTTTTCAGCAGTTCCGGCGACGAAGTTCTCCCGACATTGTCGGCGGAAGTCGCGGCGGCCATGTTCTCAAGCACGGAGCCCGTACCCATCGGCTTCGCCCGAAACGTCCGCTTCAACCTGCGCGCGCGCGACCGCCTGTGGGAGCGGCTCGACTACCTGCGCTTCATCCTCACGCCGACCGACGGCGACCTCGCGGCCGTGTCGCTGCCGGCCGGTATATCTTTCGGGTACTACCTTTTGCGCCCCCTGCGGCTGGTTCTGAAGAAAGAGGCCGGGCATTGATGGAGTCAAGGTCTTTGGAAGTCGGACACGCGTGTTAAATCTTTCCACGCCGTTGACCTTGATGTTCATTTATGTTAGTTTCCGCTTGCCCGTTAGAACTGTACGTTTGAGGGCTTAAGCCTACTCCGCCCGAGCTGCCTTGAAGGGCTTTTCTTTTTTGAGACCAGGGACAGTCGAAGTTCAAAGCTTTACCGTCCGGGGACTTCTGTGTTTTTATGTTAGAAAGTCTTTATAACTGGCGGCGTGCACTTCCTTTTGTCGGTCTCACACTCGCGGCGGCGTTCGCGCCGGACTCGATCTTTGCAGCTCCGCAGAAGGTGACCGAGTTGAAGCCGGCCGACGCGGCACAGTCTCCGGCCAAGCCGCCGGCGAAGAGCTGGAGCGTCCGCATGAGCAAGAGCGCTCCGTACACCTTCACCATCAAGGCCAAGGAGTCGCCGCTCCCGGAGATCGCCGACGAGCTTGCAAAGCTGACGAAGGTTCCCGTCACGCTGAGTTCCGTCATGGCCAAGCAGAAGGTGACGCTCGACTTCGCCGGGCTCAACCTCGAAGCCACGCTCCGCATGCTCGCGCCGCAGGGCTACGTCGATTACGTGGTGGGCGGCGAAGGCGGCGACGAGCCTAAACCTCTGGCCCTCTACCTCCAGGCCGCCAACGAGAAGGCGCCCGCGACCACGGCCGCCGTCCGCGGCAACTCGGAGGCAATCCTCATCGAGGGTGACACGGAAGAGGGCACGGACGGCGAGGCTCAGAAGAAGCGCGAGGAGGAAGACCCTTTGCGCGTCACCTGGGCCAACAACCAGCTCAGTCTGCGCGCGCGGAAGCAGCCGCTGACGGTCGTGCTCTTCAGGATCGCGAGCGAGGTGGGTGTGCCCTTCGAGATGCGTTACGAGTCGGCCGAGCTGGTGGACATGGAGTTCCAGAACTACCCGCTCGATCAGGCGTTCAGAAGTCTCTCGCCGGGAGTGAGGTTCTTTTACCGTTTAGACTTGCAGACGTTCCAGGTGCAGCCGCTCCGCCTCGCGCTCCTGCCCCCGGCCGTGCCCAGGACTTGAGCGAGCGTAGACGTGCTTGAAGCCACGACCTACTTTCAGTTCACCGAGAGCGGCGTGACCAACTTTTAGATGACCCGCCCGGGCTCCTCGGCCCGTGCTTTGACACAGCCAGAGGAGGCACAGAACCTTGTCCGCGAAGACCGAGAATCTGTATCCCGCTCCACTTACCCACGTCGACGAGCCCGAGGGCATTACGCCGGACGGCGCCGAGCCGTCCAGGAAAACGTTCGTGGAGCCGGAAGTCTCCTTCCCGGTAGACGTGCTCGAAGCCACGACCTTCTTTCAGTTCACCGAGAGTGGTGTCACGAACTAGCTGACCGCGGGCGTTAATCTCTTATCGCCGTCCCCAGTCTTTATTACAGCCAGAGGAGGCAGACACTTGAACACGAAGACCGAGAATCTGATCCCCGTGCAGTTTTCCCAGGTCATTGACGAAGTCGCGGCGCGGCCGTCCGAGCCGGTCGCCCAGAAGAAGGAGTTTATTGAGCCGGCTGTCTCTTTCCCCATCGATGTGCTTGAGGCCACGACCTTCTTCCAGGTGGCCGACAGCGGCGGGACTTCGTAAAGCTTCCCCCTAAGGCATCTCGCGGCGCGATGGAGAATGTGATGAGCCCCGACCCGTACGCCGGGGCCGCAGCGACAACAGGACGGCCGGCTCACGCGGATTGTTACGCGGTGGCCGGTCGTTTCGTTTGCGTTGAGGCTGGCGACGAGAAGTCGGCCGAACTCTTCCGGCGCTTCTACGCCGGCTGGCACTTCGCGCGCCTTGAAGGCGCGGATGCGCCTGCGCCGGACGCGACGATCCGGGTCGCCCCCGGCACGCCGCCTGCTCCTCCAACGGGGCTGGAGTCGTTCGAGACGGCCGGCGGCGGCTTCTGCCGCACGGACGGCCGCACGTACATCTTCGAGAGGGACGGCTCGGCAGTGCGCGCCGCCGGCGGCGGCCGCGGGGTCGAGGTCTGGATTGGCGGCGGGCCGGACTCGCGCGACCGTTCCGCACTGGCGCGACTGGTCTTCGAGGCGACGATGGTCGCGCTGCGCCGCTGCGGACTCTTCGAGCTGCACGCGGCGGGCGTCGTCGAGCCCGAGTCGGGCGGAGGCTTCCTCGTCGTCGGCCCCTCTGGGAGCGGCAAGTCCACGCTGGCGACGCAGCTCGCCTCCGCCGGCTGGCGGTACCTTTCGGACGACGCGCTGCTGCTGCGCGGTGCCGGCGCCGAGCTGGTCGAGGCGTGTGCCCTGCGCCGCGAGTTCGCCGTCACAGAGCAGACGGTCGCCGCAGGCGTCCTCGAAGGCTTCGAGGACCTGCTCCACGAGCCCGTGCCCTTCGACCCGCTCAAGCGCCGCTTCAAGCCCCACACGATTTTTCCCGAAGGCTTCTCCGAGACTTGCGTGCCGCGCGCGCTCTTCTTCCCGGTCATCACGAACGAGCCCGCGAGCGGCGCGCGCCGTCTCACGCAGGCCGAGACGATGCGCGGGCTCCTGCGGATGTGTCCCTGGGCCTGCTACGACCGGCAGGCCGCGGCCACGCACCTGGGGCTGCTGGCGCGACTCGCGCGGCAGGCCGCGGGGTTCGAGCTGCACGCGGGGCGCGATCTGCTCGGCGACGCGGCTTTCTCTTCCGACTACCTGCGCGAACTCTTGAAGAGGGGGAGTAGTTGAGCGAGCCGACGACAGAGGCGGGGGCCGAGCAGTCGCGCGCGCGCGGCGTGCGTAACTATGGGCCGCCGCGCCTGATCGTCGAGCTGACGAACATCTGCAACCTGCACTGCTCCTACTGCCTGCGCGACGAGGACGCGCTCTATCACAGCCCCGCGAACTACTTCCCGGTCGAGCTCCTCGGCCGCATCGTGCGCGAGGCGCGCGAGTCGATTGGCGCCCGGACGGTCATGTTCACGGGTGGCGAGACCACGCTGCACCCGCGCTTCCGAGAGGTGATTGAGGCCGTCGGCGCGGAGGGGCTCACGTGCAGCTTTGTGACGAACGGCTGGCACTTCGAGCGCGTCTGGCCCGCCGTCGCCGCCAACCGCGCGACGGTGACGCACGTCTCCTTCAGCCTCGACGGCCCGACGCGCGAGACGCACGACCGATGGCGCGGCGAGGGCTCTTTCGTCCGCGTGGTGCGCGCCCTCGCGCGCTGCAAGGCCGCAGGGCTCCCGTTCATCCTCAAGCTGGGCCTGCGCCGCGACACGCTCCCTCTGCTCGAACAGACGGCGCTCTTCGCCGCGCGGATGGGCGCGGCCTCTCTGGGCTTCGGCCACAACCTGCCGACCTCGGGCGCGGCCGACGAAGAGCTTTCGCTCAGCCCCGAAGACCGCGTCACGGCCGAGCAGGAGATAGCCGTGCTCGCGAGCATCCTCAAGATGCGCGTCACGCTCGAAGTCGGTTACCACAACCTCGACCCCGAGCCGCCGTGCTCCGCGCTCGCGGGCGTGAGCTGCAACGTGGACTACCGCGGGCGCCTCTCGCTCTGCTGTAACCTCTCCGGCTACCGCGGCTCGGCGGGCGCCGGGGACGTGGTCGCAGACCTGAACGAGGAGGGCTTCGCCGGGGCCTTCGCGCGGCTGCAAGGGGTGGCGGCGGCGCAACTGGCGCGCAGGCGCGAGGCGCTGGCCGAAGCCGCGCACGCGGGCGCACGGCCGGACCTACAACTCGGCTCGCCGTGCCTCTACTGCCTGCATAGCTTCGGCAAATTACCCTGGCACGCGGCCAGCGCGGACACGCCGGCGCGCTCGCTGCCGGTCTTACAGGCCGTCTAGCGCGCGTCTAATATTTCAAGCTGCGGAAGGGAATTATTCACTTGATGAGCACCACCGGCCTTTTGCCGCACGAGCACGTCGTCTTCACGGAATTCGACGCGGGCGAGGGCATCCTCGTCGATCTCAACACGAAGAAGTATTTCCAGTTGAACGAGACGGGCACGCTCGTCTGGCGCGGGCTGGAGCAGAACCAGACGCTCGAAGAGATCGTGGGCCGGATCACATCCGCCTACGACGTGACGCCCGAGCACGCCTCCCAGAGCGTGCGGAGACTCCTCGACAACCTGCGCGCCTTCAAGCTCGTCCGCCCGGCCTGACGAGAAGATGACCGGAGACCTCCGGGAGCCAGTTCACGACACATCTCGGCGCGCCAGAGTCCGCTACGCGCTGCTGACGGTCGCGCTCTTCGCGCCGCTCATCTACTCCTTCCTCGCCGTCCGTAACGTCTACCCCTTCGCGGCCTCGACGATGATGATGGCCGGCGGCAACCCCGGCCGCGGTGCGACCTACTACCGCCTGCGCGGCGAGACCGCCGACGGCCAGACCAAAGACCTCCCACCCGCCGAACTCACAGGCGCGCTGAGCTGGCGCCACTGGTCTCTGGTCAGCGCGACGGTCGAGAACAAAGAGTTCACCATCTACAACCCGCACCCGTCCAACGTCGCGCTCGCGGCCTCGGCCGGCGGCGTCGATAAACTCCCGCGCGCCGCCAGACTCGTTGAGCTGCTGCGCGCGTGGGGCGAGATTTACAACTCGCGCCTGCCTGTAGATTCTCCGAGGCGTCTGCGCGCGGTCAGGCTCGACGCGTACAGGTGGGAGGGCGGGGCGTACGCGGACTACGAGCGCTTCGTCGAGTCCTGGAGGGCGGCGCTTTGAGGCGCGGGGTGCCTTTGAGCGCCGAGGCGCTCGGCGCTGTGCGCGCGGGCGCGTTCGGCTTCGTCCTGTGCGAAGTCCTGCTCACCTCCTTCAACGACCTCGGCCGCCTGCCCGTGACGTTGCTGCGGCCGACGGGCGCGATGCGGCTCTTGCCGTGGGGCTTCTACGAAAGGCTTTTGACGCCCGCGTCGATGGCCGTCTACAAGTGGCTCTTTGTCGTCGCACTGCTCGCGGCCACGGCCGGGGCGCTCACCTCCGTCTCGACGAAGACGGCGGCCTTGCTCTTCCTCTTCTACCAAGGGCTCCTGCGCAGCTTCACACACTTCAACCACGACGAGATGCCGGCCGCGTACATCCTCCTCGTGCTGGGGTTCACGCCGTGCGGCGACGCCCTCTCGCTGGACTCACTGCGCGGCCTGCGTCGAGCGCAGGAGGGCGGCTCGTGGGTCTACGGCTACCCGATCTTATTGATGAGACTGCTGCTCGCGTGGTCGTACTTCACGTCGGCGCTCGTCAAGCTGCGCGTCGCGGGGCTGGGCTACTTCAGCGCGGACAACCTGCCGGCGCTGGCCGTCTCGAACTCGCTCGACAACATGCACGACACGCATTTCCGCGCGGGGCTCTGGCTGCCGGCCTATCGCGAATACACGCCGCCCTTCGTCGCGTTGGTCGTGCTGTGGGAACTGCTCTTCCCCTTGGCCGTCTGGTTCCCGCGGGCGCGCGCCGTCATCCTCACGGCAGGGGTTCTCTTCCACCTCGGCACGCTCGTCTTCATGAACATCTTCTTCCCCTACCACCTCGCCATGTACCTCGTCTTCGTGGACTGGCCGGAGGTCTACAGGAAGGCGCGCGGACTCTTAACGCGCTCGGGTGTATTGGAGCAGCGCGTGGCAGAAGGGTGAGCGGAAGCTCTTTCCCCCCGGCGGCGCGTTGTGTAGAATGGCGGCGTTTTGCGGTAACTCCCCACAGCTGATACAGGAGATTTTCGATGCGTAAGCGCTTGTTACCGCTGGCCGCCTTCGCACTGGTCTGCCTCTCCTCGGCGACCGCCTCGGCCACGGCGAACTTCGTCTACCACGAGCAGACCAACAACTTCGTCGCGACCCCGACGTGCAGCCCCTCTGGCGGCACGAATACGGGCTGCGGGCGCTACGTCGAGAACACAGACCGTAGCGGCTCGCCCGGCTTCCAGGTCTTTCAGCCCGAGACGTACAGCCTCCACTTCAAGGTCGAGTTCCAGTTCTTCACCAATCAGGTGCGCATCTACTACACGACCGACGGCTCCAACCCGTGCGGCTCGTTCGGCAACGTCGGCAACGTGATGCAGCCGAACGGAACGCCCTGCGGAGCTTCGAACACCACGCAGGTCGCCGTCGCCGCTTACACATGTACCTATGACGACCAGACGCAGTCGTGCCAGATCGTGGACGTGGTCTCGGGGTCGATATCGCCGCAGGCCGCGGGCACGACCGTCAGATATATTGTCTCGGCCTGGCACTCGGGCGGCGGCGACGAAATCTTCGCCAACTCGGGATCGTGCGGCGGTTGCTTCGGTGCCACCAGCTCTGCGGATGCGACCGTGTTTCAGTACGAAGTGTTGCCCGTGCCCTCCACGCCGCTCATCATCTCCGAGTTCCGTCTGCGCGGCCCGGGCGGCGCCGACGACGAGTTCGTCGAGATTGACAACAACAGCAACTCGGACGTGACGGTCAATGCCTTCGACGGCTCGGCCGGCTTCGCGCTCGCGGCCTCGGACGGCGTCACGCGCTTCACCATCCCGAACGGGACGACCATTCCCCCGCGGGGACACTACCTCGGCACCAACTCGACGGGCTACTCCCTCGGCAGCTACCCGGGCGCGACGGCGCCCGCGTCGAACGGCGAGGAGGCTGGCAACATCGGCGGCCCGCCGAGTTACACGGACGCGGAAGCGCCGACGGGCAAGTCGAGGCTGAGGGCGAGGTCGGCGCGCGCGAACGTCCAACGTGGGACGCGCACGAACGGCGGCGCGGCCGCGTTCGGCGTCGATGCCCCTGTCGTTTCGACGACGGCGAACGGCGACGCCACCTACACGAACGGCATCGCGGACAACGCGGGCATCGCGCTCTTCAACACGGCGAACCCTGCGAACTTCACACAGGCCAACCGGCTTGACGCGGCCGGCTCGGACACGGAGGCGAATCCGCTCTACAGGGAGGGGACGGGCTACCCGTCTATTATGCCCCTGGCCTTGGAATACAGTTTCGTCCGGGACATGTGCGGCAAGGGCGGCTCGACCACCGCGGGCGGCCTGTGCCCGACCGGCGGCTCCTTGAAGGACACGGACAGCAACCTCTCCGACTTCATCTTCGTCGATACGGCCGGCTCGAACGCCGGCGCGGGCGAGCGGCTGGGGGCGCCCGGGCCTGAGAACTCGACCGCGCCCATCCAACGCAACAGCCAGTTCCCGGGCTCGCTCATCTTCCCGTGCGTCCCTTCGAGCGCGCCGCCGAACCGCGTGCGCGATTACGCGGCCGGGCCGGCGGCGACCTCGCCAATGGGCATACTCTCCGTCCGCCGCCGGATAACGAACAACACGGGCGGCAACATCACGCGCCTGCGCTTCCGCGTCATCGACATCTCGACCTTCCGCGCGCCGGCCGGCATCGCCGACCTGCGCGTCATCAGCTCGTCAACCACCACCGTCAACGCCCTGGAGAACCCATGCGGGCTGCTCCCGGTGGTCATTCAAGGGACGACGTTGGAGACGCCGCCCACGCAGCCAAACGGCGGCGGCTTCAACTCAAGCCTCTCGGCGAGCACAGTCACGCTGGCGACACCGCTCCTGCCGGGCGGCACATACGACTTCCAGTTCACGCTCGGCATCAAGCAGACGGGCAGTTTCAAGTTCTACGTCAACATCGAGGCGCTGCCGTGAGGGAAGGGAGTAGGAGTAGACGGTAGACAGTAGACAGTAGGAAAGAGAGGCGGCGTGTCTGAAGCCTTCGGGCCGGGCGCGCCGCTTCGTATTCCTACTGTCTACTGTCTACCGTCTACTTCCTTTCTCCCGCCGGGAAGCTGTAGGTGACTTTGTAGTCGGGGGGCGTCTTTTCAAGGATGGGCTCGCCGCCGGCTTCGAGCCAGGCGTGGCCGCTCAGCGTGTCGGTGCCTTCGCGGCGGACGCCGAAGAGGACGCGCGTCTGGATGCCTTCGAGCGCGAGGTAGCGGTGGAGGACGGGGGCGCGCTTCCAGCAGGTCGGCGTGAAGACCCAGAAGTCGGCCGCAAGCACCGAGTCGAGCAGGCGCGCGAGTCTCGCCTGGACGGACGCTGTGTCGCCCTCCGTGCGCGGGCGTGAGCGGCGCGGGGCGACAAGCGCCATCGCGCGCGGCAGAGGCATGAACCTCACCAGCAGCGAGAGGGCGACCACCCACGCGCCCATCCGGGCCGCGAGCAGGGCAGAACCCGGCTCGCGCAGGATGAGCCGCGCGCCGCGCGCGGGGAGCGCGGCGTAGGCTTTGAGTCTGTGCGCGAGTGCGGGCATACGGTTCCCGGCGGCAGGAAAAAAATCACGCGCCTCTGTTAACATCGCGCGGGAGATGAGAGCCTTGTTAATGTACCGCGACAACCCGTTGGCGCGCGAGCGCGCGTCGCGCGTCGTGAAGGGCGGCGGCCTCGTCGCCTTCCGCACGGACACCTTCTACGGCGTCGGCGCAGACCCGTTCAACCCTTCGGCGCTCGAACTCATCAACGCGCTCAAGGGGCGCGACGGCAAGCCCATCCTCGTCCTTGCCTCCGACGCCGAAGCGGCCGAACGTCTTGTTGCCGAAAGAACGCGAACCTTCGAACTCCTCGCCGCGCGCCACTGGCCGGGCGCGCTCACGCTGGTCGCGGCCGCGCGCGCGGAGGCGCCGGAGCTTTTGACGGCGGGCACGGGCACGGTCGGCGTGCGGCTCCCGGATGACTCGGAGGCGCGGGCGATAGTCCGTGCATGCGGCGGCCTGCTCACGGCGACGAGCGCGAACCCGGCCGGCCGTCCGGCCGCGCGAACGGCCGCGGAGGTCGCGGACTACTTCCCGGATGGCCTCGGCCTGATCATCGACGGCGGCGAGACGCGGACGGAGTTGCCTTCGACGGTCGTTGACGTGACCGGCCAGACTCCACGCCTCATCCGCGAGGGGGTTGTTACGCGCGCGGAGATTGAAGAGACTCTACTTGCCGCGGGAATCGAATTTTAAGATGGCTCGACCTACTGCACGGCTTTGTACCCGGCCTCGTCGAGTATCTGCTTGGCGCGCTCGGGGTCGTAGTTGTAGACCTGGCCGGGCGCATAGGCCCAGGACTGCTCGGGGAGGATGGAGTTGGCGACGCGCGCCTGTCCGAGCAGAAGCTCCTTGACGATGGCCGAGCGGTCGATGGCGTAGGCGATGGCCTGGCGGACGCGCGGGTCTTTGAGCACCTCGTCCGTGGCGTTGAAGTTGAGGTAGACGACGTTGACGCCGGGGAACTGCGCGACCTTCAGGTTCGCGTCCTGCCCGAGCGCCTGATAGGCGTCGGGCTGTAGGTTCGCGACCTGCGCGAGGTCTACGCCGCCGCTCTTCAACTCGGCTTGTAACGTGTTCGCGTCGAGGATGGTACGCACGCGCAGGTTTTTGACGGCGGGCGCGCCGCCCCAGTAGTCCTCGTTGGCCGTGAGGTCCACGACCTGCTGCGACTCGTCGTAGCGCGCGAACTTGAAGGCGCCGGTGCCGACCGGGTTCTGTTTCTGCTGGTCGGTCGTGTAGCCCTGCGGCATCATGCCGACGGGGACGAGACTGGAGAGGAATTTGTTCGAGGGCTTGACGAGGGTCACGACGAGCGTCCGCGGGTCGGGCGTGGCAATCGACCGCACCAGGGACTTGCGTTCGGCGCCCGAGCCTTCGAAAAAGTCATTGGCCTTGCGCGAGTCGGAGGCGAGCAGCGTGTCGAGCGTGTACTTGGCGTCGGCCGAAGTGAATGCCTTCCCGTTGTGGAACTTGACGCCGTCGCGGAGCTTGAAGGTGTAGACGAGGCCGTCGGGGCTCGGCTGGATGTCGCTGGCGAGGTCGCCGACGTAGTCGAACTTCTCGTCCTTGCGGACGAGCGAGTTGAACATGAGCTGGCGGAAGCGCTCGCTCGAAGCGTCTGTGCTCCGCAGCTGGTCGAGCGTCTCGGGGTTCGATTCGAGCACGACGACGAAGGGGCCCTGCTTCCCGCCCTCCACGGTCACGTCACGCAGGAAGCGCCAGTCGCCGTCCACCGGGACGTTGATGTTCTGGACGTTCTTGCGGGCGACGACCATCTGGTCGCTGTACCAGAGGGGGAACTGCGGCACCTCGCGGCTGATGATCTCCTGCGCGCGCGCGTAGAGTTCCTTGGCCTTCGCGCGGTCGAAGGAGCCGATGGCCTCTTCGAGAATCTTGTCCAGTTCGGGGTTGCTGTAGCGGCCGCGGTTCTGGTAGGCGCCGGTGTGGAAGAGGTCGAAGAGGTAGATGGGGTCCTGGTTGCCGCCGACCCAGCGCCCGGTGGTCAGCTGGAACTGACCTTTACGCTGCTGGTCGAGCAGCGTGTTGAACTCGACCTGGTCGATCTCGCAGGGGATGCCGACCTGCTTGAGCTGGTTCTGCATGATGAGGGCGTACTGGCGCGTCGGCAGGCTGGCCGCGTTGATCTTGAGGTAGACGGGCTGCTTGAAGCGCGTGGCCTGCTGCGTGCCCCGGGTCCCGCCGCACGCGGCGAGGAGCATCGCAGAGAGGACGAGCAGGGCGTTGACGGACGTTAATTGACGGCGCTTCATGCTTAAATCCTTCCTCCGTAGACGTAGTTCAGCTTGCGGTTCAGCTCGGCGACCTCGGCCGAAATCTCCTGGAATCGCTTGGGGTCGAACTGGAGGGGAGGTTTCGTCAAAGCTTTGAAGGCGGCGATGCGCCGGAGCGAAGCCTGGATGCGTCCGCGGGACAGCTCGCCGCGGCGGGCGGCGTCGAGGAGCGAGTGGTACGCGCGGCGGATGAGGTCGGGGCGCGCGCAGACCAGGAGCATGTCTTCGCCGGCGAGCACGGCGCGCAGAGATGCCTCCTCGATCTCGCAGTGCTTGGCGATGGCGCCCATCTCCAGGTCGTCGGTGACGACGAGGCCGTCGTAACCCAGCTCGTCGCGCAGGAGGTCGCGGACGATGGACGGGTTGATCGAGGCGGGGACGAGCCGGCCGCCGGCGATGCCGCGGTGGATGTCTATGTTGGGGAAGCCGCCGTGGCTGACCATGACGGCGCGCACCATGTTGTCCTCGCGCTGGAAGAGCTCGATGTAAGGGGCGAGGTCTTGCGCGATGAGGTCGTCGTGCGTGAGGTGGATGACGGCCATCTCCTCGTGTGTGTCCACCTCGCCGGCGCCGATGCCCGGGAAGTGCTTGGTGCAGCCGAGCGTCCCGGTCCCCTGGAGCCCGCGCAGGTAGACCATCGTGTAACCCAGAACCTCTCCGGGCGAGCGGCCGTACGAGCGCGAGTAGAGCCCGTTGGAGAGGAGGTCGCGGTCGTCCGTCATGATGGACATGACGGGCGCGAAGTTCATGTTGAAGCCGAGGAGGCGCAGGATCTCGCCGGTGACGCGCCCGTGTGCGCGGGCGCCGGCGAGGTCGCCGTGCTGGCGGATGACGCGCGCGGCGGGCATCGGCGTGCAGATTTTGCGGAGGCGGTCAACGAGTCCGCCCTCCTGGTCGATGCCGAGCAGGGGTTCGACGCGGAGCGTGTCGCGGACGCCGTCGAGCAGCCCGTGCAGTTGTTCGGGGGCGGCGACGTTGCGGCCGAAGATGATGACGCCGCCGGGCTTGACCTCGTCCAGGAGCGAGCGCGCCTCCGCGTCCAGCTCGGGGCCGGGCAGTCCGATGAAGAGCAGTTGTCCGATTTGGTGTTCGAGCGGGAGCGACTGAAGGGTTTGGAAGTCGGTCATGTATTAGACGATTCTGTTCTTCAACCCGAGTAGGAGTTGGCGCGCCTCGTCCCCTGTGAGGGTTTCTACATCAACGCCGCGAAGCTCGTCAAGGAGGGTTTGGTTGACCGAGTCGAAGAGGGTGATCTGCGCCGCCAGCGCGCGACGCCCCGCGCGCGACGCCGCACGCCCGAGCGCGTCCCTGCCGTTCGAACCGTTTTCGGCCGGGAGAGGTACGGCCTCCGCCGCTCCGGCCGCCGCGTTGCCCTCCTCCGCGAACACGTCCAACTCGTAACGTTCGAGCTTCGTCAGAACCTCCCGCGCGCGCGCGAGCACGGCGGGCGGCAGGCCCGCGAGGCGCGCGACCTCGATGCCGTAGGACTTGGACGCGCGGCCGCGGTCGATCTTGTAGAGGAAGATGACCTCGCCCTCGCGCTCCGTGACACGTATCTGGTAGTTCTGCGCGCCGGGCAGGCGCTCGGCCAACTCGGTCAGCTCGTGGTAGTGCGTGGCGAAGAGGGTTTTGGCCGAATGCTCCGGCGAGTCGTGTAGATGCTCCGCGACGGCCCAGGCGATGGAGAGCCCGTCGAAGGTCGCTGTGCCGCGCCCGATCTCGTCCAGAAGGACTAACGAACGCGGCGTCGCGTTGTGCAGGATGGCGGCCGTCTCCGTCATCTCGACCATGAAGGTCGAGCGCCCGCGCGACAGGTCGTCCGAAGCGCCGACGCGCGTCCAGATGCGGTCGAGCAGAGGCAGACGCGCGCGCTCCGCGGGGACGAACGAGCCCATCTGTGCCAGAAGGCAGATGAGCGCCGTCTGGCGCAGCAGAGTGCTCTTACCGCCCATGTTCGGGCCTGTGATGATGAGGAGTCTTTCGGTCGAGCCGTTCATGTAGAGGTCGTTCGGAACGAAGGTCGTGTCGCCGATGGCCTCGATGACGGGATGCCTGCCCGACCTTATCTCAAGCTCGTCGCCGTCGTGTAGCTCCGGCTTCTGGTAGCGGCGGCGCGCGGCGATCTCGGCGAGCGAGGCGAGCACGTCGAGGACGGAGAGGGCGCGGGCGGTGGTCTGAAGCCTGCGTGTCTCCCGTGCGACCTGCGCGCGCACCTCGCCGAAGATGCGCGTCTCGATTTCGAGGATGCGACCCTCCGCGCCCAGGACCTTCTGCTCCCACTCCTTCAACTCGGGCGTCGTGTAGCGCTCGGCGTTGGCGAGCGTCTGCCGGCGCTCGTAGTCCTGTGGCACGCGCGCGGCGACCGCTTTGGAGACTTCGATGAAGTAGCCGAAGACGTTGTTGAAGCGGACGCGCAGGCTGTTGATGCCGGAGCGCGCGCGCTCACGCGACTCGATGGCGGCGATGGTCTGCTTGGCGTCGCGGCTGATGGAGCGCAGCTCGTCCAGTTCGGCGTCGAAGCCCTCGCGGACGACGCCGCCCTCGGAGAAATTGACGGGCGGGTCGTCGCTCAGGGCGCGTCCGATGTGTTCGCGCACGTCATGCAGCTCGTCGGCGTTCTCGACGACGACTTGCAGCAGCGAAGCCTGTGCATCCGATAACGCCTGACGAATGGCCGGGACTTGATTTAAAGAACGGCGGAGGGCGACGAGGTCGCGCGGCGTCGCCGTCCCCATGTTGATGCGCCCCGTCAGGCGTTCGAGGTCGGAGACATCTTTGAGAAGCGTGCGCGCGCGGTCGCGGCGCATCTGCGAGCGGTGTAGGTCTTCGACGGCGGCGAGGCGTGCCTCAATCTCTCCGCGTTTGACAGAAGGGCGGAGCATCCAGGAGCGCAGGAGACGCGCGCCCATGCCCGTGACGGTCGCGTCGAGGACGTTGAGGAGGGAGGCGCCGCGGCCTCCGCCCTGCGACTCGACGAGTTCGAGGTTGCGGCAGGTGACCGAGTCGATGACGAGGTGGTCGTGGGTCTCGAAGAAGCCGATGTCCGTGACGTGCGCGGCCGCGGCGCGCTGTGTCTCGCGCGCGTAGCGCAGGCAGGCGCCCGCGGCGCTGACGGCCGCGACCTTGCCGCCCAGTCCGTAGCCTTCGAGCGTGCGCGCACCGAACTGTTCGAGGAGCAGGGAGGCGCAAGAGGTCGGCTCCCACAGCCAGTCTTCCAGAGGCGTGAGCGGCAGCCCCTCGCTCCTCATCGCCGCGTGCTCGGCCGGCATGATGCGCGCGACCGTCGCGTCGTCGTCCACATCCTGCGGCAACGCTTCGAGCGGGAGCGGCGACGCGTGCGAACGGCCCCCGTCGTAAGCGTCCTTCACGAGCGGCGCGAGCGAGCGGGGGAAGAGCAGCTCGCGCGGCGCGTAGGACTCGATGTCGGAGCGGATGCGTGCCCAGGCGTCCGGGCCGGAGACTTCGGTGGCGCGGAAGTCTCCGGTCGAAAGGTCGAGGAAGGCCGCGCCGTACGTGTCGCCCGCGCCGCAGAGCGCGGCGAGGTAGACGGACTCCTTCGACTCGACGAGGTGCGGGTCGATGGCCGTGCCGGGCGTGATGACGCGCACGACCTCGCGGCGGACGAGCTTCTTCGCCCTGGAAGGGTCTTCGGTCTGTTCGCAGATGGCGACGCGGTAGCCCTTGCGTATCAGGCGCGCGACGTGGTTGGCGACGGCGTGATGCGGGACGCCGCACATGGGGACGGGCTGGCCGCGCTCCTTGTGCCGTGCGGTGAGTGTGATCTCAAGCTCGCGCGCGCCGGTGATGGCGTCCTCGAAGAAGAGTTCGTAGAAGTCGCCGAGGCGGAAGAAGAGGAGCGCGCCCGGGTGCTGCCGCTTAAGCTCCTGGTACTGCCGCAGCATGGGAGTCAGCGCTGAATTGGTCGTCGTCATTGCGTTGAAAGAAAAGCCTGCGTGAAGGGCGGATGTCAACGACCGCAGGTTCGGGCGTCAAAACTACCACAGACCGCGGGGACATGCACGAACGCGGCGCGGCGTCACGCGCAGATGCAGGCGCCCTTGACGGAAAAATCCTCACCGGTTCGGGATAAAACCGTGACAGCGTTGCGGGAGAGTGCGGCGTCCGGGAGGGGCTTGAGAAGCTTTGCCGATGAGTCTGGGCTTACAGGTCGCGGTGCTCTTTCTGCTCGCGATACCCATCGCGTGCGTCGCCTGGACGGTGACGCACGAGGAGGTCTTCCGCGAGCCGAGGGAGTTCTGTGTGCGCCGGAGCAAGGCGTGCCGGCGCTGGTACCAGAGGAAGTTCTTCTACCTCTTTACCTGCGAGTACTGCTTCAGCCACTACGTCACGGTCGGCTTCCTCTTCGTCACGCGCTACCGTCTGCTCTACGAGGACTGGCGCGGCTACCTCGTCGGCGGCTTCGCGCTCGTCTGGGTCGCCAATCAGTACATGAGTCTCTATAACCGCCTCCGCCTCGACATCAAGAGCGAGAAGATCGAGACGAGCATTAAAGAGAAGGTGGCCGAGGAGGTTAAGGGGCGTGAACCGTGAACCGTAAACCGTGACCAGAAGAGGCGACTTTATCCAGTCACGGTTTACGGTTCACGCCCCTTAACCGAAGAAGACTTCGGCGACGTGATAGACCTCTTCGTCGAGGTGTTTGATGCCGCGGACGGCGTCGTCGAGGGGGACGGAGATGACCTTGTTGCAGCGCAGCGCCACCATCTGGCCCCACTGCTTCTCCAGAACCATCTCGAAGGCTTTGACGCCGAAGCGCGTGGCGAGGACGCGGTCGAAGGCGGAGGGCGAGCCGCCGCGCTGGACGTAGCCGAGGTTGGCGTGGCGCGTCTCGATCCCCGTGAAGCGCTCGATCTCGACGGCGAGGTGGAAGCCGATGCCGCCGAGCCGGCCCTTGCGGTAGATCTGTGAACGCGCGTCGTCGTTGAGGAAGTTCTCCTCGGGGTGCGGGTGCGCGTCCTCCGCGACGACGATGATGGAGAAGGCGCTCCCCTGCATCTCCCGGTGGCGGAGCAACTCGCAGATGCGCGTGATGCGGAAGGGGTGCTCGGGCACGAGGATCACGTCGGCGCCGCCCGCGATGCCCCCGTAGGCGGCGATCCAGCCGGCGTGGCGCCCCATCACCTCGATGACCATCACACGGTGGTGCGCCTCGGCCGTCGAGTGCAGGCGGTCGACGGCCTCCATCACGGTGTTGACCGCCGTGTCGAAGCCGAAGGGGAAGTCCGTGCCGTCGAGGTCGTTGTCGATGGTCTTCGGGATGCCGACGAGCGGGAGCTGGTGCTGGTGCCACATGTCGCGCGCGGCGCGCAGGGTGCCCTCGCCGCCGACGACGATGAGGGCATCGAGCCCGTGCCGCTCCCAAGTGGCGCGGATGCGCTGCGGGTAGTCTGCGCCGTCCTGTGGGTTGGTGCGCGAGGTGCCGAGGATGGTGCCGCCGCGCGGGAGGATGCCCGTCACGGAGTTGCGCGTGAGCGGCTGTATGTCGTCCTCGATGAGGCCGCGCCAGCCGTTCATCACGCCGAGGACTTCGGCCCCCTCGACGAGCATCGAGCGGCGCACGACGGCGCGGATGACCGCGTTCAAACCCGGCGCGTCGCCGCCCCCGGTCAGAATCCCTACGCGTAGACCCATCGGAACACCCTCGAAAACCCCCGGCCGGAACGAATGAATTGATTTGGTTTGCTGACCACGCCTATAATCTCGCGACAAATCACGGCATGTCAAACAAGAGACCTTTGATCGACGGAGGGGATGTACGGAAGGGGTTGCTGACGCTCGGCGTCGACACCTCGACCGAGCGCAGGAGCGTCGCGCTGCTCGGAGGGGGGCGCGTGCTCGCGGAGACTTCGAGCGGGCTGCGCGAGGGCGGCTCGGCCAACCTCCTCGCGGACATCGACCGGGTGCTCGCGGCGGCCGATGTCGGTTTGAAGGAGGTCGGGCTGTTCGGGGTCGCCGTGGGGCCCGGGAGCTTCACGGGTCTGCGCGCGGGGCTCGCGACCGTCAAGGGGCTCGCGCTGACGACGGGCAGGCCGGCGGTCGGCGTGCGGACGCTCCACGCGCTGGCCTACAGCGTGAGGCCTGCGGCGCGCGTCGTCCCGCTCATCCCGGCGGGGCGCGGCGAGGTCTTCGCGCAGATGCTTTCGGTCTCGGCCGAAGGATTGGTGGAGGAGCTTGAAAGCCCGACGCACCTGCCGCCCGCGTTACTCCTGGAGAGGCTGGCGGCACTGGGCGGCGGGCTCAAGTGGACGGGCGGCGGCGCACTTAAATTCCTTGAGATGATCAGGGAGCGGGCTGACTCCGCAGGGATCGGGTTCGTCAGTCCGGATGCGTCCGGCGCCGACGTGGAAGGCGTTTGGGTGGTGGCGCCGGCCGCAGAGGCTCTGGCCAAAAGTGTCGCGGAGATGGCCGAAACGGCCTACGTCTCAGGGGCCGGCACGGAGGGGCTCGAAGCCGTCTACGTCAGGCCTTCGGACGCGGAGCTGAAGGGTTTATGTCACGCGCAGAACTGAAGGTTGAGTTGGAGTGGGCGGGGTGCGTCGTCGTCCCCATGACGGAGCACGACCTTCTGGAGGTCGTCGAGATAGAGGAGACGACCGGCCTCAGCCAGTGGGGCTGGGAGGCCTACCGCGCGGAGCTTGAGAAGCAGGAGGCCGTCATGCTCGTGGCGAGGCGCAACTCGCCGGACGCAGAGACCGGGCGGAGCCTGTCCGGTTACATCGCCGCGCGCATCAACGCGGACGAGCTGCACGTCAACAACATAGGCGTCTGGCCCGAGTCGCGCCGGCAGGGAATAGGCGGCGCTCTGCTCGGGGCGGCGCTGGAGGCGGCCGCGCGCCGCGGCGCGTTCGAGGCCGTGCTGGAGGTGCGTGCGAGCAACCTGCCCGCGCAGTTGATGTACGAGCGCTTCGGCTTTCGGGTGGTCGGCGAGCGCAAGAGCTACTACAGGGAGCCGGTCGAGGACGCCAAAATAATGACGAGGCCCCTGGCACCAGCCGCTTGATACGGGTTGGGAATTGGGCTAACATTTTCGCAAATGAACGGCTGCGCGTAGACGGTGACGTGGGTCGGCGCGCAGCCGCTTGGACACAACACTCCACGCATCTGAAAGGAGACCTTTCCGATATGGAAACGACCAACACGGACGGCCTGAAGGAGCAGTTGATTGCGGGTGACCCGGAGTTCCGTGAACTGGCGCGCGAGCACGGGCGCTACGAGCAGCGCCTGAGCGAGCTTTCGTCGCTCCAGTACCCGAGCGACGAGGAGCAGATCGAAGAGGTCACGCTCAAGAAGAAGAAGCTGGCCGTGAAGGATCAGATGCAGGCAATCATTCTCAAACACCAGAGCTCGGGGAGCACGGCGCACTAGTCGCGCCCTTCGGGCACTCCCACAGCATGTACGGGGACGGGGGACGCTTCAAAGTTTGTTGGGCGTCCCCGTTTCCTTTAGGCGGAAAACGTTGAAGGGGGCGCGTGCAAGCCCTCCGGCGGGGTGAGAGATGGTTAAAGATGGCTACACATGGGTGCTCGTCCCACTCCTCGCGGGGTTGGCGGCGGGCCTGCTGTACCTGTTCTGGCCGGCACTACCGCTTCTGGCGCTCGCCGTGGTGCTGCTCCTGCTGTCGGCCTTCATGGCCTACTTCTTCCGCGACCCGCAGCGCGCGGCGCCTTTGGAGGCGGGGCTCGTCGTCTCGCCCGCGGACGGCAAGGTGACGAGGATCGAGAGGCTCTCGGGTGGCGGCGAGGATTCGCCGACCGTCGTCAGCATCTTCCTCTCGCCTTTCGACGTGCACATCAACCGTGCGCCCATCGCCGGCGCGGTCGTCGACGTGACCTACACGAAGGGGCGCTTCATCGCGGCCACGAGCGACAACGCGAGCCTCGTGAACGAGCAGAACGCTTTGACGATCAAAGGCGAGAGGCTGACGGTCGTCTGCAAACAGATCGCGGGCGTCCTCGCGCGCAGGATCGTCTGCTGGAAGCGGCCCGGCGACAGCCTCGAACTGGGCGAGCGTTTCGGCCTCATCAAGTTCGGGTCGCGGACGGATCTGGTGCTGCCCCAAGAGGTCGAAGTCCTCGTCAAAGTGGGCCAGCGCGTGAGCGGAGGCGTGACGATTATAGGGAGGTGCAGGGATGGCGAGTGAAGCGCAGGCGTTGGTCGAGCATACGTCCGAAGAGGTCAGGGAGCGGCGCGGGATTAAGAAGGGGCTCTACCTTCTACCCTCCGCCTTCACGGCCGCCAACATCGGCATGGGCTACTTCGCGGTCATGGCCGCGCTGCGCGGCTTCCAGATGTTGGACGGGGTGGTGCTGGGCCAGCCGCTGGAAGGGTTGACGGCGCAGAAGATCGCGTCCGCCACAATGCATTTCGACAACGCCTCGCGCGCCATCGGCTGGGCGATTCTGTTCGACACCCTCGACGGAAGGATCGCGCGACTGACGAAGACGACGACGGAGATCGGCATCCAGTTCGACTCGATTGCCGACGTGGTGACTTTCGGCATCGCGCCCGCCGTGCTTGTCTATGCGTGGGGGTACGGCTCGACGTTCGCGGACGGCAGCCAACTCCACAAGCTCGGCTGGTTTCTCTCCTTCATGTTCCTGATCTGCGGCGCCCTCCGGCTCGCGAGGTTCAACGTGCAGGCGACGCGGCCGCGCACGCTCGCGGAGGGGAGTGCGAAGGTCGATAAGAAGAGTTTCCTGGGGCTCCCGATCCCCGCGGCGGCCGGACTGCTCGCCGCGCTCATACACTTCGCGCCGCGCCCACTGCTCACGTACGGGAGAGAGTATTCGAACCTCTACGCAGGCATACTGATGGGTGTCGTCGCCGTGCTCGGGGCCTTGATGGTGAGTACGATTCGCTATTCCAGCTTCAAGACACTAGGGGCAGGGAAGCGCAGCACGATCAAGGTCATGCCCCTCATCGCCGCCGTGGGCATGCTCGTCTGGCTCTACTCGCGTTACGTCCTCCTGACGATAGTCCTCCTGTACGTCCTGCACGGCATCATCTTCCGCTTCTTTGCGCTGTTCCGTTCGCGTCCCGCCGAGGATTGAAGGTTTGTGCGCGGGCGGAACCCCTTTTAAGGAGAGCCTGACGTCTGAGCGTTGTTGGTGAGGGCCAAAAGACCTTCACGGGTCGTCAACAAAAGCGCGTCCGTCGTGAGCAGGGGCGCGGCCTCTGTGTTGTTATCTTCGCCGACGTAGATGCTGTTGATTTTCTTCCCATCCTCAAGACTGAGCACGAGACACTCATCGCCGACGAGTGGGGCGAGCAGAACGTAATTGCTCAGGACGAGGGGCGGGGCGGTGACCCTGCCCGCCAACTGCCTTTTCCAGACTTTAGCCCCGTTCTGCGGCGAGAGGCAATAGACGAAATTATCCAGAGAGGTGGCCAGAACCCACCTCTCACCGGCCAGAAGGGCCTGTATCGCCGCCCCCGTCCGAACCCTCCAACGGAGTCGCCCGTTCGTCCTTTCGATGGCGTAGACGAAACCATCGGAGGTGCCTGCATAGACCATATTGCCGTGGACGGCGACAGGCGCGCGCAACTGCTTCCGGGTCCGATAACGCCAGAGCGTTCTTCCGCTCTCTAACTCTATGGAGATGATGTCGCCGTAACTATCGCAGGCGTAGAGCGTGTCTCCCAACAGTAAATTCAGTGTGTTGAAAGGGGAAGAGTTGTACTTAATCCATCTGATCTCGCCCGTCTCCTTCTTGAGGGCGTAAAGTCGCCCGTCAGAGGAAGTCACAAAGAGGTTTTGGGCATTCAAGTTAATGACCCCTCTGACGGGGGAGGACAACGTACGCATCCAGGAGGTCAGACCGCTCTGCCTACTCAAGGCGCGCAGGACACCCGTAGCTTGCGGGTAGACTGATCTGGGCGTCGGAAGGCTTTCCGAGGCGACGTAGACGTTTCTGCTATCAACTGCGGGTGAGGCCGAAAGGAGACCTCCCACATCACTTCTCCAGACGAGACCTCCGTCAGAGAGCCTCACGGAGACGATAGAGCCGTTACTCAGAGGCATGTATGCGCGTTCGTTATCTGCGGCGGGCGTGAGATTGGTAACTCCCTCAGCCTTGAAGAGCCATCTGACGTAAACCGGCCGTGCGAGGTCTGCCAGATTCTGCCCCGCCGCCGGGTCCGATAAGAGCGCAAGGAATGATCCCATCAGGATCATTCCCTTCACGAAAAGCTTCGAGTTGCTGCGGATAATTCTAGAGACCTCGTGTACTCTCATTGTTTTTGATGAAAGCGTTTCCAGCATGCTTGGCTAAAAATAATTCCACAAACTATAATCACCCGCGAATCACGAAGCCACAAGTACGGTAGGCTTTAGTCTACGGAGGAGGCGGGCTTTTGAGCAAGCAATCCGGGCCACATGACACCATCCTGATATTAGACTTCGGTTCTCAATACACACAGTTAATCGCCAGGAGGGTGAGGGAATCCAACGTCTACTGCGAAATATTACCTTTCGACACCCCGAAAGAGTCGATTCTCGCGCGTGAGCCGAAGGGAATAATCCTTTCCGGGGGGCCCGCTTCGGTCTACGACGAGGACGCCCCCAAACTCTCTTACGGCCTGCTTGACGTGTTTAGATGCCCTGTTCTGGGTATCTGCTACGGTTTACAGGTGATCGCTGCAGAACTCGGGGGGGAAGTTCGTCCTTCGGCGAATAGGGAATACGGGTACGCGCGACTACACGTCACGGATCAGAACAGCCTCCTTTTCAAGGGGTTGCCATCCGAGATGGATGTCTGGATGAGCCATGGCGATCACGTCATCAGCGTCCCGGAGGGCATACAGATCACGGCCCGCACGGTCGATGCGCTTAACGCATTCGAGGGCTTAAGCGGCCGCATATACGGGGTTCAATTTCACCCCGAAGTGGCGCACACGCCTTTCGGCAGAGAGATCCTGCAAAACTTTGTCTACAGAGTGTGCAAGGCTAAAGCGGACTGGTCACCGCAGTCGATTATAAGCGAACAGGTGGCCAAAATCCGCGCGCAGGTGGGAACTGAGAAGGTCATCTGCGGGCTCTCGGGCGGGGTCGATTCGACGGTTGCGGCGGCAATCGTGCACGAGGCGATCGGCGATCAACAGACCTGCATCTTTGTAGACACGGGACTTCTCAAAGAGGCCGAATTCGAGACCACATGCGCTCTGTTCAAGCAAAAGATGAGCCTCCATGTCGTCGGCGTCAGGGCCGCGGACGAGTTCCTGGGGGCGCTGAGAGGCGTCGTCGATCCAGAGGAGAAGCGTCGGATAATCGGTCGGGTTTTTATAGAGATTTTCGAGAGGGAGGCACAGAGGTTGGGCGGGGCTAAATACCTCGTCCAGGGTACTCTGTACCCAGATGTGATCGAGTCCGTCTCCGTGCGTGGGCCTTCGGCCGTTATCAAAAGCCACCATAACGTAGGGGGGTTGCCGGAGCGCATGAACCTGAAGCTCATCGAGCCGCTCAGGGAACTCTTCAAAGACGAAGTGCGAACGATAGGCAGCGACCTGGGGATACCGGTTGATTTCCTGCGGAGACATCCTTTCCCGGGGCCGGGTTTCGCCGTCAGGATACTGGGTGAGGTCACGGAAGCGCATTTAAAACTGCTCAGGGCAGCCGATTTGATTATCGAGGAGGAACTGAAGCTCGCACAACTCTACGACAGCATCTGGCAGGCATTTCCTGTGCTCTTACCGGTTTCGACGGTGGGCGTAATGGGGGATTTCAGGACGTACGAGCGTGTGCTGGCGATAAGGGCCGTGACGAGCGTCGACGGCATGACGGCCGATTGGGCGAGGCTTCCGCACGACGTTTTAGGGCGGATTTCGACGCGCCTGATTTCTGAGGTGAGGGGCATTAATCGTGTGGTTTTTGATGTGAGCTCAAAGCCGCCGAGCACGATTGAGTGGGAGTAGAGAGATAGATTTAGATGCTTAACTGATTAAGCCCTTTCTTATTAAGAAAGGGCTTAATCAGTTAAGCCCCCTGGGGGCATGATTTGGCGCGAACAGTCGAAGACCCAAGCCCCCTCGGCCGAACTTTATCTCCGTCCCTCAGTTAATTCTGATAAACTGAACACAGAGGGTTTTTAATGAGCAAGTTGAGCGTCCACATAGAGACTTTCGGCTGTCAGATGAACGTGTCCGATTCGGAACGTGTGGCTACGAAACTCCGCACAGAGGGGTTCGAGTTGGCGGACGCTGCGGATTCCGCCGACGTGATCCTGCTCAACACCTGTTCGATACGGGAAAAAGCTGAGCAGAAAGTATTTCGCAGAGTGAGCGAGATCAAGCATGAGCGTAGAGGGAGACAGCCTCTGGTCGGTGTAATGGGATGCGTCGCACAGCTCGAAGGTGAATCTATCTTTAACAGCGCGCCTTCCGTCCAGTTGGTGGCAGGTACTGGAGCGACGGACAGGATACACAGTCTTTTAGAGCGCGTGCGAGGTGGTGAGAGGCATGTCATCGATCTCAAGGAGCGTGAAGAGGGGGGGGACTTTGAAATCCTGCCAACTCTTCGTCATTCCAGACATGTCGCCTTTGTCCCGATTATCGAGGGGTGTAATAAGTTCTGTACCTATTGTATTGTACCGTATTCGCGCGGGCGTGAGCGGAGTCGCACGGCCTTTGAGATCGTCGAAGAGGTTAAGAGACTTCGGGCTGACGGTTTTAGTGAAATACAGCTCATAGGCCAGAACGTCAACAGTTATCGTCCGAAAGTTGAGAAAGGGCTTGAAGACTTTTCGGGGGTTACACCTTTCTCCAGACTACTGCGTGCAGTAGCCTCAACCGGCATCCCACGTATAAAATTTACGACCTCATTCCCCAGGGATTTCCATGCGGATATCGTGAAGGCGCTTGAAGAGCACGAGAATCTTTGTAATTGGGTTCATCTGCCCGTACAGTCCGGGAATAATCGAATTTTGCGTGCGATGCGCAGGGGGCATAAAGTCGAGGAATATCTTGAGAGGGTTGCGGCAATTAAGAATTCTCGGAGAGAAATCTCACTCACGAGCGACATTATTGTCGGCTTCCCGGGCGAGACGGACGATGAGTTTGAAGACACTCTGAGGCTGGCCGAAAAGTGTAAGTTTCACGGTCTGTATATCTTCAAGTATTCGAAGAGGCGTGGCACCCCCGCTGCCAAATTAGACGATGATGTCTCTGCCGATGAGAAGACTCGACGCTTTCTCGCGCTCGAAAGCTTGCAAACGTCCATCCAGAGCGAAATTTATCAAGGGTATGTTGGTAAAGTAGTTGAAGTTTTGGCTGAGGGCCTCAGCGCCAGGTCAGACAGAGACCTCAAAGGGCATACGACCTGCAATAAGGTCGTCAATTTCCCTGCGGGCGCGGAAGCTATAGGAAAGGTTTTGAAGGTTCTCGTAACTGAGGCGAAGGCGCACAGCCTCTTCGGTAAAATCCTGTAGAAGATTTAGCAGCGGATAGAGGATTTTATGGAGATCGAAGTTAAAATCAGAGGCTTAATGATGGACCCGAGCAGCGGGACACCCATCATCATTCTTAAAGACATCAACAGCGAGACGATGTTACCCATCTGGGTCGGGGCTTACGAGGCGAACGCCATCGCGCTCGAAATAGAGAAAATCTCTCCGCAGAGGCCTATGACACACGACCTGCTGCGTAACGTCATCCTGGAGATGGGAGCGAGCGTCGAGCGTGTCATCGTCACGGAGTTACGCGACAATACGTTCTTCGCCACAATTAACATGAAAGACAGGGGGGGCGAGCTCCTCTTGATCGACGCGAGGCCTTCGGACGCCATTGCACTGGCTTTGCGGGTCGATTGCCCGATCTTTGTGAACGAAGAGGTGATCAGCGCCTCTCGGAATAGTGTCGCGAGCGGGGAAGAGGAGAGCGTTTCGGGCTCCGAAGACGAGTGGCCCGACGTAATCGGCGAGGCCGGTGACCTGCCGATGTAGTTCTTAAATCTTCTGACCGGGACAAGATTCTTTGACTACTGTCATTGCAATAGCCAATCAGAAGGGCGGGGTTGGAAAGACTACGACCACGATCAATCTCGCCGCCGCATTCGCGCAGAGGGGAAAGCGTGTACTGCTGTTGGACCTGGATCCACAGGGCAACAGTTCCATCTCTTTCCTCGACCCGCGTTCGATTGTGGCTTCGGCTTACGAGCTGATGGTTGACGGGCAGGATGATTTATCTGCCTACATGTATCCGACGGCCGTGGTCGGGCTGGAGATAATTCCTGCAAGGATAAGCCTGGCCAAGCTGGAGTCGAAGCTGGTGGGTGACTTCGACGCCCCCTTTCGCCTGAAGGATCGTTTGGAGCGAATTGCAGGACGCTTTGATGCGATCTTCATCGACACACCGCCAACGCTGGGTCTGATAACTGTGAATGCCTTAGTCGCCTCTACGCACGTCTTAATTCCTATACAGTCCTCTTTCTATGCGTTGGAAGGGACGGACGATCTACTTGAGACAATCGAGAAGGTTAAGGCGCGTCCGAACCCGGATTTGCGTGTACTGGGTGTGCTCGTAACACTTTTTGATAAGCGAACGACCCTTGCGAGGGAAGTGTACGAGCAGATCAGAACCGTCTTCGGGCAGCAGGTCTTCGAGACGGTTATCACAAAGAGCGTGCGGCTCGAAGAGGCTCCGGCTTACAAGGAATCGATCTTCACGTTTGCGCCGCACTCGACCGGTGCCAGCGAGTATTCAAAACTTTGTGAAGAGGTGATGCAGCGTGTCTAGAAGAGGACTCCCCGCGGGCATACGTATGAGGCACGATGCGCATTACGTGGAGGAGCTGTCGAGCCAGAGTCCGACCACGATCGGCCGTCTGATAGCCGTAGACGCACTCGATCCGAATCCAGAGCAGCCCCGCGTAGATATCGGCGACCTGACGGAGTTAACGACTTCGGTCAGGGAGAAGGGTGTTTTAGAACCTCTGCTCGTTAAGCAGACCCAGCAGAAGGGGCGCTGGATGATCATCGCTGGCGAGCGTAGGTGGCGCGCCGCGTGCGCTGCTGGACTCAGGGAAGTTCCTTGTATCGAGATGGATGTGGACGAGGCGGGCGTCGCGGAGATTGCGCTCATCGAGAATATGCAGAGGAAGGATTTGACCGCTTGGGAAGAGGCGGACGGGCTGGCGGCGCTCTGTCACAGATACGGCTACACACACGAGGAGGTCTCTAAAAAGGTCGGGAAGAGTCGTTCGACCGTGACGGAGGCCATTTCACTGGCCGCGATACCTGAAGCGATACGTGAGGAATGTCGGCGCGCCGACATCAACGTCAAGTCTCTGCTGCTGGAGATCGTCAGACAGCCCGATACGGAGACGATGCTTGAAACTATCAGCGCTCTCGCCCGGAAGGATTTCACGCGCGACGAGGCTCGTGCTTTGATTCGAGGGCGCAGGTTCAAGGAAGGGAACACGGAAGTTTCTAAACCCTTTACCTTCAAATATCATCTGCCTACACCTAACGTAAAAGTTGAAGTGAGATTTCAGAAGTCGGACGTGGAGAAGGGGGAGATTATAGAGGCTTTGAGGTCGCTCTTGAGAGAGTTGGAAAACTCTTAAGGGTTTGCCTGAATTGCACTCCTGTAGAACTCTTATCCGAGAAGCTCACCCGCCTTTTTTCGCCCTCCGCTGTAGACTCTGAGCCCAACGTTCGAAGGTCGGCTGAAGTGGTTTAAAGAGGCGCGCGCGAAATGTGTGCTCCTTCTCATTCCACTTCTTCAAGTGTCTCTCCGTGTAGGTCCTGATGGAAGATTCCAGTTGACCCTTCTTCACGGAGTGGCGGAGGGTCAGGTAATGATGCTGGCCGACGAGCGAGAAGATCACTGCGGCCATGTTGGCTTTGAAAGAGAGCCTCGGGATGAGCCTCTTATGCAGAGGCGCATCTTTCGGTAGGAGAACGTCGAGCGCGACTTCGAGCCAGGCGAGCTGTGAGCCCTGTCGAGGATGGTAGAGACCCGGAAGCTGTGTCTGCTTGAGCTGTGTGTTACGTAGCCTCGGGTCGGAGATTGAATCGACAAGGCGCAGACGTTCGAGCCCTCTCAGATGTTCTTTGGGGAGGGTGGACAGAATTTTTTTGATATGAGCTTCTGTCCCTGAAGGTAGTTTCTGACGGCTGGAGCTGTTTTCGATTTTGTTAACCATGAGCAAAAGCATCCGAACAGGTCTGTCTAGAGTTTTAAAGAAGAAACTCTAATTTTGCAAGTGGTGCAAAGGAAGGAAGGGGGCAAGGCCAGAGACACATCTGGAGTCCGATAATGAATCTTATGTCTAATGCGCCTTCCGAATCTATTCCAACCAACCCAAACCCCTCCAAGTCCAAAACTCCACGGTTCCTTGACATTGTTCGATGCGTGTTGCTACTCTACGCGTTCTTTTGTCCTGAGCTACTCGTTCCAAACAGACCACAGGAGGCATTTAGCAATTGAGCAACTCCGGCAGTTACCTCTTCACCTCTGAATCAGTTACAGAAGGCCACCCAGATAAGATAGCCGACCAAATTTCTGACGCAGTCCTTGACGCAGTCCTTTCAGAGGATAGCAACGGACGCGTCGCCTGCGAGACGCTCGTCACAACAGGCTTAATCGTAATTGCCGGCGAGATCACTACCAATGCACAGATCGACTTCTCACAAGTGGCACGTGAAACCGTTAGAGAAATAGGTTATACGCGGGCCAAGTATGGCTTCGACTGTGACACTTGCTCCGTCCTGACGGCGGTCGATAAACAGTCTCCGGACATCGCAATGGGTGTCGACACAGGCGGCGCGGGCGACCAGGGTCTCATGTTCGGGTTTGCATGCAACGAGACCGCGGAACTGATGCCCCTCCCGATTCAACTCGCGCATAAACTCTCACGCAGGCTCTCGGAAGTCAGGCGCTCGAACGATCTCCCATATCTGCGCCCGGACGGCAAATCCCAGGTCACGGTCGAGTACAGGGATGGTAGGCCCTTCCGCGTCGACGCCGTCGTTATCTCAACGCAGCACTCCCCGGACGTCTCGAACGAGCAACTGCGTGAAGAGATTGAAGAGAAGGTCATACGCGCGACCGTCCCTGGTGAACTACTCGACAAAACGACGAAATATCACATAAACCCGACCGGACGCTTTGTAGTGGGCGGCCCGCAGGGCGACGCGGGGCTCACCGGTCGAAAGATCATCGTAGACACGTACGGCGGTTATGCGCCGCATGGCGGAGGCGCCTTCTCGGGCAAAGACCCGACTAAGGTCGATCGATCCGCCGCATATATGGCGCGTTACATCGCAAAAAATATCGTCGGCGCGGGACTGGCCGAGCGCTGCCTCGTGCAGCTGGCCTACGCGATCGGCGTCGCCGATCCAGTCTCGGTCCTCGTGGATACGGGCGGAACCGGGCGCATAAGCGAGTCGGAGCTCTCGAAGCTCGTGCGCGAACACTTCCGACTGACCCCGCACGGCATCATCGAAATTCTCAAGTTAAGGCGGCCAATCTATAGACAGACGGCAGCTTATGGGCATTTCGGCCGTGACGAGGAAGGCTTTAGCTGGGAGCTTACAGACCGCGCACAGGAACTGCGCGAAGCTGCGAAAATCTAACCCCTAAAGAGCCCCAGATTCACCAAAGGCAAAAAGATGAGCACAAAAAGCGCCGCAGAGTTCGACATCAAAGATATAGGTCTAGCCGCAGAGGGTAAGAAGCGTATCGAATGGGCCGAGCGCGAGATGCCCGTGCTGCGCCTCATACGTGAGAAATTTGCTTCAGAAAAACCCTTAGAGGGCATACGCCTGGTTGCGTGCGCGCACGTCACGACCGAGACCGCAAACCTCGTGAGAACCCTGCAAGCGGGGGGCGCAGAGTCGATTCTCATCGCCTCGAACCCACTCTCCACACAGGACGATGTCGCGGCCTCGCTCGTGGCGGACTGGGGCGTCCCGGTCTTCGCGATCAAAGGGGAGTCCACGGAGACATACAACAGGCACGTCCGTACAGCCCTCGACTCGCGTCCGCAGATCATCATCGACGACGGCTCCGATGTCGTCGCGACCCTCCTCAAGGAGCGCGGCGAACAGAAGAACGAGATCATAGGGTCTACAGAAGAGACCACAACGGGCATCGTACGCCTGGAGGCGATGGAGCAGGCTGGCGTCCTCCCCTTCCCCTCCATCGCCGTGAACAACGCGCAGACCAAACACTTCTTCGACAACCGCTACGGCACAGGACAGTCCACGATCGACGGCATCATACGCGCGACGAACATTCTTCTGGCCGGCAGAACCATCGTGGTTGTAGGTTATGGCTGGTGCGGCAAGGGCGTGGCGATGCGCGCACGCGGCCTCGGGGCCAATGTGGTCGTCACGGAGATTAATCCGATCAAGGCCATCGAGGCCGTGATGGACGGCTTCCGTGTGATGCCCATGAGCGAGGCCAGCGCCATCGGAGACATCTACGTGACCGTCACAGGGAACAGGCACGTCATCGACGGCGCGCACTTTGCGAGGATGAAGGACGGCGCAGTCGTCTGCAACAGCGGCCACTTCGACCTGGAGCTGAACCTCGTCGCGCTGCGAGAGATGTCGAAGCCGCCCGAGAACCTCCGCCCCTTCGTGGAGGAATATATGGTCAGAGAGACCGGGAGCCGCGTCATCGTCCTGGGGGAGGGCCGTCTGATCAACCTCGCGGCGGCGGAAGGACACCCGGCCAGCGTGATGGACATGAGCTTCGCGAACCAGGCACTGTCGGCCGAATACCTCGTCAAACGCAGGGGCGAACTCAAGCCGGGCGTACACACACTCCCGCAGGAGGTCGATACAGAGATAGCCAGCCTCAAGCTCAAGGCACTGGGGATTAGCATCGATACACTCACGCCGGAGCAGGTCGAATATCTCTCCAGCTGGGAGACTGGAACCTAAGTCCGGCCTGAATTCCGTTTCTGCCGAAGGAGAAGGGGTGCCTCTGGGGCACCCCTTTTTCATGTACGCGTGCGTGAGAGCATGTAGAGGCCCGCGGCGGAGAAGAGCACCGGAGGAGCCCATGCAGCGATCTGTGTGGAGATGAGGCCGCTTGAGCCTATCTGCTGGGCCACGCTCATCAGTCCGAGGAAGAGCAGCCCGACGCCAATCCCGCAGCAGAGAGCCAGCAGCGTTCCGCGCCGGCCGAAGATGAAGGCGAGGGGCGAGCCGACGAGGATCATGACGAGTGGGAGGAAGGGCTCGACCAGGCGCCTCTGGAGTGCGATGGCGAGCGGCTGGACGTTGGCCCCGCGCTCCTTAAGCGCTTTTATGTAAGCGCTTAAGCCTTCAAAGCTGAACTCCATCGGGCGGTTGAGTCCGGAATTGAAAGCCTCGAAAGTCCCAGCCTCGACCGACGCATGCGGCTCGTGCGCGTACGTCACCCCTCCTCCTCCAAAATCTACCAGCTCCGCCTCGCGCATCTCCAGAGTCTTGCCGCCCTCCTGTGATGCCCCCGGCGCGAGGTATATTCTCTCTAGGTGTAGAGCCTCCCGGTCGAAATTGAAGACGACAAGGTCGGACAGCTCCCCGCCCGTGCCTTCGGGGCTGTAATTGTATATCCGCCTCGAATCGGCGCTCGCGACCCAGCGCCGCCCCCTCAGCGCCTCTGCCTGCGCCCCCCCGCTCTTTATCACGCCGCGCAGTGCGTTCTGCCTGCGGTTGGTCTCGGGCATGACCTTGTCCTGTACAAGCCAGACACACCCGCCGAGGAGGGTCGCGAAAAAAAGGCAGGGCAGGAGAAAACGGTAGACGCTCTGCCCGCTCGACCACCACGCGACCGACTCATTCCGCCTCAGCATCAGCGCGAACGTGACGAGCGCAGAGAGGAGTACACTGACCGGCGTCACGGCGATGCATGCGAAAGGCAGCAGGTAGAGCAGGTAGCGCACGACCGTCGCCGGCGGAGTATCGCGTGCGGCGATGACCCTGATCAACTCGAACAGTGTAAAGACCAGGAAGATCGAGACCAGCGCCGAAACGATCAGCAGGAAGTTGGTCGCGAGAGACTTGAAAATGCTCTTATCGAGCAGGCCGAGCAGGGCTACATAGCGCCCCCCGGACGGCTCCCCAGAGCCTTCCGCGGTAGCCTCCAGAGGCTTAATCGAGCGCCTGTAGACTGGAAAGGTGAAGGACCAGCGCCTCGTGAAAAGGAGCAGGAGGCCGGCACATACGGCCGCGAAGAAGGCCAGCCAGGAGCCCAGAATGGGATGGACTGTCCCCGCTCGCGCGAGTTGCTCCCCCGCGAGCGAGAGAAGGTAGTAGAGAAGCATCGCCGTCAGGGAGAGCAGAACCCCTTTCGAACGCCCGCCGCGCACGACTTTCAGCCCGAGCCCCGCGCCGAAAAAGGCGAAGATGATGGGGCAGAGCGAGAGCGTCAACCTCCTCTGCAGGATGATGGACGCTTCCCTTCCGTCCGAAGCGCTCTTCGAGCCCCGCGCCCTCTCCAAAAGCCCTGCCCAGCCCAACTCGTCCAACTCCGGCTCTCGCTCGCGCATGCGCCTCGTGATCGAGCCCCTTCCGAGGTCTAGATGCTCGTCCCTCAGACGCATGTTCGCAGAGCGCTCGATCGTGACGTGAGCGCCCTTCGCGAAGGCCTCGAATCCCCCCGACGGTAGCGTCGTCAGGAGCGCGTCCTCCAGGACGAGCTCCGCCTGCTCGCCGGAAAAGTCGAGCCTGCCACTCCGAGCCGTCACGAGGTTCACGTGCCCGCCCGAATCCTCCCACTGTATGAAGATCTTGCCCCAGAGCCCCTTCTCTTTATCCCCTTCGCGCACATACACGACCTTGCCGGGCATCCCTGTATAGAAACTCCTCGGCTCGACCGGCGACTCCAGCCTGTAGAGCATCGCCTGGAGTCCTATGTCCCTCAGATTCTGTGCGGAGGCGGGCGAAACTTCAAAGGCTACGTAGAAGTTGAGGAGGCTCAGGAGCGCCCCCAAGAACATCAGGGGCGCGATGATCCTCAAAGTCCCTACGCCGGCCGCGCGAATCGCGACCAACTCGCTGTCCTGCCCGAGCTGCCCGAAACCGGTCGCGGTTCCCACAAGGACGGAGGTCGGGAGTGTGAAGATGAGTATGCTCGGCAGAATGTTCGCGGCCACCTGCAGGGTCAGGAGCAGAGGCGTTTCAGTCGAGCCCAGAACCTCTGCGAATTTGGCCGTCTGCTGTATTAAAAGGATTGCCGAAAGGATCGTGAGCGAGAGCAGCACATAGGGCAGTGCGGCGCTGACGAGATAGCCGTCGATGGCTCTCCAGGGTCTGCGCAAAGGAAAATTCCTGCCCGAAGCACTCAAGAGGGGCACCGCCATACACTCTAAATATTTAAGGCTGAAGCCTTCCCCGCCCGCGGCTCCCTCTCCAGAGCCCTCCTGACGAGCCTGCGCGCCGTCTCCGAAACTACTTGCCGGCTCTCCTCCCTGGCGCCTTCGAAGAGGTCGGACCAGGCCCTGGGGCCTCTATGACGCGTCGAGGAGAGAAGCCTGTAAGTCTCCGTGCCGATCTGCTGTGCGCCCGCCTTTCGGCAATCCTGGCACCATAGGACGCCCTCATGCGAGATGTAACGCTGCCCTTGGAAGCTCTCCGAGAGGGGTATGCCACAGTCTCCGCAGGTTCTAAACTCGGGCAGAAACCCCGTCAGGCGCAATGTCCAGAGTTCCGTATAGGCCGAGACGGCTGAAGCGCGCGCGGGCTCGCCGGCCAGGAAATCCACACAGGCACGCAGCATCTTGAAGAGTCTCTCGTCCGCGTGGTGTGGTGGGGCAAACTCCTTCACCAGTTCGAGGATGTATACGAGCCCCTCGAAGGCTTCGGGGCTTCCGGAGGCCTGGAAGTAGGATTTGAGAATCTCCGCGCCCTTGATCGTGACCAGTTCGCGCGTCTCCTTCTCGAAGAAGGTCAGATGTATGAGCGTGAAGGGCTCCAGGCTCGCCCCGAACCTGCTCTTCAGACGCCGCGCGCCGCGCGCGACGCCGCGCACGAGCCCGGACTTCTCCGTCATGCACAGGACTATCTTATCCGCGTCGGCCAGCTTATAGGTCTGCAGGACGATGGCCTGAGTCTCTACTAAACCCATCAAATTGTTCTTTGAATATCGTTCCAGCCTACCAGGGCACCCAGTAGAGCAGCCAAGCCAGTGCGAAGCCCACGCAGACGAATTCGAGGAAAATCTTCAAACCGTAGCGCAGACGGCCACCCTCCCCCTCGCGGCCGACGACCCCGAAGACCAGTGCGACGAGGAGCGCGAAGAGAACCATCAGCGTAAAATGTATCAAGCCTTCCTCCCCGCCCTTATGTCGAATGCGTCAAGTGCCAGTATGAGGTTGAGCAGACCCGCGACCATTAAAAAGACGCTGCCGTACTCGGATGTCGCCTGTTCCGGCCGCTCGTTAACGGCCATTCCTGCAAATTTCGAGAGAAGGTAGAGAGCTCCCGAGCCCATGTCGCAAAGACCGAAAAGGCTCGAAAGCAGTCCCTCGCCCGTCTCTCTAAGGCCGTAGATGTGCCCGCCGATGGAGACGCCCAGGACGAACATCAGAAGAATTGTCAGTGAACTGACGACGCCTCTTAAGATGCGGCCTTGCAAGAAATGGCCAAGTCCAGGAATTAGCCAAGCCAGGAAACCTATTAACCAGGGACTCATAGTAGAGACTCGCACCCTCCTCTTCTCAATGAGAAAGAAAATCTGTTCAAATCATCTGGGCCTTAGGTTATCGGACGCATACTATCTTTTTAATGATACGTCTGGTAATAGCTACCGAAGGCACAGGGGCGACAGACATTTCGATTCAATGCATCGAACAGGTCTCTGCCGTCGTTGATGCCCTCCCCGCACCTTGCACGGATTATACGCCTGCGCGGTCTTCCAGGCATTTCAAAGTCGGCCGGTTCGAGTCGGACAGTCTCGACTTTAAAGAGCGAATTTACTTCAGGCCCGGCCACTGCTCAGAGCCTTCTTTAACTGTCGGCGAGACGACAAACTTAAGGTTTCAGTTGAAAGATTCGAGCTGGAACTCAATAGAGCAGGTACTTTTGACGAGCACTTTCAAACTCTGTCAACTCCGCATGCCAGGAGCGCTCCAAATCCTCCAGAGAATCGCCCCTCTCGATCGAGAGCCGTATGCGGTCTGTGCCGGAGATCACGTCGAACGGGTTCTTATCAAAAACGTACTCGTACGGCGGCTCCTTCCAGCGAAACTCCTCCCCGTATAGATCGAAGAGGGTCTTGACAACCGCCAGGCCCGTCAAAACCGGCCGCAGTTCGAGTCTGTCGAGCACATGTATCTGCACCCCTCCGCAAGCCTTGCCCACATGTTTCTGAAAGGTCGGAAGAAAATTCGTGGGACGGAAACGCACGCCTTCCAGTCCTATCGATTCGAGTTTCCTGGCAAATACTCCAGCCTCTACGTACGGGGCACCGACCAGTTCGAAGGGGCGAGTCGTCCCCCTCCCTTCCGAAATCTGTGTGCCTTCGAGGTGTACAGTTCCCGGAAAGATCGTCGCAGAGTCGAGCGTGGGCATATTGGGCGAAGGCAGAACCCAGGGGGCGTCCGTCTCGTCAAACCAGAGGTCGCGCGACCAGTCGTCCATCGTCAAGACCTCCAGTTCACAACCTATGCTCCAATGCTCGTTGAACATCTTCGAAAGCTCACCGGCGGTCATCCCGTGCCGCGTAGGGAGTTGAAACTGCCCTACGAATGACTCGAACCCTGCCTCCAGCAGATTTCCCTCGACGGCGACGCCGCCTATCGGATTCGGACGATCACAGACTATGACCGGTTTGCCGAGTCTACGCGCCGCGCGCATGCAGTTGGCGATGGTGTAGACGAACGTGTATATGCGGCACCCTACATCCTGCAGGTCGCAGACGAGGACGTCCAGATCCTCCAGCATCTCCTCCGTGGGCTCTCGCGTCTCGCTGTAGAGCGAATACACAGGTAGTCCTGTCTCTGTATCGAGCGTATGCGGCGTCTCGACCATGTTGTCCTGTACGTCGCCCCTGATTCCATGCTGGGGGCCGAAGAGCGTCTTCAGACCCACGCCCCCCAAGGACTTGAGCAGGTCCGCGGAGTGTCGCAGTTCATGATCGACCGAAGCCTGATTACAGACCAGCCCGACCCTTCTACCTTTAATTAAATCGGCCCTCTCCACACAAAGCTTCTCGATTCCTAAAGTGACACGGCGTGCTTTCTTCAAACCCTTCCCCTCCAAGCTTTAACTTTTAAATATTCACCTATAACTTCAAGCATCGACGTTATCGGACGCGGAACCGATGTGCCGCGTGTAGAAATGATTCGAAGATGCCTTTTGAGAGCTTATCCCGCTCCCAGGCTATCTCCGGATGCCATTGCACGCCCAGCGCCCAGCGCCCCTCTCTCATATCTTCAACCGCTTCGATCAGCCCGTCAGAGCTCCATGCGGACGCCTGTAAACCCTCGCCGAGCTGCTCCAGCGCCTGATGATGGTGGCTATTGACCAGTGCCCTCACCTCCCCCGCGAGGCCCTCTAGAAGGCTCTCGGGCCGTATGCTGACCTGGTGCGAGTGCCTTTCGCGCGGCGCGCCCTGTTCGTGCTTGTGCGCCTTCGGCATCTCCGAGGCGATGTCCTGAATCAGGCTCCCTCCCCTGTAGACATTCCAGACCTGCATCCCGAAGCAGATGGCCAGAAGCGGCAGACGTCGCTCCTCTACCTCCTTCAACAAAAGCAGGTCCGTCTCATCCTTGAGCGGGTGCACCGGCCCGAGCTTCATGTGCGGCTCGCGCCCGTAGCGTAGAGGGTCTACGTCCGAGGCGCTGCCGGGTAGAAGCACTCCGTCGAGACTCTCCGCGAAGGCCCTGATCAACTCCGTTTCCGGGATGAGCGGGATGTGTACGGGCACGCCCCCGGCCGCGGCCACCGCCTCGCCGTATTGCCGCGCGAGGTAGAACCTCTCCGTCTCCAGCTCGTGGCGCATCGTGATGCCGATGAAAGGTCTAAAGGTGCCCAAGCTCTCTGCCTCCTCCGGGAACTCATCATAACCCAAATCTTCAAACATGTCCGTCCGTACGTGCCCGCGCACGTTTTCGAAGGACTCTGCGCCGCGTCCGTGTCTCGCTTGACTTCACTTCTCGCCACTTTCTATAGTGCTACCCTTAACGTTATGAGTCGCACCGACAGAGAGATACGCAGCACCACCATCCTCCTCGTGCGCCGCGGCGGCCGGGTCGCGCTCGCGGGCGACGGACAGGTCACGCTCGGCGACACCGTCATGAAGAGCGGCGCGCGCAAGGTCAGGCGACTCTACAACGAGAAGATTCTCGCGGGCTTTGCCGGCGCCTCCGCAGACGCCTTCTCCCTCCTCGCGCGCTTCGAAGGCAAGCTCGAACAGTTCCACGGAAACCTGGAGCGCGCCGCCGTCGAACTCAGCAAGGAGTGGCGCACGGACAAGATTCTGCGCCACCTGGAGGCGCTCCTCATCGTCTCGGATGAGAAGAGCTCCTTCCTGCTCTCCGGCAACGGCGACGTGATCGCGCCGGACGGGGGCGTGCTCGCCATCGGCTCCGGCGGGCCTTACGCGCTCGCGGCGGCGCGCGCCCTTCTGGAACACACGGAGCTGAGCGCGAGAGAGATCGCCGAGCGCGCCCTGCACATCGCCGGCGAAATCTGCATCTACACAAATCAGAACATCTCCATCGAAGAGATTTAAACCGCCGCGCGTGCGTCCCCAGACGTGTGCCTCCGCGCGGAGTTAACAGACGGGCGTTTTTGACAATGGTGATCTACCTTTCAGGCGAAACCGAAGAGGAGTCGAGGCTCGACGAGATGACCCCGCGGCAGATCGTCGCGGAACTGGACAAGCACGTCGTCGGGCAGAACGCGGCCAAGCGCGCGGTCGCCATCGCCCTGCGCAACCGCGTCCGCAGACAGAAACTCCCCCCCGAGATGGCCGCCGACGTGATGCCCAAAAACATCATCATGATCGGCTCGACCGGCGTCGGCAAGACCGAGATCGCGCGCCGCCTCGCGCGCATGTCCAACTCGCCTTTCCTCAAGGTCGAGGCTTCGAAGTTCACGGAGGTCGGCTACGTCGGCCGCGACGTGGAGAGCATGATCCGCGACCTGACCGAGATCGCCGTGGACATGGTGCGCGAGGAGAAGATCGACGAGGTCGCCGAGAAGGCCGAGCACAACGCGGAGGAGCGCATCCTCGACCTGCTCCTCCCGCCCCGCGCCTCCAACAACTTCTACGACTTCGAGTCCGACGCCACGGACTCGAAAGAGTCTGCCGGCCACGACCGCGACGAACAGTTCCAGAAGACGCGTGAAAAACTGCGCGCGCAGCTGCGCGAGGGCAAGCTCGACAGCCGCCTCGTCGAGATGGAGGTGCGCGAAAAGAGCTTCCCGACCATCGAGGTCGCGGGCCCGCAGGGCGTGGAAGAGATGGGCATCAACATGAAGGACATGCTCGGCAATCTCTTCCAGGGACGCACCAAGCGGCAGCGCATGCGCGTGGACGAGGCCCTGGAATACCTCATCCAGGAGGAGGAGGAGCGGCTCGTGGACATGGACGCCGTCTCGCGCGCCGCGCTCGAACGCGTCGAGTCGAGCGGCATCATCTTCCTCGACGAGCTGGACAAGATCGCCGGGCGCGAGTCCTCCGGCTCCGGCCCGGACGTTTCGCGCGAGGGCGTGCAGCGCGACCTCCTGCCCATCGTCGAGGGCACGACCGTCAACACGCGCTACGGGATGGTGCGCACGGACCACGTCCTCTTCATCGCCGCCGGCGCCTTCCACGTCTCGAAGCCCTCGGACTTGATCCCGGAGCTCCAGGGGCGCTTCCCCATCCGCGTCGAGCTGGACTCGCTCACGCTCGAAGACTTCAAACGCATCCTGACCGAGCCGAAGAACTCGCTCGTCAAACAGTACAAGGCGCTCCTGGAGACCGAAGGGATCGAGCTCGACTTCACGAGCGACGCCATCGACGCCCTCGCGCGCTTCGCCGTCCGCGTCAACGAGCAGACCGAGAATATCGGCGCGCGCCGCCTCCACACCATCTTGGAGAAGGTTCTGGACGAGATCAGCTTCGAAGGCCCCGACCTGGAGCCCAAACGGCAGCTCATCGACGCCGAGTACGTCGGCCGCACCATCGAAGACATCGTCAAAGACCAGGACCTCAGTCGCTACGTCCTCTGATGCAGGCCAAAGGCAAAGGGCACACATCACTTGTGAAAAGTCTGTACGCGCGGCGCGCGAAGAATCGCTCTTCCCTTCTGATTTGTGCCCTCTGCCTGGCCCTGACCTTCTCCGCCTGCGGAAAGCGCAGGCCGCCGCAGCCTCCGGTCGAGCGCGTCCCGCAACGCACAGAGCTTCTCTCCGGCGTGCAGCGCGGGAACCAGGTCATCCTGAGCTGGCCCGCGCCGCGCCGCAACGCCTCGGACGAGAGCGTCCAGAGCATCAGGAGGGTCGATGTCTATCGACTCGCGGAGGCCGTGGACGACCCTCTGCCACTGACCGAAGAGGAGTTCTCTGCACGCGCGAACCTCATCGGCTCGGTCACCTCTGAGCAGATCGAAGGGGCCACAGACACGCTCGCATACACGGACGAGCTCACGCTCTCGGAGCCCGTCCGCCTGCGCTACTCCGTGCGCTACGTGAATGCCGCCGGCCAGCGCGCCTCCTTCTCGAACTTCCTCCTCATCGAGCCGGCCGCGGGCGTCAGCCAGCCCCCGGTCATCGGGCAGACGCCTTCGGTCTCGGAGAACGCGATCATCGTCCGCTGGGAGGCGCCCGTGGCGAACGTCGATAACACACGCCCCGCGAACCTGCTCGGCTACAACGTCTACCGCTCCGCGCGCTCGCAGAACGAGCCGGCCCAGACGCCCTTGAATTCGCGGCCGGTCAACGCCCTGAGCTTCGCAGACCAGACTTTCGCCTTCGGAGAGGAGTACGTCTACGTCGTCCGCGCCGTCTCGCTCGGCACAGGGGGCGAGCCCGTCGAGAGCCTCAACTCGAACCAGGCCGAGGTTAAGCCCGCCGACACCTTCAAGCCGGCGCCGCCCGAAGGCCTGACCGTGGCCGCAGTCCCTTCCCCCCTGCGCATCTCCATCTTCTTCGCCGCCAACCAGGAGCCAGACATCGCCGGCTACAACCTCTACCGCTCCAACGATCCGGACCTGCCCAAGGAGCAGTGGACGAAGCTCAACCACAACCTGCTCGAACGCACGACCTACCAGGACGAGGCGGTCAAGTCCGGGCAGCGCTACTTCTACTACGTCACCGCGGTCGATAAGGCCGGCAACGTCTCGAACCCTTCGGACGTGCGCTCCGACATCGTTCCTTAAAGTTATTCCTGAACTCTCAACAAGATGAGAATCTGCCGTTTCACAGACCCGGAGACACAACGCCCAGCCTTTGGCGTCATAGAGGGCGAGGAGGTCTACAGGCTCGAAGGAGACCTCTCCGCTGGAAGCCTCTCCCTCGAACGCGCCGAGCCCTCCAACGGGCTTGCGGAAGCGAGGCTTCTGCCGCCGGTCGCCCCTTCCAAGATCGTCTGCGTCGGGCGCAACTACCGTGAGCACGCCCTGGAGCTCGGGAACGAGATGCCTCCCGAGCCGCTCCTCTTCCTGAAGGCCCCTTCCACGATCATCGGGGACGGAGACTTTATAGAACTCCCTGAACTCTCACAGAGGGTTGAGCATGAGGGTGAACGGCTTTGCCCGAATTGTGCCTCTGAGGGCTGACTTTCTGTACAGGTGCGACAGAGTGGCCGCACAAGCTTGTCGGCCTTCCCGGTCGAGCACCTCATCCGCTACATCTCGCACGCGATGACGCTCGAACCGGGGGATTTGATCGCGACCGGCACGCCCGCGGGGGTCGGGCCGCTGCTCGAAGGTGACGTGTGCGAGGTCGAAGTCGAAGGCGTGGGGACGCTCCGTAACGGAGTCCGTTCAATCAGCGCCTGAGTCGAAGCAGAGACCTTTGGAGGTTAAGGTATTCGATGAAGGAGGGCGGGACTGAAACGTCCGAGATCGTCGTTCGCTCCTGCAAATACGACGGTCGCGTCCAACGCAGCTGGCCCGCGCGGGTCGCCTGGCGGGTGGACTCCCTCGTCGTCCTCGACGCCCTCTTCGCAGAGGAGATTCAACATAACATCATCGGCACCATCGAGGCGGGGACTCTCAGCACGGAGTTCTTCTGGACGGATCGCTGGTACAGCGTCTTCCGCTTCCAGGCGCCCGAAGGCCGTCTCCTCAAGTTCTACTGCAACATCAACACCCCGCCGATCTTCGAATCCGGCGCCCTCACCTTCGTAGACCTCGACGTAGACGTTCTGGTTCAGCCCGACTACTCCTTCGAAGTCCTCGACGAAGACGAGTTCGAGCGTCACGCGGAGCTTTACCAGTACCCGGCCGCCTATCGCCTCCACGTTCAGGAAGCACTCTTTGAGCTTCGACATTTAATCGAGTACAGGCAGTTCCCCTTCGATCTCCTGTGAAAACCTTCAAGTAACGTGGAGCGTGAGCCTGAACCTTTTGCACAACTCGAAGTGGCCCCGCGGCGACGCGAAAGTCTCTCCACGCGGACTGGCTCAGGTAAGCCTTGAAGAGTCGGCGCGCCGACTCTTCAAGGCTTACCTTTCAAGTTCAATGTCAGGCAGACTCTCCTGCCCGCGCGTGTACAAAATCCTTCGCATCATTCATAATCTCACGCCTGACTGCTCGACCTTATGAAACCCGAACCGGCCGAAAACTCGCACAAGTCCAAACTCGAACGGCTCCTTGAGCGGCAGCGCAGCGCCCTGGCGGGCGGCGGCGCCGCGCGCACCGCACGCCAGCACGAAGCGGGCAAGTGGACTGCGCGCGAGCGCGTCGAATTCTTCCTCGACGAGGGCACGTTCGAGGAGTTCGACCAGCTCGTCGTCCACCGCTCGCGCGACTTCGGTCTCGACCAGCAACTCTACCCCGGCGACGGCGTCGTCACCGGCCACGGACTCGTGGACGGCCGCCGCGTCTTCGTCTTCGCGCAGGATTTTACGGTCTTCGGCGGCTCCCTCTCCGAGACGCACGCCGAGAAGATCTGCAAGGTCATGGACACTGCGATGCGCGTCGGCGCCCCCCTGGTCGGCCTCAACGACTCGGGCGGCGCGCGCATACAGGAGGGCGTCGTCTCTCTGGGCGGCTACGCGGACATCTTCCTCCGCAACACGCTTGCCTCGGGCGTCGTCCCGCAGATCAGTTGCATCATGGGGCCTTGCGCGGGCGGCGCCGTCTACAGCCCCGCCATCACGGACTTCAACGTGATGGTCAAGAACTCCTCCTACATGTTCATCACGGGCCCCGAGGTGATCCGCACCGTCACGCACGAGGACGTCTCCAAAGAGGAGCTGGGCGGCGCGGACACGCACAACAGCGTCTCGGGCGTCGCGCATTTCGCCGCGGACTCCGACGAGCACGCTCTGCTTCTGGTCAGAGAACTGCTCTCCTTCGTCCCCTCCAACAACATGTCGGAGGCGCCGCGCGTCGAAACCTCAGACCCGCACGAACGGCGCGTCGAGTCGCTCAACACGCTCGTCCCGGAAGCCTCGAACCAGCCCTACGACATGCGCGAGGCGATTCACGCGGTCGTGGACGACGGCTACTTCTTCGAAGTCCAGGAGCACTACGCCCCCAACCTCGTCGTCGGCTTCGCGCGCCTCGGGGGGCGCAGCGTCGGCATCGTCGCCAACCAGCCCGCGTACCTCGCGGGCGTGCTCGACATCGACGCCTCGGTCAAGGGCGCGCGCTTCGTGCGCTTCTGCGACTGCTTCAACCTCCCGCTCGTCGTCTTCGAGGACGTGCCCGGCTTCCTGCCCGGCGTGCGACAGGAGCACGGCGGCATTATCAGGCACGGCGCCAAGCTCCTCTACGCCTTCGCGGAGGCGACCGTCCCCAAGATCACCGTCATCACGCGCAAGGCTTACGGCGGCGCATACTGCGTCATGGCCTCGAAGCACATCCGGACGGATGTCAACTTCGCATGGCCCTCGGCCGAGATCGCCGTCATGGGCGCGGAGGGCGCGGTCGGGATTCTCTACCGGCGTGAGATAGGCGAGGCGCCCGACCAGGAGGCCGCCAGAAGAGCGCGCGTCGCGGAGTTCGAAGAGAAGTTTGCAAACCCCTACGTCGCCGCCGAGCGCGGGTTCATCGACGAGATCATCGAGCCCGCCCTGACGCGCAGGAAACTGATCAGCGCCCTCTCTCTGCTCGAAAACAAGAGGGACACGAACCCTCCGAAGAAGCACGGGAACATCCCCCTCTGAAGAGCTGCACGAGAGACAGACTCTCTCTAGAAAGAGAAAGGCGCGCGAGACTCTATCTCGCGCGCCTTTTAACTTCTGCGGTTCTACCGCCCCTTCAGGAAGGGCGTTGCGGGCTCTGTGCAGGCTTATTCTCCCGCAGGAGTTCGAGAGCCTTCTTGAGCTGCACGTCCTCGGGCTGCTGTTTCGGCGAAGCCGCCTCGGGCGCCACGTCCCTCCGGTCGGCGGGTGCGTTGGGCTGCGCGATGGGGTCGTCGTCGTTGCCGGTCAAATCCTCCGGGTCAATCGCCTCGGCCAGCTCCGGCGCCTTGACCTCGACCGTCGGCTTCACGCCCTCGCCGAGGAAAGTCTTGCCCGTGGAGGAGGCCCACTTAATCGTCGTCAGGAGCAGCCCGTCGCCCGCGCGCAGAGTGAAGAGCTGCTGCTCCGCGCCCGCGCCGAAGCTCTTGATGCCGACCACGTCGCCGCGCTTGTGATCCACGAAAGCGGAGGCCACGACCTCCGCCGCGGCGGCCGTCCCACGGTCGATGAGCACAGAGGTCGGCCCCTCGAAGAGGGCGACCTTCGGGTCGGCTGTAAAACTCTTCAGAGGCTTGTTCCCGCGCCCGACCGTCTCCGCCAGCGTCCCCTCCTTGATGAAGAGGTTCGCGACCTTGACCCCCTCTTCGAGCGAGCCGCCGGCGACGCTCCGCAGGTCGAGCACGATCTTCTGCGCCCCCTGCTTCTGTAGCTCCTGCAAGCGCGACTTCACGTCGGCGGCCTCTCCCTCCGCGAGGCTGTTGACCTTGATGATGCCGATCTTACCCGCCTCCATCCGCGCCTCCGCGCCCGGGACGTTGACGGCGCCGCGCCTGACGTTCATCACGAACGGGCGCGTGCCCGCGCGCAAAACGCGCAGCTTGACCTCGCTGCCGGGCGCGCCGTTCAGAAGCTGCCGCGCGTCGTAGAGCGAGATGTCGCGCGTGGCCTTCCCGTCGATGTACTCGATGATGTCGCCGGCCTGCAGGCCGGCCAGGTCGGCCGGGCCACCCTTCACGGGGGCTATGACGTAGAGGTAGGAGGCGAACTGCGAAAGCTCCGCGCCGATGCCGGACAGATTTTTCTGTGTGCCCGGGTTGAAGTTTTTGACCTGTTCGGTCGTCAGGTAGGTCGAGTAAGGGTCGAGGCCGTAGGCCAGACCCCGCAGAGCGCCCGCACGAACCTTGTTCAGGTCGGGCTCGTCCACGTAGTCGTCCTGTATGTGTCTGAGGACGCTCTCGAAGATTCGGAGCTGCGCGCCGGGGTCGTTCTGCTGCTGCTGCGCGTTGATCGACATCCAGCCACCGACGACGGCGTAGAGCGCCAGAGACGCTGAGAAGACGACGAGAAGAAACTTACTGCGAAAAGACATCGAGCACCTCTGAATTCCACTCAAACCCTTTAAGAAAGCGCAACAGCCCTCCGCGGGGCTGTGCTGTCCGAACCCCCGGGTCGGATGATACAGTAGCGGCGTACGGCGCGCAAGCCGTCTAAGTGGCACACTTGTCAAGGGTTGCGTTATACTCCGCGCCGGCCACAGGCGCAGATTTCATCCAAAAAAAGCGAGCCGGGCAGGTCTAAAGTTGCAGGGTCGTGTCCTCGCCATCGACATGGGTTCGAAGAGAGTCGGCCTCGCCGTCTCGGACGAGCTGCGCTTGACCGTCCGTACGCTCCCTGCCCTGCCGCGCACCCCCTGGAAGCGTCTGCTCAGCTCACTCGCCGAACTCTGCGAGCAGTTGGACGTGCGAAGCATAGTCTTGGGTTTGCCGCTCCGCCTCGAAGGCACCGAAGGCGACGCCGCACAAGAAGTCAGAAGGGTCGGCCGTAACCTGCAACTTTCGCTCAAACTCCCACTCTTTTTTCAGGACGAGCGCCTTACCTCCAAAGACGCGGAGACCTCCCTGCGCACACGCGGTTTTGTAGCCTCTGAGATTTCGGAACGAGTCGACAGCGAAGCCGCATCTATCATACTGCGCGAATTTCTTGAAGTTAGAGAGAGAGGCGAAGAGTGAGATCAGCTTTTAAGCTTCAACTTGAGAACAGACGGGATATGTCATGGCCTTTAAACGAGTTGTCCTTGCGGCATTAATCCTTTTCATCATCGCCGGTGCCGGCTCTCTGCTTTGGATTCGTCACGAGCTACAGGCGCCTAAACTTCACTCCCAGAGTGAGCAGTACGTCAACATTCCCAAAGGCTCCACCCCCGATCAAATTATCAATAATCTGGAAGCACTCGGCGTTATCAGACGGGGATGGCTGTTGAGACTCTACGTCCGCCTGACGGGTTCGGGTCAGCGCTTGAAGGCCGGCGAGTATCGCTTCCCCTCCCCCATCTCCCCACTCGCGGTTCTGAGAAAGCTTGAGGAGGGCGAGCAGCGCCTGAGCCGCCTGACTGTCATAGAGGGCTGGACGCGTTGGGACATCGCAGCCCTCCTGACACGGATACCGGAACTCAAACTTCAGAGCCCGGAGGAGGCGCTGGCACTCTTCGACGACACGACCTCCATACGCGACCTCGACCCCGAGGCCAAAAATCTCGAAGGCTACCTCTATCCCGATACATACAGCTTTCAGCCCGACACCACGCCGCGACAGGTAGTCGAGACGATGGTGAAGCGCTTCCGGCAGGTCTGGAGCGAGGCGTCTGCGCGGCACCCGCCGCCGCCCGGCCTTACCCCGCGTGAGATAGTCACCGTCGCCTCACTCATCGAGACCGAGGCAAAGCTCTCTGAAGAGCGTCCCGTCGTCGCCTCGGTCATCTACAACCGCCTGAGGAGAGAGATCCCGCTCGGGATCGACTCGACCGTCATCTACGCCTCCAAGGCCGCGGGCAAGTGGAGGAACAACGGCAAGGTCTACCAGAGCGACCTCGACCGTGATTCGCCCTACAACACGCGCAAAGTGCGTGGCCTCCCGCCCGGGCCAATCGCCTCGCCGGGTCAAAGCTCGCTCGAAGCGGCCCTCGGCCCCTCGGAGACCGACTACATCTATTATGTCCGCGAGCCCTCGCGTAACGACGGCGCACACAACTTCTACAGCAACGAAGCGGACTTCCAGCGCGGCGTGCAGGCGCTCCGGGAGTGGGAGCGCAACCGCAACGCCAACCTCTCGACGACGCCGACGCCATCCGAAGGGACGGACGTAACGTCTCAGCCCTCCCCTTCCCCTTGAAACGGCATCAAAGCTTTTGTGATTCGGAGTCCGTCTTGAATTCGCCTGTTCGTTGCATTATGCTCGCAGGCGTTTCCCACAAGGGTGTTTAGCAAGGTCTGGGCAAAGGGGCTTTTATGAAAACGCTTCTCGCAATCGCGCTTCTCCTTCTCTCCTGCACGGTCTGCGCCGCGCAGGAGAAGGGCGTCGACCCGCAGAACGACCACATCCGAGACACCGGCAACAACCGCCAGCCGGCCGTCAACGGCAGCAAGGTGGACACGGGCGCCGGGCGCGGCATCGACTTCGGCAAGGGCAAGACGCAGCAGCCGCCGGCGATCCCGAACCCTTACCGCTTTCAGGCCCCGAACGACGTTTTGACGAAGGCCGTGCAGGAGTTGATGCGCGACCGGAAGCTCATCCTGGACGAGACGGTCTCGAAGCCCGAGACCGGTCTGCTGGTCTCACAGCCTTACACCTTCACGCGCGGCAGCTTCGTCACCTCCTCCGAGTTGTTCCGCTTCGCGGAAGTGCCGCGCACGGAGCAGAGTAACTGGACTCGCGGCCGCTATACGCTCGTCGTCGAAATCCAGCCCATCGACAGCTCAAGCTCCAACGTCTCTGTCAACGCGCGCGTCGAAGGCCGGAGCGACAACGTGCTCGGCGCCGAGTGGCTCTCTCTGAGGAGCAACGGGACGGCCGAAGAGGAGTTCCTCGTCGCGCTCATCACGAAGATTACGGGCACGCCGCCGCCTGGACACGAACAAGACCCGCAGCAGTAGCCCTTCGTTTGCGGGGATCGGTCGCCGTGGCCGAAAGGCTAAGCCGTGCGATTTGAAGGACGAAGGGTCGCCAAGCTCAACCAACAGTCGAACAACGCAGTCCGATGATCTATCTCAAAAGCCTCTTCTCGCACGGCCGGAAGTCTGCCCTTACGCTCACGCTAATCCCGTTTCTGGTTCTTTCTGGCTGCCAGAAGGCCCCGGACTCCACGCAGCAGAAGGCGGCCCGTGCGACGCCTACGCCGAAGCCGGAGCCGCAGGCACACGTCTTCGTGGACGACGCGATGCTGGCCAAACCTTACGCCATCATCGGCGGCGCGGTGCAGAACGTTGGCAAGGAGAGACTCGAAAAGCTCTCAGTCCAGATCGAGCTGAGACGCAGGGCGGACTCCAGCGTCGAGACGCGCGAGATAAAGGTCGAGCCCGCCGACCTTGAGCCGGGGCAACAGGGCAAGTTCTCGCTCAAGGTTATCTCGGAGGAGTGGAGTAATTCGCGCGTGGTCGGACTCCGAAGCGGCGTGCGGGCCGAGGAGATCGCCTTCAAGTCCCTTCAGGGCGCGAAGCGTCCGCCCGAGAAGTTTAAGGACAACGTCATCATCGTCAAGACTCCCTCGAAGAAGAAGTCGGGCGGCGACGATTTCATCAACACGCCCGACAATCCTTATAGCGTTCCTTAAAGCACGGGACAGTTCGCGTCCAGCTTTAAGAGTCGGCGCGCCGACAAAGCTCATGTAAAGCATTTAGCGGAAAGCTCTAACCCGCCGGCGCTTGCAACCCTGCGTCTCTATGGCCGCATCCCTATCTCGGTCGCCCGTGTTACACTTCTCGGCGCTCGCGGAACCTTCTGTAGATGAGTCTTAAAGCAGTTCCAATGCACAGGACTATAGCCCTCCTGGCCGCCGTCTTCTTCGCCCTCCAGGCGGTCTGCACCTCGGCGCAGGTGACCGGGGCGGATCAGCCGAACCCAAGGCCGAGGGGGCAGCACTCTGTTGACTTCGGCGATCCCGCGGCGGAGATGCTGCGGCGCGCGGAGATTCGGCGCGAGGAGGAGACGCACAAGGAGATGGTCGAGCGCGCCGACGAGGCCGCGCAGCTCGGGGACGAACTCCTCACCTCCTACAAGAAGAACAGTTCCCTCACCCGCGAGGACTTGAAGAGACTCGAACGGCTCGAAAAGCTCGCGCGCAAAATCAGGAGCGGCGCCGGCGGCTCCGACGACGAGGAGGAGCTGAGCGACCCGCCCGTTAAGATCGAGGGCGCCGTCACACGCCTCGCCAAACTCACGGGGGATTTGAAGGAGTGCGTCTCCAAAACTTCGCGCCTGGTCATCTCCGCCAACGTTATCGAGCGCTCCAACGAAATGATCGAGCTGATACGGCACATCCGTACCATTAAACAGCCATGAAGATTTCGCCGGCCGACGCGCCCCGCCCTTGCCCCCTCCGCCTGCGCTCGAAGACGCGAACCCTTCTGCTTATCCTCTCCCTCTTCTCCCTGGCCGCGCCCGCGCTGTTAGCTCACGCGCAGAAAGACGATGACGACGAAGTCGTCCGCGTGAACGCAGACCTCGTCCTACTCAACGTGACGGTGACGGATTCGAGCGGGCAGTACGTCCACAAGCTTTCGAACAAAGATTTTAAGGTTCTTGAGGACGGGGTGGAGCAGCGCCTCTCGCTCTTCTCCGTCGAGGAGACGCCCTTCGCCGCGGCCATCCTGCTCGACACATCCGGGAGCATGGAGACACGTCTGACGCTGGCGCGCGCCGCCGCCGTGCGCTTCCTCGACGGGTTGCGCGAGGAGGACGTGGCTTCCGTCTACCACTTCGACTCGAAGGTCGAGCAGCTGTCGGACTTCTCGCCGGGGCGCGACCTCCCGCCCATGGCATACGACCTCGGCTCGAAGGGGATGACTGCGCTCAACGACGCAGTCTTGCAGGCGGCGAAAGACCTCGCCAGGCGCCCGGAGAAGCGTCGGGCAATCATCGTCCTCTCCGACGGCGCGGACACCAAGAGCGGCGCCACGCCCGAGAAGGCGCTTAACGCCGCGCTCGCGGCCAACGCAACCATCTACACGGTGGACATGGCCGACCCGCAGATGAATCAGATGGAGCGCATGTCTGCGTCGGGCGCGCTGAAGAACTACGCGAACAAGAGCGGCGGCCGGTTCGTCTCGAAGCCGGGCGGGCGGGCGCTCGACGAGGCGTTCAGGGAGATTCTTCAGGAGTTGAGCAACCAGTACACACTCGGCTACCGCCCGAGCAACACCGCGAGGGACGGCCGTTGGCGCGCGATACAGTTGAAGCTCTCGCGGCCGGAGCTGACCGCACGCACGCGCAACGGCTACCGCGCACCAAAGGGTTAAGGCGCGCGACTTCAGAATTTACTCGAACGGTTTTTAGCTTACGCTCTGGCCGCGGCCAGGGCTTTGGTAGGCTTCAGGCGTGTGTCGGATTCTCGGCGGGGCTGTTTTCAAAGGCTCGTCGTGTTGCGAGCCTTCTCCGTGTGGCGCTCGAAGGCCAGTTCGACCAGACGGTCAATGACCTGCGTGAAGGGCACGCCGGAGGCTTCCCACATCTGCGGGAAACCCGAGACATCTGTGAGTCCGGGGATCGTGTTCAGCTCGTTGACGAGGAGTTTGTTGTTGTCCCTCCTCAGGAAAAAGTCCACCCTGGCAAAGCCCGCGCCGTCCACGGCCTTGTAGGCGCGCACGGCCAGCTCCCTTATGCGGCTGGCGAGGCGCCTCGGGATGGGCGCCGGGACGACGAACTCGACGCGCCCCGTGCTCGAATACTTCTCTGTGTAGTCGAGGAACTTCGCCTGCTCGTCATGCAGGACGTACTCGCCAGGCAGACTCGCCTCGGGCTCGTCGTTCCCCATCACCGCGCACTCAATCTCACGCGCGTCCAGACCCTCTTCGACAATAATCCGCCGGTCGTAGCGCGCCGCGAGGTTGACGGCCCTGACCAGAGACTCTTCGTCGTCCGCGCGCGAGACGCCCACCGAAGAGCCCAGGTTAGCCGGCTTGACGAAACAAGGGTAGCCGAGTTCGCGCTCGATGCGCTCGCGGACTTCCGAGGGCTTCCCTTCCCAATCGCGCCGAAGGAACCAGACGTATTTGCAGACCGGAAGACCCGCGTGCCGGAAGAGGGTCTTCATCGTCACCTTGTCCATCCCCGTGCTCGAAGCCAGCACCCCACACCCGACGTAAGGGATGCCGGCCATCTCAAGGAGACCCTGAATCGTCCCGTCCTCGCCGTAGGTGCCGTGCATCACGGGGAAGACCACGTCGAGCCTCTGGTCGCCGGCCCCCGCACCCTCCTGCCGGAGGAGGCCGCCGCGCGAAGGGTCTACGACGAGGGCCGTGCTGCCGTCCGAATCCCCGCCTGCGTAATTCGAGAGCCTGCGTTGCGCAGACTCCGGCAGCAGCGACGCGGACTCGGCCGGAGAGAGCCAGCGCCCCTCTTTGGTGATCGCGACCGGGATGACCTCGTACTTCTCCGGGTCAACGGCCTCGATGACCGAGCGCGCCGAGCGCACGGAGACTTCGTGCTCGCCCGAGCGGCCGCCGTAGATGACCCCGATTCGAATCTTTGTCGTCATGTTGAAAGTCGCCGTCCTAAAAATTTAGCCCCAAAAAATTTTAGCCCAAAGCCAGCCCCCACAGCAGCTTCGGGCTCCCGAGTTGATGGATTACCGCATCGCACAAACACTTTATAGAATCGACTTGCCCAGGGCCGAAAGTATCAGCTCGACGCCCAACTCGGCCGTGCGGTTGTTGATGTCGAGCGCGGTGTTGATCTCGACCACTTCGAGGGAAAGCGCGCCGCCGGCCTCGGCTATCTTCTCCATGGCGAGGTGCGCCTCCCTGTACGTGAGACCGCCGCGGACGACCGTGCCCGACCCGGGCGCGTCGCCGGGGTCGAGCGCGTCCACGTCGAGCGTCACATGATAGCCGGCCGGCGCCTTTGAGGCGATGTGGACGGCCTCATCCACGCAGACGTTCATCCCACGCTCGTCGATCTCGCGCATGGTGAAGAAGCGTAGCCCGAGCTTTCGAATCAGCTCGCGCTCGCCCGGGTCTACGTCGCGCGCGCCGATGTGCGCGCAGTAGCGCGGGTCGAGCTTGGGCGAGAAGCCCTCGATGCCAGTCAGCTCCGGCGCGCCGTAGCCGAGGAGGACGGCCAGAGGCATCCCGTGGATGTTCCCCGAAGGCGTCGTCTCGGGCGTGTTCATGTCCGCGTGCGCGTCGAACCAGATGAGGCCGATGGGCTCGTTGCGTTGTCTGGAGAAAGAGGCGACACCCGCGACCGAGCCGATGGCGATGGAGTGGTCACCGCCGAGGACGATTGGCAGTTCGCCGACTTCAAGCGCCTGACGGACCTCCGCGGCGAGCTGCTCGCAGGCAGCCTTGATCTCGTCGAGGTAACGCAGCTTCGTGCCGGCAGGCGGCGGCTCCGCCGGGCAGTCCATACGCAGGTCGCCCTTGTCCCTCACCTCGTAGCCGAGCCCCACGATCCTCTGCCGCAAGCGCGCGACACGCATCGCCGACGGCCCCAGGTCAACGCCCGCGATACTGGCGCCGAAGCCGCACGGCGCGCCGATGATGCACGCGCGCCTCCCCTCCCCCGGGAGTCGCCCCGCGCCCGACGTTCTCTGTTCTTCGAGCACCACGCTCATACTTCCTTCAGCCAACGTTATCGGTCGCGCCTCAGCCGCCGAGGTTGAGGTTGAAGCCCCCGCCCCCCCCGCCGCCCTGCGTCGGGAAGAAGGGCTTGAGCAGCCCCGCGAGCGCCGCGAGGTTCCGCGTCTGGATGAGAATCTCGCCCGGGCCGCTGAACTCCGCGACCACGCCCTCGCCGCTGACCATGCTCCGGAAGAAGCCGGCCGCGGCCTTGCGCAGAGTGTACTGCGTCGTCCCCTCCCAAGCGACGAGGTGCCCCGTATCAACCACGTATCGCTCGCCGGCGGCCAGACGCTTGCGGTGTATCGCGCCGAACGACGAGAGGAGCAGCAGCCCCGTCCCGCTCACCTGTAGCACGAAGAGCCCCTCGCCGCCGAAGAAGGTCTTCGCCCCGCCCCAGCGCGTGTCCACGTTGAGGCCGGCGTCGCCCGCGAGGTATGAGCTGGACTGGACGTAGAAGAGCTGGTTGCTCAACTCGATGGCGGCGATGTCGCCGGGGCTGCCCGGGGCGAAGGTGACCTCGCCGGGGCCGCCGCGCGCCGTGAAGGTCGAGACGAAAGCCGACTCGCCGCCGACGGCTCTCTTAAAAGCACCCATCAGCCCGCCCTTCATCTGCGACTGCAACTCGACGTTGGCCGACATCGAGACCATCGCGCCCGCCTCGGCCTGAATCGACTGCTCGGCCGCGAGTCGGACGACGGCGAGGGCGAACGAAGGCTGGTGCAGGATTTCGTAAGAGTATCCGCGCCCCTGGCCGCGCGCGTCGTCGTCGATCTTAATGCCGCCACCCGCCGCGGCCTGGTATTGCGGCGGAGGGGCCTGGGTCGCCGCGATGGTGGCGCCGCAGGCGCCGCAAAATTTCGCGTCAGGCACGAGTCCGGCCCCGCAGTTCGGACAGTTCATCTGTTCTCCCCTTCAACCCTCTCGGTGATCAGCCGCACCGCCTCCTCCGGCGTGCTGGCGAAGTTGAGGAGGGCCACGTCCTGCTCGCTCACCACGAGGTTCTCTCGGAACGACTGGATGACCCTCTGCCAGAAGTCGCCGAGCAGCACGAGTGGGCGCGGCTCGATGACCTTCGTCTGGAGTTTGTTCCAGACGAGCGACAGCTCGGTCACGGTGCCCGCGCCGCCGCGCAGGGCGATGAAGCCGACCGAGCGCTCGATTAAATTCTGGAGCCGCTCGTAGAAGTGTGCGCTCGCGACCTTCTCCGTCAGGTAAAGGTTCGGCTCGGACTTGAACTGGTTCATCAGGATGCCGAGCACGCGCCCGCCGCGCTCGTGTGCCCCGCGGCTCGCGCCCTCCATCACGCCCAGGTACCCGCCCGTGCAGATGGTGTACCCGCGCTCCGCGAAGAGCTGCCCCAGACGCAGAGCCTGACGGTACTCCTCGCTATCCTCGCCGCACTTCGCGCCGCCGAATATGGTTACGATCTTTTCCATGAGCAACTCACGGCCTCAGTCTGTAGAGCATCCGCGGGAACGGGATGGTCTCGCGGATGTGCTCGATGCCGCACATCCATGCGACGCAGCGCTCGATGCCCATGCCGAAGCCGGCGTGCGGGACGCTGCCGTAGCGTCGCAGGTCCAAGTACCACTCGAAAGCCTCGCGCGGCAGCTCGTGCTTGTTGAGCTGTTCTTCGAGAAATTCGAGCGAGGTGGCGCGCTCGCCGCCGCCGATGACCTCGCCGTAGCCCTCGGGCGCGAGCACGTCCACGCCGAGCGCCAGGTCGTCGCGCTCGGGGTCGCGCTTCATGTAGAAGGCTTTGACGGCCGCCGGGTAGCGGTGAACCATGACGGGCCGGTCGAAGCGCGAGGAGATGTAAGTCTCGTCGGGCGCGCCGAAGTCGCCGCCCCACTCGAACTTCTGCTCCAGCTCGCCCCGCTCGTGCCCCTCGTGCAGAATCTTGACCGCGTCGTCGTAGTGCACGCGCGGGAACGGCGGCACGATCGCTTCCAGCTTCGACGTGTCGCGCTCAAGCACCTTCAACTCCTCCCCGCGCTCTTCGAGCACGCGCGCGGCGATTGAAGAAAGGAAGCGCTCGCTCAAGTCCATCACGTCGTCGAGCGTGGCGTAGGCCATCTCGGGCTCGACCATCCAGAACTCGGTCAGGTGGCGGCGCGTCTTCGAGCGCTCGGCGCGGAAGGTCGGGCCGAAGCAGTAGACCTTGCCGAAGGCCGCGGCCGTCGCCTCGTTGTAGAGCTGCCCGGACTGCGAGAGGTACGCCTTCTCGTCGCCGAAGTAATCGACCTCGAAGAGCGTGGTCGTGCCCTCGCACGCCGCGGGCGTCAGAATCGGCGTGTCGCAGAGGATGTGGCCGTCGCGGTTGAGGAAGTCTCGGACGGCGTTGACGACCGTGTGCCGGACGAGGAGGATCGCGTGCTGCCTGCGCGAGCGGAGCCAGAGGTGTCGGTGATCCATGAGGAACTCCGTCCCGTGCTCCTTCGGCGTGATGGGGTAGCCCTCGACCTGCTGCGTGACCTCCGCCTCGGCCACGTCGATCTCGAAGCCGCCGGGCGCGCGCTCGTCCGCACGCACCGAGCCGCGCACCTTGACGGCCGACTCCTGGCCGGCGTGGCCGAGCGCCTCCCAGACCTCGGGCGCGACCGCCTTCTTGAGCACGACGCACTGGACGAGGCCCGTCCCGTCGCGCAGCTGCGGGAACATCAGCTTGCCGCTCGAACGTGTGTTGTAGACCCAGCCCTGCACCGTGACCTCTTCGCCCACGTGGCGCGAGAGCTGGTTGATATAGACCTTTTGCATCTCTTTCTTAAAATCCGGGCGGCGCCGGCTCACAATGCTGAGGCGCGCCGCCCTGCCTCCCTTCGGGTCTTTGAATCAGTCGTCGTCCTGCCCCGTGCCCGACTGCCCCGCCCCGTCCAGGCGCGCGCGCAAAGTCGAACGCAGCAAGGGGAATCGGCCGAGCCATTCGGCGGCCTGGACGACGATCTCAAGCATCGGGTTGATGAACTGCGAGTAGGTCTCGCCGCGCCCCGCGACGGCCGTCTGATAGGAGAAGGTGCCGACGGCCTTCAGGCAGCGCTGGACGGTCATCAGGCGGAACTCGTAGGCGAAGTCGTCCGGGTCGATGGGGTCGAGCCCGCGCGCGCGGCGCTCCTCTAAGAAGTAGAGACGCCGCTCACGCACCTCCGCGAGCGAAGGGATGGTCGTCCGCCGGTCGAGCAGGAGCGAGACGAGGTCATAGCTCGCCGGCCCCATGCGCGCGTCCTGGTAATCGATGATGCGCAGTCGCCCCTGCGCGTCCACCATCAAATTCGACGCGTGAAAGTCTCGGTGGCAGAGCGCGCGGGGTCTGCCCGCCAGCTCGGCCGCTACGTCGTTCAACTCCGCCTTGAGCTGTACCTCGTCGCCGTGCCTGATGTTCTCGCCGCGGAGGCTCCGGAAGTAGTGCTCGAAGAAGTAGTCCAGCTCCCAGGAGAGCTTCGCCTCGTCGAAGGCGAGGCGGGAGGCGATGGAGTTGCGCTCGTGCGCGAGCGCGCTCGCGGCCTGTATGTCGGCGATGACGGAGATGGCCTGTTCGAGGTAGGACTCGCGCTCGTCCTCGGAGGCGGTCTCGAAGAGGCGGCGGAGTTGCCGGTCGCCGAAGTCCTCTTGGACGATGATGCCGTTGAGCGCGTCCACGTCGAGGATTGCGGGGACGGGCAGCCCTGCTTCCGCGAAGAGGCGCGTCACGTCCATGAAAGGGTGTATCTCGGGGTCGAACGGCTCCGGGTAGACGGCGGCGACGGCCTGCGTCTTCTTCCAGCGGATGCGGAAGTATTCGCGCGTCGAGGCGTCGGGCGTGAGCGCCAGCACCTGTTCGGCGTCGCCCCCCTTCCGCGCAACGTACTCCGTCAGGCGTTCGCGCGCCGAGGTGCGGAAGGCGTTCTGTGTGATCTGCGAAGGGTGGTGCATCGGGCGAAACGTCCGGGGCGGCGTTCAAAGGACGGTAGAGCTCGTGTAGAAGGGAGGGCTACGGGGGCGGCCCTTCTCCGCCTCGTACTTGCGGCTCTACTGCGTTCTTTAGTTTGACTTTAGCTGCCAATCGGCGCGCGTGGATTGTATCACTCCGGTATTGGCGCCACAAAATTTGAGCCGCGAAACTCCCCCTGTAAGCCCTTCTCCGGCCGCTCGGCACCGCGCGCGAGTTCGGCGCGGACGACGGCGACGTTGTCGAAGACTTCGCCGCGGCCGACGCGGACGCCCGCGCCCAACACGGAGCGGGTGACGCGCGCGCCCTGCGCAACCCGGACGTTCTCCCAGAGCACGCTCTCCGTGACGCTCGCACCCGCCTCGACCGTCGAGCCCTCGCCGAGTTCTACGTCTCGCCCCTCCCGCTTCAAGAGTGTGACGCTCGTGTCCAGGTAGCGACGGACGGTGGAGAGCTCGTACCAGGAGCCGCGTGCGACGTGTGCCGCGACGCGTTCGCCACGCTCGATGGCGGGGACGTACACGTCAGTCACGGAATGTGAGAAGAGGCCGGGCGGAATGTATTCGAAGACCCTCGGGTCGAGAATCTGTATGCCCGTGAACATGAGAGGCGCCTCGAACGCCTCACACTCATCCTCGACCCTCGCTCCATCTCCCCGCACGTCCGGCTCAACCGTTTGAGCAGCGCCGGCGGCGCTGCCGGCCTTATCGGACGCTGGCGAGGGGTGGCCGCCGAAGCCTTTGACGAGGCCGTCCCGGACCTCGACGGTGCTGTAGCGCTCCCGCGTAGGGTTCGGGCGCAGGACGAGCGTCGCGAGCGCTCTCGTCCGGCGGTGCGTGTCGAGCGCTTCTTGGAGGTCTATGTCGGTGGCGAGTTTGCCGTTGATGACGACGAAGTGGTCGCCGTCGAGCAGCCGGCGCGCGTTGCCGATGGCGCCGCTGGTGCCGAGGATGACCGGCTCTTCGACGTAGTGGAAGCGCACGCCGAACCGGCTACCGTCGCCGAGCGCGGCACACACGGACTCGGGCTGGTGGTGGAGGTTGACGACGATGTCGTCGAAGCCGTAGCCGGCCAGGTACTCTGCGACGTAGCCGATCAGCGGCCGCCCCATGAAAGGAATGGCGGGCTTGGTGCGGTCGATGGTCAGCGGCCAGAGCCTCGTCCCGTAGCCCGCGGCGAGAATCATCGCGCGCATGTAACCTGTAGAGCCTCTCTCACAGTCTGTCTCGAAAGCATTGCCGGAGAACTTAACACAGGAGCGCGCCGCGCATGAAAGGGCCTCGCCGGACGCACGCTCCGGTCGCCCTCCCCGTGGCCGATTTGCCGTCCCCAACAAAAACGCCACAACCGTCTGGACGAGCCGGGGCGGCCGACGCCTCTCCAAGTCTTCATTTACCCCCGGAAACGTGGAGACGACGCGGCGCGCGAGCACTGGCGCGTCGCTTGCCATCCTTTAAGGCGTCGGGGCTCAGAGAGCTTCTGACTTCCTGCGGGATTCAAACTTCTAAAGAGGAGACGACGATGAGGAACGTTCTAACGAAAACTGTTCTGGCGCTGGCGCTGGCCGCGACGGCCGGAGCCCCGGCGGCCTTCGCCAAGCCCAAGCATCCGAAGCACAGCGCCGAGCACGTCGCGGCGGTGAAGAAGTGCGACGCCGATTACAGCGCGGCGATAAAGTCGGCCAAGAGCCTGAAGGGCAACGAGCGCAAGTCGGCCGACGCGAAGGCCAAGGCGGATCGCAAGCAGTGTCTTGCCGCCGCCCCGAAGTAGGAGGGCCGGCGCGGGTTTGAGACGCGGCGACGCGAGCCTTTGCGTCGGGCCGCCCCCGACCGCCGCGGCGACACGCCGGCCTTGTGGAAGGTGTGGCTGGCGCGCGCGGGGCAAGACCCTTTCATCGGTCTAGGTCGCGCCCCGCGCATTAAAGATTGTGGCCGGAGCCCGACCGTCAGACGGGGCCGAGTCTTCCCTCCAGGCGCGGACAAAGGAGGACAGACGCCCTACCTGACGGTCGGGCTCCGGCCACAATGCATGTGTGCTAGGAGGCTTGCGCGGCGTCGCGGATGGTGAGGTCGAAGGTGCCGGGGGCCACCTTGCGGAAGCGGCGGTTGCGGTTGAGCGAGACGGCGATGCTGATGGTCGGGTTCTGACCCGTGAACTGGAAGCCGCCTTCGAGCAGGCGGTTGTAGAGTTCGTTGACGTGGAGCGGCCCGCCCGACTCGCGCAGCAGGACGGCCGCGGCGTGCGGGATGGTGCGCTCAAAGAAGCGGTCGCTCTTCGGCGCGATGTCCGAACGAATCGGGGGGATGTGGTGGCGGAAGTGGTGCTCCTGCTGCTGCGGCTGACTCTGCTGATAGGACACATGTGAGGGCGACCCCTGCTGTGTGGCGCGGGCGTTGGCCGCCGCGTCGCGACGCAGCGCGAACTCGATCTCGGCGTCCGAGGGCGGCGCCGCCGACTGCGCCGCGCCGAACATCGACGAGAGGATGCGGAACATGGCCGCCTCGGTCTGGCTGATGATGGCGTCCATCTCGTTCAACTCGGTGCGGACGCGCTCGGCCTCTGCCTCAAGGTCTGCCAGACGCGCGGCCAGACGCGAGCGCGTCGTCCGCGACTGTCTCAGCCCGTTCTCAAGTGTGGCGAGAAGATTTTCGTCAGGCATAAGCTGAAGTAGACGGTAGTCAGTAGACAGTAGTCAGCAGAAGAACCTTCCTCATTGCGCACCCTGCGGTTGTCATTTTCAACGTCAGCAGAGCGGAGCCTACTGTCTGCTGTCTACTCTTCCCCCTCACATCTCCCTTTCGAGGATGTACGAGGGGATCGAGCGGAGCCCGTCCGTGTACTCGGAAGGCTCGATCTCTTCGAGCGCCTTGACGGCGGCCCCGGCGTAGGAGGAGGCCGCGGCGCGGGAGCGTTCGAGCGCGCCGCACTTCTCGGCGGAGCGCACCAGCGCCTCGCGCGTGAACTCGCCGTAGGCGCCCTCGCGGATGACGGCCTGCACGCCGGCCTTCATCCGCGGCTCGCCGGCGAGCAGGTGGATGACGGGCAGCGTCACCTTCCCTTCCAGAAGGTCGGCGCCCGCCGCCTTCCCCAGAGAGCCCTCGTCGGAGGTAAAGTCGAGCAGGTCGTCCACGAGTTGGAAGGCCGTCCCCAGATTCATCCCGTAGTCGCGCAGCGCGCGACACTGCGAGGGGTTCGCGCCGCCGAGGATGGCTCCGATCTCGCAGCAGGCGCTAAACAGGTACGCGGTCTTGCGCCGCAGCACGTCGAAGTACTGCTCCTCGGTCACGTCGGCGCGGCCGAGCAGGGTCAGCTGGAGCAGCTCGCCCTCGGTCATCTTCCGCGTGACGTTGGTCAGGATGTCGAGAACGTCGAGCGAGCGCTCTTTCAAACTCGTCTCGAAGGCGGACATGTAGAGCCAGTCGCCCATGAGCACGGCGGTCTGGTTACCGAAGCGCGAGTTGATCGAAGGGCGATTGCGGCGCGTCTCGGCGTTGTCGATGATGTCGTCGTGGACGAGGGTGGCCGTGTGAAGGAACTCCATCACGGTCGCCATCCGCACGACGTTCTGCCGCGAGGCGTCGCCGCCGACGGCCGCGGCCGAGAGCAGTGTGAGCGCCGGGCGCACGCGCTTGCCGCCCGAGGCGCGCAGGTAGTCGCCGATGTAGGCGATGACCTGGATGTTCGAGCGCGCCTGCCGCTCGAACTCCTGCTCGACGAGCCCGAGTTCGGGCGCGACCAGGCTGAAGATGCGCCGCGCCGTCAACCGCTGCTCCTCGACCGCCGCTGTGTTACCGGAAGTGTTCATAGGCTGTGCGTAAACCGTTGAAGCCCGTGAACCGTCAACCGTGACAAGATTAAAGGCAGTTCTAGCTGGTCACGGTTGACGGTTCACGGTTCACGCCTCCTCACGGTTTACCTAGTTCGTCCTGTAGTTCGTGTACTGCATGTTGATGCCGAAGTCTTTCGTTTTGAGCTGGGCGATTGTCTCCTGGAGGATGTCGCGGTCGCGCCCCGTGACGCGGACGGTGTCGCCCTGAATCGCGGCCTGAACTTTAAGCTTCGACTCCTTGATGAACTTGACGATCTCCTTGGCCTTCTCGGAGGGGATGCCCTGCTGGATGGCGGCGTGCTGGCGGACGGTGCCGCCGGCCGCCGGCTCGACGCGGCCGTAGGAGAGTGCCTTGAGCGGCACGCTCCGGCGCACGAGCTTCTGTTGGAGGATGTCGTTCATGTTGCGCAGCTTGGTCTCGTCTTCGGCGGTGAGGATCAGCTCCTCCTCGCCTTCGAGCCTGACCTCGGCGCGACTCCCTTTGAAGTCGAAGCGCTGCCTGACCTCCTTCATGGTCTGGTCGAGCGCGTTCTTGACCTCGGCCATCTCAACCTTGGAAACGATGTCGAATGAGTTCTGCTGGGCCATAAGAAGTGGAAAGTTACCGCGAACCCGCCAGGGCTTTTATAACATTTAAGGCCGGAGAGGAAAAGTTGATTGTGACGCTTGGCGCAATGTCGGACGCGGCCGGACGGGCGCTTCAGGCCGACCCCACGCCGAAAAGGCGCGAGAAGTTCTCCGCGGTCGTGCGCCCCAACTCTTCGTGTATGACGCCCCGCAACTCCGCGAGAAAGCGCGCCGTCTCGACGACATAGGCCGGCTCGTTGCGGCGCCCGCGGTGCGGCACGGGCGCGAGGTACGGGCAGTCCGTCTCGACCAGCAGACGTTCGAGCGGCACGGTGAGGGCGACTTCGCGCAGCGCCTCGGCCTTTTTAAAAGTCACGTTGCCCGCGAACGAGATGTAGAGGCCCAGGTCCAAAGCCCCTGCCGCCAGCGCCGGCCCGCCGCCGAAGCAGTGCATGACGCCGCCGCGCTCCGCCCCTGCGTACTCCGCGCGCAGTATCTCCAAAGTCTCCTCGTCCGCGTCGCGCGAGTGGATGATGACGGGCAGCCCTTCGGCGCGCGCCAGACGCAGCTGCCTGGCGAAGACCTCGCGCTGCACCTCGCGCGGCGAATTGTCGTAGTGGTAGTCGAGCCCTATCTCCCCGACCGCCACGACACGCCTGCTTCTGACGAACTCAAGTATCAGTCGCTCCGCCGCCTCCGTATATAACTTCGCGTCGTGCGGGTGCACGCCCACCGCCGCATACACCCCTTCATACTTCTCGGCCACGGCGACCGCGCGCTCGAAGTTCCCGGCGTGCGGGTCGCCCGTCCCCACGTTGAGGATCGCGCGCACGCCCGCCTCCCGCGCCCGCGCCACAACCTCTTCGCGGTCGGCGTCGAACTCCTCTCCATCTATGTGCGCGTGGGAATCGATGAACATCGTCGGCAGATGGCAGTTATCAGTTAAAAGAGCTGAGCTGCCGGCTGCTTACTTCTCACTTGAGTCTGGCCCCGTTCGGCACGTCCTCGGTGAAGGTGGCGAGGACGGGGCGGCCCTCTTCGCCGACGGAGGCGGCGAGTACCATGCCCTGCGACTCGAAGCCGCGGAGCTTGCGCGGCTTGAGGTTCGAGACGATGACGAGCTTGCGGCCGACCATCTTCTCGGGCTCGTAGTGCTCGGCGATGCCCGCGAGTATCTGGCGCGGCTCGGCCTCGCCCACGTCCACCGTGAAGCGCAGGAGCTTGTCCGACTTCGGCACGCGCTCGGCCGTCAGAACCTGCCCGACGCGCAGCTCGACCTTGACGAAGTCCTCAATCGAAATGTAGGTGGCGACCCCCTCTGGAGCGGCGGGCGCGGGCTGCGCCTCGGTCGCACCCTTTTGCGGAGGCTGTGCGGGCTGTGTGCCGGCCGCGGTCGGCGCGCCGGGCACCGCGGCCTGCGTCGCGTGCGCGCCCGCCTGTTCCGTTGCCGTCCCTCGGCCGCTCTCGGCCGCCTGCGACTCTTTGCGCTGGGCAATCTCTTTCTCGATCTCTGCCATCGTCTTCGCCTTGTCTATTCTCGGGAAGAGCGGTCCGACCTCGCCGACGCGTTCGCCCGCGCGCAGGCCGCCCCAGCGCAACTCCGCGGGGTCAGTCTCCTGCGGGTCGCCCTCCAACCCCAACTGTTTCCAGACCGCCCGCGCAGACCCGGGCATCACCGGGTAGAGCACGGCGGCCAGCCAACGCAGCGTCTCGGCCGAGCGGTAGAGCACCGCGCCCAGCGTCTCGCGCTGCTCCTCGTCGCGCGCCAGTTCCCAGGGCTTCGCCTCGGAGATGAACTTGTCCACGCGCGCGATCATCCCCCAGGCCGCTTCGAGCGCGCGGTGGAACGCATACTCTTCGACGTGCAGGATGAACTGGTCGCGCATCAGCTCCAGACTGCTCGAAAGCTCCTGCGCGTCGGAATCGACGCCCGCGCGCTTGGCGAGGAGCCGCCGCGACTCAGAGATGTCCGGCGGCGGGACGACGCCGTCGAAGTACTTGTGGATCATCGTCAGCGTCCGGCTCACGAGGTTGCCGAACCCGCTGGCGAGGTCGCTGTTGGAGCGTTCGAGGATGACCTCGTAATCGACCTTGCAGTCCTGCCCGAAAGACATCTCGCGCAGGAGAAAGTAGCGCACGGCGTCAACCTTGAAATGGCGCAACAGCGTCGGCAGCTCAAGCGCGTTCCCTAAAGTCTTCGAGCCCTTCCGACCCGTCTGGTCGAGCCAGAGCCCGTGCGCCACGACCGCTTGCGGCAGCTCGACGCCCGCGGCCATGAGCATCGCGGGCCAGAGCACCGCGTGCTGCCGCAGGATGTCTTTGCCGAGCAGGTGAACGCCGGGCCAGAACTTCTGGAAGAACTCTTCGCCCACCTGCGCACGGCGCTGCTCGCTCCCCCACCCCAGCGCCGTGATGTAGTTGATGAGCGCATCGAACCAGATGTAGACGGTGTGCTGCGGGTCGTCCGGGACGGGGATGGCCCAGCTCACCGAAGACTTCAAGCGACTGATGGAGACGTCTTCGAGCCCGCCGCGGACGAGGCTGACGACCTCGTTGCGCCGCGACTCCGGGCGCACGAAGTCGGGGCGCGCCTCGTAGAGTTCGAGCAAGACCTCGTCATAGTCCGACAGGCGGAAGAAGTAGCTCTCCTCCGAGACCTTGTCGAGCGGCCGTTCGTGGATGGGGCAGAGCGGCGACCCGCCCTCTTCGGCCGCCGGCATCATCTCGGCCTCGGTCTTGAACGTCGCGCACGGCGCGCAGAACCAGCCCTCGTAGAAACCTTTATAGATGTTCTCGCGCCCCTTCGGCGTCCGGCGCGCGGCCGCCCGCCGCCAGAACTCGGACGCGCCCTCATAGTGGAACGGCTCGGTCGTGCGCATGAAGATGTCGAAGCCGCCGTGCTCCGCGTCGAGCGCGAAGGCGCCGAACATCTTCTTCAGCTCGCCGACGACGTAATCGACGTGCTCGCGCGGCGTGCGACCGGCCTTCGCCGACGCGCGCTCGATGTTCGTCCCATGCTCGTCCGTCCCGGTCAGGAAGTAGCTCTCGTAGCCGCGCTGCCGCTTGTAGCGCTTCAGGAAGTCGCCGACGACGGTCGTGTACAGGTGCCCCATGTGGGGCAGGCTGTTCGCGTAGTAGATGGGGGTCGTGACGTAGAAGGTTTTCATGTAAGCGAAGGCGCCATCACCTCTTCAGTTAAATTGACTTCTTCTTATAACGTCTGCCGCGAGGCACCGTCCAGACGTAGACCGTGCGATACAGATTCTTCCAGGGCACGCGCACAGATTTCTCGGGCGGCCAGTCGCCCATGCGGAAGTCGTGCGAGACGATGCGCGCGCCGACGGGCAACTCGCGCAGGAGCTTCGGGCGGAGCATGACGTTCAAAGTGTCCGACAGGTAGAGCGCGACGACCGTCGCCCCGCGCAGGTCGGCCGCGAACATGTCGCCGAGGCGGAAGGTGACGAGGTCGCCGACGCCCTCGCGCTTCGCCGCCTCGGTCGCCTCCGCGACGAGCTTCGGGTCGATGTCGATGCCGACCGCGCGCACGCCGTACTGCTTCGCGGCCGCAATCGGGATGCGGCCGTCGCCGCTCCCGAGGTCGAAGAGCACGTCGCCCTTCTTGAGACGGGCCTGCCGCAGCATCTCGTCAACGGTCTCGGGCGGAGTCGGGACGAAGATCACGTCCGGCTCGCGCAGCTTCGGTTGACGATGTTTGGCGGGCCTCCTCTTCTGTGGGGCCACGCCGGCGACGGCGGGGAGCGAGGCGCTGAAGAGCACGCACGCGGAGAGCGCGATTTTCGTCAGTAACATTCTCATCGTTCACTTCTCGCGGATGAGCGCCATCGCCTCCGCGCGCGTGCGCGAATCCTTGCGGAAGCCGCCGCGGATGGCCGAGGTGATGGTGACGGCGCCCGGCTTCTTCACGCCGCGGATGGTCATGCAGGTGTGCTCGGCCTCCATCACGACCATCACGCCCAACGGCTTTAAGCCTTCGAAGAGCGTGTCCGCGATCTCCGAGGTCAGGCGCTCCTGCACCTGCAGACGGCGCGCGAAGCTCTCGACGAGCCGCGCCAGCTTCGAGAGACCCACGATGCGCCCCTCCTTCGGGATGTAGGCGATGTGGCACTTGCCGACGAAGGGCGCGAGGTGGTGCTCGCAGAGCGACGCGAAGTGTATCTCCTTCACGATGACCATCTCGTCGTGGCGGTCGCCGGGCAGAGGCTGCACGTGCTCGGAAGGGTCTTCGCGCATCCCTTCGGTCAACTCCGCGTACATCTCGGCCACGCGCCGCGGCGTCCTCTGAAGCCCGGCGCGGTCGGCGTCCTCGCCCACGCCTTCGAGGATGAGCCTGACGCCGCGCTCGATCTTTTCGAGGTCAACCCCGCGCGCGCCGCCCTCTTCGGAGCCTTCGTCCGGCCCGGTCGCGGAGTAGATCGTTGCCATACTTTGCGCCTCCCGAAACCTCGAACCCTTTAACTGTCAGAGCGCCGGAACGCCGCGCGCGCCGCCTCCTGCACGACGCGCAGCGGGACGTTGTGCTTGAGCGCCGCCGCGCGGCAGTCCTCGTACTCCGGCGTCGCGCCGATTGTCCGCCCCGCGCTCAGCGCGACCTTCACGCCAATCGTACCGAACTCGGTCTCGACAGTCACGGCCTCCCTCTCCAGCGCACGCCGCCTGACCGTGTATGAACGCACGCCCAGCGTCGGCGTCTCCGCGAAGAGCAGACCCTGCATCGCTTCGCCGTCCGCGGGCCGGCACAGGATGGAGACGAGCACGCCGGGCCGGCTCTTCTTCATCTGCACCGGCGTGAAGTAGCAGTCCAGGGCGCCCTCGGCCAGAGCGCGCTCCATCACATAGCCGAGGACTTGAGGCGACACGTCGTCAAGGTTCGTCTCGACCATCAACAGCTCTTCGTCGCCTTGCCCCGAGACGCCGCGCGGCGACTCCCCCGCCGGCTCGGACTCTCCGACGAGCACGCGGAGCACGTTGGGAAAGTTCTGGTACTCCCGCCCGCCCGCGCCGTAGCCGGTCGCCTCGATGTTCATCCGCGGCAGTGCGCCGAACTCTCCACACACGGTCGTCAGGATGGCCGCGCCCGTCGGCGTGACCAACTCGCCCTTGATGTCGGTCGCGTAGACGGGAGCGCCTTGCAGCAGCTCCGCGACCGCGGGCGGCGGGACGGGAAAGCGACCGTGCGCCATCTCGACCATGCCGCTCCCGACGTGTAAGGCTGACGCGGCGAAACGCTCGACGCCCAGCAACTCAAAACCGATACACGCGCCGACCACGTCCACGATGGCGTCCACGGCGCCGACCTCGTGGAAATGTATGCGCTCGACGGGTACGTTGTGGACGCGCGCCTCCGCCTCGCCCAGCCGCCGGAAGATCTTCAGCGCGCGCTCCTTGACCGCATCGTTCAGGCGAGAGCCGCCGATGATCTTCTCGATGTGCGAAAGGTGCCGGTGCTGCTTCTCCTCGCGCGTGAGTCGCACGACCGCGCGCGTCGCGCTGATCCCGCTGCGGTCAACCTTCTCGAAACTGATCTCATAACCGTCAACGTCGAGCAGCGCGAGCCGCTCCTCCAACTCGCGCGCGTCCGCGCCCGCGTCCACGAGCGCGCCGAGCGTCATGTCGCCGCTAATCCCGGCGAAGCAATCGAAGTAAAGCGTCTTCAACTAAACTCCCTCTTCATCCAGCAAAGGCAGAATCTCGCCGGCCGCGCCGCGGAGCGTCACGTCGCAGACTTGGGAGAGCGGCGTCGGCTCGGGGTTGACCTCGACGAGAAAGGCGCCGGCCTCGGCCGCCGCATGGGCCAGACCCGCCGCCGGATAGACGATGGCCGAAGTGCCCACGACGAAGCAGAGGTCGCAATGGGCGGCGCGCTCGGCCGCCGAGAGCCAGACGCGCTCCGGCAGCATCTCGCCGAAGAGTACAACGTCCGGCCGCATCTCCCCGCCGCACGCGACGCAGACGGGCGGGCGCACGTCCTTGGGCTTTTCACGAATCTCTTCCCTGCCTCCACACTTCAAACAACGCGCCCGCCAGGCGTTGCCATGCAGTTCCAGGACCTCGCGCGAGCCGGCCTCGTCGTGCAGGCCGTCGATGTTCTGCGTGGCGAGTGCGAACCTCTGGAAGCGATCCTGCCAGCGTGCGATGGTCTCGTGCGCGGGGTTCGGGCGGCAGTGCGCGAGCAGGCCGCGGCGGTAGTCGAACCACTCCCAGACCTCGGGCAGGTTGCTTCTGACCATCCGCGCCGCAGAGATGACCTCGAACGGCATCCCCTTCCAGACGGCCAACGTCTGCCCGCCGCCGCGGAAGGTCGGCACGCCGCTCTCGGCCGAGACGCCCGCGCCGGTCAGCACGAAGACGCTCCGCGCCGAACGTAGCCGTTCCCGCAGCTCTCCGGGGATGTCTAGGTCTGTTTGGGCGTGCATTGAAACGAAGAGGATGGTAGCAGAGCGCGTCCGGCGAGTGTCAAGCAGGTGCGTTAGCGCCGCGCGAATCGGCTGAGCTATACTTTCAGCTTTTCCGGTCAACCGAGAAAGTGTGAAGAGGGAAGATAAGCCTTGAAGCTGATCGAACTGCAACAGACCTTGCGTGAGCGCGTGCGCGCCGCCGCCGCCGACAAGTTCGGAGTTGAACTCGAACAAGTCCCCTCCGAGGTGCCGCCGCGCACGGAGTTGGGCGACCTCGCCTTCCCCGTCGCCTTCGAGCTGGCCAAGCGCATCAAGCAGGCGTCCGGCGAGAAGCGCAACCCGCGCGCCATCGCCGAGGAGTTGAAGCAGGTGCTTGAGTCTGACGAGTCGGTCGGGCGCGTCGAGGTCGCGGGCGCCGGCTACCTCAACCTCTTCTATGACCGCGCGCGACTGCTGGCAGGGCTCTCTACTAAACAGTCGGAAGCCGCCGACGGCGCAGCCCGACCCAAGCGGATGGTCGAGCACACGAGCGTCAATCCGAACAAGGCCGCGCACATCGGCCACCTGCGCAACTCCGTCCTCGGCGACACCTTCGTCCGCATCCTTCGGGCCAACGGCGAGCAGGTCGAGGTGCACAACTACATCGACAACACGGGCGTGCAGGTCGCCGACGTGGTCGTCGGCTTCGTGCACCTCGAAGGCATGTCGCTCGAAGACGTGCGTGCGCTCGACGCCTCTCTCACAGAGGATCATCCGTTCGACTATTACTGCTGGGATCTGTACGCGCGCGTCGGCCTCTTCTACCGGCACGGCGACCCGGACGCGAAGGAAGATCCGGAGCGCCTGAAGCTGAGAGTCGAGACCTTGCACGCGCTCGAAGAGGGCGGGAACGCGACGGCCGAGCTGGCCGACTACGTGGCGACGCGCATCGTCCACTGCCACCTCGACACGATGCGTCGGCTCGGCATCACGTATGACCTTCTGCCGCGCGAGTCCGAGGTGCTCCACTTCCTCTGGTCGCACGCCTTCGAGCGGATGAAGGAGTCGGGCGCGATCAAGTTTGCGACCGAGGGCAAGAATCAGGGCTGCTGGGTCATGCCGATGGAGACGCACGAGGGCAGCGAAGAGCACGAGGCCGACAAGGTCATCGTCCGCTCTAACGGCACCATCACCTACACCGGCAAGGACATCGCGTACCAGCTCTGGAAGCTCGGGCAGGTCGATCTCAACTTCTACTTCAAGCCCTTCCGCACCGAGCCCGACGGCCACACTATCTGGACGACGACCAGCGACGGGGACGAAGCAAACAACGATGCGCCGCACTTCGGCGCGGGCGCCACGGTCTACAACGTCATCGACTCGCGCCAGTCCTACCCGCAGGAGGTCGTCAAGCGCGGCGTCGCGGCCGTCGCGCCGCAGGTCGGCGAGGCGGCGAGCGTTCACCTCTCCTACGAGATGGTCGCGCTCTCGCCGGCCGCGGCCGAGGAGTTAGGGCTGGAGCTGAGCGCCGAGGAGAAGTCCCGAACCTTCGTCGAGATGAGCGGCCGGCGCGGGCTCGGCGTGAAGGCGGACGACTTCATCGACACGCTCGAAGCAAACGCGCTGCGCGAGGTCGAGGGGCGCCACCCGGACGTGCCTGAAGAGGAGAAGCGGGCGGCGGCGCACGCCCTCGCCGTCGGGGCGCTGCGCTACTTCTTGATGAAGTGGACGCGGAACTCCGTCATCGTCTTCGACTTTAAAGAGGCGCTCTCGACGAAGGGCGAGGCCGGCCCCTACTGCCAGTACGCGGCGGTGCGCGCCAACTCCATCTTTCGCAAGTTGCAAACGGAAGAGCTGCCGGAGGCGCAACGCATAGTCTTCGAAGGGGCGCGGGGCGGCGAGACGGCCGAGTCGGTTCGGAAAGTTTTCGAGGGCGAGACGGGGGACGAAATCTGGTCGCTGGTGACGCTCGCGGCTCGCCTGCCCGAGGTGCTCAGACAGTCGGCCAACTTCGCGGAGCCGTCGCACCTCGCAAAGTACACCTTCCAACTGGCACAGGCATTTAACTTCTTCTACAATCGCGACGAGAACCGCATCCTCGAAGAGAGGGACGCGGTCAGGCGCGCCGTCCTCGTCTACGTCACGGACTTCGTGCGCACGCAACTCACCGCAGCGCTCGCCACGCTCGGCATCGAGGTGCCCGAGCGGATGTGAGCGCCTCCCGCCGTGGCGGCACGAGCCTTGCACAACTTTTTGGCGACTTGTAGACCCTTGCAGATTTAGAGGTACACGATGCTCATTGTCATGAAGGCCGACGCCACCGAACGCGATGTCGCGGAGGTCGAGCGCGTCATCTCCGAGATGGGCTACCGCCCGCACACGATGCCCGGCGCCTCGCGCACGGCCATCGGCATCACGGGCAACGACAAGCCCGTGGACATCACGCGCTTTGAGACGCTGCACGGTGTGGCCGAGGCCATCCGCGTGACGAAGCCTTACAAGCTCGTCACGCTCGATCTGCGCCCCGAGAAGACGGTCGTGCGCGTCGGCGATGCCGAGATCGGCGGCGAGGAGCTGGCCATCATCGCCGGCCCCTGCGCGGTCGAGAACCGCGAGCAGCTCTTCGCTGTCGCCGAGGCCGTCCGCCGCAGCGGCGCGCGCTTCTTCCGCGGCGGCGCCTTTAAGCCGCGCACCAGCCCCTACGCCTTTCAAGGTCTGGGCGAAGAGGGCTTGAAGCTGCTGGCCGAAGTCCGCGAGGCGTTCGGCTTGAAGGTCGTGACGGAGGCGGTGGACGAGGCGAGCGCGGACTTGGTCGATAAGTACGCCGACGTGTTCCAGGTCGGGGCGCGCAACATGCAGAACTTCTCCCTGCTAAAGCGCGCGGGGCGTTCGCGTCTGCCCGTGCTGCTCAAGCGCGGACTGTCGGCGACAATCGACGAGTGGCTGCTCGCGGCCGAGTACATCATGGCCGAGGGCAACTACAACATCGTCCTCTGCGAGCGCGGCGTGCGCACCTTCGCGCAGCACACGCGCAACACGCTCGACCTGGCGGCCGTCCCCGCCGTCCAGCGCATCTCGCACCTGCCGGTCGTCATCGACCCCTCGCACGGGACGGGCAAGAACCACATGGTCACGCCGCTCGCGCGCGCCGCCGTCGCCGTCGGTGCCGACGGCCTCATCATCGAAGTCCACAACCAGCCCGAGCGCGCCCTCTCCGACGGCGCGCAGTCGCTCACGCTCGAACAGTACGAACAACTCGCCCGCGAGGTGCGCGCCATCCACGAGGTCATCGCGCCCGCGCCGGTCGTCTGAGCGCGGATAATTTTCAACACGGAGACACAGCTTGAAGAACTATCACTTCAAAGCTGTGTCTCCGTGTCTCCGTGTTCATCGCCTCCCGGCAAGATGTGTGTGGTTAGAGCACTAAGGCCCCACGCTCAAGATTTCTCCCAGACGCTGCGTGAAGACCGACCGCGGCAGGACGTGTTCGACGCCGGCCTCAAGAGCTTTACGCCTCAGCTCCGTCTCCACGTGTGAGAAGAAGGCGACGATGGGCACGGCGCGCAGTTGTTCGTCGGCTTTAAGGCGGGTGGCAAGCCCGAGGGGGTCGAAGCGCTTCTCGTGCAAGTCGAGGATGATGAGCGAGGGCACTTCCGCCTTCGCGTAGTCGAAGAGCCCGGCCTCCGTCCGCGCGAAATCGACGGTGACGTTGAGGTGCTCCGCCGTCCCGCGAATCTTCGAGGCGAAGAGCATGTCGCTCACTGCGGCAATGACGCGTCGATTCATCGTATAATCTCCTCACGCTCTACTTGAATCTTCGGTGCGCGACGATTGTGCAACACGTCCGTCGATGGCTTCAAATCCCCGACCCGAACCGGAAATTGAGCACGGCGATTTCGCGACGCACACGGCTGCGGCCGTAGAGCCGTCACGGCTGGTCGTCGTCACCTACAACATCAGGTACGCGGTCGGCTCGCACCTCATCGGCGGGAGCCTGCTGCGCCGCGCCGGCCTCGGGTGGCCCGGCCGGCGCCCGCGTCTGGTCGGAGCGAATATCCGTAAAGCCGCGCGCATACTCTCCGACGGCGTGCACTTGCCGCGCGCCGACGTGGTCGCCCTACAGGAAGCGGATCGCGGCACACTCCGCGCGGGCGGGCGTCACGTCACGCACGAGTTGGCCGCGAGGCTCAGGATGAACTACGTCCGCGCGCACGTGCCGACGCCCGCCGACGTGGAGCCGCAAGAACGCAAGTGGTGGCTCGACTTCGAAGAGCGTATGCGGCGGGGCGAAGAGGGCGACACGGGCGTCGCCCTCCTGAGTCGCCTGCCGCTCTCGAACGCCGCCCGCATCGAGCTGCCCTGGGGCGTCTGTCCCTGGCGGCCGCGGCTCGCGGTCGCGGCGTCGGTGCCCTTCGGCGGGCGCCGGCTGCATCTCTACAACGCGCACATCGACACGCACGCTAACATCGAGGGGCAGCTCAAGCAGCATCGAACCGTGCTCGCGCTGGCCGAGCGCACGTCGGAGCCGACCGTCCTGCTCGGCGACTTCAACACGCTCGACGACGAGGGGAGGCGGGCCGCGCGCGAGCTGCTGGAATCCGAAGGCTATGCGACGCCGCTCCCGACGAACACGCCGACGTGGCGTTCGGGGCCGATCCGGCATCACTTCGACTGGGTCTTCGTGCGCGGCGCGCGCGTCCTGCGCTGGGGCGTCGCGCGCGTCCGAGGCATCTCCGACCACTGGCCCGTGTGGGTCGAGATAGAGCCCGAATGAGATGACGTTCGAGACGAACATCAACAGCCGCAGGAATCCGCTCGCACAGCGCGCGCGGGCCGTGCGCGACGGGCGCGAGAAGGAGTTCGTCTTCGTCGAGGGCGTGCGCCTGTGCGAAGAGGCATTGCGCGCTTCGCTTGAGTTCGAGCTGGTGCTCTACGCGCGCAGTCTCGCGGATGACGAGCGCGGGGCCTCCCTGCTTGCAAGCCTGCGCGGAGTCTGCCGAAACACGCATCCGGTCTCGGCCGACGTGCTCGAATCCGTCTCGGACACAAAGACACCACAGGGCGTCGTCGCGCTCGCGCGCCGGCCGCGCACCGGGCTTGAAAGAATTGAAGAGGCCCCGGGCGTACCGCTGGTCGTCTTGCTGCACAGGGCGAATAACCCCTCGAACGCGGGCGCGGTGCTCAGAGTCGCCGAGGCCGCGGGCGCGACCGGCGTCGTCTTCACTAAAGGCTCGACTGACCCGCTCTCGCCCAAGAGTTTGAGGGGCTCGATGGGGTCTGCGTTCCGGCTCGCTCTCTGGACGGGGCCGACGCTCGAAGAGGCGCTCGCTTGGTGCAGCCTGCGCGGCATCGGCTCGGTCGCCACGGCCGCCGGGGCGCCACGCCTGCACACCGAGATCGATTGGAAGAGGCCGCGCGCCGTCCTCCTCGGCCCCGAGGCCGCCGGGCTTTCCGCAGACGAGTTGAGGGCGGCCTCCGAGGCCGTGTGCATCCCCATGCGCGAGCCCGTCGAGAGCCTGAACCTGGCGACCGCGCTCGCCGTCATCCTCTACGAGGCCGCGCGGCAGAGAGATTTCCGTTGACAATCTAAAAGTCTCTTTCTCCTCCCCTTTTGCTTTACTTTTCATGGCGCTTCCGCGGGGCGGCTTTTTTCGGCTAGAATGACCGCAGGATATTCAAGGCGCCAAACAGTTTCCCCCTGCTCTCAGACTTTGCCGCCGGGCCGCCCCGGCTCGGATGCGGTTTTGTCGCGGACGCCCCTTATGAGCGAAGAGAAAGAGAAGAAGCCCGACGACGCGCCCAGGGAGAAGAGGCGCGCCGAGACTCCGAAGAAGGAGAAGAAGCGCGACGAGGCGCTGGTCGAGCGCCTGATGCGGCGCGTGCTCGAAGGCATGGGCTCGGTCGTCGACCGCAAGCTCGGGCGCGAGGCAGACCCGCAGTCGGGCTTTACGACGACCAAGCTCATCGAGCGCATGAAGCAGCTCGTGGACGAGCGCGCGCGCCTCGACGCCGAAGGGCGCCGCCTCGCCCCACACCTCTTCAAGCTCAAGGTCGAGTGGGGCACGCACTCCGAGGCGCCGCCCGAGTACATCAAGGAGTTGGAGCACGAGGTGCTCGCCGCCGCCATCGACTTCATCAACGACCGACGCTACCGGACGCTCGCGCCCATCAAGGTCGAGACCAGCGCCGACATCTTCACCTCCGGCATCGCCGTCGATCCCTCCTACGGCGAGTTCGAGGAGGAGCTGAGGCGGCGGGACGAGGCCGAGCAGCTCCACCTTGAGATGGCCGACGCGGTGCCGAAGGCGAAGACCTTGACGACGACCGACGTGTCGGTCGTCGCGCGCGTCAACACGCCCGAGCGCTCGTTCGAGAAGCCGCTCACGTTCCGGCCGGGCGGGCGCCGCATGGGCGTCGGGCGCGTGGCCGACAACGACCTGCAACTGGAACACCCGAGCGTCTCCAAGATACACGCCTCGCTCGTGATGAACCGCGAGGGCACGCTGCTCGTCGCCGACACGGGCTCGACCAACGGCACCTTCATCAACGGCCGCCGCATCGCCTACGGCGAGGCGCGCCACATCGAAGACGGCGATGTCGTCAGCTTCGGCGACGTAGAGGTGAGATTCAAAAGGCAATGATGAATGATGAATTGAAGACGGTTCTTAATTCATCATTCATCATTCATCATTTAATAGACATATGTTTTTAGCTGACATTCCTGAGGCGAGGCCGGCGCTGCTGAGCCTGGTGTACATCGGCGGGGCGGCGCTGCTGGTGTTGATTCTGTTCGCGTCGCTGCTGCTGATGCGAAGGCGGAGGCGCACGTCGCTGGAGACCGTGGCGCCGGCGGACTTGCCGCCGGAGGTGAGGCAGCGTCTGGGGGCGACTTCGACCAACCGCGGCCTGCGCGGGCTGCGCTGGGTCTTCGTGCTGCTGGCGCTGGGCGTCTTCGGCGCACACGTCTACTGGGCGCAGTACGCGGCCGAGTCGAACGAGCGCTTTCAGGAGTTGAGCTACAAAGACCTGCGCAACCGCCGGCTGGCCGAATCGACCCTGCGCGGCTGGATTCTCGACCGCACGGGGAGCCTCGACCACGCGCTGGCGCTCTACCGGCGCGCGCCGAACGGCCAGATCGTGCGCGACTACCCGCTCGACGTGGAGGTGTCGCAGCTACTCGGCTCCGACCGCGGCGACCCCGGCCTGGAGCGCGCGCTCTTCGGCATCCAGAGCAGCGCCGCGCCCGAGGCGTGGGACGTTCTGATGGGGCGCGACATCAAGCAGCAGGCGAACCTCGACGTGCGCCTCACCATCGACAACGAGTTGCAGAAGGAGGCCGTCGCACAACTGCGCGGCCGGCACGGCGCGGCCGTCGTCCTCAACCCGCAGACGGGCGAAGTGCTCGCGATGTACAGCAACCCTTCTTACAGCCTGAAGGAGGTGCAGGACGAGGAGGCGTGGATCAAGCTCAACGCCAACGAGCGCGACCGCCCGCTCGTCAACCGCGCGCTGCGGGGCCGCTACATCCCCGGCTCGACCTTCAAGACCGCCGTCATGCTCGCGGCCTTCAACAACGGGATGCAGAACGAGAAGTTCAACTGCTCGGCCGCCGGCTTCTACGCCGAGCGCGGGGCGAAGGCCATCCTCGACTCGGGCGGCACCGGCGAGGTGCACGGCACCATCGGCATCGACACGGCCATCGAGGTCTCCTGCAACCAGTACTTCGCGCAGATGGCCATCAAGCTCGGGCCGGAGAAGCTGACCGAGGCGCTCAAGCTGGTCGGGATGACGCCGGTCGGCAGCCCGCAGGAGGCGCTCGGCTCGGGCAAGCAGCCAGAGATCTGGAACGTGAGCCAGCCGGCCGTCGCGCGGGCGCTGGCGCCGGTCGAAGCCACCGTCGCGCTCTACCCGCGCGAGCGGCCGTACGACCTCGGCCTCATCGGCTTCGGGCAGGGCTACGCGGGACAGATGACGCCCTTCCAGATGGCGCTCGTCGCCTCGGCCATCGGCAACCTCGAAGGCAAGCTCATGAAACCGAAGATCGAGTACGACCGCCCGCCGGAGGTCTGGGCGCAGGCGACGACGCCGCAGTACGCGGCCGAGATGCGCCGCATCATGGGGCTGGTCACGTCGGGGCCTTCGGGCACGGCGACGAGCGTCTTCGGCGACGTGCACCGACAGGGCATCATCACCGGCGGCAAGACCGGCACGGCCGAGAAGCAGGTGCCGCTCTACGACCCGAAGACCGGCGAGATGCTGACCGAGAAGAAGGTCGAGCGCGACCGCCGCGGCAACCCTATCCGCGAGTACACGGTGCCGAAGCTCGACCCCGAGTTCCGCATCGACAGTTGGTTCCTCTGTCTCGCGCCGCTCGACCGGCCGCAGCTCGCCATCGCCGTCATCATCGAAGGCGGCGGCTACGGCGCGAAGGCCGCCGCGCCCGTCGCGGCCGCGCTGGTCTTGAAGGCGCGCGACCTCGGCCTGCTCACCGCGGCCGGCGTCGCGGCACCGGCTCAACAACAGCCGCAGAACGGCAGACCGCAGGGGCAGACGCCGCAGCCGGGCGCGACCCCGGCCGCGCGTGCCACGCCCGCGCCGCGAAGGCCGGCGGCTACACAGGCGAACCGGTAAGACGACCAGGGGGACTTGTCCGATGAGGAATCGCGCTTCGACACACTTGCTGCTGCTCCTGCTGATCGTCGGGCTGGAGATCGTCGGCTACATGGCGGTCTACGACTCGGCGCTGCTGCGCGGCTACGAGCCTTCCATCGTGGGCGCCGCGCGCGACCTTCTGCTCTACGTGCCGCTCGTCCTCCTGCTCTTCTGGTTCACGCGCGCGATGCGGTTCAAGGGCAACTGGACGCTCTATACGACGGCCATCCTCCTCTTCTCGGTCGGGCTGCTGGTGCAGTACCGCCTCTACAGCGACCCCGAGTACGGCTCGGGCAACAAGGCCGAGGCGCGCGCCGAGAAGACGCAGGTGCAGCGCATGCGCTACATCCAGCAGTTCTACGGCCCCGACAAGAAGCAGGCCCTCGGCCTCGACCCTTCGGCCGCGCAGCCCGCCGCGACGCCCGAGGTCGTACACCGCTCGGAAGTGACGGTCGGCCGCGCGCTCACCTCCTCGTTCACGTGGATTCCGCTCTTCGCCTTCGCGACGATGGCGCTCTTCTACTGGCTCTGCGCGCAGGACAGGTATCTGGACTGGATGCAGCGCCACAGCTTCGTCATCGTCCTCGCCACCCTCGTCCCACTCTTCGGCGCCATCATCTGGTCGAGCGCGGGCAAGTTCGGCGGCAACATGACGCCGTGGGAGCCTTCGAAGATTCCCTTCCTCATCGGCTTCGCCGGCATCCTGACCGTCCACTACAGGGAGCTGGCGCGCACCTACTGGGGCATGCCGCGCGCGCGCAACATCCTGCCGCTGCTCGCGATGGGCGTCATCCCGTTCATCCCCTTCTTCGCGCTGAAGGACTTCGGGCAGATGCTCGTCTTCAGCGGCGCCTACGCGACGCTCTACCTCGTCGCCGTGCGCCGCTGGCCGCAGCTGCTCGTCTTCGTCGGCTCGCTCGTGCTCGTCGTCGTCATCCTCGTCGTCGGGGCGCTGCCCGTCAACGTGCAGGAGAAGGTGCCGACGCTCGCCACCATCGCCGCGCCCGTCCGCTCCGTCCTGCCCTCACGCATCAAGCAGCGCTTCCACCTCTGGCTCGACGGCTTCGACCCGCCCGAGCCCGACACCGAGTGGTGGAAGAAGGACTACGAGGACGCGCTCGCGCGCGACCAGCGCATGAGGGAGCTGGCCGAGTCGAGTCCGGCGATGCAGAAGACCGTCAACGTGGACGTGTGGTTCGACCGCATCGCCTTCCAGCCTTCGCAGGCCACGTTCGGCCTCGCCGCCGGGAGGAAGACGGGGCGTGGTCTGGGATTAGGCTTCGCGGAGGTCATCCCGGTCGCCGACTCCGACTACATCTACGCGGCCATCGGCGAGGAGTTCGGGCTCGTCGGCGGCGCGGTCGTGCTGCTCGCGCTCATCGTCTTCGTCAACGCCGGCGTGCGCACCTCCATCGAGGCGCGCGACATGTTCACCAAGCTCTGCTCGGCGGGCCTCACGGCCTTCATCGGCTTCCAGGCCATCGTCAACATCGGCGGCACGACGCGGGCGCTGCCGATGACGGGCATCACGCTGCCTTTCGTCAGTCACGGGGGTTTCAGCCTCATCACCAGCTTCGCCATGCTCGGCATGCTCCTGGCCTTCTCGCACCGCAACGCCAGCGACGCCGAGACGCCGAACCTGCGCGCGGCCCAGGCCGTGGCCCAGGCGCGCGAGGAGGAAGAGTACAAAATCCCGGAGGCGGTTCAATGACAGCAGACTCCAGGGCCTACTCCGTCGAGGCGGCGGCCGTCACCGACCGCGGCCTGAGCGAGAAGCGCCCCGAAAACGAGGACTATTTGCTCTCCGACCCCGCGCACCGCATCTTCGCCGTCGCCGACGGCGTGGGCGGCGCGCAGGCCGGCGAGGTCGCCTCGCAGACCGCCATCGAAGTCGTGCAGGAGGCGTTCTCGAACCAGCACGACGGCGAGGACGTGGAAGACCTGATGGAGATCGCCATCCAGAGGGCCAACGACTCCATCTACCGCATGTCGCGCGAGCAGCCGCGCTTCGCGATGATGGCGACGACCATCGTCGCGCTCCACCTCGACGGCCTGCGCGCGACGGTCGGCCACGTCGGCGACTCGCGCCTCTACCGGCTCGCGCCCGACGGCCGGCTCAGCCGCGAGACCGACGACCACTCGCTCGTCGAGGAGGAGATGCGGGCGGGCCGCCTGACGCCCGAGCAGGCCGCAACTCATCCCAACCGCAACGTCATCAGCCGCGCCCTCGGCGCCGAGGCTTCGGTCGAGGTGGACATGCGCAGCTTCGAGGTCGAGCGCGGCACCATCTTCCTCCTCTGCTCCGACGGCATCACGCGCCACGTCCCCGACGGGGAACTCTCCAACGTGCTGCGCAACGCACGCACGCTCGAAGCGGCCTGCGAGGAGTTGAAGCGCCGCTGTTTCGAGCGCGGGGCCGAAGACAACCTGACGGCCGTCGTCGTCCGCGTCGGCGGCGAAGCCTTTGCCGGCAACATCCACGACACCGAGATTGACGAAGAGCAGACCCTCGTCCGCGAGCGCCCGGACATGCACACCGCGCGCACGCTGCCCGACACGCCCGTGAGTCATCTCCGCAGGCCCTTCGAAGCGGGCGGCGCGGCCGTGGGCGTGGCCGCGCCGGCAGTCGCGGAAGCGAAGGCGCGCGCCGGGGAGGGCGGCCCTCACGTTTCTCAAGAGACATCAAAAGCCGCGGCGTCCCCATCAAACGTCCGCAACGGCAAGGGCGGCGCGGGGCGCGGGCTCCTCGCGTTCGGCGCCCTCCTGCTCACGGTCGGCGCGGTGGCGCTGGCCTTCTACGTGGGGATGATGTACGAGCGCAAAGGGTTGAGTAGTCGTCTGAGTTCGGTCGTGGCGACGCCGTCGCCGACGCCCGCGGCGACGACATCGGGAACGGCACCGGCGAGGCCGCCCGATGCCGCGTTCACCGAGACGCCCGCCGAACGCTTCGCGCGCCTGCGCCGCGCGGTCGATCTCTCGCCCGCGTCTGAGGCCGAGCGGATGTCCGCGGAGACGAACGGCCAGCCGCTCGACTCGACCGACCCGGAGTTTCTCTATCTCTACGGGCGCGCGCTGCTCCTCTCCGACCGGCAGCCCGAGGCGGCCGCGGCCTTCGACCGCGCCATCCAGAGGAGCAACGAAAACATGACGCCCGCCAACGGCGAGCTGAAGATTGACGCGCGCCTCGCCAAGGTCGCCGCGCACCTGCGCGCGCGCAACGACGCGGCCGCGCGCGAGGCCGCCGACGCGCTCTCCGAAATCCTCCGCCCGCAGCCGTCCGCGAACACGAACACGGAGAACGTCGTCGCGTCGCCGACGCCGGGGCCTTGAGTAGACAGTAGACAGTAGTCAGCAGCCGGTAGGGCTCCGCCCGGCTGACACTGAACATGACAATCGGGCGGTTCGTTTTAGAAATGTATTCTACTGTCTACTGATTTCACATGAGCGAGCTGAAGCTTCAGCAGTGTAGACTCGACGGGCGCTACGACGTGCTCGACTGCCTCGGGCGCGGGAGCTACTCGGAGGTCTACGTGGCGCGCGACTCGGCGGCGCAGGAGGGCGGCCCGAGCCTCGTCGTCATCAAGGCGCTCAACACGCACCTTCAGGGGATGCCCGACCCGGAGCTGGAGCGCACGCTCGTCGAGAACTTCCGCAACGAGGCCATCGCGCTCGACCGCGTCCGCCACCCCAACATCATCAGCCGCCTCGGCCACGGCACCGCGATAGATTTGCAGGGGCGCACGTTCCACTACCTCGTGCTCGAATACCTCTCGGGCGGCGACCTCCAGACGCTCGTCCTGCGCCGCCCGCTCCCGCTCGACGGCGCGCTCTTCTACCTCGAACAGGTCTGCAAGGGCCTCTCACACGCGCACAAGCACGGCGTCATCCACCGGGACATCAAGCCGCAGAATCTGCTGCTCACGGCCGACCAGCACACCATCAAGATCGCAGACTTCGGCGTCGCCAAGATCGAAGCCGCCGAGGGGGCGATTACGCGCGTCGGGACAGACGTGTACGCGGCGCCCGAACACCACCCGCTCGCCGTCACGGGGCCGCTCGACACGACCTCGCTTTCGCTGCCCCGGCCCATCCAGTTAACGCCGGCCGCGGATGTCTACTCGCTGGCCAAGACGACCTACATGGTTCTGACCGGCGAGTCGCCGCGCCGCTTCTCGCAGAAGCCGGTCACGCAGCTCCCGCAGGAGTTCGCCGCCGAGGACTGGTCGCAGTACGTCCTGCGCGTCCTTGAGCGCGCGACGCAGACCAACCAGCTCAAGCGGCAGCAGACGGTCGAGGAGTTCTGGCGGGAGTTGCGCGACGCGATGATGGCGCAGACGCGGCCGCTCCGCAGGCCCGACGGCGGCGTCGAAGGCCCCCCGGGCGAGCCCGACGAGCGCGGCCAACGCAACGGCCCCGGCTCGCGCGGCTTCACTCCCGCGCCGCCGCTCGCGCCGACCTTCGACCGCGAGTCGCGCACGGCCAACCCCACCGGCCGCCACCGCTTCGTCGTCCCCATCTCGGCGTCGGGGCCGGCGCCGGCCGCCCTCGCGGAGTCAGAGAGCGGCCCTTTCCTCTCGCCACGCGAGGGCATCGACCCGCCCGCGGGCACGTTCACAGACTGGCGCGCGCTCCCAGAGTCTCGCAGGCCGCGCGTTCCGCCGCGCGTGCGCAAGTGGGGCGTGGCCCTGCTGCTCCTGCTGGCCTTCTCGGGGATGCTCTACGCAACCTTCCATTACGTCCGCGGCACCAGAGCAGGGGGCGAGGCGCGGCAGGGTCAGCAGGCGGCCGCGAATAAAACGGGAGTCGCCGGCAGTGAATTTGTGACCACGACCGATGTAAACTTGCGCAAAGGCCCCGACCCGAGCTACACGCAGGTCGGGGTCGCCGAGCGCGGCTCGACCGTGCGCGTCCTACAGGCGAACGGCAAGTGGTATCAGGTGCAGGTCATCGAGCACGGGCGCGCGAAGGCCGACCCCGACTCGGAAGACACGGGCTGGGTCAACAGCAATCTTTTGCGAGCGAAGTCTTAAATACCGCCCCGCGGAGAGGTGACGACGACAGTGAGCATACTCGATAAGGTTCGGCGTTGGATTGACGGAGAGGTCTCGGACGACCCCCTGGCAGAGGTGGACGCCGGCGCGCGCCCGCGCCGCATCTGGGAGGACTTCCTCGTGAAGGTCGCGCGCGAGGTCGAGTCGGTCATGCAGCGCGAGATGTTCACGCCGCCCGGCGGCCCCACCTACATCCCGCCCGAGTACGTCGTCTACCTCTCGAACGACGACGACAAGGAGTGGCAGGGCGAGAAGCGGCGCGGGTTGGAGCAGGGCCTCTACTACGTCCTCTCGGAGCGCGCGCGCGAGCTTTCGGGCCAGACGCAGCTCGCCACGAAGTCCTTCGCCGTCGAGCTGCGCGTGGACGGCACACTCGACAAGGGCGAGTTCCGCGTCCAGCCCGTGTGGGAGTCGAACGAGCAGGGCGGGCACACGATGGTCACGGCGCGCCCCGCCGAACTCTCTTCCAACAGCGCGCCCGCGTCGCCCGCGTCAGACGACACGACCGACGGGGGCGTCACGGGTGAGCTTGAGAGCGACGTGACCCGCGTCACGGCGCGCCCGCCGGCCCCCCTCTACAGCGTCGAGGTCTGGCGCAACGGCCAGAGACAGACGGTCGAGCCCGTCACCAAGCAGGAGATCACCATCGGACGCGGCTCGAAGTCCGTCAGCGTAGACCTCCCCATCAAAGGCGACCCGGAGGTCAGCCGCAGCCACGCCACGCTGGAGTTCGACAACACCGGCCGCTACTGGTTCACGCCGAAAGGCAGAAACCCGACCTTCGTCGGCGGTCGCGAAGTCCCGCGCGAGGAGCGCGTCGAAGTCCTCCCCGACCAGAAGATCGACATCGCCAGCTACACACTCCGCATCCAGCCGAAGTGAAAGCATAGCCGCGCTCGAAGGACTGTCGCAACGCTTCGCACGCAAGTCGCACAGCACCCCGGGCGCCAAGTCCTAGACGTAAACTTTCACCCCCGAGTCCCGGCGCCCGCCCCCCGAAACGGAACGCCGGGACTCGGAGGCCCAACTTTCACCCTTTTTGACGGAATATTGGCTCTCCGAGACCCGACATTCCGTCTCCGAGAGTCGGCGTTGACTCTCGGAGACCCAACTTTCACTCTCGGAGAGTCAACCTTCCTTCTCGGAGACGGAACGTTGACTCTCCGAGACCCGACTTTCAGTCTCGGAGACGGAATTTTGACTCTCCGAGACTCAACGTTCCGGTGCGAAACCGGAAATATCGCTCCGAAGGGCGGGCATTCAGTCATTTTGAGAGGAACGAGAGGCTTCCGGCGGATGGCGCCGGGCCTCCGGCCTGTCCGACACGCAGCGTGCGCGAAAGGAGGAGGACGTGTTTGACGTAAATTCACTCGACCGTTTGAACTTCGGCGACCTCGGTAGGGCGCTGGAGCGGGTCCTCGAACAGAAGAATCAGCTCGCGGAGGAGCGTTCCGAGGATGAAGACGACCCGCGCTCCGACGTGCTCCTGGTGATAGCCAATCAGATCATCTTGCGGATGGACTCAATCATCCGCGAACACGGCCTGAACAGCCCCGAACTCCTTGACCGGTGGAACCGGCAGACGAAGGAGTTGCAGGAAGAATTCGATAAGTACGCGCGCACCTACCTGAAAGAGGGCGTGCCGCTGGTCTTGGTGGAGCCAGAGCGTTCTGACGAGATCGTCCTCGACGAAAAGTTGCTCGAAGGCATGAACGCCCGCGACCTCTTCGAGGTGAATCGCTTCATCACCGATGAGGTCGGGCGGCTCGACGAGGAGTTGCCGGAAGATGTGTCCGAGCCGATCATCGAGAAGCTGCTGAAATTCGGCCAAATCGTCTTCAAACGTCTCGACCCGCTCGTGCGTGAGACCTACCGGGATAAGCCGGAAAGACTCGCCGAATGGGTAGCCATCGTGGACGACTACAAAGACCTCGACGACGAAGGCGGGGGGCACGCGCAGGCGGGCATCGAGTCCACCGAAGTCTCTTGAATATCCTTGAAGCGGCCCGGGCGGCCCCGCCTCAAGCCTGAACGGCGGTCGTGTGCGTGCCGGCTTCGAGGTCTTTGATGAGCTGTTCGAGGGCGGGGAGGGTGTGTGCTTCGACGTAGTCGCGGCCGAGAAGGCGCATCATCTGGCGCGGGCGTGTCTCGCCGCGGGCCTCCTTGAGCAGCGCGCGGCAGAGTGCGACGACGACGGGCGTGGCGAACTGGCGGCCGGCGTTGCGGCGGAAGTCTTCGACGACCTCCTCGAAGGTGCGGCGGCGGCGGTAGGGGCGGTCGGTCGTCATCGCGTCGAACGAGTCGGCGAGCGAGACGATCTTGGCCCCGGGCGGAATCTGCTCGTCGGTCAAACCCTCCGGGTAGCCGCGCCCGTCGGGCCGCTCGTGGTGGTAGCGGGCCATCAGGGGGATGTCCGCGAAGGGGTGGTTGATGGGGCGCAGGATTTCGTAGCCGGCGGCCGGGTGTCGGTTCAGCTCCGAAGACTGCTTGGCGTCGATGCGGTAGGGCGCGTTGATGATCTCGCGGTCAACGACGAGCTTGCCCACGTCGTGCAGGTAGCCGCCGATGGCGATGGCCTCGACCTCTTCATCCTTCCAGCCCATCTCGCGTGCGATGATCTCGCTGTACTTGCCGACGCGCTCCGAGTGCCCCTGCGTGTACTTGTCCTTGCAGTCGATGGCCGCGGCGAAGGCGCGCACCGTGTCCTTGTAGCTGCCCTTCAGACTCTCGTAGAGCTTCCGGTTCTCCTCGGCGCGCCGCTCGACCTCGCGCAGAAGGCGGTGGTTGTGCAGCCCCACCCCGACGTGGCGCCCGAGCGCGCGCGCCAGCTCCCTGTCCTCCTGCGTGAAAGACTCGCCGCTCGCCTTGACCCCCAGGAGGATCACGCCGACCAGCTCCCCGCGCACGACGAGCGGCGTGACGACCTCGACGCCCGCGTCCCTGAAACGTTCGTGCACCTCGTGCTCGACGCGCGCGAAGTCCTGCAAGGCGTGCGCGGGTTCGCCCGACTCGCCGCCGTTCCCGTTGCCGTTCGACTGCTGCCGCGGCGCGAGTGAGAAGTCGCGCGCGTGCCCTTCGTCGTAGCCGCGCGCGGCGACGAAGCGGAGCGCCTCGTGCTCGCGGTCGAACTCGGCCACCGCGCCGCGGCGGATGCCCATCGCGCCGAGGACGACGTGGAGCGCCGAGCGCACCATCTCCTCGAAGTCGCTCGTCTCCGCGATCTCCTCGCCGAGGTCGGCGAGCGCCGCGAAGGCGTGGAGAACCATGCGCGTGCTGTCAGACATAGTTGATGCGCAGACAGGTCAGTACCGCCTGCGGTAGCGGGCGGGTGCGTGCTTCGACAGAGGCCCGCTTAGTATCACTCCGACCCGCCCGCTACCGCAGGCGGTACTGACCCGCTTCAGTGCCCGGGGGGTGTGGGGGAGAACTCTTCCAAAGTGGCGAGCGCGTCCTCGTCGCTCTCGGCGAGGAGGACGAGGCGCGTCAGGCCGAGCAGCTCGAAGAGCTTGAGCGTATGCAGGCTTACGTTCGAGAAGGCGATGCGCGCGCCGCACCGCTCGGCCTCGTCGATGACGCCGAGCAGGATCGAGACGCCGATGCTGTTGACCAGCTCCGTGTCGCGGAAGTTGATGACGAGTGCGCGGCAGCCCCGCTCCATCCTCGTCAGGCACTCACGCTCGATGCGCTGGCCGCTCATCTTGTTGACGTAGTCGCCGGCGTAGACGATTGCGACTTCCCCCGCGGCCTCCGCGGCCGGCGGGGGGTCAGCGAGTGACTCTGACATCTGGGCAGGTCTCCCCTTCTTATTTGTGTAGGTACTTCGTCATCCGCAGTCGGGTGCCGTCGTCGACGCGCTCGAACTCCACGTCGTCCATCAGCGTCCGGATGAGTTTGAGCCCCCAGCCCCGGCGCCCCTTCGCGCCCTCGCCGCCGCCGTTGTTCTTATCGGCGGCGACTCCGTTCTCGGGGAGAGTAACGGGAACGGATAGCCCTCGGCTCGATACAGTGATGACTAATTTATCACCTTCCACGCGAAACCGGTTATAGATTTTTCGCTCGGTGCTCAGGGAGTGCTCGGCGGCGTTGATGCACGCCTCGACGAGGGCCGTCTTGATCTGGTTGATGGCCTCGGGCTGGAACTCCATGCGGCGCGCGATCTGCTCGACCGTGTGCGCCGCGATCAGCTCGGTGTCCTCGGACATCGGCAGCTCGATGGCGAACTCGTCGGCCTCACCGCCCCCCGCCGCGCCGGCACCCGAGAGGAGCGCCGTCAGGTGTGCGAGCTGCTCGCGAGAGGAGCCGTATGCGTCGCGCTCGTTCAAAAGCTCCGCCGCGTCCGCCGAAAAGCCCTCGCGCGAGACCAGCCAGAAGCGCACGCGGTCGAAGCCGCACGCCTGCGCCACCTGTTCGAGCCGTTCGAGCCAAAGCTCCGTCAGCGCGCGCCCCGCCTCCAATTTCGATTCGACCTCGACGGCAATCCAGACGACCTCGCCCCCAGCATTGTAGCCGCTGGACTCGAAGCCGTGCGCCACCGTGCAACGCTCCTCGTCGCAGAGCTGACGCATCGGCGGGTGGAACGAGGCGCAGCTCGCCGCATGGACAACCTGCGGGAGGCCCAGCGTGTCGGTCTCGCCCGACAGACCGGCCTGTACCTCTTCGCGCGCGAGGCCGCGGTAGGCGCGCGCCCAGCGGTCGTAGTGCAAAAGGGAGGCCGGCACGCTCTGAAAGTTGAAGCCGCGCATCACGTCGCCGAGCCTCAAGGCGGACTCGCGCCGGTAGTGGCGCGCCATCGTCTGCGGCGCGCGCTTCAAAGCCTCGACCAGCGTGTCCGCGACGACGAGCGCGCGCGGCTCGGCCGCGACCTGTAGGCGGAAGCTCGCGCGGAGAAAGTCGCGCCAGGGCGCGCTCGGGGTCGTCTCGACGTAGGTCGCGTGGAAGCTCGCCAGCTCGTGCATGTGCAGCAGGCGCATCACGCGCTCGAACTCGTAGGCGTCGGCGCCGAGACGCTTCATCCAGACCTCGGCCGGCGACTTCACCGAGGGGTTGGACGCCGCCTCGTAGAGCACGCGCAGCAGTCCGCGCCGCAGCGCAGGGGCCGCCGCCACCTCTTCGAGCACGGAGGCGTAACGCCGCCCGACCCGCCCGCCCAGCAACTCGTCAACGTAGAGACTCAGGAAGTCTCGGAAGCTGTTCAGGCTCCCCGCGTTGGCGCGCGCGGCGTCGAGGAGCGCGGCGATGAGGTAGGGGCTCGCTTCGAGCTGCTGCACGACGAGGTCGCGCGTCTCCTCGTTGAGGGCGACGCCGAGCCTCTGCGCGAGCCCCTCGACGAGCGCGCGCGCGTCCGACTCCTTCAGGCGGTCGAGGTGCAGACGGCGCAGCCCTTCGAGCGCGGCGCTCGGGAGCGACCCGTTCAGCAGGTCGAACAGGCGGCGGCGCGGGCCGGCGATGACGAAGGGCACGCCCCACTGCGCGGCCGCCTGTGCGACGGAAGGCCCGAGCGCGACCTCGCCGCGCAGACTCTCGGCGGCCTGTACATCGTCGAACATGACGACCGCGCGTGCGCCGTGTGCGGCGGCCTGCTGCGGCGCGCCGAGGCAGAGCCGGACGAGCGCGCGCTCGTCCCCTTCCCCCTGCGCGCGCTCGAAGTCCTGTATGAGACGCTCGACCCACTCGTAATCCTGCGGCGCGGCGAGGTCGAGCAACGTGCGGAGGGTCGGCGTCGCGGAGACGAGCGCCGGGTCATCACGGCGGTGCGCGACGACCTGCGTCAGGAACGTCTGGAGGAAGCGGCGGGCGGCAGCGGTTGTCGCGGCGTCCGCAGGTGTGAAGGCGAAGTAGACGGGCGCGGGACCGCCGCGCTGGCGGAACAGCTCGTCGAAGCTCTGCCTCAGAAGCTCCGAGACGCCCGACTGGGGCGCGGCGAAGAGGAGGAGTCCCTTCTGCTCGGCGCGCGGCGAGCCGAGGGCGGCCAGCTCGCGCAGTTGTTCGCCGCGCCCGACGAAATGTTCGGGCGCGACGCGCGCGAGTATGCGCCTCTGTCTGGGAGTCCTGACAGGCATTCCTCGTCAGCCCTCTTCGGCGCCCTCCTC
>JBJMGP010000134.1:0-91648 GCA_045807865.1 Pyrinomonadaceae bacterium
CCGGAGATCATGATCCCACTCGTTGCCGATGTGAACGAGCTGCAGCGCCAGCGCGAGGTCGTGGATCGGGTTGCCGAGCAGGTCTTCGCCGAACAGGGGATGCGCGTCGCCTACTCGGTCGGCACGATGATCGAGCTGCCGCGCGCGGCCCTGACCGCCGACAAGATCGCCGCGCACGCCGATTTCTTCTCCTTCGGCACGAACGACCTGACGCAGACCACGTTCGGGCTCTCGCGCGACGACTCGGGCCGGTTCCTGTCGAAATACGTCGAGATCAAGATTCTGCCGGACGACCCGTTCCAGGTCTTAGACCGCGAGGGCGTCGGGCAGTTGGTGAAGATGGGGACGGAGCGCGGGCGCTCGGTCAAGCCCGGACTCAAGGTCGGCATCTGCGGTGAGCACGGCGGCGAGCCGCGCTCCATCGCCTTCTGCCATCTGATCGGCCTCGACTACGTCTCCTGCTCGCCCTTCCGCGTCCCGGTCGCGCGCCTCGCCTCGGCGCAGGCCGCGCTGGAGATGCAGGACGGCGCCGTCGCGGCCGACAAGTGAGGGAAAGGCAGTAGACAGTATTCAGTAGTCAGTAGGCTCCGCTTCGACCGACGTTGAGGATGACACCCGCGCGGTTCGAGCGACGAATGTTTTTCTACTGGCTACTGACTACTGGCTACTGTCTACTTTTTTATGAGAGAGCAGGCGATTGCCGAGTTTCACGAATGGCTCGCGTCGGACGAGAGTCTGAACGCGGGGCTGTTCGCGCGCCTGCGGGAGGGCCAGCGCGCGCGGCGGCTGCTCTACGGCGGGCGTGAGATCGGCGTCAGCTTGAGGCCACACCTGTTGGACGCGTCGCAGTACGCGCGGCTCGCGCGCGCCTCCGAGGCGGTGGCCGCCGCGTGCGAGAAGGTGTCGGCGGCCATGTCCGAGGCGCCTTCGTTGATGGAGGCCGTCGGGATGAGCGAGGCCGAGACGCGGCTCGCGCTCGTCGAGCCCGGCTACCGCTGCCCGTCGGTGACGGGGCGACTCGATGCCTTCGTCCGCGGCGGGGAGGTCAAGTTCGTCGAGTACAACGCCGAGAACCCTTCGAGCCTCACGGACCAGGCGGGGCTCAACCAGGTGCTCTTCGAGGTGGGCGCGATGCAGACCTTATCGGAGCGTTACCGGTTGCGGCAGTTCGCGCCGGAGGAGGGGCTGCTCGCGTCGCTCGTCGAGACGTACCGCGAGTGGGGCGGACGCGGCACCCCGCACGTCGCAATCCTCGACTGGGCGGGACTCCCGACCTCGGACGAGTTCGTCCTGCTGCGCAACTTCTTCGCCGGCCGCGGGGTTCCGGCCATCATCTGCGCCCCGGAAGAGCTCGAATACGAGAAGGGCAGGCTGCGCCGGGGTGCCTTCCCCATCGACCTCGTCTACAAGCGCGTCATCATCAACGAGTTCCTCGCGCGCTGCGGCGGCGATCATCCGCTCGTGCGCGCATACCTGGCGGGCGACGTGTGCCTTATCAACTCCTTCCGCTGCAAGCTGCTCCACAAGAAGGCGGCCTTCGAGCTGCTGACGGACGAGGAGTTTGCGGGCTGGTTCACGCCGGGCCAAAGGGAGGTCATCCGGCGCACGGTGCCGTGGACGAGGCGGGTCACACAGAGGAGGACTCGCTACCAAGGCCGGCCGATAGATTTGATCGAATACGTCAGGAAGCACCGGGCGGCGTTCGTCCTGAAGCCCAACGACGACTACGGCGGAAAGGGCGTCTCGTTAGGCGTACGCGCGAGTGAAGGGGAGTGGGACGCGGCACTCGCGTCGGCGCTCTCGGGTGATTACGTCGTGCAGGAGAGGGTCGAACTGCGGACGGAAGTGTTTCCCATCTTCGACCGGAGTAGGTGGGACTTGCAGCCGATGTACGTCGACGCGAACCCCTTTCTCTTCCGCGGGCGAGTCGAGGGTTTGATGGTGCGGTTGTCTGACTCGCCCGTGGTGAACGTCACGTCGGGCGGCGGAGAGACGGGCTTCTTTGTCATCGAGGGGGCGGTCGGCGGTCGAACGACGGTTCGGGAGTGAATGCCATGGACGGCAGGATGAAAGTGCTCAACGTCGAGGTGATTAAAGCCATGTTGAGATCGGAACAGAACCCGGAAGAGCGACCGGGACTTCAGGTGGGGCCGACGAGTGACAAGACCCCCGTCAACATCTACGAGGAGCGCTGCGGGATGTGCGGCCGTATCCAGTTCGTCGATGAGGCGATCCTCCGAGGCATCTGCGCCGCCTCGGAGTCGGGGCTCGACAACCCGTTCAAGTGCGCCGACTGTCAGGAGCAGTACGATGATTTAGCCTACGAGGGCTGAGGCTCACGGCCGGCGTGAAATCTGATTCGGAAAAGGTTGCTGCGCCTCCGCCTGAAGATGAACTACTCCCGTAGTGGGAATTTTTCGCCGTGACGCGCAAAAGCACGCACGCCGCGGCCCGCGCGCGTGCAAGTTCTGATGGTTTGCGCCCCACACGCACGGCACGCCTGTTGCGATTGACCCTTTCAGGCCGGAAGGCTACAAGCCCGGCCTCCCACGAAAGGAGGGTCGCAAAATGATCTCCGTTTCTTCCCAAAGTTCTCTTAGAACCTTTCTCGTATCCATCCTCTTCGCGGCGGCGACGCTCGCCGCCGCTCTGCCCTGCGCCGCGCAGGCGCGGAAGGCTGCACAGAAGCTCGCGCAGGTCGCGCCGCCCGCCGCGCAGCTTGAGGAGCCGCACTACCGCGAATACCGCGGGGTGCGGCTCGGCATGACGGCCGCCGAAGTGAAGGCCGCGCTCGGCACGCCGAAGGAGTCGGATGGACGCCAGGAGTTCTACGCCATCTCCGACGCGGAGATGGCACAGGTCTTCTACGACGCGCGGCACAACGTCTGGGCCGTCACGGTCAGCTACCTGGGCGGGCAGGGCAAGGCCCCGACGCCCGAACAAATCTTCGGCGGTCCGGTGGAGTTGAAGCCCGACGGCTCCGTCTACAAGATGGTTAAGTACGAGCGCGCCGGCTACTACGTCGCATACAGCCGCGACGCGGGCGACGCGCCGTTCGTGACCGTCGTCATCCAGAAGCTCCCGGACTGATGCCGAATGAATCCGCCGGCCGCGACCGGCCTCGCCTGTAGACGGAGCTGATCTTCAGCCCGCTCAGTTCGTGGAGCCGCGACTCGAAGTTCGCGGCCTCTTCAAGGCTCATCGTCCGGACGTGGTGCGCCTCAGGGGGCGTGACGGACTCGCCGTTGCCGCGCGCTTCCCGGTGCCAGACGCGCGGGACGGGCCGCAGCGGGGCGCCCAACTGCACCTCGTCCGGGCGAATCTCTTCGAGCAGGCGGGCGAACTCTTCAGCCCGCCCGCGGTGCAGACGCATGAGCATGACCTGCACGGCGAGCCGCCCGGTGTACTCGGCCCTGAACCGCTTGATGCCCTCGACCACCGTGCGCAGCGTGATTCCCGCGACGGGCCGGGCGATGATTCTGAAGGTGCGCTCATCGGAGGCGTCGAGCTTGCAGAAGAGTTCGTCCGCGAGGCAGAGGTCGCGCCGCACCTGCGCGTCGTTCAGAGTCGTCGAGTTGGTGAGCACCAGCACGGGCTTGCCCGTCAGCGTCTTGACGGCGCGGATGACCTCGCCGAGGTTGGCGGCCAGCGTCGGCTCGCCGCTGCCCGAGAGCGTTATCACGTCCGCCTCGCGCCAGCGGCTCGCTTCGAGGTCGGCCAGCACGCGCTCCGTCTCCACGTAGACCCTGCGCCCGCTCGTGCGCAGATTGATCTCGCCCAGTTGACAGTAGACGCAGCGGAACGAGCAGATGGAGGTGTCGCAGAGCAGGTCTACGCCGAGCGAGCGCCCCACGCGCCAGGACTCCACGGGGCCATACACAGTGGACTTCGCATTCATCTCGGTGCTTGACTCAGGAGCCGTAGTCATTCGCAGAACTTATTGAAGCGTTCGTGCGCCTCGCGTTCGAGCTTTGCGCGGTGGTCGGGGTGGGCTATTTCGATCAGAGCGCGCGCACGCTGGCGGAGGTTCCTGCCGTAGAGGTTGGCGACGCCGTACTCCGTGACGACGTAGTGGACGTGCGCGCGCGTCGTCACCACGCCCGCGCGCGTGGCGTCCACAGAGACCCCGAGCGAGCAGTAGCTGTGCCGGTCGGGCGGCGAGACGTGTATCAGCGCCACGTCGAGCGGGAGTACACGACGGCGAAAGAGCGCAGGGACTTCGCTCAGGAAGACCGGGGTGTAATCCGCCTCGCCCGTGGCGACCGCGTCGCGGACGTTGGCCCCGATGAAGAGCGCGTTGGTGTGGAAGCTCTTCGCATACTCGGGCCTGGCGTAAGGCGCTTCGCCTTCCGTGTGCAGGTGTGCGACCTCCACGCCGCGCAGCTCCGGCGCGCGCCCGGCCATCGCCTTAATCAAACGCTGCGGCGCGGCGGCGACGCTGTGGACGAAGACGCGGTTTTTCGACTTGATGACCGCGACTGCTTCTTCTGCCGAGACGGATTTCATCTGACTGTTATCCCCGGTCACCGCTAAGAGTCCCGCCGCACAAACGGGACGTAGTGCGGCGTCCACATCATCTCTTCGACACGCTCTTCCAGTTCGCCGGGCGCGAGCGCGGCCACGAGGCCGCAGCGTTGAGCTTCTCGGCCGACGGCGAGGGCGACGAGGCGCGACACCTCGCGCACAGTCTCCAGACGCGGGTAGAGCGGCGCGCCATCTTCACACAGAGCGGGCGAGAGTTCGGCGAGCGAGCGCGCGGCGGCGACAAACATCACGTCGTTCACGCGGCGGGCGCCCGCGGCCAGGACGCCGAGGCCGACGCCCGGGAAGATGAAGGAGTTGTTGCACTGGCCGACGCGAATCCGCCGTCCGCCGTATGCGACATCGGGGAAGGGGCTGCCGGTCGCGACGAGCGCGCGCCCCTCCGTCCATTCGACGAGGTCGCGCGGCGCGGCCTCGCTCTTCGAGGTCGGGTTGGACAGGGGGAAGATGACCGGGCGCTCGACGTGCCGCGCCATCTCGCGCACGACCTCTTCGGTGAAGGAGCCGGGCTGCGCCGACGTGCCGATCAGCACGGTCGGGCGGACTTCCCGGACGACCTCCAAAAGAGTGTGTGAGCCGGGACTCACCGTCTGCCAACCCGCGAGTAACTTGCAAGGCTGCGCGTACCTCTCCTTGAAAGAGTCGAGCCCCAGCCTTCCCGTGTGAATAAGTCCGCGGCTGTCGAGCAGCCAGAGCCTTGAGCGCGCCTCCCGCGGCGTGAGTCCCTCGTCGGTCATGGCCGCGACGAGCTGGTCGCTGATGCCATGCGCGGCGGAGCCTGCGCCGAGGAGAACGATGCGCTGCTCGCGGAGCCTGGTGCCCGCCGCCCTTGTCGCCGCGAGCAGGCCGGCGAGCGTCACCGCGCCGGTGCCCTGTATGTCGTCGTTGAAGGTGCAGAGGCGGTTGCGGTAGCGTTCGAGCAGGCGCGCGGCATTATCCTTGGCGAAGTCTTCCCATTGCAGCAGCACGTTCGGGAACCTGCGCATGACGGCTTTGACGAACGCCTCGACGAACTCATCGTAAGCGTCGCCGCGCACGCGTTCGTGCCGCCAGCCGAGGTAAAGGGGGTCGTCGAGTAGGGCGCGATTGTCGGTGCCCACGTCGAGCAGAATCGGCAGGGTCGCGCGCGGGTGGATGCCGGCGCAGAGCGTGTAGAGCGAGAGCTTGCCGACGGGGATGCCCATCCCGCCGACTCCGAGGTCGCCTAAGCCCAGTATGCGCTCGCCGTCGGTGACGACGATGACGGATGGCTCTTTGGTCGGCGCGTTCGAGAGGATGGCGTCGATCTCGTCGCGCTCGGGGTATGAGATGTAGAGTCCGCGCGGCCGACGGAAGAGATGGCTGTAGCTCTGACAGCCAGCGCCGACGGTCGGCGTGTAGATGATCGGCATCATCTCTGCCGTGTGTTCTTGCAGCAGGCGGTAGAAGAGCGTCTCGTTGCGGTCTTGGAGGGAGACGAGGAAGACGTACCGCTCCACGTCCGTCTCCTTGCGACGGTAGTTCTCGTAGGCACGCGCCGACTGCTCGTCTATCGTCGAGGTGTGCGACGGCAAAAGCCCGACGAGGCCGAACTCACGCCTCTCCTCCTGCGAGAACGCGCTCCCTTTATTCAACGTCGGGTTGTCGAGCAGAAGGTATCCCGTCAGCGACACGGGCAGGGCCTCTCCCGCTCGGCCGAGTTCCTTTACGGCAGCCATTACTTCGCCCCCTTAACTCTCTGGTTACCGGCGCCGACAGTTTGCGCCGTCTCCGTGCGTTCGGACGTTTACGGCCTGACCGCCACCTTGAGCACGCCGTCCCCGCGCTCGCCGAACAGCTCGTAGGCTTCCGCTATCTTGTCGAGCGGGTACGTGTGCGTGAGCAGCGGCGTCAGGTCTACGCGCCCGCGCCTGACCGTCTCCATCAGCCGCCGCATGCGCTCCTTGCCGCCGGGGCAGAGCGTCGTCACGATGCGGTGGTCGCCGAGGCCCGCGGCGAAGGCTTCGTAAGGCAGTTGCAGCTTGCCCGAGTAGACGCCGAGGCTCGAAAGCGTCCCGCCGGGCCGTAGACTGCGCAGCGCGCTCTCGAAGGTCTGCTGCGTGCCGAGCGCTTCGATGGAAACGTCCGCGCCGCCGCCCGTCAGGCGCAGCACCTCGGCGACCACGTCCACCTCCCTGTAGTCGAGCACCACGTCCGCGCCCATCTGCCTCGCCACCCGCAGGCGGTTCGAGTCGCCGTCCACGCCGATGACGAGCGACGCGCCCGAAAGCCGTGCGCCCGCGGTCGCGCACAAGCCTATCGGCCCCTGCGCGAAGACGACGACCGAGTCGCCGATGCGTATGCCGGCCGACTCCGCCCCGCCGATGCCCGTCGAGGCGATGTCCGAGAGGAGCACGACCTGCTCGTCCCTCAGCTCGTCGGGAATCTTCGCGAGGTTGGCCTGCGCGTGCGGGACGAGCAGGTACTCGGCCTGCGCCCCGTTGATCGTGTTGCCGAAGCGCCAGCCGCCCAGCGCCTCGTAACCCTCGCCGTGGCCGCACTGAGACAGTTGACCCGAGAGGCACGCGCGGCACTGCCCGCACGGCGTGATGGCGCCGACCAGCACGCGGTCGCCGACCTCGTAGCCGTTGACGCCCGCGCCCAGTTCTTCGATCACGCCCACGGGCTCGTGCCCGATGACGAGGCCGGGGCGGACGGGATACTCGCCGCGCACGATATGCAGGTCTGTCCCGCAGATGGTCGTCAGCGTCACGCGGATGACCGCCTCCCCGACGCCCGCGCGCGGCCGCTCCACCTCCTCGACCCTTATTTTGTCTTTACCGTGAAAGACCGTCGCTCGCATCTTCTCCATGACGTTCATCTCCTCCCGCCGACATCTCCCGCGGACGGCGTTTCGCCGAGCGCTTTCCATCAGCCGACAAGAGTGCCTCGGCGCCGACGCGGATGTCCCTCGACTTCTTCACTGCATGAAGCGTGCCGCGGCCGGTCAGACAAAACCGGACGTAGCACTCAGTCCCCGACTCCGCCCCGGAGCGTGAAGCGGAAGGCCACAGAGCCGCGCGCGGCTCTCCATCGAGGGGCGCACGGTTGGCGACGGCGTGTCGTAGCCCGGTCGCCATCCTCGTGTCGGTGAATGCTCTTCGCGCAAAATCCCCCGCCGTGCGTAATTATCCGCACGCCCGGTCACCCCTTGGCCCGGAAACTACTTGGGACGGCCTGTCTGCGCGGCATGGATATTGCCCCATACAACAAATAAGCGAGGTCGAGACATCGGCGCATCATTTCCTCATCAGTCATCATGACGGTTGATCTTTCAAACGCTTATAATCAGTCTCCGGGCGGCAGTTCGCTCAACAGCATAAGGAGAGGCGGCGCATGAAAGAGAAGGATTCAGCACCAGAGCCGAAAATTAACGGGCGTCCGCGGGGCGGCGCGAGGAAGGGGACGGGGGGCAAGGCAGGCCGTGTGAAGTCGGACAGGCTCCTGGCCGAGATCGAGCACTACCGCGAGCGCGTGGCCGACAACGAGGAACGGCTTCGCACGGGCAGGGCTCCGGACGGCACGCCGCTCACGGACCTCCAGCGCAGGAACCTTGAGGAGATTACCGCCCGACAGCGCGAGCGTCTCCTCGACCTCTCGGGCTGAAAGAGAACTCCGCGCGCTTTGCGCGGCGGCGCCGGGCTTCATCCTTCGTGCGGCGGTCAGCCCTCCGGCGTCTTCGATCAGAGTAAATCCGAGCCGGGCCTATCCTCTGACATCACCGCGAAATCCATCGCGTCCATGTCGTCGTCGGCCACCGGGCGACGCGAGCAGAATCGCCATCTTCGAGGCGTTGCTCACCTCGGCCTCGCCGGCGAAGGCAAGGTTCGTGATGAAGATCGACATCGTGAAGCCGATGCCGCCGAGCAGACCCGCCCCGGAGAGTCTTCCTGTCTACACCTGCCTACTGTCTACTTCTTTACCTCGGGTTGCCGCATCGTGCCGACGACGTAGCCGGTGCGCGCGCGCAGCGTCAGGCCCTGGCGGCGCGCGCCGACGTGGATGCGCCGGTACTCGGTGGGCGCGGCCCTGCGCAGCGTGCGCTTGGGGCTGTAGGTGACGACGTACTGCGAGTCTATCTCGCGCGCGACGCCGGCGGCCTCGACCGACATCCCCTCCTCCGAGTCGGGCTGACGCAGGCGCCCGCCCGTCTCATCCGTCAGAGACTTCAGGCGTGCCTGGCCGCGCTCCATCTCGCGCTCGGCCTCCTTGCGGCGGCGCCGGAGCGCCGGGTCGAAGGTGATGCCGGAGTTAACGTCGTGCGGGTTGATGCCGGGGCCGCGCATCCCGGGCGGGCGCGTCGGGTCGATGCCGACCGTGGCCTGATCCGCGGCGCTCTGTGCCGCGCCCGGCTTCTCGGGCGGCGTCTTCCACCACGGCTGCTTCATCTGCGCGCGCGCCACCTCCGCGTAGCTGATGACGTGCAGCGTCGTCTGCGAGGCGATGAGCCGCCGCGCGGCCTCGTCGTAATCCTTCGAGCCGGCCGTGTCGATGCCGTCGCTGATGATGACGAGGTGCCGGTTGCCCACGGGCCGCTCCGAGAGCATCTCGACGGCGCGCTTGACGCCGCGCGAAAGGTTCGAGCCCTCGCCCGAGACGAGCTTCGAGCGCACGGTGCGCACGGCCTCCAGCTTGTCGCCCGTCCAGCCCTGCAGCGTGTCCACCTTGCCGTTGTACTGGATGACGGCGAGGCTGTCCCCCTCGCGCAGGTTGCGGATGACGGCGAGCGCCACGTCGCGCGTCGTGTTGGCGCGCACGATGGGGTCTAAGTCCCAGCCGGTGCCGAGCAGGAGGACGACGGAGGCGGGCGTGCGCCGCACGCTCTTGACCTGCTGCGGCACGTCGTCCTCGACGACGAGCACGTCATCGACGGCGAGGGTGGCGTCGAAGTTCCCCTTCTCGTCGAAGGCGAAGACGGGGATGCGCACCTCCTCCGTGTAGACGCTCTCGGTCTCCTCATCCTCGGCGGGCTTCGGAGTCGGGCGCGGGCGCACCCCGCTCTGCGCGCACAGCGGCGCGGCGAGCGTGAGCACGAAGAGCGCGCACACGATAAGGTTCGGCAGGCGGCGAAAGAACATGTTGACTCCTCGGCGGGCTAGATTGTGGTACCCGCCGGTTCTGATGCTCCGCGAACCCCCGGACGTTCGCCCGCGCGGAGCGCGAGCAACGCTTCCAGCATCCTTCGGACGCGCGCGGGCTCGACCGTGTTCGACCAGAGGCCGCGCTCCTTGAAGTACGAGCCGACGATGAAGCCGTCGGCCGCGTCGTAGAACTCCGCGACGTTCTCGGGCGTCGCGCCCGAGCCGAGGAGGACGGGGATGCGGCAGTGCGACCTGGCCTCCGTCACGTCCGCGGCGCGCGGCGGCGCGCCCGTGGCGGAGCCCGAGACGATGACCGCGTCGCCGCGCATGAACTCGACCGCCTCGCAGGTCTCGCCCAGACTCACGTCGGCGGTGATGGCGTGCGACGAGTGCTTCTTCTTCACGTCGGCCCAGACCTTGATGCGTTCGGCCCCGATCCTCTTTCGGAAGCGGAGCAGCTCCGCGGCCGAGGACTGGATGACCCCTTCGTCGGCGACGTGCGCGAACGCGTAAGCCTCGACGCGCACATAGTCGAGCCCGGCCGCGTGCGCGACGGCCACCGACTCGACGTTGGCGCCCGCCAGAATCTGCACGCCGACGGGCAGCCCCGCTTCGGCCTTCACCGCGCGCGCGACGACCGCCATCGCCGCCACCACCTCCGGCCCGACCCCGCCGCGCAGGTACGGCACGTCGTGCATGTTCTCGACCATCAGGCCGTCCACGCCGCCGTCGCGGTAGAGGGCGGCCTCGCGCACGGCGAGTTCCGTCAGCTCATCGACCGTGAGCGCGGAGGCGGGCGTGCCCGGCAGCGCGCCGACGTGGATGACGCCGACGACCGGCTTCGGTTTATTGAACAGGTCTAAGCTCACTTCCCCTTTCTCGCCTGCGCCTGGACGGCGGTGATGGCGACGGCGTCCACGATGTCTTCGGCCTTGCAGCCGCGGGAGAGGTCGTTGGCGGGCCTGTCCAAACCTTGCAGGATGGGGCCGATGGCGGTCGCGCCGCCGAGCCGCTCGGTCAGCTTGTAGGCGATGTTGCCCGCTTGCAGGTCCGGGAAGATGAGGACGTTGGCGCGGCCCGCCACGGTCGAGCCGGGCGCCTTCGACTCGCCGACCTTCGGCACGAGCGCGGCGTCGGCCTGTAGCTCGCCGTCGATCTCAAGCTCGGGCTGGCGCGCGCGCACGGTGCGCGTCGCCTCGACGACCTTATCGACGAGCGCGTGCTTGGCGCTGCCCTTGGTCGAGAAGGAGAGCATGGCGACGCGCGGCTCCGCCTCCAGGAGCGCGCGGCAGGAGTCGGCCGAGGCGATGGCGATCTCGGCCAGCTCGGCCGCCGAAGGGTCGATGACGACGCCGCAGTCGGCGTAGAGCAGCGCGCCGTTCGCGCCGAACGCGGGGTCGGGCAGCACCATCACGAAGAAGCTGCTCACGATCTTGAAGCCGGGGCGGATGCCGATGCAGTGGAGCGCGGCGCGGACGGTGTGCGCGGTCGTGTTGGTCGCGCCCGCGACCGAGCCGTCGGCCTTGCCCTCGCGCACGAGCAGGTTGCCGTAGTAGAGCGGGTCGCGCACGGCGATGCGCGCCTCGTCGGGCATCATGCCCTTCGCCTTGCGCAGCTCGTGGTAGAAGGCGGCGACGCGGTCGAAGTCCGCCGCGCGCGTGTGGTCGAGGACGGCCACGCCGCCGAGGTCTGCGCCGGCCGCGCGGGCGTGCGCGCGCACCTTCTCTTCGTCGCCGAGCACGGTCACGCGCGCGATGCGCTCGCGCGCGACGATGGCCGCGGCGACGACCGTGCGCGGGTCTTCGCCCTCGGGCAGGACGATGTGCTGCGGGTCCGCCGCCGCGCGCCGGCGTATGCGTTCGAGTATCGACATAGGAGCAACTCTCGGCCGGAAGAAAGAGTTAACAGGGATGGACAGGACGTGCCGGATGGAGGGTTAAAGGTTTCAGATTTGAAATTTCAAATCCTGTCCGTCCTGTCCATCCCTGTTCGACTTTGTCTGGGTTAGGCGAGTGTCAATGTAGCACGAACCGGTCTTAGTTGTTGAGCGAGTCGTCAATCAGGCCCTCGGCGGCGGCGGCGAGGCGGCGGACGATGGCCGGGTCGTGCGTCTTGAGGGCGGTGAAGGTGCGCTCTTCGGGGACGGCGCGGGCCGTGGTGAAACCCTCTTCGTCGAAGCCGACGAGCGCGACACGCAGGGCGGGCGAGTCGGCGACGACGAACCACTCGCGCGCGAGGCGCGCCGCGGCGTCGAGCCCGATGACGCGCAGGTTGGGGTGGCGCGGCGGCTTCCAGTCCGGCTCGCCGAAGACGTAGACGCGCTCCGACACGTCCGCGATGCGCATGTAGCGGTCGACGACCGGCTCCAGCCGCGAGAGCCGCTCGAAGCCGGCGTAGAGCCGCCCGCCGCGGTGCGTGCGCAGCAGGACGGCGTTCTCGATGAGCAGGCTCAGGTATTCGAGGGCGGGCACCTGCGCGCGGAAGCGGATGGTCGCGCGCTCGTCGAAGTCGCGCCGCGAGACGTGCGTGACCGGGCCGAGGTCTTCGAGCGTCGCGCCGGCAAAGGCCACGGCCTGGTCGAGCATCGAGAACTCTTTCATGGCAGGGTGCGGGCGCTCCGGGGGCCGCAAACGCGCCGTGCCTTTTTGTAGTAGCTCTAATCTTCGGTCTCGTCGCGGATGTATCGTGAAACTGTCAAAGGTGAGACGACATTCAGGAGCTCACGCGCCCGGGTGGTGAAAGCCGCGGCGCCCTCGCCACGCCCATTGCAGCCGCGACAAAGTTCTTGCTTTTTCAAAAGTTGCGGAAGTATTATCCCGCGACGCCCGACTTATCCATGGCCCTGAACCGGGTCGGAATTCGCGAAACAACACCGGCAGTCCGACGCACTTTGCTCACACCCCTACCGAAGGTCAGAAGGACAAACATGGAAACTTTTCAACGCCCCGAGCTGAAAGAGCGCGACCCCTCCAACAAGAAGACCGACAAGGCCGCCCTGCAAGCCCTCGCCCAGGCCGCCGTCGATGTCGAACTGTTCACGCTGCCCCTCTACATGGTCTCGATGTACTCCATCCAGGGCATGCACCAGATCACGAGCAAGGGGAACGACTTCTACCGCGGGCGGCTGTGGCCGGGCGCGGCCCCCTCGCGCACCGCTGCCGGCACCGCGAACGAGCAGGCGTTCAACCACTTCTTCAGCGTCTTCATCGACGAGATGCTGCACCTGCAACTGGCCTCGAACATCGCCAAGGCGCTCAGCGTCATGCCGAGCTACAACAGCCCGGCGCTCGTCGATCAGAACTACGGCTGGGTCTGTTACGGGCCGGACAAGACGGTGCTCCCGCACATCCTCGACTTCGAGGACACCGTCGATGACTACAACAAGATCAAGGTCAAGCTCGACGCGCTCACGTCCGAGCAGAACCAACTCTTCCTCGCCATCGAGCAGAACGAGGATGACGCGCTCCAAATCATCCAGGAGAAGAAGGCCGGCAAATACTTCCCCACAGTCCCGTTCGAGGAGTGGGAGCCGGGGCAAGACCTCCCGATGTTCGGCACCATCGGCCACATGTACAAGTGCCTCTGGCAGTACATGGAGATCGTCTACACCGACGGCACGAGCCTCTTCGAGTCTGTCTTCAACCGCGGGACGCTGGAGCGCGACCTCTTCAACGCCAAGAGCAGTTACCACCAGCCCGAATACCCCAAGATGCCCACCATGGCCTCCGGCGAAGTCACCGTCCAGAGCGCGATGGAGAACATCCTCAACATGATTAACGCCATCACCGACCAGGGCGAGGGGCGGGGCGTGGCCGAGTGGATCAGGGAGAGGCGGCCGGCGCTGCTCCAGTACGCGCCGGTCGAGGGGCAGTTCCGGCCGGATGAGCGGGCGCTCAACTTCAACTACCCGGGCTACAACGACCAGGGGCAGTCGAACGACCCCTCGGGCCAGACCGTCTCGCGCAGCCAGAACGGCGGGCTCGACCACCACGACCGCTTCATCGCCATCGACAAGCTGCTTGGGGCGGGCGGCGTCATCACCTGGCAGCAGTGGCACGAGGCCGGCAACAGTTGGACGCCCGAGATGTTGAAGACGAACGAGGATGAGTACAAGGAGAACAAGTGGAACCTGCCGCCGGCCGACGCCGTGGCCGCCGCGCTCAATAACCTGAAGGTGGAGGACGAGCAGGCCGGCAACAACAAGAGGAAGAACTATCAGGTCTTCAGCCAGGCGGCCGCGGGCTCCATCGCCGGCATCACGCGCGTCCTCAACGGCTTCTGGACCAACGAGACGACCGGCTTCCCCAACCCTTCGATGTACGGCTCGGGCGACCGCGTCTCGATCTGCTGGGCCATCTTCGGCCGCTACCCGGACATCACGGCCGGCATCTCCGCCAAGGAGACGGGCCAGCTGTACCACGCCTGCCAGGGGCTCGAACTGAGCGGCGACCGTACCGACTCGTGCGCGCAGGTCGCGGTCTTCCACTCGTGCCGCGGCTCGAACACCTGCAAGGCCGAGGGCGGCTGCGGCTTCGTCCAGATACAGGGGCAGAGCCAGCAGTGCGGCCACAAGGTCTTGCTCGACCACCTACAGCCGACCCTCCAGGTGCAGGCCACCAAGCCGCTCTACAGCGCGCCCTCGGACAACATGTGCGCGACCTACGGCGGCTGCGCCGTCCCCATCTCGGCCTCGCAGCTCTACCCCATCCCGGACTCGACCGACCCCGACCAGACGGTCGCCTACATGGAGCTTTACGACTTCGTCGGCGAGACGGCCGCGCCGAAGCTGATTATGGACGGGACGCGGAAGGTGCTGCAAAGGTACGAGGTGGGCGACCGCGTCTACGACATCGCGTGGGACGCCTACGTCAAGGTGCTCCAATACCGCAAGCAGCCGATCCCCGACAAGCCCGGGAAGGACAGCGACCTGCGCCTGGCCTTCCCGCCCTCCACGTAATGCAGAGTCACCCCGGCCAAGCGCACGACGGCCGACCCCCGCGCCGAGGTCTCCCGAACCTCGGCGCGGGGGTCGGCCTGCGCAACCAGCACTTCCGATACCTGATGAGCCACGACCCCGAAGTCGAGTGGTTCGAGATCATCAGCGAGAACTTCATCGACAACTACGGCTACGCGCGCCGCGTCCTGGAGCGCGTCGCTTCGCTCCGCCCCGTCGTCATGCACGGCGTCTCGCTCTCCATCGGGAGCACAGACCCGCTCGATTGGGGCTACCTGAAAGAGTTGAAGGCGCTCGCCGAGTTCGTGCGCCCCGCGTGGGTCTCAGACCACCTGTGCTGGACGGGCGTCGCGGGCGTGAACACGCACGACCTGCTGCCCATGCCTCTCAACGGGGAGAGCTTGAAGCACGTCGCGGCCCGCGTCCGGCAGGTGCAGGACTTCCTGGAACGGCCGCTGGTCTTAGAGAACCCTTCGAGCTACCTTGAGTTCAGGGACTCGGACATCGCCGAGTGGGACTTCCTCTCGGAGCTGGCGCGCGAGACGGGCTGCGGGCTCCTGCTCGACGTGAACAACGTCTACGTGTCGGGCTACAACCACGGCTTCGACCCCGAGCGATACATCCGGAGCCTGCCGCACGAGGCGGTCGTCCAGATTCACCTCGCCGGCCCGACCGACTGCGGCCGCTACCTCGTGGACACGCACGACCGGCCCGTGCCCGCGCCCGTGTGGGAGTTGTACCGGCTCGCGCACGAGCTGACGGGCGGCGTCTCGACGCTCCTGGAGTGGGACGCAAACATTCCGGACTTCCCCGAGCTGGTCGAAGAACTGCGCAAGGCCGAAGTCGCGCTCCGCGGCGAGAACCCGGGCGCGCCTGTTCAGCAGTCCCGCGCCGCGGCGGCGGCCGTCTCCAATCCCGTCGGCTTCCATCTGGCACTGGGTGATGACTGAACAGTCCCTCGGCCTCTTGCAGCACTGGTTGAAGACGGTCGTGACGGAGCGCGGCGACCTGGACGAGAAGCTGCGCGCGGCCGCGCGCGCACACGGGCTGAGCGCCGAGGAGGTGGTGGCCGAAAGACGCGGCCTCTCCGCGCGGGAGCGCCTCGGCGTCTACACCGGCGGCTACGTGCTCCGCCTGCTCGAATGTATGCGCGCGGACTTTCCAGTCCTGCGCGGCTTCGTCGGCGAAACGGTCTTCGACGCCTTCGCCAAGGCTTACCTCATCACGCGGCCGCCCGGCTCGCCGAGCCTCTACGACCTCGGCGCGGCCTTCCCAAAATTTTTAGAGGAGACGAAGCCGGACGGCGGGCGCTTCGACGCGGAGACGCGCGCGATGCTCGACCTGCCGCCGGAGCTCGCGCGCGTCGAGCGTGCGCGCGCGGAGGTCATGCGCGCGCGCGGCACGGAGGACGACCCGCCTGCGTTGGAGCCGCTTTCGACCTTCGCCGTCTTCGGCGACGAGCTGACGCTGGAGGCGACGCCGTGTCTGCGTCTGCTTGAGCTGAAGTTTCCGCTGGCAGAGTTTCTGAAGAGTTCGGAGGGGGGCGCGCAGCCCGCACCGCCCTCGCCGCGCGCCGCGTTCGTCGCGGTGGGGCGCTCGAACTACCGCGTCCACGTCGAAGAGGTCACGCCCTGGCAGTTCGCCCTCCTCAAGGCTTGCGAGCGCCCCACGCCGCTCTACATGGCCGTCAGCGCCGCGGCGCTCGAAGCCGGGAAAGAGACGCCTCAGGTGCTCGCACAGACCGCGGTCTGGCTTCCGGTCGCCTTCGGTCTGGGCCTCCTGCGCCGCGTCGCCTGAGACGGCGAGCAGAATTAACCGTAGAGACAGAGAGACACGGCTAATTGCCTTAGCCGCGTCTCTCTGTCTCTACGAGTCCCCGCCTCACTTCAACGTTACTTCAACGTGACGGCCCTGCTCGCCGTGCCGCCGAGGTCGCTGGTCACCGTGATGTTCTGCGGCGCCGCGGTCAGCGGGAAGGTGCCCGCGTAGGAGCCGGCGCCCTTGTTCGTCAGCACGCCGATGACCTCGCCCGTGGCCGTCGAGGTGATGGTCAGCGTTACCGTCTGGCTGGTGCTCGACGCCTGCACCGTGAGCTGCTTCTTCGAGACGACGTAGTCCGCCTTCTGGATCGAGACCGTGTCAACCGCCGCCGGCGGCGGCGCGACGACGAGCCGGGCCGTCTGCGTGGACGGGATCGACCCGTAGGTGGCCGTCAGCGTCGCCGTGACGAAGGTCGTCACGGGGTTGGCCTGCACGGGGAAAGAGGCAGAGGTCAGTCCCGCCGGGATGAGCACGCTCGCCGGCACGCTCGCCGCCGGGTTGTTGCTCGAAAGCGTGACCAGCGCGCCGCCCGCGGGCGCGGGGCCGCTGAGGGTGACCGTCCCCGTCGCGTTCGTCCCGCCCGTCACGTTGCCGGGCGCGACGCCCAAAGACGTGAGCGAGAGCGGCGGGGCGACGGCCAGCGACGCCGTCTGCGTCGTGTCGCCGAAGGCCGCCTGAATGTCCAGGAGGGCGGGGCGCGTGAAGCCCGCGAGCGTCGTCGCGGCCGTAGAGACCGTGAAGCTCGCCGAGGCGTCGCCCTCGTTCACCGTCACGCTCTCGGGCATCTGGAAGGTCACGGCCGGCGAGTTGACGACGCCCGCGAGGTTGACGACCGCGCCGCCCGCGGGCGCCGGCTGGCTCAAGGTCACAGTCGCCTGCACCGACTCGCCCGCGACGACCGAAGACTGCGAAAGCCCGACGCCCTGCGAGAAGTTCTGGGCGGCCTCGCTCGGCACCCACATCACCGCGTGGGTGCTCGCCGCGCCGTCGGCCGAGCCTTTGACCGCCGAGCCGACGACGTTGCCCGCGGCGTCGATGCCCGACGCGGCGGCGTCGGTGAAGCCGAGCGGCATGAACTGATTCAAATCGACGACGCTCGCGGCGGAGCCCGACCAGACGAGCGCGTGCCTGCGCGGGATTTGCGCGGCGTTGTTGACCCAGCCGAAGCCGGCCTGCTGCACGCCGTTGGTCGCGCGGGCCTGGGACGACGTGTAGCCGGCTGGGTGCAGGTCAACGGCGCTCGCCGCCGAGCCCGTCCAGAGCATCGCGTGTTGGAACGAGTAGGCGTAGCCGACCTGCTGCCCGCCGGCGACGGCGTAGGCCATCGACTCGCCGGAGTTGGGCGGGTTGAGGTTGACGGCGCTGTCGGCCGTGCCCGACCAGAGCATGGCATTGGGCGTGCTGTAGGCGCCGAACCCGACCACCTTCCAGGCGACGCCGACCTGCTGCACGCCGTCGGTGCCGTACGCCTGGCCGGCGCCGAAGCCGAGGCCGAACGGCGTCAGGTTGACGGCGCTCGCCGCCGAGCCCGTCCACAGGAAGGGCTGAAAGACCGTGTAGGTGCCGCTGCCGCAGGCCCCCTTCTTCTCGCCGCAGACTCGCTGCTGGTTCGCGACGCCGACCTGCTGGCCGCCGCCGACGCCGTTCGCGGCCGACGTGTTCCAACCGGCCGGATTGAGGTAGACGATGCTCTCGGGCGTGCCCGACCAGAGCGCCGCGTACCCGAACGAAGTGGAGCCGACCTGCTGGCCGTCGCCGACGGCCGTGGCGGTGCCGACGCCGAGGTCGGTGAAGCCGTCCGCGCCGCCCGACCAGAGGACGGCGTGGCTCTCGGTCGTCCCCGGCGCGGTGGCGGAAGGGAAGAAGGCGTTGCCGAACTGCTGCGCGCCCGAGAGGCCGACCGCCGTGGCGCTCGTCGCCCCGGCCGGGGTCAGATCGATCATCGTGTAATGCCGTGCGGGCGGGGCCGCCGTCTGGGCCGTGGCCGCGAAGGGCAGGGCGCCTACGAAAAGCAGAAGGGCGATTGTGGAAGCGATAAAGTGCGAAAGTTTTTCTCTCATCTCTGTCTCCTGGCAATTTGTCGGGTCATGGGCCAGCCGATGTCCGGACAGTCGAGGACCTTCGCAGGCGCGTCGCGCGCCCGCCGTCGGAACCGTCAGCTTGGTATTGGTTGCTTGTTAGTGCGACCCTAACCCTCGGCTGGACACGACGGAACAGAGCACGGAGGGGCGCGGAAAATACAGGGCGTAAAAAAAAAGAGGGCCGAGTGCGTCTCGGCCCGCCGGGCAATGAATAGATGTCTGAGGCGTCTACGGCCGTCCGCGCAGCTCTTCGAGCAGCTTGTCGTGGATGCCGCCGAAGCCGCCGTTGGACATGATGGCGACCACGTCGCCTTCGTGTAAAAGAGGGGCGAGGTGCTCGACTATCCGGTCGGCGCCGTCGAGGCAGAGGGCGGGGCGCTCGCGGCGTGCGGCGATGTCGGCGGTCAGTTCGTCCGTGTCGAGGAGGCGGCCGTAGGCGCTGCCCTTCTCGCGCGCGAAGACCGAGGAGAGGATGACGTAGTCGGCGCGGTCGAAGGCCGAGGCGTACTCCGCTTGAAAGACCGCGAGGCGCGAGGTGGCCGAGCGCGGCTCGAAGACGGCGAAGAGGCGGCGGCCCTTGTACTTCTCGCCGAGCGCGCGCAGGGTCTCGCGGACGGCGGTCGGGTGGTGCGCGAAGTCGTCGATGACCGTGACGCCGCGCTCAAGCCCTCGCACCTGCATGCGGCGCTTGACGCTCTGGAAGGTCCGGAGCGCGTCGCCGATGGTCGCTTGAGGAATGGCCCAGGCGTCGGCGGCGATGATGACGGAGAGGCAGTTGAGCACGTTGAAGTCGCCGATGAGCGGCATCTCGAACTCGCCCCACGGCTCGCCCTCGCACAGAACTTTGAAGCGCGTGAGCGCGCCCGAGTAGTCAACGTCCACGGCGCGCCAGCGCGCGTCCGCGCTCGTGCCGAAGGTTTCGAGCTGCGTGTGCAGGCGCCCGCCGAACTCGGCGACCGTATCGCGCACGGCGGGGCTGTCCCAGCCGGCGACGAGTCGGCCGCGGCCCGGGACGAGATTCATCAGGCGCCGGAAGGCTACACGGACGGCGTCGAGGTCTTTGTAGATGTCGGCGTGGTCGAACTCGATGTTGCCGACGACGGCGATCTCGGGGAGGTAGTGCATGAACTTCGGCCCCTTATCGAAGTAGGCCGTGTCGTACTCGTCGCCCTCGATGACGAAGTAAGGGCTGTCGGTCACGCGGAAGCTCGCGCCGAAGTTCTGCACGACGCCGCCGACGAGGAAGGAGGGGTTGAGGCCGCCCCGCTCCATGACCCAGGTCGCGATGCTGGTGGTGGTGGTCTTGCCGTGCGTGCCCGCGACGACGAGCGAGCGGCGGCCGCGGATGAACTCCTCCTTGACGACCTCGGCCTGCGAGCGGTAGACGAGGCGGCGGTTCAAAGTCTCCTCGACCTCCGGGTTCCCGCGCGACATGGCGTTCCCGACCACAACGCAGTCGGGCGCGGGCGTGGAGAGGTGTTCCGGCTGGTACCCTTGCATGACGGGGATGCCCAAAGCCTCCAGCATCGTGGACATCGGCGGGTAGACGTTCTCGTCCGAGCCGGTGACCCTGTGCCCGCGCGCCTGAAGCATCCCGGCGAGCGACGCCATCGCCGTCCCGCAGATTCCGATTAAGTGATAGTGCATAAGCGACGAATGAGAAGGCTGTAGCGATTAAATAGAATGCGACCGCGGCCGGGTCAGTACCACCTGCGGTAGCGGGTGGGTCGTTTTCACTTTGTAAGGATCGCCTGAGTTACACGCACCCACCCGCTACCGCAGGCGGTACTGACCTGCTCGTCATCCATCAACTCCCTGCTGTTGGAATGGTGAACGAGAAGGTCGAGCCCTTGCCGACCTCGGAGCTGACTTCGATGTGGCCGCCGTGGAGTTCGACGAGCTGGCGCGTGATGTAGAGGCCGAGCCCCGTGCCCTTCTCGCTGCGCGTCGCGCGCGAGCGCGCCTGCGCGTACTTGTCGAAGATGTCGCGGAGGTCCTCTTCGGGAATGCCGACGCCGGTGTCCGTGACGGACACACGCACCCGCGGCCCTTCGGTCGCGGCGCTCAGGCTGACGCGGCCGCCGCGCGGCGTGAACTTCAGAGCGTTCGAGACGAGGTTGACGAGCACCCGGCGGAGCTTGGCGCGGTCGGCGCGCAGCGTCGGGAGCCCTTCGGGCACGTCCACCGCGAGCGCGATCTCCTTCTCGGCGGCGAGCGGCTGCATCTGCTGGCGCAGCTCGCCGATGAGCCCGCCCAGCTCGATGGTCGAGAGGTCGAGCCGCATCGTGCCCGATTCGAGCTTCGAGGCGTCGAGCAGGTCGTTGACCAGCTCGATCAGGTTCTGCGTGTTGCGCTCCATCATCGCCACCATGTTCTTCTGCTCGGGCGTCATGTCGCCGAGGCGGCCCGAGGTGAAGAAGTTGATGACGCCGCTGATGACCGTCAGGGGCGAGCGCAGGTCGTGCGTGGTCAGCGCGAGGAACTCCTCCTTCATCGCGGAGACCTCGCGGAGCTGCGCGTTGGCCTGGTTCAGCTCGCGGTTCGACTCTTCGAGCTTCATGTTGAGGCGCTCCATCTGCTCGCGCTTCTCCTCCAGCTCGCCGAGCACCTGCACGAGGTCGCGGTTCTGCCGCGCTAGCTCTTCGAGCGCCGAGTCGTCCTCCTCGTCGTTGACGAAGTCGCGCAGGAAGTCGGCGCGCCCCCTGACCTTGTCGGCCTCCACGGGCGCGAGCCACTTGACGACCGAGACGCGCGTGCCCTCGCCCTCCTTCGACTGGATGTCGAACTCGTCCATCAGGCGGCGCGTGCCGATGAGGCCGACGCCGAGCCCGGAGGTCGAGCGGTACGTGCCGCGGACGATGGAGCGGAGCTTGGCCTCGTCGATGCCGGGGCCGTCGTCGCGCGCGGTGATCTGGAGGCCGGTGGCCGCCGCGCCGCGCGTGGCGAGCGAGAGCGTGATGGCGCCCGAGCGCGCGTACTCGTAGATGTTGCGCGTCAGTTCCGAGACGGCGGTCGTGATCTTAATCTGCGTCGTCGAGTCGAAGCCCATCTCGCGCGCGAGGCGCCGGACGCGCTCGCGCACCTTGACGATGTCGGCCTCGCGCCGGATGTAGATGTCGCCGAGCCGTGTGGAGGTGATGCCTTGCATACCGATTTAGAGTACAGGATTCGAACCCCGAAGTTCAAAACCGGGCCGTATTGCGGGGGATAAATTAACGGGGATGGACAGGATGGACCGGATAAAGAAAGACAGGGCTGAAATCTTCCATTGCTGCATCCCGTCCACCCCTGTCAACTCATTCTGTCGCGGCACGGCCCGGTCGCGGTACTGTTCATCTATACACGAGCACGGTGGCGTCGTCGGAGTTGCGGCAGAAGTCGCGCAGGAGGACTCCGGCGAGGAGCTGTGGGCTTCTGGTCAGCAGGCCGGGGTAGGCGGCGGCGTCCCAGGTCGCGCTGATGCCGTCGGAGGCGATGACGAGCGTCGTCTCCTCCTGCCAGCGGTGCGGCCAGACGCGCACCTGCGAGAGGCGCGCGCCGAGGGTGCCGTTCGTGGGGATGGGGCGCACGGGGTCGGACGCGCCGAGCACGCGCACCTCGACGTTGCCGACGCCCGCGTAGTTGAAAGTCCGGCGCGCGTGGTCGAGCACGACCGCGCCCATCACGGCGCCGCGCGTCGCGCGCAGCGCGTCGTGCGTCGAGAGGATCAACTCGTCGAGCGGCTCGCCCTCCCACTGTTCGAGCGTGTCGAGCGCCGCCACCGCCGCCTCGCGCGCGCCGCGCCCGTGGCCGAGCCCGTCCACGACCGCGAGCAGGGTCTCGCCGTCGTGCTCCTTGATGAAGTAGGCGTCGCCGTTGGTATCCTCGCCCGGGCGCGGGCGGCTCCAACAGCCGACGCGGCGCGTCAGGCGGCGTGCGCGGGCGCGTTGCTCTTCGGCCGCCGCGGGCTCGACCCACTTGCGCCCGAGCAGCGCCGTCCCGTACGTCGTGCGGCGCGGCGTGGTGGTCAGTCGGCCCGTCGTATCCCTGACGGTCGAGTAGACGTCGAACTCGTCGAGCAGACGCCGCATCGCGCCGAAGCCCGTCCCCAGGCTCCCGCCCGAGGAGACGCCGTCGCGCAGCGCCCGCTCCAGATCGTAGACGCCCGGCCCCTTGTCGGCGTAGAAGAGCTCCAGCCCCGGCTCCTCGCCCAGCGTCTCGGCCCAGTGGAGACAGCCGCCGCCCGTCGCGTAGCGGACGGCGTTGGTGCCGATCTCCTGCACGACGATGTCCAGCTCCGCCAGACGGTCGTCCGAGAAGCCGAGACGCGAGGCCAACCGGCGCACGCCGCGCCGCGCCGCGCCGACCTGCGGCTCCTCCTTGATCTCCTGCGTGTTGATGTCTCTCATAAACAAAGGCGCCGGGCGTGAGATGTCAGATGTTAGTGCTGAAAGTTTCACCAACGTCTGACATCCGACACCCGGCACCCGACCCCTAGAGCCAGCGCACGACCGTCACGCGCGTGCCGACGCCGACGGTGGACTCGATCTCGAAGAGATCGACCAGACGTTTAGAGCCGGGGAGCCCTTTGCCCAGGCCGCGCCCCGTGGAGAAGCCGTCGCGCATGGCGGCGCCGATGTCCGGGATGCCGGGGCCGCTGTCCTCGAAGATGAGGCGCAGGCCGGGCCGGCCCTGCGCGGCGTCCAGGGGCTGGGCGATCATCCGGCCGCGCCTGGCGTACTTGACCACGTTGCGCGCCAGCTCCGAGCAGACCGTGACGAGCCGCGTCTGGTCGATGATGCGGAAGCCGAGGCCGGCGGCCAGGCCCCGTACTTCGCTGCGCGCGATGATGATGTCGTGCTCGCTCTCAAGGGCGATTGACCTGCTCTGCAAAGCCTCCTGCCCCCCCACCGAACGGCGAGTCCTCCTCGTCCTCGTCGATGCCGAACTCGCTCCGCAAAAGCCTGATGCCCTCGTCCACGTTGAGGACCGTGTCCACGCCGCGCAGCTCCAGGCCCAGCTCGACGAGCGTGATGGCGACGGCCGGCTGCATCCCGACGACCACCGTCCGCGCGTCCATGATGCGCGCCATCGCCGCGATGTCCGAGAGCACGCGCCCGATGAAGGAGTCCACCATCTCCAGCAGCGAGATGTCGATGAGCACCCCGCGCGCGTCCGTCCGCTCCAGCTCCGAGAGGATGCGCTCCTGGAGGTGCATCACCGTCTGGTCGTCCATGTCCACCTGGATCGGCACGATCAGGACCCGGCCGACCTTCAGGATGGGGATCCGCTGTTGTCCGTCCATTTACGCCCCTGGTTTCTTCTCGCCGCCGGTCGTGATGATCTGCTCGGTCTGCTTGACGGTCTTCTGTGTGCCGTCGCCGTTGGCGCCGTTCTGGAGCTTGGCGAGCGCGCGGGTGGGGACGACCGTGCGGCCGCTCATCTCCAGCGCGAGCTTGATGCCGTCGGACATCTGGGCGCGGGTGGTGATCTGCGTGAGGTCGATGCCGAGCTGCACCATCGTCTGCGCAATCGCCGGCGAGACGCCGGTCAGGATGCAGCGGGCGCCCATCAGGCGCGCGGCCGTGACGGTCTTGATGAGGTGGTTGGCGACGAGCGTGTCCATCGTCCGCACGCCGGTGATGTCGAGGATGGCGATGGTCGAGCCGGTCTCGACGACCTTTTGCAGCAGCGCCTCCATCATCATCTGCGCGCGGCGCGAGTCGAGCGTGCCGATGATGGGGAGCGTCAGAATCTTGTCCCAGACCTTGATGACCGGGGTCGAGAGTTCGAGCATGTCGGCGCGCTGCTGGCGGATGATCTCCTCGCGCGAGCGGATGAAGTTCTCGACCATCACGAGCCCCATCTTGTCGAGCAGGCGCGTGAAGTAGTTCATCTCGGCGATGAGGGAGGCGGCGTCGCCCTCCAACTCCTCGGCGAGGAGCGGGCTGACGACGTTGCGCAGGGAGAGGATGTAGGTCGCGTTCTCCAGGGGCGTGTAGCCCTTGACGGCGCGCATGTGCGAAATCTCGTTGAGGTAGTGGCGCAGGTCGTCGAAGGCCGGGTGCTCGGAGTCGGCCCCGCCCGAGTCCTGCACGCCCTGCACGAGCATGTCCAGGACCTGCTGCGACTGCTGGCGCAGGTCCTTCTTCGAGATCAGCTCGTCGCGGAACTCGTCGGCCTCCAAACGCTCCTTGATCCAGAGGTTGAGAATCTCGTCGCGGCGCGTGGCGAGGAGGGTCGCGATGCGCCGCTCGCCCGCCCGCGCCGAATCGTTCTGATCCGCCATGTAAAGTCCTCGGTCTTCGGAAGGCCCCGGCGTGTCGAGCCGCCGCCCACGCCCCCGCGGGGGAGGGGTCGGGCGCGTGCGCTTCGGTTGAAAAGGGGCGTGTTTTAAGTCGCGCTTATCTTAGCACCCGGCGGGTCAAAAGCAACAACGCGCCCGCGGCGCAGATGCCCGCGGGCGCGTTGTCGTGCGCAGGTCTCGGCCCGTCTCTACTGGTCGATTCTCTGCATGGCGATGATGGTCATCGGCGAGTCGCCGGAGGTGCGCGTGTAGGAGACCCAGTAGCCGGCCTTCGGGAAGCGGATGAGCTTGGTGAACGAGCCGTCCGGCTTGGCCACGGGCTCTTCGCCGAGGACGGACTTGACCGCGGGGACGGCCTTGCTGCTGAAGTAGGTGATCGAGACGGCCGAGACCTTCTTGGTCGCGTCGTAGTAGACCTGGCAGGACTCTTCGTCGCTGACGGCGAAGACCTCCTGCTTGTCGTCCTTGTCCGTCGGGTTGCCGAGGAGCTTGCGCGCCTCTTCGGCCGCCATGCCGATGCGGACGCCCTTGTACTCGTGGAAGGGCGGCTCGTTCTGCGCGTGGTCGGCGGGGGCGGGCGCAGCGGCGGGCTTGGGCTTCTGCGCGTGCGCCGTCGGGAGGAGCGCGAAGGCGGTCAGCAGGAGGAGTACGGGAATGAAAAGCGCCGGGATGCGCGTGCGTGCGTGGAGCATGGGACAGTCCCTCCTCTAGAAAGGTGTGCGTTGCGAAGCGGCTAGGAAAAGGACGCGGCCGGGCGGGTCGAGAGACGAGGGCTTCACTTAAAGCTCTACGGCGGCCCAGCCTCGCTTGCCTGTGGCGCGAAACAATATTCCAAATTCACGTACCAAGTCAATCTCATTTCATACCGCGAGCCACCCAAAATCGCAGGCATGACCGCTTGAAGGCGCAGTGCGCGCGCGCGTGGTCGAGGTCGGCGGGTGCCGAGAGCCACTCCGCGGCGCGCGAGTCGGTGTCGGCGGCGGAAAAGTCGGGTTCGGCCGCGCGCGAGTTGGTTTCGGCAGAGCGCGAGTTGGTTTCGGCACTGTGAAAGTTAGTTTCGGCAGTAGAATAGTTGGTCTCGGCGGCGTCGAAGTCGCCTCAGGCGTCGCCAAAGTCAGTTTCGGCGGGCGGCAGGGGCTCTGGTTGTGTGTGAGGAGGAGATGGGCGCTCCTTAGATTTGGAAGCCGCGGACGCGCTCGGGCTTCTTTGGTTTGGCGGGGGGGCTTGCGAGGACGGCCGTATCCTGTTCGCGGTGCTCGCGCTCTTCGGTGGAGTGCCAGCGCGCCCATTCGGTGGGGGCGTCGAAGGTCTCGCCGCCGTGTTTGGTAATTCTTTCGCGGACGCGGCACATGACGGGGGTGTTGACGCCGACGCCGGAGATGACGGCCTGGCCCTTGGTGAGCGCGGGCAGCTCGTCCAAGAGTTGGCGCCCCGCCCCTTCGACCGACTTGGCGACGGTGTCCTGATCGACGGGGTTGACGATGCGCATGATGACCTGCGTCATGCACTGCGAGAGCACGTCCTGGTCGAGCTTGCCCGGGCGCTGCGTGATGAGGCCGATGCCGACGCCGAACTTGCGCCCCTCGGAGAGTATCTGTTTGAGGATGTTCGTCGAGACCACGGTCTGGCCGGCGGGCGCGAAGCGGTGCGCCTCTTCGAGGAGCGTGAAGACGGGGTAGGGGAGGTGTGTATCCGTGCCTGCTTCGGCCTCGCCGCGGACGGTCGCCATGCGCGCCTTGTTGACCCTTCTGAGCAGCGTGGCGACGACGACCTGCTGCTCGTTCTGTTCGATGTCGGAGAGCTGGAGGACGGTGCAGCGGCCGGGCTTGAACATCTCGGCGAGCGTGATGTGCTCGTGGTCGGAGAAGATGGAGTTGGGCTTGTCGAAACGCGAGTCGAGCCGCCACAGCAGACCTTCGATGGAACTCGCGTTGCCGGAGTCGCCGCGGTCTGAGCCTTCGTACTTCTGCGCCTTCACCTCGTCGCGCAGGTCGTGGTAGCCCCACAGCTCGCCGCGCCGCGTCGCGGTCAACTGCCGGAACGCCTGCGAGAGGAAGTGGAGCATCTTCTCCGAGGTGCCCTCGGGCAGGAGGTACTTCACGTCCGCCTCCGTCAGGGAGGAGAAGCGCACCTTGACGCGCTCGTGCGTGTAGACCCTGACCTCGGGCCGGTAGCCGTCCGCGCCCGAGCCGAAGCGCGGGTCGTCTTCGATGGAGCGCATCGTGTCGTACTCGCCGTGCGGGTCTACGATGAGGACGGCGGCGCGGTTGTAAGGGCGCATCAACTCCTCGACCAGCACGCCCGCCGTGTAGGACTTGCCCGAACCGGTCGAGGCGAGGATGGCGAGGTGCGTCGAGACCACGTCTTTGATCGAGAGCACGACGGGCACCTCGCCCGCCTCGCGCGTCAAGAGGCTGCCGACGTGCGCCGAGCCGACCTCGCCCGCGCGCTTCGGCGAAAGACATTGCGCGAGCGTCTCGGACGAGGCGAGGAAGACCGGGTCGCCCGGCCGAGGCGGGATGCGCGGGTTGACGAAGTCGCCTAGAGACGGGTGGAAGTAGCCGATGGTCTCGACCGTGATCTCGTACAGCTCGCAGCCCTCGCCGTCGAGGCCGATGAGCGACGAGACGACCGACGGCGGCGTCTCGGGGTCGGAGAGGAAGGTGTCGGGGAGGTTGCGCACGAGGCGCCGCTCGGTGACGTTGCCGATGATGCGCCGCTCCGCCTGCCCGTCGCGCGCCGTGTAGTAGACGAACTCGCCGATGCGCGCCCGCAGGTTGTCGGCCGTGATGAACAGGTACTCGTGCGGCCGCTCGCCCGGCCCCTTGACGGTGCCCGTGAGGGCGTCGGTCTGATTAGCTTTGGTTTCCATGAGCCTACGTGTATTTCAGATTTTACTTATCTAGGGTTATCTTCCAAGCCTGACGGCGTTCCGAATTTTTCATCGATAAGAAATATGACTCGGAGAGCAAACGATTCTACGTGTTCCATGTTGGAGATTACACCGTCGAGCGCTTGAACCTGCCTATCAGTTGCTCTGTTCAACTCCTTGTTAACGTTTTGAGTTCGTATTGATAAGGCGCTATCTCTAAATCCTATTACATTCTCTTTAACCGGCCTGATTACTCCCCGCATTTCTGTTTGCGAGCCATGCAGTCCAGCAACCTGCTCCACATCGTCACTGACGGACACATATGCTGAATAACTTTCATCCAATGTTTGGACATTCTTTGCAAACCCAGGCAGTATGCCCTCCATTCGTTTAGAGAAGGTATGTATGTATGTCGGTGGCCGACAGTAATGCAATCTTTTTATACTCGCGTACTTTTACCCCCTGTGGCGCGGTCTTCAGTTTGTTCATACTTTCTGTATGTTGAGCCAGCTTAGCGCCTATGTTTTCTGTCTCTGAAGAAATAGTTGAAAGTATGGTAATCAGTTGCTCGGCGGCTTCTTCTCCGTCAGACAAGCAGTCCAAGAAACCCTTTTCGCTATTGTCTTCATCAATCTCTTCAACGTTAAGCCTGACACCTTCATTCTTGCCTGAAACTTTACCCTCAATCTGCCAAGGGAATGGTTCAGCTTCAGGATGACTCTTGTGATACTCGGCCAGCTCCTCGCGCGTCAGCGGATACCATTCGTCGTAGGCGTAGCGGCGAAAGAATTCTGCAAGGCGTTCGCGGAAGTGTTGTTTGGCGACTTCGTTGAGGCGGCCTTTGCGGAAGTTGAGCATGCGTTCGAGGGTTAGCCTGGGGACGCGGATGGGGGTGAGGAAGTCTGCGCCCATCTTTTCGCCGAAGCCCAGCCGCTCGTCCGCCGGGAGGTAGAACCACTTCTGGTTGATGCGGGCGTGTTGGGTGATGAGCGGAACCCATTTCGAGGGCTTGCTTGTGTCTTTGCTCTTGCGCTCCACGTCGCGGAAGGGGCGGACTTCAAAGAGAGTGATGTTCGGGGCGCGGAGGGCGTCGCACTCCTGCGTGCCGACGATAGCAATAGTGGGGCGGACGGTGACTATCGCGCTGACATTCTTGCCGGCCGAGGCGAATGCCTCCCACGGCAAAGCCTGAGCATTGCCCGCGTCGTCTACAGTCGGTAGCTCTTCATCGGTGAGGTCTAGGATCGGGACGCCGAAGAAGATATCGCCTTGGCCGATGGGCGAGGACGATTCGGGAAAGTCGTAGATCATTCCTCAACTCTGTAGTCATACGAGCGCTTTGCCTCCTCCTCGGCGTAGGAGATTTGCGCTTGCCGAATCTTTTCGCTCGCCTCGAACGCCATGCGCCGCGCCTCGGCAATGGTGATGCTGCGCGCCCCATTTTTCTGGTCGGGCGCTGCCTCGGTGGTCGCTTGCGTGACGGACTTTTTATTGCGCATGGCTTGTCAGGTCTCCGGTGGCGGTTCGGCAGACGGTCAAAATCATAGCACGGGGCAGACGTAGTCGATAAGGGTTAACGAAAAATCCCCGGCGTGAGTAAGGCGCAAGTATAACACGCGGCGCGGGGCAAAGGACTGAGGACTGGGTGAAAGACTCGCCCTCACTCAGTCCTCGGCACTCAGTCCTCAGTCCTTTTTTACGTAGCGTTGAAGGAGAGCCCCTGCTCGCGGACGTGCTCCTCTTCGAGGCGGCGGAGGCGCGCGGCCATGACGCTGGCGCGGCCGAGGTAGCCGACGAGCCGGTGCGGGTCTGCCCGGGTGACGACGGGCAGGCGGCCGATGTCGTAGTGGAGCATCTTGGTGACGGCCTCGTGCAAAAGTTCGTCCGGGTGGGCGACGACGAGGTTGCGTGTGCCCGCGTCGAGGACGGTCGTGTCGCCGTCCGCCCCCTGCTCGATCGCGCGCAGCACGTCGCCGCGCGTGATGATGCCGGCGAGCCGTCCCTCCTCGTCCAGCACGGGGATGCCCTGCCGGCGCGTGAGCTGCGGGTCGCGGTGCGCGATGAGGTCTGAAAGCTCCGTGACCTTCATCGAGGCCGGCACCGTCGGCGGGTTCGCGTCCATCACCTCGCCGACGCGCAGCACGGCCAGGGGGTCTACGCTGTACTCGCGCGTGACGTGGTAGCCGCGCCGCGCGACCTTCTCCGTCAGGATCGAGCGCCTGAGCAGAAGCACCGTCACGGCGTAGGACGCGACGCAGGCGACGAGCAGGGCGGGGAAGAGGTTGAAGTCGCTCGTCAACTCCAGCGTGAAGACCATCGCCGTGAGCGGCGAGCGCATCGTGCCGCCCATCATCGCCGCCATCCCGACGGTCGCCCACAGCCCCGCGTCGCCCACCGGCAGGAACCCCGACGCGAGCGCGCCCAGCGCGCCCCCCATCATCAACAGCGGCGCGAGCACGCCGCCCGAGGTCCCCGACCCCAGCGCGACCGACCAGACGAGCGACTTGCCGATGAGCAGCCCGACCACGGCCGCGGCCACCACCTCGCCGCGCAGCAGCGAGTGGATCGTGTCGTAGCCGACGCCGAGCACGCGCGGGTCGAAGTAGCCGCCGACGCCCACGAGCAGCCCGCCGAGGGCGGGCCACCACATCCAGTGAATCGGCAGGCGCTCGAACAGGTCTTCGAAGGCGTAGACGAGCGTCGTCAGGAGTCCCGACGCCAGCCCGGCCGCGACGCCGACGAGCGCCGTAATCAGCAAAGCCTCCGCGCCGAGCGGCGCGTGCGGGTGCACGGGGAAGATCGGCCCCTGGCCCATGAGCGGCACGCGCAGAGCCGCCGCGACGGCCGCCGCCACCGTGACGGGGATGAACGAGCGCGGGCGCCACTCGAAGAGCAGGAGTTCGACCGCGAGCAGCACGGCCGAGACCGGCGCGTCGAAGATGGCCGCCATCCCGCCGGCCGCGCCCGCGACGAGCAGCGTGCGGCGCTCGGCGGCCGAGAGGTGGAACAACTGCGCGAAGAGCGAGCCGATGGCGCCGCCCGTCATAATGATCGGCCCCTCGGCGCCGAACGGGCCGCCCGTGCCGATGGAGATGGCCGACGAGAGCGGCTTCAGCACGGCGACCTTCGCCGACATGCGGCTGCGCCCGAAGAGGATCGCTTCGAGCGCCTCGGGGATGCCGTGGCCGCGTATCTTCTCCGAGCCGTAGCGCGCCAGCAGGCCGACGACGAGCCCGCCGACGGCCGGGACGAGGATGACGAGCAGGCCGAGCCGGTTCTGTTCGGGCGAGAGGAGTTCGGGCGAGTAGCGCTGGTAGAAGGCGAGCCCCGTGATGACCGAGATGAGCCACACCAGCACCCACGCGACGAGGGCGCTCGCGCACCCGATGACGAGTGCGAACAAAGAGAGGAGCAGGATGCGCCTGTCCCTCGTGAAATCCGCCAGACGGTCTTCGACTCTCTCGGCTTTACCGCTCATCCCGTTCCCCCTCCTCTGCTCGTGTCGTCAATGCGCAAAGAGCCGCGCGGCCCGCGGACACACGTCGGCCGCGACCGCGACCCGCGGCCCTCTAACGGCCCTCCGTTCGTTCGTCGTGTCCGGGCAATGTGCTTATAACTTACTACTGCGGGCGGGCGGGGTAAAGTCGTGTGAGCTTAGGTTCTGCGTCGTCTGCTCGGTGACGGAGATGGGGATGAAGGACGGGCTGGCCGCGCCGAGTTCGCCGCGCGGCGAGGCATCGAGTTCGCTGGTGGAGATGTCGGGGGAGAGTTCGCGCCGTTTGTCACGGGCAGGGCCGAGGCGCGACTCGCGCGGCAGGGTGAAGAAGAGTCCGTTGACGAGAAGGCCGAGGCCGATGATGAAGACGAGTATGCTCGGGCCGACGAGGAGCACGGCCCTGTCGTCCATGATTCTCAGGAGCTGGAAGAGAATCACCAGCCCGAGTCCGACCGCCGCCGTGATGGTGCCGCCGCGCAGGCGGCCGAGGCGCTGCTCCTCGTCCTGCCGCCGCAGACGCTCGCGCCGCGCCGACGGCGACTCGAAGAGTTTCTCGACCTCCGGCGCCAGCGCGCCGGCCTGCCACCACTCGCCCTCTTTGATCCGCGCGGCGAGGGCGCGCGCCACCTCCTCGCGCGCCGCGGCGACCGAAGGCTCGGCGGCCTCGGACGGTTCGAGCGCCGCGCGCACGGCGCGCAGGTCTGCGCCGCACGCGCGGCAGAACTGGACGGGGCGATCCTCTTTAAGCCCGCAGGCGGGACAGAACATGTGCGCGTTCTCCTTAATCAAACTACCTTTACGCCCAAGGCCGCCGGGCGGTTCGGCCCGATTGTCTGAGAGGCGCTTCAGTGGAGGACGGGCTTCTTGACGACGCCGCCGTACACGTCGGAGAGCGGGTGGACGACGACGAAGGCCGAGGGGTCGTAGTCTTCGACGAGCGAGCGGACGCGGCCGATCTCAAGGCGCGTGACCACGCAGAGGAGGATGTCCTGCTCGGCGTCCGTCCGGCCGCGGCGCCCCTTGTAGACGGTGACGCCGCGCGCGAGGTCGCGGATGATCAACTGGCGAATCTCCTCGCTCCGCTCGGAGACGATGATGACGGCTGTGTGCTCCTCGATGCCGTGGAGCAGGAAGTCCACGGTCTTCGAGGCGGCGAAGTAGGTGAGGATCGAGTAGAGCGCCGACTCGACGCCGAGGAAGAAGGCGGCGGCCGAGAAGATGAAGACGTTGAGGATGAGGATCACGTCGCCGACGCGCAAAAGCGAGCTGCGCCGGCTGACGAGGAGCGCCGTGACCTCCGTCCCGTCCAGAACCGCGCCGCCGCGGATGGCGAGGCCGATGCCGGCGCCGATGAAGAAGCCGCCGAAGACGGCCGTCAGAAGTTTATCCGGCGTCACGTCGGGGAAGTGGACGAGGGCGAGGCAGACGGAGAGCCCGGCGATGGCCGCCGCGCTCTTGACGGCGAAGCGCGCGCCGACCTGCTTGTAGCCGAGCGCGACGAAGGGGAGGTTGATGAGCGGGATGAGGAGCGCGAGCGGCACGCCGAGCACGTCCGAGAGGAGCATCGAGACGCCCGTCACCCCGCCGTCGATGAAGCGGCTCGACAGCAGAAAGCCTTTGAGCCCGAACGCGGCCGAGAAGATGCCGAGTACGACGAGCAGAAGGTTGACGGCCCCGCGCGCGACGTTGTTCATCTGGCGAGGATAGTCGGGGGCGCGCGAGGTCGGCAACCGCGGGCCTCTTCTCTTTCACCGCCAGGTTCTTCTGATCGGGTGCGCCTCGGTGTTGAAGACGACGTGGTGGAAGTCGAGCGTGCGGGGCGGGGCGAAGAGGAGGTAGAAGTATTTGAAGGTCTCGGCGAAGAGGAAGCTCTGCATGCCGTCCTCCTGCTCCTTGGTCTCGACGCTCTTGAGCGCGGCGTAGGCCGTCTCGGTCTTGCAGTGCCTGACGAAGTCTTCGAACATCTCGGCGCCCTCGCGGAGGTAGCGCGGGTCGCCGGTGAGGCGTTGGAGGTAGTAGGCCGACTCGACGATCTCGGGGCGCAAGGGGTAGCCGGCCGCCTCGATCCGCATGGTGCGGTAGTTCAACTGCTCGGGCTCGATGCCGCTCAGGCGCCACATCTTGAGCGAGGAGGCTTGCAGGCGGCGCGCGCGCGCCGTGTCGCCGGAGAGCGCGAGCACGGCCGGGAAGAAGGCGTCGAGCGCGCCGTAGCTGGTCGCGGTGCGCCGGCCCGTCTGCATGTCCGCGTAGCCGTACCAGAGCTCGCCGCCCGCGTCGTCGGCGAGGTGCCGGTTGACGGCCGCGACCGACGCGAGCCACATCCGCCGGCAGTCCTCGTCGCGGAAGAGGAGCCAGCACTTGAGCAGGTACTCGTAGTAGGAGTCGATGCCGCCGCTGATGTGGGAGGTCTTGCCGACCCACTCGCCGGTCTCGACGTTGATGCGGCTGCCGACCAGTCCGATGGCGGAGCGGCGCCGGTACGTCTCGACGAGAGCGCGCTTAGCCTTAGCGTAGAAGACGGGTTTGCGTGTGAGCTTCGCGAGCGTGCCGAACTCTATCAAGAGCGTCCCGGCCTCGGCCGGGTTCGTCACCTCGCCGCGCACCTTGCCCGTGCGCAGGTTGACGAAGCGGTAGGGGATGCCCGTGGGCGAGTCGAACGCGGGCAGGAGCCGGTTCCCTAAGTCTTCGGCGAGACGGAGGAGCCGCTTATCATTCGTCAACTGGTAGGCCGAGAGGAGCCCGCCGAGGTGTCGGATGGTGATCTCGAAGTTCTGGACGTAGATGTCCCGGTCGAAGTTGAGATGCTCGACGACGAACCCGCGGTCGCGGTCGGCCTCTTGCCGAAAGCCCATGAGGATGAGCGTGTCGAGCGCGTCCACCTGCGTCATGTAGAGCGGCTCGGCGTACCAGTCGCGCGCCGTCTTCGACAGCGGCCGCAGCTCGTCGTGCCCCCAGGCGTAACGCTCGTACCCGCGCCACGCGTGCAGAAACTCCGCGCGCACCCGCGCCGCCAACGCGCGCCGGTTCACCTGCGCCGCGCCCCGCGCCCTTTGGGCTTTGGCGAAAGAGACGGAAGGCGTGAGCAGGGTCGAGAGCGCGAGCAGCAGCGTCGTCAGCTTGATTCTCATCTCGGGCTCAGGCGAGGAAGAAGCGGCGGAGCGTCTCGACGACGTACTCCTGTTGCTCGCGCGACAACTCGGGGAAGATCGGGAGCGCGAGCGTCTCGCGCGCGGCGCGCTCGGACTCGGGGAAGTCTCCCTCTTTGTAGCCGAGGTCGGCGAAGCAGGGTTGCAGGTGGAGCGGGACGGGGTAGTAGACCTTCGTCCCGACGCCGTTCTGTTTGAGGTGTTCGAGCAGCGCGTCGCGGCGCCCTTCGGAGACGCGGACGACGTACTGGTGGAAGATGTGGCGCGCGCCGGGGATGACGTGCGGCGGCGTGACGAACTCCGAGAGCCCCGCCTCTTCGATGAAGCGCGTGTAGGTCTCGGCGCGCTCGCGGCGCGCGTCCGACCAGGCGTCGAGGTGCGGGAGCTTGACGCGCAGCACGGCGGCCTGGAAGGTGTCGAGCCGGCTGTTGAAGCCGACCTCTTCGTGGTGGTACTCGGTCGCGCCGCCGTGGACGCGCAGGCGGCGCAGACGCTCGGCCACGGCGCCGTCATTCGTCGTCACGAGCCCCGCCTCGCCCGCCGCGCCGAGGTTCTTCGTCGGGTAGAAGCTGAAGCAGCCCGCGTCCCCGACCGCGCCGGCCGCACGCCCCGCCGCGTCCTCCGCGCCGATGGCCTGCGCCGCGTCCTCGACGACGCGCACGCCCCGCTCCCCGGCCGCGCGCAGCATCTCGTCCAGCTCGGCCATCTGGCCGTAGAGGTGGACGGGGATGACGGCGCGCGTCCTCTCCGTCCACGCTTCGACGACGCGCGCGGGGTCGATGTTGTAGGTGCGCGGCTCGATGTCCACGAAGACCGGGCGCGCGCCCGCGCGCACGACCGCGCCCGCCGTGGCGAAGAAGGTGAAGGGCGTGGTGACGACCTCCGCGCCCGGCCCCGCGTCGAGCGCGAGCAGCGCCAGCAGCAGAGCGTCCGACCCGGAGCCGCACCCGACCGCGTACCGTGCGCGCGTGTAACGCGCCAGCTCGGCTTCGAGCAGCCGCACGTCCTCGCCCATGATGAACTGCTGCGAGTCGAGCACGCGCCCCAGGGCCGCGCGCAGCTCTTCGCGCAGATTTAAATGCTGCTGCTTCAGGTCGAGCAGAGGCACTTGCATTTTCGCCGCGGTCATAGACATCTGAGTCAATAATTCAATTCACATGGATGGACAGGATGTGCAGGATAAGGGTTTGAAATCTGTCATTGCTTTATCCTGTCAATCCTGTCCATCCATGTGAATTCATTCTTACAGCTTGATCCAACGCCCGCCGTCGTTAATCGACGCCTGGGCGGCTTCGAGGAGGCGGACGACGCGCAGGCCGGCGCGGCCGTCGGAGGCCGAGGGGCGCGCGGCGCGGATGGAGTCGAGGAACTCTGCGCAGACGTAGTGCAGAGCCTCGGTCGGGTCGAGCTTCGGCACCCACACGTCGCCGGTGCGGTAGCTGACCAGAGTCTTGTACGCCTCCTCCTCGTCCGTCCCGACATCGTTGCGCGTGACGCCCTTGTCGTAGATGCGAATCTTCTCGGTCGGCTCGATGTCGTCGTAGACGATCATGCGGCGGCTGCCGGCGATGAGCGTGCGCCGAATCTTGACCGGCGAGAGCCAGTTGAAGTGGAAGTTGGCGATCAGGGAGTCGCCGAAGCGGAGCTGCACGTAGGCGATGTTCTCGATGCCCGGCTCGATGTGGCTGCTCCCCGTCGCCAGGAGCGCCGTTGGCTCGCGCCCCACCACGTAGTCCATGATGGAGAAGTCGTGCGGCGCCAGATCCCAGACGACGTTGATGTCGCGCTGGAAGAGGCCGAGGTTGACGCGCACCGAGTCGAAGTAGAGCAGGTCGCCCAGCTCGCCGGCGTCCACCGTCTCCTTAATCTTTCTGACCGCGCCCGTGTAGATGAAGGTGTGGTCAACCATCAGGGCGAGGCCGCGGCGCTCGGCCAGCGCGATCAGCTCTTCGGCCTCGGCGGCGCTCGCGGTGAAGGGCTTTTCGACGAGGACGTGCTTGCCGGCTTCGAGCGCGCGGCGCGCGAAGTCGTAGTGCGTGGCGACGGGCGTGGCGACCGCGACGGCGTCGAGGCGCGGGTCGGCGAGAAGCTCCTGGTAGTTGAGCGAGGTGCGGGCGACGGGGTAGCGGCGCGCGACCTTCGAGAGGTGGCGCGCGTCCTTATCGCAGACCCAGCGCAGCACCGCCCCTTCGTTCTCGGCGAAGTTGCGTATCAGGTTCGGCCCCCAGTAGCCGCAGCCGACGACACCGACGGAAATGGTCATGGCTTAAAAAGAAGAGCCCCCACAGGCTCCCGATACAATACGCGCGCCGCGGCGGGCGTTCAACCGGCGGCGGCCGACGACTCGGCGCAGAAGTCCGCGAGGGCGTCGGCGACGTACTTGAGCTGCTGCCCGGTCAGCTCGGCGAACATCGGGAGCGAGAGCACGCGCCGCGATTGAGACTCGGCGTTGGGGAAGTCGCCTTCCCCGTGGCCGAGCGCGGCGTAGGCTGGTTGCAGGTGGACGGGCACGGGGTAGTGGATGCCGGTCTGCACGCCCGCCGCCGAGAGGTAGCGTTGGAGCGCGTCGCGCGCGTCCGTCTGGATGACGAAGAGGTGGTAGACGTGCTCCGCGTAGTCGGCCTCCCGCGGCGGCGCGAGGGAGCCGGACTCTGCGAGCGGCGCGAGCAGCTCGCGGTAGCGCGCGGCGTGGGCGCGGCGCAGCGCGTTCCAGTCGTCGAGGTGTTTGAGCTTGACGTTCAGCACCGCGCCCTGGATGCCTTCGAGGCGGAAGTTGTAGCCGACCAGCTCGTGCCTGTACTTCTGCTCGGAGCCGTGGTCACGGAGCATCCGCAGGCGTCGCGCGACCTCCGAGTCGTTCGTGACGACGGCGCCGCCCTCGCCGTAGGCGCCGAGGTTCTTGCCCGGGTAGAAGCTGAAGCAGCCGGCGGCCCCGCGCGCGCCGACCCGCACGCCTTGATAACGTGCGCCGTGCGCCTGCGCCGCGTCTTCGATGACGAGCAGGTCGTGCGCCTCGGCGACCTCGAAGACGGCGTCGAGGTCGGCCGGCTGGCCGTAGAGGTGGACGGGGATGACGGCGCGCGTGCGCGGAGTGATGACCGCTTCGATCTTTCCCGCGTCGATGTTGCAGGTCGCGGGGTCGCAGTCAACGAAGACGGGCGTGGCGCCCGCGGTCGAGACGGCCTCGGCCGTGGCGAAGAAGGTGTTGGCGGGGACGACGACCTCGTCGCCCGGGCCGACGCCGCAGGCTTGCAGCGCCAGTTGAATGGCGGCCGTCCCGTTCGAGACGCCCACGCACTCCCGCGCGCCGACGTACTCCGCGAACGCGCGCTCGAACGCCTCGACCTCGCGCCCGAGGATGAAGGCCGACGTGTCGAGCACCCTCTGAATCGCCGCGCCGACCTCGGCCTTGATCGAATGGTACTGCGCCTGTAGGTCTACGAATGGGACTGGCATAAGAAAAACCGTGAACCGTGAACCGTAGACCGCGACTAGAGAAAACCGTGAGCCGTGACGAGAAGCTGGCCTCTCGTCACGGCTCACGGTTTACGGTTTACGGCTTTTAATTACCCGCGCCGGGTTGCCGGCGACGACGGCGCCGGGGGGGACGCTTCTGGTGACGACGGCGCCGGCGCCGACGACGGCGCGCTCGCCGATCTCAAGGCCGCAGAGGATGGTGGCGTTGCTGCCGATGGAGGCGCCGCGGCGGACGACCGTGTGTTCGAGCCGCCAGTCCTCTGCGGTCTGCGGCGTGCCGTCGGGGCGCGTCGCGCGCGGCAGGCGGTCGTTCGTGAACATCACGCCGTGGCCGACGAAGACCTCATCTTCGAGCGTCACGCCCTCGCAGATGAAGGTGTGGCTCGAAATCTTGCAGCGCGCGCCCACCGTGGCGCCCTTCTGGATCTCGACGAAGGTGCCGATGCGCGTCTCGTCGCCGACGCGGCAGCCGTAGAGGTTGACGAAGGCGTAGATTTTAACGTCGCGCCCGAGCTCAACGTCCGGGGCGACGCGGCAGAACTCCCCCACCATCAACGCGCCCCGCCGTGACCGTTCGAGCCCACGCCCGCCGTCTCGGCGCCCTCGGGCACCGCCTCCTCTTCGGTCGAGTAGTAGCCCGAGTAGTAGCCCGAGTAGTAGTAGTAGTCCGCCCCTTCGAGCTTCACGTTGTTGAGCACGATGCCGAAGAGGTGCGCGCCCACGTCCTGCAACTGCTGCTTGGCGCGGCGGACCACCGCGCGCGACGAGCGGCCGCCGTGGACGACCAGCATCACGCCGTCCACCATCGTCGAGAGAATCGACGCGTCGGTGAACGAGATGGCCGGCGGCGAGTCGATGATGATGTGCGTGAAGTTCTCCGCGAGCACGTAGAGGAGCTTGCGCATCTCGTCGGAGCCCAGCAACTCGGCCGCGTTGGGCGGCACCGGCCCCGAGGAGATGACCTTCAGGTTGGGCAGCTTGTCGTAGGTCTGCACCAGCTCCGAGATGTTGCGCTCGCCCGAGAGGTAGTTCGTCACACCTTTCGTGTTCGGCAGGCCGAAGTGCGCGTGGATGCGCGGGCGGCGCAGGTCGCAATCGAGGACGAGCACGTCCGCCCCGGTCTGCGCGAGCATCATGGCGATGTTGACGGCCGTGGTCGTCTTGCCCTCCGAGGGCTGGCTCGAAGTGACCAGCACGGTCTTCGGCGGCTGGCCCGCCGAGGAGAGCAGGAGCGAGGTGCGCAGGTGGCGGTACGCCTCCGCCACGGGCGAGCGCACGTCGGAGACGAGCGTGAGCGCGGTGGTCGTGCCCGGCTCGGGCTCATGCGCGTTGCGGCCGAGGAGCCGGCGCGTCTCGCGCGGCGCGGGGATGATCGCCAGCGTGGGCAGGTGGATGTGACGGTCAACGTCCTCGACCGACTTCAGGGTGTCGTCGAGGTAGTCGAGCAGGAAGGCCAGGCCGATGCCGACGCCGAGCGAGAGCAGCAGCGCGACCATGATGTTGCGCAGGCGCGGCGGGCCGATGGGCTCGCCCGGGACGCGCGCCTCCTCGACCGTCGAGACGTTGCCGGCCGTGCTGTCGCCCTTCGTCACCTTAATCTCGTTGAGCCGCTGCTGGTAGAGGTTGAGGTTCTGGCGGTCGGTCGCGATGGCTTGGTCGAGGTCGGTGAGCCCGAGCGCGGAGATGCTCTGCGAGTTGGCCTGTCCGCGCTCGCGGTTATAGTCCACCATGAGGCTCGCCGCCTCCTTGCGCGCGGCCTCGGCCGTGGTGCGCATCGAGGCGATGACCTCCTCCGGGGCCTTGTCGAGCTGCTCGTGGAGCTGCTTGATCTGCTCGTCGGCCTTCTTGACCTCGGGCCACTCTTTCGTGTAGTTGACGAGCAGCGCCGCCTTCTTCTCCTCCAGCTCGCTGATGCGCCCGCGCAGCTTCTGGATGCTCTCGTTCCGCTGCACCTCTGGGACGGCCCAGACGCCGGAGGTCTTCATCGTCTCCAGCGCCGCGCTGTAGGCCGACTCGGCCTGCTTGCGCTTGCTCTCGGCCGCCTGGAGCTGCGAGCTGACGGTGCTCAAACGGAGCGCCACGAAGTCCTGCCCCGCCTTCTCGCCGAGCGGCAGCTCGTGGCTCTGCTTGTAGGTGAGCCGCTTGGCCTCGTTGGCCTGGATGCGCTCCTGGAGGTCGATGATCGTGTTGGCGAGCACGTCCTCGGCCTTCTGCGAACCGGCCGTCTCGGCCCGGATGTCGTTATCGCGGAAGATGGTCGCCAGCGTGTTCGCCACGTCCGAAGCGATCTTCGGGTCGGTGTGCATGAACCGGATGTTGACGAGGTTCGTGCGGTCGATGGGATCGACGCTCAGGTTCTCGCGCAGCGCGTCTTCGTAGGGTTCGAGCTTCTTCGCCTGCTCGGGCGTGATCTGGTCGGGGCTCAACTCGATCTCGTCGATGACGGGGACGGCCGAGGGGTCTTGCTGGCGCTCGGCCTCGCCCGGGGCCTTCTCGCGCGTGAAGGCGCGGCGCAGGCCGGCGATGATGCCGGTGCCGCGGTGCGCGGGGCTGAGGAAGTTGGGATTGTTCTGGAGGTCGAGTCGCAGGATGACCTGGCGGGCGAGCCGCTGCGTCTTGAGCTTCTGGAGCTGTGTGTTCCAGTAGTTCGGGTCGTTGCCGCGGACGGTGACGGACTCGCCGCCGCGGTTGGTCGAGACGACGCTCCGCGGCTTCTGCTCGATCTGAATCTGCGTGGACGCCTCATAGATCGAGGGCGTCCGGTACATCTGGATGGAGACGAGCGAGGTGACGACGATGACCAGGCTGAGGATGAGCCACTTGCGCTTGAGCACGACGGCGAGGTACTCGCGCAGGTGTGCCGGCTCGCTGACGGAGACGGCGGCGGCCGGCGCCATCGCGGGCGCCGCCGCGAGGTCGCGCAGCGGGCGGTCCAGAGTATCCGATGTGAGCGGCAGCAGGCGGTTCTCTTGCGACATCATAATCCTAAATCTCTCTACAAGGGTTTCAGGGGCGCGCGGACCACAACCCCAACGCAACAGGTGATTTCCGGCCGCGTAATCATAACAGAGACCCGCGCCGAGGCAAATCCTAGGACGCGGTGAATTCCGCGAGCGCCTCGCGCCAGTCGCGTAAGGGTCGCAGGCCGATGGCTTCTGAGATGAGGCAGCGCAGGCGCGAGTTGCGCGGGCGCGGGGCGGGGCGCTTGAGCGAGTCGGTCGTGACCGCCTCGATGCGCGCTTCGGGGAGGCCGGCGGCCGCGGTGGCCTCGCGCGCGAAGCTCTCGTAGCTGGTGCCTTCACCGGCGTTGACGACGTGGTAGACGCCGGGCAAGTCCAGCTCGGCCAACTCGCGCAAACGCGCGGCGAGGTCGGGCGCGTAGGTCGGCGTGCCGTAGGAGTCCGAGATGGCGCGCAGAGTCTCCCCGCGGCGCGCGCGCGCGACGACGGTCGCGAGGAAGGTGCGCCCGCCCGCGCCGAAGATCCAGCCCGTGCGCACGACCGAGGTGCGCGCCGTCGCCGCCTGCGCGCGCCGCTCGCCTTCGTACTTCGCCGCGCCGTAGGCGCTCAAGGGGTGCGGGTCGTCGCGCTGTGTGTAGAAGTGATGTTCCCTGCGCCCGTCGAAGACGTAGTCGGTCGAGACGGTGACGAAGGAGGCGGAGGCCAGACGCGCGGCCGTCGCCAGCGCCTCGACGCCCTGCGAATTGACGAGGAAGCCGCGCTGCGGGTCGAGCTCGCAACCGTCCACGTCCGTCCAGGCGGCGCAGTTGAGGGCGGCGTCGGGGCGCAGGCTTTTGAAGGTCTCGCGCACCGCGCGCTCGTCCGTGATGTCGAGCCCCTCGCGGTCGAAGGCGTAGACCTCGTCGCCGAGCGCGCGGCAGTGTTGGGTCAGCGCGGAGCCGACCATGCCGGCCGCGCCCGTGATAATGACACGCATAAAATCAGTAATCGGTAGACGGCAGTCGGTAGAAAGCTTTAACAGCCGGGCCGTCGGGACGCAAGTGAATGCGTGGGCGCGCGGGGGACTTACTTGCTCCCGTCTGCTTACTCACCGTATTGCAACTGGTAGTAGTCCCTGTAGGCGCCGCTCCTGGCGCGCTCGACCCACTCTCTGTTCTCCGCGTACCAGCGGACGGTCTTCTGAAGTCCCGACGCCCACGTCTCCCGGGCGCGCCAGCCCAACTCCGTCTCCGCCTTGCCGGGGTCGATGGCGTAGCGGCGGTCGTGCCCCGGCCGATCTTTGACGAACTTGAGGAGCGAGCGCGGCTTGCCTAAGAGGTCGAGCACAGACTCTGCGACCTCGATGTTCCGGCGCGCGTTCCGCGCCCCGACGTTGTAGACCTCGCCGGCCCTACCCTTGAGCATCGCGGCCAGCACTGCCTGGCAGTGGTCTTCCACGTAAATCCAGTCCCGCACGTTCCGCCCGTCGCCGTAGACCGGGATGGGCTCATCATTCGAGGCGTTGGCGAGCAAGAGCGGCAGGAACTTCTCGGGGAACTGGCGCGGGCCGTAGTTGTTGCCGCAGCGCGTCACCAGCACGTCGAGGCCGTGCGTGTGGTGCGCGGCGCGGGCGAGATGTTCGGCCGCCGCCTTCGAGGCCGAGTAGGGGCTGTTGGGCGCGAAGGGTGAAGCTTCGGTGAAGTAGGCATCGTCCGTCTCGGGCAGGCTCCCCATCACCTCGTCGGTACTGACCTGTACGAAGCGGCCGACCCCGCGCTCCCTCGCGGTGTCGAGAAGGACTTGTGTCCCTAACACGTTGGTGCGGACGAACTCGGCCGCGGAGTGGATGCTGCGATCCACGTGACTTTCGGCGGCGAAGTTGACGAGCCAGTCGGTGCCTTCTGCTAAAGAAGAGGTGACGGCCAACGGGTCGCAGATGTCGCCGCGGACGAAGCGGTAGCGCGAGTCGTCGATCCCTTTCAGGTTGTCGAGGTTGCCGGCGTAGGTCAGCGCGTCGAAGTTGGTGACGCGGGCCGAGGGCAGCTCTTCCAGGACAAGCCGGACGAAGCACGAGCCGATGAAGCCCGCGCCGCCGGTCACAAAAAGGGTTCTTACTTTATCCATGATGACGGCCCCGGGTGATACGCCGTCGCCGACCTCCGCGGCGAGCGTGCGTGGGCCTCGGGCGCCCGCGCGACCGGGTGTCATTTAACGACAATCTTTAGTTCACAGGGTGAAAAAAGTTCGGGCCGCGGGTTGAAAAAAAATTGCAGGATGCTTTCGGCCGCACAATAGTACCAACTTAGCGATTAGTTACTCGGCGCGGTCAATTTAGCTATTGACAACTCGACGAATTTAGCATAAATACCTTCGCGCTTCTAACGACGTGAAGCCTTTCCGCCGGAACTTTCGTTCCGGGTTTCGGTTGCCGCTTGAGGCTTTAAATCTTCTTCGTGCCCATTCTTCGGTGACTCTTGACAGGGTGTGACTCTCCAGACGGCTCCTCCTTTTTACATTTCCCGAAGAAATAGAAAATCAGGAGCCCATAATCCAAGCAGGATGTCTTTCGTCAAACCATCGGCTGCCCTGCCCTATCCCGACAGCACTTCGCCCTCGCCGGTGTCCGCCGAGCATTAAAGCCACTTAGCTGGGGCCACGCTGAATCCAAACCCTTGATGCCGTCCGACGAATTTTCGCAGTGCCCATAGCTATCCGCCGACCCGCATCAGCTGAGAGCCGCAAGGCCGTTCCGTCCCACACCTTCGGGTATTCCGCTAAGGAGAAATAGCGACAATGAAAAAGCATGCCCCCCCCAATACGGTTTCGTGTCGTCTAATGAAAGCGATTACGCGCGCCAGATTTTTCATCCTGCTGGTGGCAGTCCTCTCTCTCCCCCTCATCTCCGCCGCATCCGCTTCCTACGTGCGACGCTCCCTTGCCAAGAGTCCGGCTTTGACGGCCGCGGTGACCGAGGCGGCCGCCCCGCGCGCGGCTTCGCCCGCCGGTGCCAGCAGGGCCGTAGGCTTCCAGCCCATCCTTGCGGCCATGCCGTTTCAGGCAGGCCCCGAGAGCATTACCATTTACCAGTCCGACTGCACGACCCCGGCGACCGATTTCAACATCGGCCAGGGGGTGTGCGCCAAGCTGACGGGCGCGCCGACGGGCTCCCGCGTCACGCAGCTGCTGCGCAGCCTCGTCATCTCGGGGCCGGACGGCTTCATCAGGAGCAAGATCAGCGTCCCCGGCAATAGCTCCATCGCCACGTTGACCTTCACGCTCCCGGGGATGGCCACCTCCGCGGTAGGCGGAGGCACGGTAGACAACCGCGGAACCTGGCAGGCGGCTTCGTTGACGAACGATGGCGCGCCCGTGGTTCTCGCCTCCTTCAGGGTCACCGACCCGGCGGAGCAGGTCGCCCAACTCGTGCTGTCGGAGTCCGCCAGCGCGAGCGAAGTCGCCCCCGGCTCAAACGTCACCTTCCGCGGCTACCTCAATAACGTCGGGCCGAATGACGCGGCGGATGTCGTCTTCACGGCCGTCGATCCGGTGAACACGAGCTTGGTTTCGGCCTCGGCCGGGACGGGCTCGGGCTTCACCTGCCAGAGCGCCAGCGGCGAGACGACCTGCTCGGCCGACAGCCTCCCGCGGGGCACCACGGTCGCTTTCACGCTGAGCTACGACGTGAGCGCCCCGGCCGGGAGTGTCGTCGTCAGCAACACGAGCGTTGCCACCTCGACCGTCCAGCGCTCGACGCGCGACAACTCCGCCAGTGTCGCCGTCTCGGTCACCACGGCCGCGGCGCCGACGGTGTGTAACCTGACCTGCCCGGCGAACGTTGTCGCCACCGCGAACACGACCGTGGGCGGTAACTTCGGCGCGTTCGTCACCTTCTCGTCCGCCTCGGTCTCCGGTGACTGCGGCGCGGTCAGCAACTCGCCGGCCTCCGGTACCTTCTTTACGGTCGGCACCCACACGGTCACCGCGTCCGCGCCGGGCGAAAACGGCGCGACGGGCGACAGCTGCACCTTCACGGTCAAGGTCGTGGACACGCCGGCGCCGACCATCTCCTGCCCGGCCGACAAGTTGGTCGTCGCGGCCTCGGGCGCCGACGACGCCACGGTGCCCGGCGGCGTGGGCACGCCCACCTTCACCGCCTCCGGCAGCGGCGCCACCATCCATGGCGTGCGCAGCGACAGCATCCCGGCCGTCTACGACGACGAGGGCAACCTCGTCAGCCCGGCGCAGGAGGTTCCGCTGACCGACCCGTACCCCGTGGGCGTCACCGGCATCACCTGGACGGTCACCGACGCCGACGGCCGCACGGCGAGCTGCCAGCAGAAGGTCACGGTCAGCACGAGCGCCTGCGGCAGCGACACGACGCCGCCGACCATCACGGCCCCGGACGACGTGACGGCCGGGACGGGCTCGGTCAACCCCGGCTGCACCGTCACGCTCGACGACGAGCTGGGCCAGCCCGAGGTGAACGACAACTGCGCCGTGACGATCACGGTCACCGGCGCGCCCGCGGGCAACAACTTCGCCCCCGGCACCTACACGCTGACCTACACGGCCACCGACGGGGCGGGCAACGCCGCCTCCGACACGCAGGTCGTGACGGTGGTTGACAACACGCCGCCGATCATCGCGGCGCCGCCCGACGCCGCCTACACCTGCCTGGAAGCGGTGCCCGCGGCCAACGTGAATCAGGCGAAGGGGCCGGTCGTCGGCGCCGACGGCCAGTTCGTCCGCGATACCAACGGCGAACTCGTCTTCAGCGGCCCGCCGTTCGAGAACTGCGGCACGGTCAACGTGTCGGTGAATGAGTCGGCCACCGGCGTCGGCTCGGCCGCGAACCCGCGCATCATCACGCGTACGTACACGGCGAACGACAACCACGGCAACTCGGCCTCGGCCGTGCAGACCATCACGGTCACCGACGGCACGCCGCCGACGATTACCGCGCCGGCGAACGTGACCGCTTACACCGGCCCCGGCGCCGTCTCCTGTGACGCCGTCGTGAGCAACGCCACGCTCGGCACCGCGTCGGCCAGCGACAACTGCGCGGGCGTGACCGTAGCGCGCAGCCCGACGGGCAACACGTTCCCCGTCGGGACGACCACCGTCACCTGGACGGCGACCGACGCCGTCGGCAACACGGCCACCGCCACGCAGCAGGTCACCGTGATCGACAACACGCCGCCGGTGATAACCCCGCCGGCCGATGTGGTAGTCTACCTGCCGCTCAACTCGACGGCCACGAGCAGGACGGTCACCTACCCGAACCCGGCGACCGCGACCGACAACTGCGGCGGCTCGATCAGCATCGGCTACAGCCCCGCGTCCGGCTCGGTCTTCCCCGTCGGCCCGACGACCGTGACCATCACGGCGACCGACAGCCACGGCAACAGCTCGACGGCCACGTTCACCGTCACGGTGCTCTACAACTTCACCGGCTTCTTCTCGCCGGTTGATAACCCACCCACGCTGAACGTCGTTAACGCGGGCAGGGCGATTCCGGTGAAGTTCAGCCTGAGCGGTAACAAGGGCCTGGGCATCTTCGCCGCGGACTCGCCCTACACGGTGGCGATCAACTGCGACGGGTCGGCGCCGCAGTCCGACGTGACCGAGACGGTCAACGCCGGCAGCAGCAGCCTCAGCTACAACTCGGGTTCAGACCAGTACAACTACGTCTGGAAGACCGACTCGTCGTGGGCGAACACCTGCCGGCAGCTAGTCGTCAAGCTCAACGACGGGAGCACGCACACGGCGAACTTCAAGTTCAAGTAAGGTGGGCCGGGCCGGGCCGGGGCTCTTGAAGAGCCCCGGCCCGCCGCCCTGGCCTGTGTTCATGACAATTCCCGGCAGTCTCTAAGGTAGAAACGAAAGGCAATGAGCCGGTCATTGAGGTCATCAGCGCGATAGCGCCCAACCCCTAAAGGAGAATTTGGTATGAATAAGGTTCGTCTGACACTCAACATTTTTGCTGCCGTCGTTTTCACCCTGCTCGTTAGCTCGGCGGCCCAGGCGCAGGCGACGCGCACCTGGGTCTCGGGTGTGGGCGACGACGTTAACCCTTGCAGCCGCACCGCCCCCTGTAAGACCTTCGCGGGCGCCATCTCGAAGACCGCCGCCGGCGGCGAGATCGACGCCCTCGACCCGGGCGGGTTCGGCGCGGTCACCATCACCAAGTCCTTGCTGATTGACGGCACGACTGGGGCGGGCTTCGGCTCGATCCTGGCCTCGGGCACCAACGGCGTCAACGTCAATGACAGCGCGACGGCGTCGCCCAACACCATCGTCGTCAGGCTGCGCAACCTGTCGATTAACGGCGCGGGCACCACCCTCGGCGTCAACGGCATCAACTTCACCTCGGGGGCGACCGTCCACGTCGAGAACTGCGTTCTCAGGAACTTCTCGGGCGACGGCATCCGCATCGCGACGACCACGGCCGCGCGCCTGATCGTACAGGACACGACGCTCACCGACTGCGCCAGCGACGGCATCGAGGCGGCGGGCACGAACGCCGGTGCCGACGCCATCTCCATCGAGCACACTAACATCACGCGGTCTGGCAACGGCGTCAAGGTGTCGAACCGCGCCATTGTCGCCATCAGCAACTCGGTCATCTCGATCAACAACGCGCTGGTCGGGAGCGCCGGCATCATCACGTCCGGCCCGTCCGGTGGCACGGTCGTCGATGTCGAGAGCTGCCAGATCAGCTTCAACTCCGTGGGCGTGCAGCCGAACGCGGGCAATACCATCCGCCTCAGCAACGCCCACATGACGGCCAACGGCAACGCCCTGAACTTTAACGGCGGGACCATCGGCTCCTTCCAGAACAACAAGATCGCCGGCAACGCCGCGGGCGAGAGCTTCGGCTCGCTCAGCGACATCATCCAGCAGTAAGGGAGACCGTCCCTTCGAACCGAAACTCTCCGGGCCGCCGCCGACGCGCGCGGCGGCCCGGAGAGTTTCGTTTGTGCGGGGAGGGGCGCGGGCGCCCCCGACCCTCCGAGACCCCGCGCCCGCCTTGCTTGACGGGCGTCGCGGCGCGCGACTAAACTAACGCCCACATTGAAACAGTTAAGTGCGTCCTCAGTTAACGGGTCTGCGTGTGGTTTGGCGAATTGGGCCTGACGAGCCGCTCTTTTAGAACCTTCGAAGTTGATGAATTTTACTCCCGCTGAAAAGGCAGAGGCACTACCACCAGCCGCCGCACAGACCGCCAACCCGACTGAAACAGCAACGCCCGGCCCGCAGGGGGCACCCCCGCTGCCGGACGAGCCGCTGGTCGTCATCGAGCCGCGCCGGTCATCGTTCCCCTTCAATCCGCGCGACCTGTGGGCCTACCACGAACTCCTCTACTTTCTCGCGTGGCGCGACGTGAAGGTGCGCTACAAGCAGACCGCCCTCGGCGCGGCCTGGGTCGCCCTCCAGCCGCTCTGCATGATGCTCATCTTCTCGCTCTTCTTCGGCAGGCTCGGCAAGATGCCTTCCGACGGCATCCCCTACCCGCTCTTCGCCTTCGCCGGGCTCGTGCCCTGGACCTTCTTCTCGACGGCGACCATGATGAGCGGCAACAGCCTCGTCGGCAGCGCGAACTTGGTCACCAAGGTCTACTTCCCGCGCCTGATCGTCCCGATGGCGGCCGTCGGGGCGGCGATGATAGACCTCTTCTTCACCCTGGCGGTGCTGGGCGCGATCATGGCCTACTACGGCGTCCGGCCCGGCCCGGGCGTGCTGGCGCTGCCGGCGCTGGTCGCGCTGGTCGCGCTGCTGGCGCTCGCCTTCGGCATCCTGACCTCCGCCCTTAACGTCAAGTACCGCGACGTGCGGGTCGCGCTGCCGTTCCTACTCCAGGTCTGGTTCTTCGGCTCGCCGATCATCTACCCGACCACCCTCGTGCCCGAGAACTGGCGCTGGCTCCTCGCGCTCAACCCGATGACGGGCATCGTCGAGGGGTTCCGCGTGGCGCTCTTCGGGCAGAGGCCCTTCGACCTGCTGGCGCTCGTGCTCTCGTCCGTCATCACGCTCGCCCTCTTCGCCTACGCCGCCGTGACGTTCAGGCGGATGGAGAGCACCTTCGCCGACATCGTCTAGAGTTACCCATGAGCGCCATCATCAAAGTCGAAGGGGTGGGCAAGCAGTACCGCGTCGGCAAGCGGTCGGTGAGGTACGACTCGCTGCGCGAGGCCGTGGCGGGCACGCTGCGCGCCCCCTTCCGCCGCGGGCGCGGCGGGGCGGACGCGGATGACACCTTCTGGGCGCTGAAGGAGGTCAGCTTCGAGGTCAGGCAGGGCGAGGTGCTCGGCATCGTCGGCCGCAACGGGGCGGGCAAGTCCACCCTCCTCAAGGTGCTCTCGCGCATCACGGAGCCGACCGAGGGGCGCGTCGCGCTCTACGCGAGGGTCGCGAGCCTGCTCGAAGTCGGCACGGGCTTCCACCCCGAGCTGACGGGGCGCGAGAACATCTTCCTCAACGGCGCCATCCTCGGCATGAAGAGGGCCGAGATCAGGCGCAAGTTCGACGAGATCGTGGCCTTCGCCGAGATTGATAAGTTCCTCGACACGCCGGTCAAGCACTACTCGTCGGGCATGTACGTCCGGCTCGCCTTCGCCGTCGCGGCCCACCTTGAGCCGGAAATTCTGATCATCGACGAGGTGCTGGCCGTCGGGGACGCCGCCTTCCAGAAGAAGTGCCTGGGCAAGATCAGCAGCGTCGCGCGGCAGGGCCGCACCGTGCTCTTCGTCAGCCACAACATGGTGGCCATCAAGGCGATGTGCGACCGGGCGGTGCTGCTGCACCAGGGGAGGCTGGTCGCGGACGGGCCGCCCGCGGGGATCGTCAACAGCTACCTCGGGGCCGGGCGCGTCAGCCGGGCGGAGATACTCTGGGACGACCCCAGGCAGGCGCCGGGCACGCACCTCTTCCGCCTGCGCGCGGTGCGCGTGCGCAACGAGGCCGGGGAGGTCACGAGCGAGCTGAGCGCGCAGCAGTCCTTCGCCGTCGAGGTGGAGTACACGAACCTTGCGCCCGGCTCTTCCCTGGGCACGACCGTCCTCGTCTTCAACAGCGAGGGCACGCACGTCTTCAGCACGCTCAGCAATCGCGACCCGAACTGGCACGGGCGCGCCTTCCCCGGCGGGCTCTTCCGGAGCACGTGCCGCGTCCCGGGCAACCTCCTGCCCGACGGCCGCTTCGACGTGTCGGTGCTCGTCTGGGCGGACAACTACACGGTTTCACATCGCGAAGATTATGTTGTAGAGTTCGAGGTTCACGACACGGCGGAGACGCGCGCCGACTACTTTAGCGGCTGGTCCGGCGTCGTGCGCCCGATCCTGGAGTGGGAGACGCAACTCGTCGAGGGCCGCGGGGACGCGGCGGCAGGTGCCCCCTCCGGCAGCTAGGTCGGCGCCCGCCAGAAAATTCACTCAATAAGGGATTCGGTCAACCAGTCGTATTCAAGGAATGAAGGAAGCTATGGGTGTGACTTATGTCGGGAGTAACGAGGCCCTGGAGGCCGTCGCGGCAAGGGTCGAGGACGTGGAGGTTGTGCTCGACATCGGGCCGGGCATCCGCCCGCAGACATTTGTGAAGCAGCCTTACCTCCACATCTGTGTGGACGCGCACCGCCCCTACCTCGAGCGCGTCAAGCGCGAGGCGGGCGACGACCCGAGGTACGTCTTCATCAACTCGACGTGGAATCAGGCCCTCCCCATGCTCCCCGACAAGTCGGTCGACACCGTCTTCGCCCTCGACTTCATCGAGCACCTGGAGAAGGAAGACGGGCTCAACCTGCTCCGCGAGGCCGAGCGCGTGGCGCGCCGCCAGGTCGTCATCTACACCCCGCACGGCTTCTTCCCGCAGTCCTACGACGACCCTGAGAAGCCAGACCGTTGGGGGATGGACGGCGGCTACTGGCAGACGCACCGCTCGGGCTGGCTGCCCGAGGACTTCGGCGAAGGGTGGGAGGTCATCATCGCGCCCGACTTCATCACGGTGGACGAGGAGGAGCACGTGATGGACGAGCCGATGGGCGCGATCTGGGCGATCCGCAACCTCGGCGCGGCGACCGCGCGCCGCTACCTCGTGTTGGAAGACGCGTCGTCGTGGGAGCACCTGAAGCTGGCGCTCGAACAGGGCATGCCGCCCGGCCTACACCGGGGGCTCCAGTCTGCCTGGCGCGGGCTGCTGCGCGTGACGGGGCGGACGGGGCCGGCGGGGCGCGGCCGGCGCGTCGCCCGCGAGGACGGCGATACGGCAGTCGGGTTGAGGGCGCGGTGAGAGTCCTGATACTCGGCGGGTCGGGGATGTTGGGGCACAAAGTCTGGCAAACTTTCGCGCCCCGCTTCGACGCATACGTCACCTTCCGCAGTGCGGCGGGCGCCGACGGCCGCGCGGGGCTCTTCGACCCCGAGCGTTCGCTCGGCGGCGTCTCAGCGCAGGACTTCGACTCGGTGACGCGCGCCTTCGCCCAGGTCCGCCCGCGGGCGGTCGTCAACTGCATCGGCGTCGTCAAGCAGGACGCCGCGGCCAAAGACCCCCTCACGAGCATCAGCGTCAACTCGCTCTTCCCGCACCGCCTGGCACAACTCACGCGTGCCGCGGGCGCGAGGCTGATTCACCTCAGCACGGACTGCGTCTTCTCGGGGCGGGCGGGAAACTACTCCGAGAGTGACCGGCCGGACGCCGAAGACCTGTACGGCCGCTCGAAGCTGCTCGGCGAGGTCGAAGGCGAGGGTGCTTTAACGATTCGCACGTCGATGATCGGGCGCGAGCTCGCGGGCGCGCACGGCCTGCTGGAGTGGTTTTTGTCGCAGGAGGGCGGGCGGGTGCGCGGCTTCAAGCGCGCCGTCTTCAGCGGCTTCACGACGGGCGCGCTCGCCGAGCTGCTCGCGCAGATCGTCAGCGAGCATGCCGACCTGAGCGGCGTGTGGCACGCGGCGGCCGAGCCCGTCAACAAGTTCGAGCTGCTATCCTTAATCAAAAAGGCTTACGGGCTGAACATCGACATCGAGCCGGATGAGGCTTTCGTCTGCGACCGCAGTCTCGTCGGGACGCGCTTCCGCGAGGCGACCGGCTTCCGCGCACCCTCGTGGCCGGAGCTAATCCGGCAGATGCGTGAGGACGCGACGCCGTATGCGGAGATGCGCGGGCCGTCGAGCCGTTAATGAGAGGTCTTATGGTTCTGAAAGATAAGCGTGTAGTGGTGACGGGCGGGACGGGCTCGCTCGGGAAGGTTCTGGTCAGGCGTCTGCTCGGCGGCGAGATGGGGCTCCCGAGCCAGATCACGGTCTTCTCGCGCGACGAGGCCAAGCAGCACCAGATGCGGCTCGCCTTCCAGCACAAGCGCACGGCGACCGACGAGGTCATCTACCACAACTTCGAGCGGCTCCTGCGCTTCCGCATCGGCGACGTGCGCGACCCGCACAGCGTCTCGACGGCGCTGCGCGACGCCGATGTGGTCTTCAACGCCGCGGCCCTGAAGCAGGTGCCGTCGTGCGAGTACTTCCCCTTCGAGGCCGTGCAGACGAACGTCGTCGGGGCCGAGAACATCATCCGGGCGGTGTGCGAGCAGCGGCTGCCGGTCGAGACGGTCGTCGGCGTCTCGACCGACAAGGCGTGCAAGCCCGTCAACGTGATGGGCATGACGAAGGCGATGCAGGAGCGCCTGTTCGTGCGCGCCAACCTCGACGGCGGCGGGACGCGCTTCGTCTGCGTCCGCTACGGGAACGTGCTCGCGTCGCGCGGCTCGGTCATCCCGCTCTTCCACGAGCAGATCAAGCGCGGCGGCCCCGTCACCATCACGACGACCGACATGACGCGCTTCCTCCTGAGTCTGGAGCAGGCGGTGGACACCGTCTTCGCGGCGGTGCGCGGCGGGGTGCGCGGCGAGACCTATATCCCGCGCGTGCCCTCGGCCAGGGTCACGGACATCGCCGCCGCCCTCATCGGGGAGCGCAAGATCGAGACGCAGGTCACAGGGATCCGGCCGGGCGAGAAGGTGCACGAGATTCTGGTCTCGGAGGAGGAGGCGTACCGCACGGTCGAGCGCGGCGACTACTACGTCATCCGCCCGATGCTGCCCGAGCTGCTGGAGGGCGAGGAGGCGGGCGGGGTGCTGGGGCGCGAGTACAGCTCGTCCGACGACCTGATGACGGGCGAGCAGGTCAGGGAGCTTCTGGAGCGCCACGAGCTGATGGTCGGCGACCGGTTCGTCTACGAGGAAGACATGCTCGCATGAAGATCATGACCGTGTTGGGCACGCGGCCCGAGATCATCCGCCTCAGCCGCGTCATCGAGAAGTTAGACAGGCTGGCCGACGCGCACGTCCTCGTCCACACGGGCCAGAACTTCGACCCCGCGCTCTCCGACCTCTTCTTCGAGCAGCTCGGCGTGCGCCGCCCCGACCACTACCTCGGCGCGCGGGGCGAGACCTTCGGCGAGCAGCTCGGCCAGATCGTCGCGCTCTGCGAGCGCGTGCTGCGCGAAGAGCGCCCCGACCGCCTCCTCATCCTCGGCGACACCAACAGCGCGCTCGCGGCCGTTGTCGCCAAGCGGCTCGGTATCCCCGTCTACCACATGGAGGCGGGCAACCGCTGCTACGACGACCGCGTGCCCGAGGAGGTCAACCGCCGCATCGTCGATCACAGCAGCGACGTGCTGATGCCCTACACCGAGCGCAGCCGCCAGAACCTCCTACGCGAGGGCTTCGCGGGGCCGCGCGTCCACGTCACCGGCAACCCCATCCTCGAAGTCCTTGAGCACTACGGTGCCGAGATCGAGAAGTCGGACGTGCTCGAACGCCTCGGCCTCGGGGCGCGGACGTACTTCCTCGTCACGATGCACCGGGCGGAGAACGTGGACGTGGAGGGTCGCCTGCGCTCGCTCATCGGAGCCCTCGAAGCCTTGTGGCGCGAGTACGGGCTGCCCGTCGTCGTCAGCACGCACCCGCGCACGCGCGCTCTAATGGGGCGGTTCGGGTTCGACCCTTCGCAGAGCGAAGGGGTTCAGTTCCAGCCGCCGTTCGGCCTCTTCGACTTCGTCGCGCTGGAGAAGAACGCCTTCTGCGTGCTCTCGGACTCGGGCACCGTGCAGGAGGAGTGCTGCATCTTCCGCGTCGCCAACGTCACCATCCGGGACGTCACCGAGCGCCCGGAGACGATTGAGTGCGGGAGCAACATCCTCTCGGGCGCCGGCGAGCAGGACGTGCTGCGGTGCGTCCGCGCCGTGCTCGACCAGAAGGCGGAGTGGGCCGTCCCGCCCGAATACCTGGCGGAGAACGTGAGCCAGACGGTGGCCAAGATTCTGCTAGGCTACTCCGTGCCCCCGGCCCGCGGGGCGTACTGAGCGCCGCCGACGCGCCTCGGGAAGCCGGAATGAAATTCGCCCTCGTCTCTTATCACCTGCCGCCCGCGCCCTCGGGGCAGTCGATAATGCTCCACCGCCTGCTGAGGGATTTAGACCCGGGCGCCTACTGCCTCCTGACCTCCCAACTCTACGACACTCCCGTGGGGCCTGAAGATTCGCACCGCGCGCTGCCGGGCCGGCTCTACCGTCTCACGCCGGGGCATCAGGTCTCGCGCGGCCACCGCTACGGGCTGTCGAAGGTGCGCGAAGGCGCTAACGTCGTGCTGGGCATCGTCCAGCGTGCGCGGCAGATCGCCGGCATCGTCCGGCGGGAGCAGTGCCGGGCCATAGTCGGCTGCACGGGCGGGCCTGACCTGCTGGACTTGCCCGCGGCTTACCTCGCGAGCCGCGTGATGCGCCTCCCTTTCTATCCCTACTACTTCGACGACTACTTCCACCAGTGGGCGGTCGTCGATCACTGGCAGGCGCTCCGCAGTCGCTTCCTCGCCCGCCGTCTCGAATCGGCGCTGGTCAAAGGGGCCGCGGGCGTCATCGTTCCGAACGAGTTCATGGGGGAGGAGCTGCGCCGCCGCTACGGCGTTGAATCGACCGTGATTCACAACCCGTGCGACGTGCTGCCGGAGGGGAGCGCCCTCCCGCCTGCCGCGCCACGCTCGGCCGCGGGCAGCGAGGTCAAAATCGTCTACACGGGCGCGGTCTACGACGCGCACTACGATGCCTTCCTCAATCTGGTCGAGGCGCTGAAACTGCTCGGGCGCCCCGGGCTCAAGCTGCACATCTACACGGCCCACTCGCATTCGGAACTCGCGGCGCGTGGGATTCGCGGGCCGGTGGTCTATCACGACCACCGCTCACCGTCCGCCATCCAGGCCATCCAGCGTGAAGCGGCTCTGCTCTTCCTCCCGCTGGCCTTCGAGTCGCCCTACCCGGAGCTTATCAAGTCCTCGGCGCCGGGCAAGCTGGGTGAGTATCTGGCCGCCGGCCGCCCCGTGCTGGCGCACGCGCCCTCCTGGTCGTTCGTCGTCTGGTATCTACGCACGCACGAGTGCGGCCTCGTCGTTGACGAGAAGGACGCGCACAAGCTGGCCGAGGCCGTCGGGCGCGTCCTGGACGACCCGTCGCTGTGGCGTGGGCTCGGCGCGCGCGCGTTGGAGCAGGCACGCGCCGACTTCAGCGTCGAGGCCGCGCGGGCCAAGTTCTTCGCACTGGTTACCTGATGCGCATTCTGATCGTCTCCAACTTTTACCCCCCGCACCATCTCGGGGGCTACGAGATGGCCTGCAAAGAGGTGGCCGACGGGCTGCGCGCGCGCGGGCACGAGGTGCGCGTGCTGACGAGCAGCTACGGGCTGGAGAAGCCGGGCCGGGAAGGTAACGTGTACCGCTGGCTGGCGGCGGAGCTGTGGGCTGGGCCGAAGCCGCTCGCGCGCCGCGCGCTCGAACTGCTCAGGAAAGAGGCGCACAACCAGCGCGCGTTCCGGCGCGTCCTGAAGGAGGCCGGCCCCGACCTCGTCTACTTCTGGAACCTGGCGAACGTCTCGGTCTCGCTCCCGTTCGTCGCCCAGCGGATGTCGCTCCCGACCTGTTACTATAACTTCGACCTGTGGCTGACCGGATGGAGGCACGACGACTGGCTCCGGCTCTGGCCCCCCGCGCCGCGCCGCGCCGCCGTGCGCCTCGCCACTCGCGCGGCGCGCTCCGCGCTTGAGGCTTTCGGTATCTACTCGGCGGGCGAGCTTGACCTGCGCCACGTACAGTTCGCGTCCCACTACCTGAAGCGCGCGACGTTGGAGGCGGGCGAGTCCGTGGCCGGGGCGGAGGTCATCCACTGGGGCATCCATGTCGAGGAGTTCGCGTACAGGGCCGACGGCGGCGAGCCCGCGCGCCTCCTGTTCGTCGGGCAGGTTGTTCCGCACAAGGGCGTCCACACGGCCCTCGAAGCGTTGAGGATTCTCGTGCGGGAGCGAGGGCGCAAGCAGGTCAGGCTGACGGTCGCGGGTGGCAGCGTGCTGCCGGACTACGTGTCTGAGCTGCGCGGGTTCGCGCAGGAGCACGGGCTCGAAGGCCACATCGAGTTCACCGGCCACGTCGCGCACGAACGGCTGCCGGAAGTCTACGGCGCACACGACCTCCTCCTCTTCCCCTCGATCATCGACGAGGGGCTCGGGATCAGCATGCTCGAAGCGATGGCCTCGGGACTGGCCGTCCTCGGGACGGCGAGCGGCGGGAGTGCCGAGATTCTGGAACACGAAAGGACGGGGCTCGTCTTCCCGAAGGAGGACGCGGCTGCCTGCGCCGCGCAAATCCTCCGGCTGCTCGACGACCGAACTCTGTTCGAGCGGCTGCGCGCCGGCGGCCGGCGGATGGTGGAGGAGCGTTTCAGGATCGAGAGGGCGATAGACGACATCGAGCGCTCTCTGCGGGCACAGCTCTCCGGGACGGCGGCGAGTTGAAGGTCAATTCGAAGTTCTCGACAGCGGGGGCGGCCCGCCGGGTCTGCCCGCCCTCCCGCCCGAACTCCATGCGCATCCTTTACGACGGACACGTCTACGGCTGGCAGGCCGCCGGCGGCATCAACCGGTATTTCGCCAACGTCATCGGCGGGCTGCCGCCCGACTTCGAGCCCTCGCTGCTGGTCGAGCAGGCGCGCGAAGTCAACTTCCCAAACCACCCGAACCTGCAAGTCTACGAGTACGGCCGGCGCTACCCGCGGCTTGAGAGCTTCTCGTACCGGCTCGGCCTCTACACGTCCAGACTTCGCGACTGGCTCCTGACCGAGCGGCTCGCGCGCGGGCGCTTCGAGGTCTTCCACCCGACCTACTACACGCTGCTCACAGGCCGACGCGTCGGCTCCTACCGCGCGCCGACGGTGCTCACCGTCTGGGACATGATCCACGAGCTTTTCTCCGAAGAGATGGATCCCGCGGGCGAGAACGCCGAAGCGAAGCGCCGGGCCGTCCTCGCGGCCGACCGCATCATCTGCATCTCCGAGAACACGAAGCGGGACTTGCTCGCGCGCCACCCCATCCCCGAGGAGAAGGTGGCGGTGACCCACCTCGCCTCCGAGCTTGACGCCTCGCTCGCCGACGAGCCGGGGCCGGCCCCCGCGCGCCCTTTCTACCTCTACGTGGGCAGTCGCTCGCGCTACAAGAACTTCGATCTGCTGCTGCGTGCGCTGTCGCGCGTGTTGACCTCGCGCCCGCAGCTCTCGCTCTGCGTCGTCGGCTCGCCCTTCACGGCGGACGAGGAGCGGCGGCTCGCCGAACTCGGGCTGGCCGGGCACGTCGAACACTACGGCTACGCCGGGGACGCGCAACTCGCCAGGCTCTACCGGCGGAGCCTCGCGCTCGTCTACCCCTCGCTCTACGAGGGGTTCGGCATCCCGCCGCTCGAAGCCATGTCGTGCGGCACGGTCGCCGTCGTCTCGAACGCATCGAGCCTGCCCGAGGTGGTCGGCGACGCGGGGCTGCTCTTCGACCCGAGGGCGCTTGACGAGTTGGCCGACATCCTGCTTTCTTTGACGGACGACGAGGGGCTGCGCCGCGAGCTGATTGAGAAAGGGGCGCGGCGGGCCGGGGAGTTCAGTTGGGCCAAGACCGTCGCGCAGACCGTGGACGTTTACCGCTCGCTCGGCACGTGAGCGGGGCCGCGGTGGTAGACTCTTATGCACTCGACTGAAGATGGCGGGAGGGAAGAGGTGGGGATCAGGTTCACACCGCTGGGACTGTGCGGAGCCTACGTCATCGACCCGGAGCGTTTCCCGGACGGGCGCGGCTTTCTGGCGCGCGCCTACTCGGCGGCCGAGTTCGCGGCCCTCGACATCAGCCGGCCACTGGTCGAGGCGATCATCTCGTTCAACGAGCGGCGGCATACCGTGCGGGGGCTTCACTATCAGCGGGCGCCGCGGGCGCAGGCGAAGCTGGTGCGGTGCACGGCCGGAGCTATCTATGACGTGGTGGTCGATCTACGCCCCACGTCGGAGACCTTCGGGCGCTGGGAGGCGGTGGAGCTGACGGCCAGGAACCGGCGGATGCTCTACGTCCCCGAGGGCTTCGCGCACGGGTACCAGACGCTTGAGGACGCCACGGAGGTCTTCTACCTCGCGTCGGACATCTACTCGCCGGAGCACGCGGGCGGCCTGCGCTGGGACGACCCGGCCCTCGGCATCGAGTGGCCGGCGACCGAGGGCGTGACCATCAACGAGAGAGACCGCACCTGCCCGGGCTTAGACGCCGGCCGACTCTGAAGGAGAGGAGACAGTTTGAAGAAGGCTCTAATCACGGGCATCACGGGGCAGGACGGGAGCTACCTGGCCGAGCGCCTGCTGTCGGAAGGTTACGAGGTGCACGGGCTGGTGCGCCGCGTCGCGCTCGAAGACCCCGAGCGGCGCTTCACACGCCTCGCACACCTGCTCGACCGCGTTACGCTCCACGCCGCGAGCCTGGAGTCCTACCCCTCCGTCTTCAGCGTGGTGAGCCGTGTGAAGTTCGACGAGTGCTACCATCTGGCCGCGCAAAGTTTCGTCGCCGAGAGTTTCGCCGACGGCTTCTCGACGATGTCCACGAACATCAACGGCACGCACTACGTGCTGGCCGCGCTCAGGGAACTGCGCCCCGGGTGCCGCTTCTACTTTGCCGGCTCCTCCGAGATGTTCGGCAAAGTCCGCGAGGTGCCGCAGAAGGAGACGACGCCCTTCCACCCGCGCTCGCCTTACGGCATCAGCAAGGTGGCGGGCTTCGAGCTGACGAGAAACTACCGCGAGGCGTACGGGATGTTCTGCTGCTCCGGCATCCTCTTCAACCACGAGGGGCCGCGCCGCGGGTTCGAGTTCGTCACGCGCAAGATCACGAGCACGGTCGCGAAGATCAAGTCGGGTCTCGCGACCGAGCTGCGGCTGGGCAACCTGGAGGCAAAGCGGGACTGGGGGCACGCGAAGGATTACGTCAAGGCGATGCACCTGATGCTTCAGCAGGAGCAGCCGGACGACTACGTGGTGGCGACCGGCGAGACCCACTCGGTGCGCGAGTTCTGCGAACTGGCGTTCGCGGAGGCGGGACTCGATTACAGGGATTATGTGCGGGTGGACGAGCGGTTCAAGCGGCCGGCCGAGGTCGATCTGCTCGTGGGCGACTCGTCGAAGGCGCGGCGAATGCTCGGCTGGGGGCCGAGCTACACGTTCGAGGCGCTCGTCAAGGAGATGGTGCGGGCAGACCTGGCGGCCGTCGCCAGGAGCGCCGGGCGGTAGAGATTTATGCGGCGGGTTGAAGAGAGTGTCGAAGGGTCTGAGCCGCGCCGGCAGTGGAAGCTGGTCGGGAGTCGCGGGGACTTGCCGGCCCCGCCGCCGGGGAGGGAGGGCTGGCCCTGGACTGAAGAGACAGAGCCGCTGCCCCCGTCGATGCCGTCCGGGCGCGCTTGGCCGCGCTTCAGCGTCGTCACGCCGTCATACAACCAGGGACGGTTCATCGAACAGACCCTCCGCTCAGTCCTGCTGCAAGGCTACCCCGAGCTTGAGTTCGTCGTCATCGACGGCGGGAGCACGGACGAGAGCGTCGAGGTCATCCGCAAGTACGAGCCCTTCCTCGCCCACTGGGAGAGCGAGCGCGACCGCGGGCAGAGCCACGCCATCAACAAGGGCTTCGCGCGCGCGACCGGCGACGTGCTCTGCTGGCTCAACAGCGACGACTTTTACCTGCCGGGCACGTTGCGGGCGGTGGCCGAGGCGCTCTACGAGGGCGCGGGCGCCTCGGCCGCGGTCGGCCACTGCGTGCAGGTCTACACGGACGGGCGGGCGCCGCGCCGGGGCTTCGGCCGTTTCGAGAGCTTCGAGCGGCTGCTCGAATTCTGGAAGGGCTACCAGATGCACCAGCCCTCCATCTTCTGGCGGCGCGAGGTGTTCGAGCGCATCGGCTACCTCGACGAGAGCCTGCACCTGACGATGGACTTCGACTACTGGGTGCGGATGGCGCGCCACTTCGAGTTTAAGAATATCGACCGCGACCTCTCGTGCGCCACCTACCACGAGGAGGCCAAGACGGGCGACGGCTTCGGGAAGTATGAGGCGGAGCTGCGGCGGCGCGCGCCGCTCTACTGGCCCCCGCCGGCGAGCCCCGCCCACTGGCGGCTGCGCGCCTCGATGTTCAGGCACCTGACTTACAGGCCGTTGGCCAGGCGGCTCTCCAACTCGTTGGCCTATCGCCTGGGGCGCGCGCGGCGCCTGCTCGCGGGCGGCGGGGCGCGTTGAACGCACGGACGCCGCCCTCTCTTATGCAGCACCTCGTCAGCGTCATCATGCCCGCCTACAACTCGGGCCGCTACCTTGCCGAGTCCGTCCGCTCCGTGCAGGCGCAGACCTTCGGCGGGTGGGAGCTGGTCGTCGTGGACGATGGCTCGGCGGACGACACGGGCGAAGTGGCGCGGCGCCTCGCCGCGGCGGACGTGCGCGTCCGCTACGTCCGCCGGCCCAACGGCGGGCAGGCCGCCGCGCGCAACACGGGGCTCGGCGCGGCGCGCGGCGCGTTGGTCGCCTTCCTCGATGCCGACGACCTCTGGCTGCCCGAGAAGCTCGAAGCGCAGCTTGAAGTGATGGAGCGGACGGGCGTTGACCTGGTCTACACGGACGGCTACTTCTTCTCGGAAGAGGGCGCGGCGTCTGAAGAGGAACGTTTCCACATCCTTCCCGGCGAGGCGCGCGGGGAGGAGCTGTTCCGCACGCTCTTCACCTCGAACCGCATCGGGACGCTCTCGGTGCTCGTGAAGCGTGAGGCGCTCGACGCCGTCGGGCTCTTTGACGAAGATCGCACTTACCAGAACTGCGAGGACTACGACCTCTGGCTGAGGCTGGCGAAGTGGGGCGCGAGTTTCTACGGGATGGAGGAGAAGTTGATGAGGTATCGCCGCCACGCCGCGGCGACCACCTCCACGGCCAGCAAACTCCTCGCGCCGATGCTCGCCGTGACCCTGAAGCACGCGCCCGATTCGTCGTTAGACCCGGCGCTGGCGAAGCAGAGGGTGCGCGGCCTCTACCGCGACCTCATCTCTGCGCTCGTCGCGGAGGGGCGGGTCGAGGAGGCGCGGCGGCGGATGCGCGAGTTCTACACGTGGGACGGGGGCGCGCCCGTGACGGCGCTCCAAAGGCTGGTGCTGCGTCTCCTCCCGCGTCGTTATAACTACATCAGTCGCGAGGTTCTCTACCGCGCCGAGTGGCACGTCCGCGGCCTGCTGGGGAGACCCGGGGAGCTTAAGCGGTGAGCCTGATGACTTCGAATCCTTCGCCCCCGGTGGTCAGCGTCGTCGTCCCGTCTTACAACTACGGGCACCTCATTGGCGAGACGCTCGCGAGCCTCGCGGCCCAGACCTACGCCGCCTGGGAGTGCATCGTCGTGGACGACGGCTCGACGGACGACACGCGCGCGGTCGTCGAGGCTTACGCCGCGGGCGACCCGCGCGTCCGCTACGTCCGGCAGGAGAACGCGCGGCAGGGCGCGGCGAGGAACAACGGCATCAGACATTCGTCGGGCGCATACTTCCAATTCCTCGACGCCGACGACCTGCTGGAGCCGAGCAAGTTCGAGCGGCAGGTCGAGTACCTTGAGCAACACGCGGACGTTGACCTCGTCTACGGCAACGTCCGCTACTTCGATTCCGGCGGAGTCGGGCTCGGCCACTCGCGTGTGTATTCGGTCTGGGACGACGGCGGGCAGTGGATGCCGGAGGTCTCGGGCCGCGGTCGCGTGCTGTTGGAGCCTCTGCTGCGCAACAACATCATGGTCGTCAACGCGCCGCTCGTCCGCCGGCGCGTCGTCGAGGCGGCCGGCGAGTTCGACGCGGGACTGACGCCCGTCGAGGACTGGGACTACTGGATGCGCTGCGCCGTCGCGGGCTTTAACTTCCGCTACGAAGATGCCGAGGGCGTGCGCGCACTGGTGAGGGCGCACGAGCTGAGCGCGAGTCTCGACGGGCGACTGATGTTGAGGGCCACTTTGAAGATGAGGAGGAGTTGGGCGGCGCGGACTCTGAAAGAGCCCGGAGACCTCAAGCTCAACCGCGACCTCGTCGCCGAGTGCGAAGGGCTGCTCGGCATCGAAGAGTCTCTGCACGGCAACCGCATGAAGGCGACGCGGCAGCTCTTCAAGGCGGCCGCGCTCGACCGCCGCGTGCGCCCCCGCGCGAAGTGGCTCGCCTGCGCGCTACTCGCGCCGTTTGCCACCGGCGCACAGTTGAAGAACGCCGTCACCACTTCGTTCACGGGCACGTTGGGCGACATCCTGCGCCGGCGCGCGGACAGTAGGCAGTAGGCAGTTGAAGCTCTTGATGCTGATAACTTTTGAGAAACCTTTCAACTCCCGCGGCGCGGGGCGGCTGCCCACTGCCCACAGCCCACGGCCTACTTCTTTCATTTCATGCACGTTGTTCTCGTAGACACGACCATGACGACGCCGCCGACGGGCGGCGCGCACACCTTCCTCGTCGACCTCTGCGCGAGGCTGGCCGAGCGTGGCTGGCATGCCTCGTTCATCACGCAGCCCGGACCGGAGCAGGGCATCGTGGACGCCCTGCGCGAAGCGGGTGGTGAGATCAAAGACCGGCTCTGGTCGGCGACCGTGTTGCCCGAGGAGCGCGCCGAAAGAGTCGCGGCCTGGGTCAACTCGGTGCGCCCCGATGCCTACGTCATCTCGGCCTCGCCCGACGCGGGCTGGTTGGCGCTGCCTCTGCTCGACCCGGATATCCCGACCCTCTCCATTGCGCACAACGACGTGGGCGCCTTCTACGAGCCTTTGAAGCACTACGGCGAGTTCGTGGACTGCGCCGTCAGTGTGAGCCGGGAGATACAACGCCGGACATTGGAGGAGTGTGGCATCCCGCCCGGGCGCGCGCGGCACATCCCCTACGGCGTTGTCTCGCTCGACGCGGCCGGGGCGCGTGCGCGCGCCGAATCATCTTTCAAGGGCGAGCCGCTGCGGATCGGCTACGTCGGCCGGCTCGTCGAGGAGCAGAAGCGCGTGTCGGAGATGGCGCCGCTCGCCGCCGAACTCGTGCGGCGCGGCGTGGAGTTCGAGCTGCACGTCGTCGGCGATGGCGAGGCGCGCGCGGCGCTCGAAGCGGAGTTCGCGCGCCGCGGGGTCGCGGAGCGCGTGAAGTTCTGGGGGTGGCTTTCTTCGGCGGCGGTCAAGCGGCGGCTGAAGGGGCTGGACGTGTTCCTTTTGATGTCCGACTACGAAGGGCTCTCGGTGGCGCTCCTCGAAGCAATGGGGCACGCGCTCGCGCCGGTCGTGACTGAGATTAAGAGCGGCACCGGCGAGGTCGTCGTTGACGGAAGGAGCGGACTGCTCGTCGCCGTCGGAGACGTCGAAGCGTTCGCGGGTCGTCTGGAGAGTCTGGCGCGAGAGCGCGCGCGGCTGGCGGCGTTGAAGCTCGGCGCGTGGGAGGCGAGCCGGCCGTACACGGTCGGGCGCATGGCGGACGAGTACGTGCGCTGCTTCGGGGAGGCGCGCGCGATTAACGCGGCGCGCGCCGCGCGCACGCGCCGTCAACCGGGCTTCCCCGTGATGCCCGCGTGTCGCTCGCCCTACCCGCTCTGGCTGCGGAAGATCAAGCGGCGCGTGCTGGTCGCGACCGGCCGCGGGGGCTACTAAACTTTAGACACATGAAGCTGAGAGACATAAGCGCACACGTCTACAGGGGGCTGGTGATGGCGCGCCACCCCGAGGCCGTCGGACTCAGGCGGCGCGGCATCGACTACGACCACTACCGCAACCTGCGCCGGCCGTGGCTACTCGACGCCGGCATCAGCTCCATCCTCGACATCGGCGCGAACACCGGCCAGTTCGCGCGGCTCGCGCACGAGGTCTTCCCCGGCGCGGCCATCTACTCGTTCGAGCCGTTGCCCGACTGCTTCGAGACGTTGAAGACGGCGCTGCCCGCGGGCTCGGACTTCCACCCCATCAACTGCGCGCTCGGCCGCGAAGAGGGCACGCTCGAATTCCGAAGGGCGCTCCACACGCCCTCGTCCTCGTTCCTGAAGATGACGAAGCTGCACGAGGAGTCGTTCCCGGAGAGCACCGGCGGGCAGGAGGAGCGGCCCTTGAGCGTCGCGGTGCGGACGCTCGACGGCGTGGCGGCGGAACTCCCGCTGCGGGAGAACATCCTCTTGAAGATCGACGTGCAGGGCTACGAGGCCAACGTGCTGGCCGGCGGGGCCGAGACGGTCAAGCGGGCGGTGGCGGTCATCATGGAGACCTCGTTCCGCAGGCTCTACGAGGGGCAGCCGCTCTTCGACGAGATCTACGCGACGATGCGCGGCCTCGGCTTCGACTTTCAGGGGAACATGGAGCAGATGGTGAGCCCGGCGGACGGCCGCGTCGTGCAGGCCGACAGCATCTTCGTCCGCCGCGAGGAAAGTCAAAGGTAAAAAGGCAAAAGGCAAAAGTGGAGAGATAAAGAGAGCGAGGCTCTCATCGATTGCTGATGAGGGCCTCGCCGTTCTTCACCTTTGCCTTTTGCCTTTTGCCTTCAGGCCGAGGCGCGCGCGCGCTCTTTCGTCGCCGCGACGATCTCCTCCATGATCTTGCGCATGTCGTAACGGTACTCCCAGCCCGTATAGTCCCGGCGGAAGCGGCGCACGTCCGAAATCCACCAGATGTGGTCGCCCGAGCGCGCCTCGTCCGAGAGCGTGTAGTTCAGCTCGCGCCCGCACAGCTCCTCCGCCATCCGGATGGCTTCGAGCATCGAGCAGTTGCTGTGGCGCGAGCCGCCCATGTTGTAGACGGCCCCGCCCGCGCGCGGGCTCTGGAAGAAGTGCCAGAAGGCGTTGACCAGGTCGTACGAGTGGATGTTGTCGCGCACCTGCTTCCCCTTGTAGCCGTAGATCGTGTACGGCCGCCCCGTCACGACGCACTTGACGAGGTAGGCGAGGAAGCCGTGCAGCTCCGCGCCCGAGTGGGCGGGGCCGGTCAGACACCCGCCGCGGAACGTCGCCGTCTTCATCCCGAAGTAGCGCCCGTACTCCTGCGCTAGAACGTCCGCCGCCACTTTGCTCGCGCCGAAGAGGCTGTGCTTCGACTGGTCGATGGTCATCGTCTCGTCGATGCCGTGCTCGGCGAACGGGTGCGCGGGCTCGACCTCCCAGCGCGTCTCCGTCTCGATTAAGGGCAGCGCGTTGGGCGTGTCGCCGTAGACCTTGTTCGTCGAGGTGAAGACGAAGACGGCGTCCGGGCAATATTTGCGCGCGGCTTCGAGCATGACGAGCGTGCCGTTGGCGTTGACGGTGAAGTCCGTGAACGGCTCGCGCGCGGCCCAGTCGTGCGAGGGCTGCGCGGCGGTGTGGACGACGAGCGAGACGTCTCCGCCGAAGCGCTCGAAAATCTGGCCGACGGCGTCGGCGTCACGCACGTCCGCGGCGTGGTGCTCGAAGTCCTTCAGCGTGCTTTGCAACTGGCGCGTGTTCCAGTCGGTCGAGGCTTCTCGGCCGAAGAAGTAGCGGCGCATGTCGTTGTCGATGCCGACGACGTGGAGCCCGCGGGCGTCGAGGAACTTGGCCGTCTCGCTCCCGATGAGCCCCGACGACCCGGTGACGATTGCAACAGACATTCAGATGACTCCCCCAACTTCTATATAGAAACTGTATGGCGACCGGAAAGCATAGCACAGGCGTCTGAGCCGGCGGCAAAGCGCCCGCCCGCGCGTTCGGAGGCCCCGGCGGCGCTATGCTATATTACGGCGCTTAAACGACGCGGCCGGAGACGTGCCGTCGATGACCTTATGAGCAATACCGAACAAGCGGCGGGCCCGAGTGCGAGCCCGCTGGTCTCCATCGTCACCCCGACCTACAACCAGTCGGCCTACCTGCGCGAGACCATCGAGAGCGTGCTCGGGCAGGACTACCCACACATCGAGCACATCGTCATCGACGACGGCTCGACCGACGAAACCCCGCGCGTGCTCGAAGAGTACACGGGGCGGATCGACTGGGAGAGTCAGCCCAACATGGGGCAGACGCCCACCATCAACAAGGGCTGGCAGCGCTCACGCGGCGAGATCGTCACCTGGCTCAACTCCGACGACACCCTGCTCCCCGGCGCCGTCTCGAAGGCCGTCGAGTACCTGCACAGCCGGCCCGAGGTCGGCGTCGTCTTCGGTGACACCCTGTTTACCGAAGACGACGGGACGCCGCTTGAAAGGAGCCGGCCGCGCGGGGAGTTCGACTACGTCAAGTTCGTCGTCGAGTGCGAGAACCCCATCGCGCAGCCCTCTGCCTTCATCCGGCGCAAGGTCGTGGACGACGTGGGGCTCCTGGACCCGCACTACTACTACTTCATGGACTGGGACTTCTGGCTGCGCGCGGGCGCGAAGCATCGTATCGAATACACGCCGGAGCTGTTCTCGACCTACCGGCTGCATCCCGAGTCGAAGACGGTCGCGCAGGCCGCGCGCGCCGCGCCTGAGCTTGAGCGCATGTACCAGAACTACTACGCGCTCGACTACGTGCCGGCCGACATCCGCAGGCAGAAGGCACGCGCGTGGGCGAACATGCACTTCACGAGCGGCGGCTATTACATCAAGGGCGGCGACCCGCGCGGGGCGGCGCGCGCGGCCTGGCAGGCTTTGCGCGAGTACCCGGCGACGCTCTTCGATTCCGGCATGCTGCACAAGTTCCTCTACTGCCTCTCCGGCGAGCGGCGCGCCTACCGCGAGGGGCGCGAACTCTACCGCCGCACCCGCGCCGCCTTCCAGCGCCAGTAGGCGCCGGCCGGAGCCCCTTAACGCATGGCGCAGGCAAGTCCCGACCTTCAAATCTCTCTCGTCATCCCCGTCTTCAACGAGGAGGAGTCGCTCGCGCGCCTCGTCTCGTCCGTCCGCGCGCAGACGCGGCAGCCCGACGAGGTCATCCTCGTGGACGGCGGCTCGACCGACCGCACCGTCGAACTCGCGCGCGAGCTGGCCGCGGGCGACGAGAGCTTCCGCATCGTCGAGGCGGGCCGGGCCTCGCCGGGGAGGGGCCGCAACGTCGGGGCGGGCGCGGCGCGTTACCCCTGGCTCGCCTTCACGGACGCAGGCATCGGGCTCGACCCGGAGTGGCTGGAACGCCTGGCCGAGAAGGTTCTGGAGGAGCCCGGGACGGAGGTCGTCTACGGCAACTTCGACCCCGTCACGCGCACCTTCTTCGAGCGCTGTGCGGCCATCGCCTACGTGGCGCCGAAGACGGCGCACGGCGCGGAGGCGGCGCTGACGCGCGGGCGCTTCATCGCCTCGTCCCTGATGCGGCGCGAGGTGTGGCGGCGCGCGGGCGGCTTCCCGGACATGCGCGCCGCCGAGGACTTAATCTTCATGGAGCGCGTCGAGGCCGAAGGGGCGCGGACGCGCTGGGCGCCGCGCGCCAACGTCCGCTGGCAGTTGCAGCCCAACCTCGCGCGCACGTACAGACGTTTCTCGCTCTACTCCAAGCACAACGTCTGGGCCGGCCGCCAGCGCTTCTGGCACTACGGCATCGCGCGGCAGTACGCCCTCGCGCTCCCGTTCGTCCTCCTCGCCTTCGTACACAGCGCGTGGTGGCTGGTGGTGCCGGCGCTGGGGCTGGCGGCGCGCGCGGCCAAGAGCGTCTGGCGCCACCGCGAGGGGCGCGGCCTCGGCTGGGCGCTCAACCCCTTGCAGTTCGCCTGCGTCGTCCTGGTGCTCTTAACCATCGACTTGGCGACCTTCGCCGGCTGGGCGCGTGCGCTCCTGACGCGGCCGGCGCGCGCGGCCGCCGAGCACGGCACCGTCGCTTGACGCACGCTTTCGCTTTCGACATAGTAAGCCCGCCCGTGGGCTCACCGACGGGTACAATTTCGAGTTAAGGCAAGCCGAGTAAAGATGAGTAATACGACCGCGCCCTGCCCATGTCTGTCCGTCGTCATCCCCGCGTACAACGAGGAGGCGACGCTCGCCGACGTGGTGCGCAAGGTGCTCAAGCTGGAACACCTGCTGGAGGTCGTCGTCGTGGACGACTGCTCCAAAGACCGCACGGGGGCGGTGGCCCGCGCGCTGGCCGCGGAGGACGCGCGCGTGCGCGTCGCGCGCCACGAGCGGAACAAGGGTAAGACCGAGGCGCTCAAGACCGGCTTCGCGCAGACGACGGGCGAGATCGTCATCGTGCAGGACGCCGACCTCGAATACGACCCCGTCGAAATCCCCGAGGTCATCAGGCCGATCCTCCACGGTCAGGCCGACGTGGTCTACGGCTCGCGCTTCCTCGTGCGGCGCGCGGCGCGCGTGCTCTACTTCTACCACTACCTCGCCAACAAGGGGCTGACCTTCTTCTCGAACCTCCTGACCAACATCAACCTGACGGACGTGGAGACCGGCTACAAGGCTTTCCGCGGCGACATCATCCGCCAGATGACCATCACGTCCTCGGGCTTCGGCTTCGAGATCGAGGTGACGGCGAAGATGGCGAAGCTCGGGTGCGCCGTCTACGAGGTGCCCATCAGCTACTACGGCCGTACCTACGACGAGGGGAAGAAGATCGGGTTCGCCGACGGCCTGGCCGCCCTCTGGTTCGTCGTCCGCTTCAACCTCTTCTGCGGCACCGCCGCGTCGTTCCGGAGGCTGCCGGAGCTGGGCGGCCGGGTCACACACGCGCCGGCCGAGGCGTCCAAGGCGGTCGAGGCGGCGAGCGCGGGCGGGGCCTGGACGGAGTCGTGAGCAGCGTGTCAGAAATCTCCTACGAGGGCACCGACCTGGAGTCGATGTCCTTCGCCCTCAACTACCACCGCTGGATTCTCGAACTCTTCGCCCCGTACATGGGCGCCCGGCTCGTCGAGGTCGGCGCCGGTCAGGGCTCCTTCTCAGAACTCATCCTTGAGCGCAAGCCCGAGTCGCTCACCCTCGTCGAACCTTCCCGCGAGATGTACTCCATTCTCGACCGGAGGGCGCGGGAGTGGGCGGCGGGCGCCGACGTGGAGACGCGTAACAGTGTCTTCGGGGCCGTGGCCGACGAGTTGAGAACGGGGCGGCGCCCCGACTCGATCATCTACGTCAACGTGCTCGAACACGTCCCCGACGACGAGGCGGAGCTGCGCGCCATCAACCGGACGCTCCCGGCGGGGGGGCGCCTCTTCATCTTCGTGCCGGCGTTCCAGTGGCTCTACGGCGGCTTCGACCGGAGGGTCGCGCACGTCCGCCGTTACACGCGGCCGGAGCTTGAACGGAAGTGCGCCGCCGCGGGGTTCAAGGTCTTAAAGTCGGTCTACTTCGACCTCGCGGGCGTGGCCCCTTGGTGGGTCAAGTACCGTCTGCTCAAGTCGGACTCGATGGAGCCGGGGCTCGTCAAGCTCTACGACCGCTGCGTCGTGCCCTTCGTCAAGGTCGCCGAGAGAATCGTCCCGCCGCCGCTCGGCAAGAACATCCTGCTGGTGGCCGAGAAGGATTGAGGCGCGGGCGCCGCCGCCGGCCTGTATAACGGACTGTCGAGATGCTCTTCTTCGTCGGCGCGTGGCTGCCGCTCCTTCTGGTCTGCTGGCTGTGCGGGGCGGCCGTGCTTGAACGCGCGGCCGGCGCCGAGACCTGCCGGCGCGCGGGCGACCGCCTTGTCCTCTCCCTCTGGCTCGGCCTCGTCGTACTCGCGCAGGCGCTTCTTCTTGTCTCGCTCTTCGCGCCGCTCACGACGTTGTGCGGCTTGGCGGTGGCGGCCGTCATCTCCGCCCTCGCGCTCCTCTCGCGCGGCGTGCGCGCAGAGGCCGCACGCCTTAAAGCTCTCCTCAGTCCGCGGCTCCTCCTCGGTCTGCTCGCGCTCGCGGCCGGCGTCGCCGCCTTCGCCTCGCAGCCGGTCACGTACTACGACACGGGGCTCTACCACTTTCAGAGCATACGTTGGCTGGCCGGGCACGGCGCGGTGCCGGGGCTCGCGCTCGTGCAGATCAGGTTCGCGTTCGCTTCGGCGTGGTTCGCGCTGGCGGCGCCGTTCGAGGCAACTCCCTTCGGGTCGCGCGCGACGGCAGTGGCCTGCGGCTTCGCGCTGCTCGTCGCCGCGCTGCACGCGCTGCTCTGCGCGCGGCGCTGCGCGGCCGGGAAGGGGCGCGGCTCGGACTGGTTAGCCTGTCTCTCGTATGCGTTCGTGCTGCCGCCGGCCCTCGTCTGGCGGCAGCCGGCTTCGGCCAGCCCCGACCTGCCGGTCTTCTTCCTCGCCGTGGCGGTCGCCTGGGCCATCTCTTTGATTGAAGAGGAGCAGGCACGCGCGGGTGCGCGGCTGCTGCCCGTGCTGCTGGCCGCGGGCGCCGTGGGGGTGAAGTTGAGCGGCCTGTCGCTGCTCGTCGCCGCGTCTGCTTACTACGCCTGGGGCGTGCGGCTTTCGCCGCGAAGGCTTTTAACGGCGGGGGCCGCGGTCGCACTCGTGCTGCTGCCGACGTTCGCGTACGGCGTGGTCGCGTCGGGCTGCCCGCTCTTCCCTTCAAAGTTGCTGTGCGTCGAGACGCCCTGGTCGGTCGGGGTGGATAAGGCCGAGTCGCTGGCGAGAGTGGTCAGGGATTGGGCGCGCTGGGACGGCAGGACGCCGCCGTGGGCGAACGGTTGGAACTGGGTCGTGCCCTGGTTGACGAAAGGGTTCACGCTCAAGAACGCGGCCGTCGCCCCTCTCTGCCTGCTCGTCGCGGGTGTCGGGGCGTTCGTTCGAGCGAGGACGCGTTGGCGCGCTCCGGGCACGTCCGTCTTGACGGCGGGGTGCGCAGGGTTGCTCGTCTACTTTCTACTGCGTGGGGGAGAAGTGTTAATGGTCTCGTTGGCGGCCGCGGCCGCCGTCGCGATGTTGAGCGGCCGGGGAGGGAAGTTCGCGGGCAGAACCTGGGTGCTCGCGGCGGGGCTCGCGGGCTCGGCGCTGACGCTCTACGCGGCACCGGCTTTGAGGTTCGGGTTGGGCTATGCGGCAATCCTCTTCGGCGCGCTGCTCGTGCCCGCGGCGTTGAAGCTGGCCGGTGAGGCGGGGGCGGATGTCGAAGACGGCCTCTGGCGGCGGCGTGCGACGCTCGCCGCGATGCTGACGGCCTGCGGCCTGCTCTTCTTCACGATGACCGTCGCACTCGAAACGTTCACGCGCGTGGGGGCGGGCGTGGAGGGGCGTTTCAAGCGCCTGCTGCTGGCACCACCTTTGCCCGTGGCGTTGACGGAGCCGCGCGAGGAGCACGGGCTCAAGTACCTTGTTCCGTTGGACAGGGAGCAGTGCTGGGCGGCGGAGCTGCCCTGCACGGAGATCGAAATGCGGGGCGGCGTGACCCTGCGCGACCCCGCGCGAGGCTTGCGCGGCGGGTTCGTCCGCGCGGCGCCGCCGCCGGGCAGATAGCCTTTCGACGAAGAAGTGCGGGACGGGCGTTTGTGTGCCCCCGGCGAGTTTTGTACTCTTGACCTCTCGAATGCCGACGCGAACTCTCTACCTGTGCTACTTCGGCCTGCGCGAGCCGCTCGTGCAGACACAGGTCTTGCCGTACCTGCGCAAGCTCGCCGAGGCGGGCCTGCAAGTGAGCCTGCTCACCTTCGAGCCGCAGCTCAAAGGGCGCTGGACGACCGACGAGCTTGAGGCCGAGCGGGCGCGCCTGGAAGGGGAGGGCATCCGCTGGCACTGGCGCGCTTACCACAAGCGGCCCTCCCTGCCGGCGACGCTCTACGACGTGGCCGTCGGGGCGCGGCTGGCCTCAAAGATGTTGAGGCGCGGCGAGGCTGACGTGCTGCACGCGCGCGGGCACGTGCCGGCGCTGATGGCCGCACTCGCCAAGCGGCGCGCGGGCGGGCGCATCCTCTTCGACATCCGCGGCTTCATGCCCGAGGAGTACACCGACGCCGGCGTCTGGCCCGAGAACGGGACGCTCTACCGCGGCGTCAAGCGCGTCGAGCGCTTCCTCTTCAACTCGGCCGACGCCTTCGTCGTGCTCACCGAGAAGGCGCGCGAGATACTCTTCCCCGGCCGCACCGAGACGGACGAGCGGGGCAGGCCCGTCGAGGTCATCCCCTGCTGCGTGGACTTCGGGCGCTTCCGCGCCGCCGACGAGACGCCGCGCGAGGAGCTGCGCCGCGAGCTGGGACTCGAAGACCGCCGCGTCGTCGTCTACGTCGGCTCGTTCGGCGGCTGGTACATGGCCGAGGAGACGGCGCGCTTCATGGCGCTCGCCTTCAAACAGGACCCGCGGACGTACGCGCTCGTGCTCACGCAGACGCCGCCCGCACAGATCGAGACGCGGCTGCGCGAGCTGGGCGTGCCCGCGGACTCCTTCCGCGTCGGACGCGCCGCGCCCGCCGACGTGCCGAAGTATCTGAAAGCCTCGGACGTGGCCGTCTCCTTCATCCGCGCCTGCTACTCGAAGCTATCGTCTTCGCCGACGAAGATCGCCGAATACCTCGCCGCCGGTCTGCCCGTCGTCACGAACGCGGGCGTCGGCGATGTCGATGAGGTGATCGAAGGCGACCGCGTCGGCGTCGTGCTGCGCGACTTCGACGACGCGAGTTTTAGCCGCGCCCTCGAAGAGGTCGAAGCCTTGCGCGCGGAAGGGGACTTGGCCGAGCGTGCGCGCGCGAGCGCCGAGCGGCGCTTCGACATCGAGCGCGTCGGCGGCGCGAAGTACCGGCGCGTCTACGCGCGGCTCAGTGCGTCCCTGCGTCCCGGCCAGAGCGCGGCCGAGGCGGGCGGCGCGAGTGTGGCGCGCGGCGGAGAAGCGAGATAAGCTTTCAGCGATGGAAGTCCTGACCCTCATCCCGAACCGCTACGGCTTCGCCCCCGGGCAGCGCGGGAGCATCGAGCTGTGGGAGAAGGTGCTCGCGCCCGAAGGCATCCGCCTCCACTGGGCGCCGTTCGAGTCGGAGCGGCTGCGCGAAATCCTCTACACGCCCGGCCACACCTTCGAGAAGGCCGCCGAGATGGCGCGCGGCTACGTCGAGCGCGTGAAGCTCCTGAGACAGCTGGACGACTACGACGCCGTCTTCGTCTACCGCGAGGCCGCGCTGCTCGGCCCCGCGTTTCTGGAGAAGAGGATCGCGCGCCGCAAGCCGATTATTTATCAGCTCGACGACCCGCTCTACGTGCCTTACCGCAGCCCTTCGAACGGCTATCTCTCTTATCTGAAATTCTTCGGCAAGATCGCCGACATCATCCGCCTGAGCAAGGTCGTCATCGTCAACTCATCGCACATACGCGAGTTCGCCGCGCAGCACAACCGGAACATCTGGCAGGTGCCTTCGATAGTTGACACGGAGCGCTACGTCTACAAGCCCGAGCCCGAAGACCTCGAACGGGTCACCGTCGGTTGGAGCGGCAGCCCGACCACCGTCAAGAACATCGGCGTCGTGGCCGGCGCGCTGCGCGAGTTGCAGACGAAAGTTGATTGCGGCGTCCACCTCATCGGCGGGACGGAGTTCGATCTGCCGGGCGTCGAATACACGGCGCAGAAGTGGAGCGCCGAGACGGAGGTCGAAGACCTGCGGCGGATGCAGGTCGGCATGATCCCCGTGCCCGTCAACGAGTGGAACAAGCGTAAGTTCTTCATGAAGACGGCGCAGTACATGGCGCTCGGCATCCCGCCGGTCTGCACGCCGATGGGGTCGAACCCCGAGGTCATCGAGCACGGCCGCACGGGCTTCCTCGCCGGCACGGACGCCGAGTGGGTCGAGCACCTCTCGCTGCTCGTCCGCGACGGCGAGCTGCGGCGCGAGATGGCCGCCCGCGCCTCGCGCGTCGCCCGCGAGCGCTTCAGCCTCGAAGCCAACGCGCCTAAAGTCGTCGAAGCCTTCCGCGCCGCGCTCAACTGAAAGATAAGATGCCCCGACGCCGCAGCAGCAAACTACGTCTGGCGACACTGGCCACGGTCGCCCTGCTCCCGGGCTTTTTGAAGCGACCGCTCTACCGGTGGTTGTTCGGCTACCGCATCGGGCGGCGGGTGCGCCTCGGCCTGAGCCTCATCGACGCGGCCGAGTGCGAGATCGCGGACGACGTGTGCGTGGGCCATCTGAACGCGATCATCGGGGTGGGGAAGTTGTCGGTCGGAGACCACGCGAACATCGGGCACCTCAACGTCATCCGCGGCGGCGACGAGGTCTCCGTCGGCCGCTACGCGGAGATCCTCCGCATGAACGAGATCAACTCCATCCCCGACCCGATTGTGGTCAACCCCACCGACCCGCGCTTCTCCTTAGGCGACGGCGCCATCGTGACCGCCGGCCACAAGATAGACTTCACCGACCGCGTCTCCATCGGCCGGCGCTCTATCCTCGGCGGGCGCAATTCGAGCCTCTGGACGCACAACCGGCAGCGGACGCGTCCCGTCGAGATCGGCGAGCTGACCTACGTCGGGTCTGAGATTCGCGTCGCGCCGGGGGGCGTGATACCATCCCGCTGCATCGTCGGCATCGGCTCGGTCGTGACGGGCCGCATCGAGGGGGAGTACCAACTCATTGCGGGTGTGCCCGCGCGCGCGGTCAAGCCACTCTCGGAGGCGGACCGCTTCCTCGTCGAGCACAAGACGCGCCCCGACCTGCCTGACGATCTGTGAAAGACCGTTCCCCGTCGCGCCCGCCCCGCTCCGGCCCTGTGGGCGGCCGCGTCTCTCCGAGGCCCTAAAGTTACATGAACGCACTTTTAGCTCTCCTGGCGCTCGCGCTGGCCGTGGGCGTCTCCCTAACGTCCCCCGTGGAAGGGCCGTCGGCCGTCGTCTTCTGTGCCGCGCTCGCGGCGGGGGCGGGCGCCATCGTCAGCCGCCACAAGACGCATGCGCGCTTCCTCCTGCAAGTCTTCGCCGGGGCGGTGCTCGTCCGCGTCGCCGTCGGCTCGCTCATCTACTCCTTCCACCTCCAGGAGTTCTTCGGCGGCGACGCCTTCACCTACGATTACCACGGCATCCTCTACAAGCGCTTCTGGACGGGCGAGCTGAGCTACGGCTTCTACGACCGCCTGCTCGGCCCCTACGTCTACCGCAACTGGGGCATGGGCTACACCGTGGGCGCCATCTACACGTTGGTCGGGCGGAACATGCTGGCCGTGCAGTTCTTCAACGCCGTGCTGGGTGCGGCGACCGCCCCCATCATCTTCCTCTGCGCGCGCCAGATCTTTCCGAACATGCGCGTCGCCAAGCTCGCGACCCTGTTCGTCGCCTTCTACCCGAGCCTCGTCCTCTGGTCTTCGCAAGGGTTGAAGGACGGGCCGATCGTCTTCCTGCTGGCGCTGACGATGCTGGCGACGCTCAAGCTCGGCGAGCGGTTCAGCACGAAGTACATCGGGGTGATGATGTTCGCGCTCTACGGACTCCTGAGCTTCAGGTTCTACATCTTCTACATGACGGCGGCGGCCGTGTGCGGGGCGTTCGTCATCGGCATGCGGCCGCAGACGACGCGGAATCTTCTGCGGCAGGTCGCCGTCGTGATGGTGGTGGGGATCGGGCTGACGTACCTCGGCGTGCTCCGCACGGCCGACGCGCAGTTCGAGGTCTACGGCGACCTCGACGCCGTGCAGCGCAGCCGCGCCGACCTCGTGCGCTCGGCCAACACGGGCTTCGGCGGCGACGTGGACGTGTCCACGACGGCGGGCGCCTTAAGCGCCGTGCCGCTCGGGCTGGCCTACCTTCTGCTCGCGCCGTTCCCGTGGCAGGTGGCGAGCCTGCGCCAGTCCATCACGCTCCCGGAGATGATCGTCTGGTGGGTCTCATTCCCGCTGCTCCTGATAGGCATCTGGTTCACGCTCAAATACAGGCTGAGGCAGGCGCTCCCCATCCTCCTGTTCACGACGATGTTGACGCTGGCCTACTCGATCTTCCAGGGGAACGTGGGGACGGCCTACCGGCAGCGCAGCCAGATCCTGGTCTTCTACTTCATCTTCGTGGCCGTCGGCGCCGTCCTCCTCAAGGAGCGGCAGGAGGAGAAGCGGCGGCAGCGCCTGTTGCTGAGGCAGGCGGCGGCCGACGCCGCCAGGAACGGCGGGCGACCGCGGCGACCGCCGCTGCCGCCGTCCGACATGAGCCGCCCGCACGCGGGGCAGACGACCCCGGCCGACGTGCTGACGCTGGAGGCCGGGCGCTGACGGCGCGGGGGGCGGGGCGCTTGCGGCGCGCGCGGCTTTGCTGAATACTAGCCGGATACTGTTGGACGTACTTTAGAATAAGGCCCGGGTTTTATGAACGCTCTACTCGCCGCCCTCGCGGTGATCCTCGCGGGCGCGGTCGCGCTCACCATCCCCGGCGGCGCGGCGGCCGTGGTGCTCTGCGCCGCGATCGCGATCGCGGCCGGCGTGCTGCTCTCGAAGGGCGAGGGCGAGCAGCGCTCCTTCCTGCTGAAGGTCTTCGTCGGCGGCCTGTTGGTGCGGATGGCGGTCGGCTCCATCATCAACGGCTTCCACCTCCAGGAGTTCTTCGGCGGCGACGCCCTCACCTACGACTACTACGGCCAGGCGGTGCTCGACGCGTACCGCTACAAGAAGGGCGTCCTCGACAGCGACGTGCAGATATGGGTCTCGGGAAGCGGCTGGGGGATGCTCTACGTGGTGGCGGCGATCTACGCGGTGGTGGGGCGGAACATGCTGGCCGTGCAGTTCTTCAACGCCGTGCTGGGCGCGGCGACGGCGCCGGTGATCTTCCTCTGCGCGCGCCAGATCTTCCAGAACGTGCGGGTGGCGAAGGTGGCGGCCGTCTCGGTCGCCTTCTACCCGAGCCTCGTCCTCTGGTCTTCGCAGGCGCTGAAGGACGGGCCAATCGTCTTCATCCTCGCGCTGACGATGCTGGCGACGCTCAAGCTCGGCGAGCGGCTGAGCGTGAAGTATATGTTAGTGCTCGGGCTCTCGCTCTTCGCCGTCCTGACGCTGCGCTTCTACATCTTCTACATGCTGTCGGCGGCGGCCGTCGGGGCGTTCCTCATCGGCATGAGGCCGCAAACCTCGCAGAGCCTCGCGCGCCAACTCGCCGTCGTGCTGGCGTTGGGGCTCGGGCTCACCTACTTCGGCGTGGTACGCATGGCCGGCGCGACGTTCGAGCAGTACGGCAGTCTTGAGATGGTGCAGCGCAGCCGCGCCGACCTCGTGCGCTCGGCCAACACGGGCTTCGGCGGCGACGTGGACGTCTCGACCGCGTCCGGCGCCCTGAGCGCCATGCCGCTCGGGCTGGCCTATCTCCTGTTTGCCCCTTTCCCGTGGCAGCTCGTTAGCCTGCGGCAGTCCATTACCCTGCCCGAGATGATCGTCTGGTGGGCCGCCTTCCCGCTGCTCCTGATAGGCATCTGGTTCACAATTAAATACAGATTCAGACAGGCGCTGCCGATCTTAATCTTCACGACGATGCTGACGTTGGCCTACTCGATCTTTCAGGGGAACGTGGGGACGGCCTACCGGCAGCGCAGCCAGATCCTGGTCTTCTACTTCATCTTCGTGGCCGTCGGCGCCGTCCTCCTCAGGGAGCGGCAGGAGGACAGGCAGCGCGAGCAGCGTCTGCGGCGGCAGGCGGCGGCCGATGCCATCAAGGGGCGGCACCTCTACGCGCGCTGGAAGAACAAGCAGGGGCGGGAACTGGAACGCATCGCCGAGGACATCGCGGGGAGAATCGACTTCTGACGCGCGGCGGGGCGCGTGCGGCATGCGCTTGCGGCGCGCGCGGCTTTGCTGAATACTACTCGACTGGTCAATTGACGCTGCGAAGGATATGAACGCTCTACTCGCCGCTCTCACGGTCGCGCTCGCGGTCGCGGTCGCCGTCGCCATCCCGGGCGGCGCGGCGGCGCTGCTGCTCTGCGCGCCCTTCGCGGCCGGGGCCGGGTTGCTGCTGTCGATGAGCGCGGGCGAGCAGCAGCGGACGTTCCTCCTGAAAATCTTTGTCGGCGGTCTGCTGGTGCGGATGGCGGTCGGGGTCGTCATCAACGGCTTCGAGTTGCAAGAGTTCTTCGGCGGCGACGCGCTCACCTACGACTGGCTCGGCGGCCACCTGCTGGAGACGTGGCGCGGCAACGTGCAGATGATGCCCGAGTTGAAGACGTGGAACGTGGCGGGCGGCTGGGGGATGCTCTACGTGGTGGCGGCGATCTACGCGGTGGTGGGGCGGAACATGCTGGCCGTGCAGTTCTTCAACGCCGTGCTGGGTGCGGCGACGGCGCCGGTGATCTTCCTCTGCGCGCGCCAGATCTTCCAGAACGTGCGGGTGGCGAAGGTGGCGGCCGTCTCGGTCGCCTTCTACCCGAGCCTCGTCCTCTGGTCTTCGCAGGCGCTGAAGGACGGGCCAATCGTCTTCCTGCTGGCGCTCTCCATGCTGGCGACGCTCAAGCTCGGCGAGCATTTGAGCGTGCGCTATGCCGTCACGCTGCTGCTGTCGCTCTTCGCCGTCCTGACGCTGCGCTTCTACATCTTCTACATGCTGTCGGCGGCGGTGGGCGGGGCCTTCCTCGTCGGGATGCGCCCGCTGACGACGCAGAGCCTCGCGCGCCAACTCGCCGTCGTGCTGGCGTTGGGGCTCGGGCTCACCTACTTCGGCGTGGTACGCATGGCCGGCGCGCAGTTCGAGCAGTTCGGGAATCTGTCGGCGGTGCAGCAGAGCCGCTCCGACCTCGCGCGCTCGGCCAACACAGGGTTCGCGGCCGACGTGGACGTGTCCACGACGGCGGGCGCCCTGAGCGTCGTCCCGCTGGGAATGGCCTACCTGCTCTTCGCCCCCTTTCCCTGGCAGTTGGCGAGTTTGAGACAGTCGATCACGCTGCCCGAGATGGTCTTGTGGTGGGCCTCCTTCCCGCTGCTCGTCCTCGGCGCCTGGTTCACTCTGAGTTATCGACTGAGGCAGGCGCTGCCGATCTTAATCTTCACGACGATGCTGACATTGGCCTACTCGATCTTCCAGGGGAACGTGGGGACGGCCTACCGGCAGCGCAGCCAGATCCTGGTCTTCTACTTCATCTTCGTGGCCGTCGGCGCCGTCCTCCTCAAGGAGCGGCAGGAGGAGGGGCAGCGGCAGGTGCTCGCGCAGAAGCAGTCGCAGATCGATAAGGTGCGGGCGACCGTCGGGGGGCAACGCTACGCGCACTGGGACGCCGAGCGCGGGCAGGAGCTGGAGCGGGTCGCCCGGGACATCGCGGGGAGGATTAACTTTTAATGTGCGGCATCGTCGGCATGGTCAACCTCGACGGGCGCGCGGTCGAAGCCGAGCTGCTCGCGCGCATGAACCAGGCCATCTTCCACCGCGGGCCGGACGAGGACGGAGTCTACCTCAAGGGGCACGTCGGCCTCGCCATGCGCCGCCTCGCCATCATCGACCTCAAGGGCGGTCAGCAGCCCATCGCCGACGAGGAGGGCACGGCCTGGATCGTCTACAACGGCGAGGTCTACAACTACCGCGAGGTCAAGCGGGAACTCGAAGCGCGCGGCCACCGCTTCCACACCGACTGCGACACGGAGGTCGTCCTCCACGCCTACCTCGAATACGGCGCCGACGCGCCGAAGCATCTGCGCGGCATGTTCGCCTTCGCCATCTGGGACGAGCGCAAACGGGAGCTCTTCGTCGCCCGCGACCGCGTCGGCAAGAAGCCCCTGCTCTACGCGCGGACGCGGGACTCGTTCGTCTTCGGCTCGGAGTTCTCGGCCCTGCTGCTGCACCCTTCGGTCAGCCGCGAGATCGACCGCGCGGCGCTCGACGACTACCTCTCCTTCATGTGCGTGCCCGCGCCGCAGACGGCCTACCGCGACATCCGCAAGCTTGAGCCGGGCCACTCGCTTACGCTCGACGCCGCGGGCGAGATCAGAACGCAGCGCTACTGGGAGCCCGACTTCTCGAAGAAGGTCAAACTCTCCGAGGAGGAGGCGGGCGAGCGTGCGCTGGAGCTTCTGCGCGAGGCCGTGCGCGTGCGCCTCATGTCGGAGGTGCCCCTGGGCGCCTTCCTCTCTGGCGGCATCGACTCGTCGGCCGTCGTCGCGCTGATGGCCGAGGAGAGCGCCACGCCTGTCAAGACCTTCTCCATCGGCTTCGAGGAGCAGGACTTCTCCGAACTCCACCACGCGCGCCGCGTCGCCGAGCGCGTCGGCGCCGAACACCACGAGTTCGTCGTCCGCCCCGACGCCCTGGAGGTCTTGCCCACGCTGGTCGAGCACTACGGCGAGCCCTACGCGGACTCGTCCGCCATCCCGACCTACTACGTCTCGCGCGAGACGCGCAGGCACGTCACCGTGGCCCTCAACGGCGACGGCGGCGACGAGTGCTTCGCCGGCTACGAGCGCCACGCGGCGATGCGCCTGTCCGAGCGCTACCGCAAGCTTCCCGGCGTGCTCCGCGAGCAGGTCATCAACCGTGCTTTGAGGCTGCTCCCTGACTCGGGGGCGCGCCGCTCGCGCGCCGGCAAGCTGGGCAGGTTCCTGGGCGCGGCGAGCCTGCCGCCCGTCGAACGCTACCTGCGGTGGGTCACCACCGTGCAGCGCGACACGAAGGAGGAGCTCTACACCGACGAGTTCAGGGCGGAGGTCGGCGACCGCGACGCGAGCGCGTGGCTCCGGCCCTGGTTCGCGCGCGCCAACGGCGCCGGCGTGGTGGACGCGGCGCTTCTGGCCGACACGATGACCTACCTGCCGAACGACCTGCTCGTCAAGGTGGACATCGCCAGCATGGCCAACTCGCTGGAGGCGCGCTCGCCTTTCCTCGACCATCACGTCATCGAGTTCGCGGCCTCCCTGCCGGAGAACCTGAAGCTGCGGGGGCTGACGACGAAGTACATCTTGAAGAAGACGCTCCAGAAGCTCCTGCCGTCCGAGAACCTGACGCGCGGGAAGATGGGGTTCGGCGTTCCCATCGGCCACTGGTTCCGCGGCCAGATGCAGCCGTTCCTGCGCGAGAACCTGCTCTCGGACGCGGCGGCGCGGCGCGGGCTCTTTCGCCCCGAGGCCGTCCGCCGGATGGTCGAGCTGCACACGCGCGGCGAGCGCGACTACACGCACCAGCTCTGGACGCTCCTGATGCTCGAACTCTGGTTCCAACGCTTCATCGACTGAAGTCCCGCGTCAGGAAAAACTCACGAAGGAAGAGCGGAGGGAGTCCGATTGAAAGGGATAGTGCTGGCAGGCGGGTTGGGGTCGCGGCTGCGCCCTCTGACGGCGGTGACGAACAAGCACCTGCTGCCGGTCTACGACCGGCCGATGGTCTACTACCCCATCGAGACCCTGGTCAACGCCGGCATCCGCGACATCATGATCGTCACGGGCGGCAACTCGGCCGGCGACTTCCTCCGGCTCCTCAAGAACGGGCGGGAGTTCGGGCTGCGTCACCTCAACTACACCTACCAGGAGGGCGAGGGCGGCATCGCGGCGGCGCTCGATCTGTGCGAGGCGTTCGCCGACGGCGAGCCGGTCTGCGTCGTCCTGGGCGACAACATCATCGAGCGCAACATCTGCAAGGCGGTACGCGCGTACCGCCACCAGGGCGGCGGCGCCAAGATACTTTTGAAGAAGGTCCACGACCCGCAGCGCTTCGGCGTGCCGGAGCTGGACGGCCGGAAGGTGGTGCGGATCGAGGAGAAGCCCGAGCGGCCGAAGTCGGACTACGCGGTCATCGGCGTCTACATGTACGACGCCGACGTCTTCCAGATCATCAAGACGCTCGAACCGTCTGGGCGGGGCGAGCTCGAAATCACGGACGTGAACAACGCCTACATCGGGCGGGGCGAGATGACGTGGGACGAGCTGGACGGCTGGTGGACGGACGCCGGCACGTTCGAGTCGCTGCTCAGGGCGTCGAACCTCGTCGCCGAGACCGGCGCGAACCGCATGGACGATTAGAGCACTAATGTCTGTTGCTTCATGAAGGTAGTCCGCATCATCGCGCGGCTGAACGTGGGGGGGCCGGCGCGGCACGTGGCGTGGCTGGAGGCGGGGTTGCGCGGGCGGGGCGTGGAGTCTCTGCTGGTGGCGGGCGTGGTGCCGCCGGGCGAGGACGACATGGGCTACTTCGCCGAACGCCTGGGCGTGAGGCCGCACGTCATCCCCGAGATGAGCCGCGAGGTCTCGCCGAAGGATTTGATAACGGTCTGGAAGCTCTACCGGCTCCTGCTGCGCGAGCGGCCCGAGGTGGTGCACACGCACACGGCGAAGGCGGGGACGGTCGGGCGCGCGGCCGGGATGCTCTACCGCTGGCTGACGCCCTCGGCGCTCGCGGGGCGCCCGCGCCCGTGCCGCTTTGTCCACACGTACCACGGGCACATCTTCCACAGCTACTACGGCCGCTGGAAGACGCGCCTCTTCCTCGCCGTCGAGCAGGCGCTGGCGCGGCTCGCCACCGACCGCATCATCGTCATCAGCCCGCAGCAGCTCGAAGAGATTCACGGCCGCTTCCGCGTCGGGCGCCGGGAGCAGTTCGAGGTCATTCCGCTCGGCCTCGACACGCGCGCCTTCGACGACTGGGCGGTGCGCCGCCACCTTTTAAGAAAGGAGTGGGGCGCCGCCGACGGGGACGTGCTCGTCGGCATCGTCGGCCGCCTGACCGAGGTCAAGAACCACCGGCTCTTCCTCGAAGCCGCCGCGCTCTTTAAGAAGCGGCGCGCGTTCGAGGCCGGGTCGGGCGGGTTGACTAAAGAGGGCGCGGGGCGCGTCCGCTTCGTCGTGGTCGGCGACGGCCACCTGCGCGCCGACCTGGAGCTGCACGCACAGGCGCTCGGCCTCCAGGATGAGGTAGAATTCGCGGGGCTCAGGGACGACCCCGAAAACTTCTACCCGGCGCTCGACGTGGTGGCGCTCACCTCGCGCAACGAGGGGACGCCCCTGACGCTCATCGAGGCGATGGCCAACGCGCGCGCCTGCGTCGCGACGGCCGTCGGCGGGGTCGTAGACCTGCTCGGCGGCGTCGCCGTCGAAGAGTTGCGGCGGCCGCACCCCTGGCAGGTCTGCGAGCGCGGCGTGCAGGTGCGGCCCGGAGACCCCGAGGCTTTCGCCGAGGCGCTCGCGCACCTGACGGGCGACCCCGCGCTGCGCCACGCGTTGGGCGAGCGGGGTCGCGTGTACGTCGAGCGCAACTACTCGGTCGAGCGCCTGGTCTCAGACGTGCAGAAGCTCTACGGGCGTCTGGCGGGCGGCGCCGACGAAGCGGCGGCCGCGTCGGCGCTGCTCAAGTTCTAAAGGAGGGACAGAATAGTTTGCGAGTACTCATCACGGGCGGGGCGGGCTTCATCGGCTCGCACCTTTCCGACCTGTACGTGTCGCGCGGCGACGAGGTCTACTGCATCGACGACCTCTCGACGGGCTCATTCGAAAACATCGCGCACCTGAAGGGTAACCCGAGATTCCGTTACACCATCGACTCGGTGCACAACCAGCCGGTGATGGCCGAACTCGTCGACCAGTGCGACGTGGTCTTCCACCTCGCGGCGGCCGTCGGCGTCAAGCTCATCGTCGAGTCGCCGGTCCGCACCATCGAGACGAACGTGCGCGGCACCGAGGTGGTGCTCGCGCAGGCGAACAAGAAGAAGAAGAAGGTGCTCGTCGCCTCGACTAGCGAGGTCTACGGCCTCAGCTCGGAGGTGCCGTTCCGGGAGGACGGGAACCTCGTGATGGGGGCGACGACGAAGGGGCGCTGGTCGTACGCCTGCTCGAAGGCCATCGACGAGTTTCTGGCCCTGGCCTACTGGCGGGAGAAGAAGCTCCCCACCGTGGTCGTCCGGCTCTTCAACACGGTGGGGCCGCGGCAGACCGGCCAGTACGGGATGGTCATCCCGACCTTCGTCAAGCAGGCCCTCTCGGGCAGACCTTTAACGGTCTACGGCGACGGGAGCCAGACGCGCTGCTTCGGGTACGTGGGCGACGTGGTCGGGGCGCTGGTGGCTTTGATGGACAGGGACGAGGCGGTCGGCGAGGTCTTCAACATCGGCTCGTCGGAGGAGGTCTCGATCATGCAGCTGGCCGAGCGGGTGCGTGAGCTGACGGGGTCGAAGTCGGAGATCGTCACGGTGCCGTATTCGGAGGCGTACGAGGAGGGGTTCGAGGACATGCCGCGGAGGGTGCCCGACACGTCGAAGGTCTCGGCGCTCACGGGCTTCAAGCCGACGGTGAGCCTGGACGAGATTTTACAGTCCGTCATCGAGTACTACACCGGGCGGCAGGACGGCGCGGCCGCGTGAGATGAGTCTCGCGGGTGGCTTGATTTCTCGGCGCACATTTAATAGGTTCTTAGGTTCTAAACCAGGCCAGAAGCCTCGTGCCCCGGAACCGAAGTAGTAATGCCTTTCAGTTTTAGCAACCTCCTGCCGGCCGCGGCGGCGCTCGCCCTCTCACTCGTGCTCACGCCGCTGGTGCGCGCCTTCGCGCGCCGCTACGGCGTCATCGCGCGGCCCCGCATCGACCGCTTCAGCAAGCGGCCGACGGCGATGATGGGCGGCGTCGCCATCTACCTCTCGGTGCTGTTCGCGTACCTGTTCCTCATCCCGCACACGCGCGAGGGCTGGGTCGTGATGGGCGCGAGCAGCGCGCTCTTCGTCGTCGGGTTGGTGGACGACTTCCTCAACACCAAGCCTTACCAGAAACTGATCGGGCAGGTCTTGGGCGCGAGCGCGGTCGTCTACTTCGGGCTGGTGCTGCCGTGGGGCTGGGGGGCGTCGGTCGCGATGGCGGTGACCATCTTCTGGCTCATCGGCATCACGAACGCCATCAACCTGCTCGACAACATGGACGGGCTGGCGGCGGGCATCTCGGCCGTCGCGGCCGTCTTCATCGCGGCGAACTTCGCCGTCAAAGGGCAGACGACCGAGGCCGTCACCCTGTCGGTCTTCGCCGCGGCGCTCATCGGCTTCCTCGCCTACAACTCGAACCCGGCCTCCATCTTCATGGGCGACTGCGGGTCGATGTTCGTCGGCTTCTTCCTCGCCAGCTCCGCGCTGCTCTCGGCGGCGGGCGACCGCGGCCGCAGCTTCCTCGTCGTCATCGCCGTCCCCGTGCTCATCCTCTTCATCCCGATCTTCGACACGACGCTCGTCACGGTCGTGCGCAAGCTCTCGGGGCGCGCGGCCTCGCAGGGCGGGCGCGACCACGCCTCGCACCGCCTGGTCGCCCTGGGCCTCTCGGAGCGGCGCGCGGTCTGGATGCTCTACGGGTTCGCGGGCTCTTCGGGTCTGCTGGCGATGGTCGTGCGCCGGTTCGAGTACCACACCGGCATCGCGATGGTGCTCGGGTTCGCGGTGGTGCTGACGCTCGTCGGCGTCTACCTCGCGGGCGTCAAGGTCTACGACGAGGCCGAGGTGCAGGCCGCGCGCGAGAAGCCGCTCGTCTCGTTCCTCGTCGACCTCTCGTACAAGCGCAGGATCTTCGAGGTGCTCCTCGACGTGCTCCTCGTCATCCTGGCTTATTACTTCTCGTACGTCCTGCTCTTCGGCTCCGAGCTGGGCGCGGAGGTGTGGCTGCTCTTCCTCTGGACGGTGCCCGTGCTCATCTTCGTGAAGATGACGGCGCTGCTGGCGGCGGGCGTCTACCGCGGCCTCTGGCGCTACATCAGCCTCGACAATCTGATCGTCTACGCGAAGGCGGTCGCGGCGGGCTCGGCCGTGAGCGTGCTCGTGCTGCTCTTCGCCTTCCGCTTCGCAGGTTTCTCGCGCGCGGTCTTCGTCCTCGACGCGATGATCTTCTTCCTGATGCTGGCCGGGAGTCGCGTCGCGTTCCGGCTGTTCCGGCAGCTTCTGCCGGCGCCGGCCGCGGGCGGGAGGCGTGTGCTCATCTACGGCGCGGGCGACGCGGGCGAGTTGCTGCTGCGCGAGATGCGCAACAACCTGCGGCTCCAGTACACGCCCGTCGGGTTCGTGGACGACGACCCGTTCAAGAAGGGCAAGGTGATCCACGGCCTGCGCGTCTTCGGCGGCAACGGCCACCTGCGCCGCATCTGCCAGGAGCAGCAGATCGAGGAGGTGCTCATCTCCAGCACACGCATCGACGACGAACGCATCGCCGAGATTCGCCGCGACTGCGAGGACGCGCAGATCACGCTCCGCCGGATGAGGATCGAGATCGAACTCGTCGGCCACGAATTTTAAAGTTCGGACTCCAGGATTTTAATGAGCGAGCAGATCGCACTCATCAACGTTCGGCCGTTGGTCGCGCGCGTGCCGCTGGCGCTGCTGGCGCTGCTGGCGCTCTACGGCGGGTGGGTCGGGGTGCGTTGGGGCATCGGGAACACGATGGCGGAGACGGCACCCAACTCGTACGCGACGGACCCGTCGGCGGCCTTCGAGTCGGTCGAGGCCGCGGTCCGGCTCGCGCCCCACGACCCTTTCACGCACCTGATGCTGGCGCGCCTCAACCAGATCAGCTTCGAGCCCGAGGCCGTCCCCCGCGCGTTGGCCGAGTACGAGCGGGCGGCCGAACTCGCGCCGCACGACTACCTCATCTGGACGGAGGCCGGGCGGGCGCGCGCCGCGCTCGGCGACCTGGAGGGCGGGGTGGCTACGCTGCGCCGCGCCGCCGAACTCGCGCCGAACTACTCGCAGCCGCGCTGGCACCTCGGCAACGCGCTGCTGCGCGCGGGCCGTGCCGACGAGGCTTTCGCCGAACTGCGCCGCGCGGTTGACGCCGACCCCGCGCTGCGCCCGCAGGTCTTCAACCTCGCCTGGCAGGTCTACGCCCCGGACCTCACGCGCGTCGTGAACGCGGTGGGCACGACGGCCGACTCGCGCGCGCAGCTCGTCGCCGTGCTCGCCGGGCGCGGCAGCCTCGAAGAGGCGCAGCGCGTCTGGGACGAACTCGGGCCGGAGGGGCGGCGCGGCCAGCAGGGGGCGGCCGACGTGCTCGCGCGCGCGATGTACACGAAGGGCCAGTACCGGCGCGCGCTCGCCGTGCTCTCGGAGGGTGGCTTCCCGGGGCTGGCCGTGGGTCAGTTCAGCGACGGCGGCTTCGAGTCGGACATCACGCAGAACGGCCGTGCGCTCTTCGGCTGGAACGTGTCGCAGGGCGGCGGGCAGGTCGTCGTCGATTCCCGCGGGGCACACGGCGGCCGACGGTCATTGCGCGTCGCCTTCAGCGCGTCGGGGCAGGTGGACTTCCGCAACATCGCGCAGGTGGTCGCCGTCGAGCCCGGCGCGCGCTACCGCCTGAGCTTCTACGTGAAGACGGACGAGCTGAAGAGCACGGCCACCCTCTCGGTGATGGTGTCTGAGCCGGCCTCGGCGGACGCGACGCTCGCGGCCTCGGCGCCCGCGCCGCAGGGCACGCAGGAATGGCAGCAGGTCTCCTTCGAGTTCACGGCGGGGCCGAAGACGGAGGCCGTGCTCGTCCGCGTCGTCCGCGTCCCCTGCGCGGAGGGCGTCTGCCCCATCTACGGAAAAATCTGGTATGACGACTTCAACCTCGAACGCGCCACAGGGCGAGCGCCTGCGCGCTGACCTCGTGGCGCCGCCTCTATCGCCGGCCGCGTCCCGTCCGCCCTCCGCCCCGCCGGGCGCGTCCGCCGCGTCCGCGCGCGAGCTGCCGCGGACGGTCTGGAGCCGCTTCATCATCCTCATGCTCTGCCTCGCGGTCGTGACGACGACGCTCGCCTTCGGCACCGTCCATGCGTGGTCGCTCGCGGCCTTCCAGCTGAGCGCGGCACTCGTCCTCGCGCTCTGGATGCTGGACGCGTGGCGCACGCGCGCGCTGCGGGTGAGCCTCAACCCCTTGCAGTTCCCGCTCGTCGCGTTCTTCGTCGTGGGGCTCGTGCAACTTCTGCCGCTCGGCGGCGCAGCGCTCTCACTCGACCCGCAGGCGACGCGCGTCACGCTCGTCGAACTCTCGGGGCTGCTCGTCTACTTCGGCGCGGCGCTCGTCTTCGTCGATAGCCCGGGCCGTCTGAAGTTGATGGCGCGGCTCGTCATCATCTTCGGCTTCCTGCTCGGCATCTACGGGCTGATGCAGCACTTCATCAACCCGAGCACCATCTTCTGGCTGAGGGAGCCGAAGCAGGCCGAGCCGTTCGGCCCTTACATCAACCGCCACCACTTCGCGGGCTACATGGAGCTGGTGCTGGCGATGCCGCTGGGGCTCATGTTCGCGGGGGCCGTCGCGCGCGAGCGGATGCTGCTCTACGCCTTTGCCTCGGCGATGATGGCCATCGCGCTGGTGATGACGAACTCGCGCGGCGGGCTCGTCGGCATGGTCTGCGAGGTGCTGTTCCTCGCGGCCGTCTCGTCGCTGGCCCGCGCGCGCGGGCAGGAGGGCGAGAAGTTGAGCGGCGGCGAGCGCCTGCGCGCGGCGGCCGTCCGGACGGGGCTCGGCTTCGCGATGGTGCTGGCCGTCTTGGTCGGCGTGCTCTACTTCGGCGGCGAGGGTGCGCTGAGCCGGATGCTCGGCACCGTCAACAGCGCCGACCCGACGACGGGCCGCGCACAGTTCTGGCGCGGCGCGCTCCAGATCATCCGTGACCACCCCTGGCTCGGGACGGGGCTCGGCTCCTTCGGGGTGGCCTACACGCGCTACGACGCGGGCAACGGCGCGTACCGGCCGGAGCAGGCGCACAACGATTACCTGCAGATATTCTCCGACGCGGGCGTGGTCGGGGGGCTGCTCGGGCTCGTCTTCGTCCTGCTGCTCTTCCGCGCGGCGCTCAAACGGATGCAGTCGCGCGACCGCTTCCGGCGCGGGGTCGCGCTCGGCGCGCTCGCCGGCTGCGCGGGCGTGCTCGTCCACAGCTTCTTCGACTTCACACTGCACACGACGGCCAACGCGCTTATGTTCCTCTTGCTGGCGACGCTCGCCACCGCCGACGGCCGCGTCGAGGAGAGTGACGACGGCTCGCGCCGACAGCGCCGGCGACGCCGGCTACGCCGCGAAGAGGTAGAGCGCGACACCGGCGTCGCGCCGGAAAAAGAGGGCGCGGCCGCCTGAGCATCGCTGTTACAATGCCGGGCGACGACCAAACCCCGGCGACCTAAAATTTTCAAGCTGGAGAAAAGATGCGGATACTGGTAACTGGGGGCGCGGGCTTCATCGGCTCGCACCTGTGCGAGCGGCTGCTGGCGGAGGGGCACGACGTGATCTGCCTCGACAACTTCTTCACCGGCCGGCGCGAGAACGTCTACCGTCTGATGGACTCGAAGCGCTTCGACCTCGTGCGCCACGACATCATCGAGCCGGTGCTGCTCGAAGTCGATCAGATTTATAACCTCGCCTGCCCGGCCTCGCCCGTCCACTACCAGTACAACCCCGTGAAGACGGTCAAGACCAACGTCATGGGCACCATCAACATGCTGGGTCTGGCCAAGCGCGTCCGCGCCAGGATACTGCAAGCCTCCACCTCCGAAGTCTACGGCGACCCCGAGATACATCCGCAGACCGAAGACTACTGGGGCAACGTCAACTGCATCGGCCTGCGTTCATGTTACGACGAAGGGAAGCGTCTGGCCGAGACGCTGATGATGGACTATCACCGGCAGAACAAAGTTGACACGCGAATCATCCGCATCTTCAACACGTACGGCCCCCGCATGCGCGACGACGACGGGCGGGTGGTCTCGAACTTCATCGTGCAGGCTTTGCGGGGCGAGGAGCTGACCATCTACGGGACGGGCGAGCAGACACGCAGTTTCTGCTACGTGGACGATTTAGTCGAGGGCATGATTCGTTTGATGAACGTCGAGGAGGGCGCCGCCGAGGGCGAGGACGTGCACCAGCCCGTCAACGTCGGCAACCCCGGCGAGTTCACGATGCAGCAGCTCGCGGAGGAGGTCGGGCGCGCGGCAGGGGTGGAGGTCAAAGTCAGCTACCGGCCGCTGCCGCAGGACGACCCGCGCCAGCGCAAGCCCGACATCACGCGGGCGCAGAAGCTCCTGGGCTGGGAGCCGACGATCCCGCTCAGGTCCGGCCTCAAGCGCACGGTCGATTACTTCGCCGAGAGAATCAAAAAGCAGTGACGAGTGACACACACAACGGGAACGTGCTGGCGAGCGTGCCGGGGCTGTGTCTGGAGGCGCTGGGGCGGCACGCGAAGGCGGACGCGCTGAGCCTGAAGAAGGGCGGGCAGTGGCTCTACATCCCCGGCGAGGCGATCATCCAGCGCGTGCGCGCTGTGGCGCTGGGGCTCTCGGCGCTCGGGGTGAAGAGTGGCGACCGCGTGGCCCTGCTCTCGGAGAACCGCCCCGACTGGTCGGTCGTAGACATCGCCATCCTCAGCCTCGGGGCCGTCAACGTCCCCATCTACACGACGCAGGCGCCCGAGCAGGTGCGCTACATCCTCGAAGACTCGGGCGCGCGCGTCCTCTTCGTCTCGGGCAAGAAGGTCTTCCGCCACGCGCGCCCCGGCGTCGAGCCGGTCGAGACGCTTGAGCGCATCGTCTTCTTCGACACGGACGCGGCCGCGGGGGTGGACGGCGCGCTCACGCTCTTTGAGCTTGAGCAGACGGGCGCGCAACTGGACGAGGCCGAGCCCGAGGTCTTCAGCCGCGCCCTGAACGCCGTCGGCCCGGAAGACCTCGCGACGATCATCTACACGTCGGGGACGACCGGCGAGCCGAAGGGCGTGATGCTCACGCACGGCGCCTTCGTCTCGAACGTGCTGGCCATCTCAAGCTCGTTGCCGATCCTCTCGACGGACGTGGCGCTCTCGGTCTTGCCGCTCTCGCACATCTTCGAGCGCGTGGTCTTCTACGTCTTCTGCTGGAACGGCGTCTCGGTCGCCTACGCGCCCTCGTTCGACGTGGTCGGCGAGTACCTGCGCGAGGTGCGGCCGACCATCATGACGGCCGTGCCCCGCCTCTTCGAGAAGGTCTTTCACAAGATCGTCAAGAAGGGGACGGCCGAGGGCGGTTGGAAGGCGAAGCTCTTCAACTGGGCCTTGCACGTGGGTCAGCAGTACGCGGAGCTGAAGGATAAGGGGGAGCGGGTGCCGCCGCTCCTTGAGATTCAGCAGGAGGCGGCGTCGCGCCTCGTCTTCAAGAAGTGGCGCGAGGGGGTGGGCGGGCGCCTGCGCTTCTTCGTCTCGGGCGGGGCGCCGCTCTCGCCCGCGCTCTCCTACGCCTTCCTCGGCGCCGGCGTCGTCATCCTCCAGGGCTACGGGATGACCGAGACCTGCATCGTCTCGGCCAACCGGCCCGAGGCCAACCGCGTCGGCTCGGTGGGGCCGCCGTTCCCCGGCGTCGAGCTGAAGACCGACTCGGACGGCGAGATCCTCGTGCGCGGGCCGAACCTGATGGGCGGCTACTACGGCCACGAGGCGGAGACGGCTGCGGTCTTCACCGAGGATGGCTGGTTCAGGACGGGCGACGTGGGGACAATCGACGCGGCGGGCCGCCTCCACATCACCGACCGGAAGAAGGAGCTGTTCAAGCTCTCGAACGGCAAGTACATCGCGCCGCAACTGGTCGAGAGTTTGATTAAGGAGAGCCAGTACGTGAGCCAGGTCGTCGTCGTCGGGGCGGGGCGCAAGCAGCCGGCCGCGCTCATCGTGCCCGACTGGGAGGCGCTCGCCTCGGCGCTCCCGACGCCGCAGGCCGAAGAGCACACGCTGCGCGTGGCCTGGAGTCGGAGTCCGGCGGCCGTCAAACTCGTCCAGACGGAGGTGGCCGAGCTGACCCGCCCGCTCCACGACTACGAGCGCGTCCGCCGCGTCGCGCTCCTCCCCGACGACTTCTCCATCGACGGCGGCGAACTCACCCCCACCCTCAAGGTCAAGCGCCGC
>JBJMGP010000135.1:0-23535 GCA_045807865.1 Pyrinomonadaceae bacterium
CGTCGCGCGCACCGCCCACTTCGACGATGCGTTGGACATGCTGGAGAGTGCCTTGCGGCTCTACGTCGCGGAGTTCGCTACGCGCGAAGTCTTCGTGCACGCGGGCGCGGTAGGGTGGCGCGGGCGCGCGATCCTGATTCCGGGGACGAGCCGCGCCGGGAAGTCTACGCTGGTGGCGGAACTGGTCCGCGCCGGCGCGGAATACTATTCGGATGAGTTGGCCGTGCTCGACGGTCGGGGCCGCGTACATCCTTACCCCATGCCCCTCCAACTGCGAGATTCTCAGGCCGCGGCGGAGAGAAGGGTCACGGCCGTCGAGTTGGGCGGGCACGTCGGTCTGAGGCCGTTACGGGTCGGGCTGGTGTTGGCGACCGAATACAGGGACGGCGCGCGGTGGCGGCCGCACAACATCTCCGCGGGCAGGTGCGTGCTGGCCCTCATGGCGCATGCCGTCACCGCGCGTCGGCGCCCCGAGTACACGCTCGCGACGCTGCACGCGGCCGTGTGCGGCGCGGACGCGCTCAAGGGCGTGCGCGGCGAGGCGCGTGAGGTGGTTGACGCGCTGCGAAAGCTGTTCGGGGAAGCTGGTGGTTGACCTCGCGGACGGAGGTCAGAAGGGGGCGTATAACGGTGGCGGCACGGCATCCGATGCCACGCGCGCGGGAAGACGGTCTCGTCGTGAAAGTCCTGCCGGACGAAGTCCTCGTCTATGACCTCGAACGGCATCAGGTACATTGCCTGAACAGGGCGGCGGCGTTCGTCTGGGAACACTGCGACGGCAGGGCGACTGTCACCGAAGTCGCCGCGCTCCTCCGTAAGGAGTTGAAGAACGCGGCCGACGAGGAGGTGGTCTGGCTCGCGCTGAACGGGCTGCGAAGGGCTGGTCTGCTCCGGGCCGACGCGGGAGGGAAGACGGAGCCGACCCGGCGCGTGTCGCGCAGAGATTTAATCCGGAAGCTCGCCGCCGCCGCCGCCCTCCTGCCCCTCGTCACGTCCATCGTCGTGCCCGAGGCGGCGGCCGCTCAATCCATCAATTGCGCCTCGTTCACAACGCAACAGTCCTGTGAGAATCCGCTGAAGGCTTGTAGCGGGCAACAGCAGTTCTTCTGCCGGTGGAGGTTCTCCAACGGTCAGAACAGGTGCATTTGTACGAACAGCTAATAAGAGTGTGGAGCCAGGCAGCTTAATAGCGAAGACCCTTCGCGGCGCGTGGCGCAGCCGTCCGCCCGTTCTGGACGTTACGGCCGACGAGTTGGAGAGGGTCGCGCCCTTATTGATTGAGAGGGGCGAAGGCGCACTCGGCTGGTGGAGGGTACGCCGTTCCGCCCTGCGCACCTCGCCGGCCGCACTGAGGCTGCGGGAGGCGTATCGCTTTCAGACCGTTCAGGCCGAACTCTATCGGATGGTGATCGCAAGGCTCGCTCTCTCTCTGCGCGAGGCGGACCTGGAGGCCCTGCTCGGTAAAGGCTGGGCGGCCTCACGTCTGTACCCGGAACCCGGCCTGCGGCCCTCCGGAGACGTTGACCTCTACGTCCCGCCCGACCGGTATCCTCACGCGGTCGCTCTTCTCGACGGGCTCAACGCAGAGGTCTCTGAGAGCGGTCTCTTCTCGGTGGACATGCACTGCGGGGCGGCCGAGCTTGACGACCGCGGTTTCGAAGACCTGTCCCGCCGCTCCGTGGAAGTCTACGAGGCGGGGGTCAGAGTCTTCTCGCCGGAAGACCACCTGCGCCTCCTCTGCCTGCACGCGCTGCGCCACGGCATGTGCCGCCCACTCTGGCTGTGCGACATCGCCGCCGCGCTTGAATCGCGCGCCTCCGACTTCGACTGGGACTACTTCTTCGAAGGCGACGCGCGGCGCACGGGATGGGTCGTGTGCGCCTTACGCCTCGCGCACCTGTTGCTCGACGCGCGCCTCGATGACACCCCGCTCGAAAGCGGATTCCCCACGCTCCCCGACTGGCTTCCCAGGGCCGTCATCAAGCAATGGCAGACGCCGACGACGCCTCACGGCCGGCGCGCGCCGATGATTTTCCATCTCCGACGGCGCGCAGGGGTGGCGCAGGCGTTACGACAACGTTGGCCCAACCCGATAGAGGCGACCGTCACGCTGCACGGGCCTTTCGACACCCGGCTCCGCCTCCCCTTTCAATTAGGAAGCTCTCTGGTACGCCTGGCGCGATTAACAGGACGGTTCTGTCGCAAAGATTGATGCGGAGCGGCCTTACAATGTTTCGAGAGCTTTCACACTGCGGCGCGCAAGCGCCTGCGCAGAGGCCGGGCGGACGCAGTAGTGCCGAATGGAGGCGAGCCCGTGTGGGCTAAACAAGAAGGTTTCTCGCGCCCGACTGATCGCTTTTATCACTCCTCGGTATTTAACGTCCCGTCCGGCTCCCCGTAGAGCGCCCGGCCGGCGGCCCGCCGGGTAGCTGAACAAGTTGTTCCACCGATACCCCACGCGCCACCGGTGAATGTCCACGAATTTCATAGGAATCAATTACAAAACCGTTACCCGCCTTTTTATGTTCGAGCAGGAACAAACCTGCGCGGGCGTCGCGTGTATTCTATGCTCACGCAAAATCAAGCAGGACACGGCGCGGGCCGTGTAGATAGTTTAGGCTTCAGACCGGAGAGTTCTTCGATCAAGGAGGGGGAAATTCATGAAGAAAAAGATAGGGCTGGCGCTGGCGCTGACGATGCTCACGGGCACGGGCGCGCTGCTGGCGCAGAGTCAGACGGGAACGCAGACGGGTACGCAGGCCGGGTCTCAGGGCAGCAACCGCGGCACTAACTCCAACGCGAATACGGGCACGAACACCGGATCGCGCAGGACCGGCACGACGCAGAACAACAGCGGCGACGCCACGTCAACCGGCGCAGGCCAGACGGGCAACAACGGTACCGACACCAACGGGACGGGCACGAGCGGCACGGGTACAACGGGCACGAGCGGCTCCGGCATGACGGGCACGCAGGGCACGAGCGGCGGCACGATGGGCACGTCCGGCGGCCAGACCTGGCAGGGCGGGCAGAGCGGCTCTCAGGGCACAGGGACGGGCACGACCGGTACGGGCGGCGACACCACGGGCATGGGCTCGACGGGCGCGGGGCAGACCGGGACGACCGGCGGCGACGCGGGCACGATGGGTACGACCGGCGGCGCGCAGGGCGGCGACGACTTCGGCGGCGCGACCGGCAGGAACCGGACTTTCAAACACTAAATCGTTCGCGCAACGCTATGACTCACGAAGGGCGGCCCGACTCAACGTCGGCCGCCCTTCAGCTTTTCCCGTGAGCGCCCGAGCGGGTCGGCGCGTAAGATTACGCCTACAGCGGTTTGCAGATGAGTGCGACTAAAGAGAGGTCAGTACCGCCTGCGGTAGCGGGCGGGTACTGCGTGCGAGACCCGCCCGCTACCGCAGGCGGTACTGACCCGAGCCTTCCCATCACGGTCGCATCCAATTGCAAAGCGCTATACTCTACTCCGCGGGCGACGTTGCGGCTGCGGCCGCGTCGCCGGCCGCGTCGCGCGTCGCGTCGTACTCACGCGCCGCCGTCTGGTTGACCAGCGCGAGGAACTGCTGCACGAGGCGTTCACTCTCCGCGGCTGCCGACGCGCCGCCCGACTTGTCGGTCACGTAGCCGCCCGCCGTCAGGCCCAACCTCGGGTCGTTCAGGAGCATCGCGATAAACGCGTCGGACACGACGAACCGCGCCCCCGCCAGGCCCGCCCGGCCGTCGAGCAAGGCGACGGTGCGCGGCGCGAACTCGCGCACGTACACCTCGTTGGCGGCTTCGAGGTGGCTCGTCGCCGGGTAGAGGACGCGCACGTCGCTGTCTTCGGCGCGGAAGTCGGGCGATGCGTTCACGACGCCGCGCGTGGCCGGCAGGAAGAGGGGGTCGCCGGGGCGCGTGTCGAGCGCGTAGTAGATTTCGGGGCGGAACAACCGGCCGGAGTTACAGGCGGCAATGACGCAGAGGCGCACACCTGCGCCCGCGAGCTGCTGCTGAAGCCCGCCGACGGAGACGTAAGAGCGCGCCGCGCGCTGCCCGCCGCCGGCCTGTAACTTCAGCCCGTTCCCGTTCGTCCCGTGCGCTTCGAGGATGAGCGTCTCGATCCCCCGCCCGGGGTGCGCGCCGTTGTAGGCTCGCACCTGCGACAGCACTTCCCGCCAGTCCGCGCTTTCGAAGTAGGCGAAGCCGAGCCGCTCGTAGAAGCGGCGGTTGCCGGGCGCGGCGAAGTCCGGGCTGAAGACGATGCCCTTCCCGCGCCCGATCTCCGCCAGCCGCTCGAACCGCGCGCCTCGCGGCCACACCTCGGCCGCCGCAGGCGCCGCCACCGGTGCACTCAAGCCGACCGCCGCGGGCGCTTCGACGGTGACAGCCGCCCGCAGTTCCGCGACGGGCGGCGGCGCCTCGCTCGTGTGCGCCGCATGACGCGCGACCGCGAGCGCGCTGCACAGGCCCAGCGCGAGCAGGAGCGCCGCGTCGTAATGAAAGTCCCACCGCTTACGTACAGCCGATAAGAAATGAGTCATACCAGACTAACCTGCCGGGGGAGATGACAAGTCTATTTAAGGCGTGCGGCCCGCGTCTGTACACGCTCGCACTTTCGGGGCGTCCCCTGCGTGCGCGTGACGGTACAGGCGGCTCTCCCTCGCGTTCGTATGTTGTAACTTTCCGGACTTGCGTGCGCTGAACAAGGCCGCGGCGGAAGTGCTCAGGAAGGGGCACACCCCTCTGGTCGGCGTCAACGCCGCCGGCCCCGTCGTCGAGCAGGCTGATACGGAAGACCGTTACGAGACGACTATGCTGATCTGCGAGGCTTTGGCCGAGAGGTGTGACGCAGTGCTGCTGGTCGGCGAATCGGGCGGCGCGTGCCGCGAAGCCGCCGTGTTCGAGCGCGGAGGCCGTCCCGTGTATCGGGCGTTGGAAGAGATACCGCCGGGGCCGGCGACGCGGTTTAGCACATGACGGGGCGTCAGCCGCCGCCCCGGAGAGGCTGTTCGAGCGCGGCGGCGAGCGCGGCGGCCTCATCGCGCGTCTTGTAGAACATGAAGGAGGCGCGCACGGCCTCGCCCGCGCCCAGCGCCTTGAGCAGCGGCGCCGCGCGCAAGCGTGCCCCACGCGTGCGGCACGCGAGCAGCCACGGGCGGATGCGTTCCACGTCGAGCGGTTCCATGCCCTCACCCCTTTATTCAACGAACCCCGCAGCGCGCAGCAGCTCTTCCCCGTCGCGCTCGGCCAGCAGCGCGACGTAGAAGCGAGCCGCCCACTCCCCGCGCAGCCCGAGCGCCGTCACCATCTTCTTCAGGACGAGGCTGTCGCACGAATCGAGGCCGTGCCTCAGCTCCGCGACGCTCGTCGGGTGGAGGCCGGTCATGGTGACGAACTCCCTCTCCGCCACGCCCTCGCGGGCGAGGTAGTCGTTCAGCACGTCCGCGAAAGTCTCAGCCCGGTTCATCCTTCAAACCCCTCCCTTCACACCCCCCGGTGCGCGCCGTCAAACGTCTTCTAACCGGCCTTGCGCGCCAGGCCCGTCGAATCCCTCTTCGAGGAATGCGCCTCGCCGGCCCCGGCCTCCGTCACGGCCTCGGTCCAGCGCGGCTCGCCGCACGACTCGCAGTAGTCGAGCGGCTCGTGGTCGGAGGCGACGACGTGGCCGCAGTTCGAGCAGGCGTAGCGGTCTTCCGCCTTCTCGTACCTGCCGTGCGTCGAGTCGAGCTCGGGAATGATGAGAAGCCCCGGCCTCTGCCTCTTGTACTTAATCAGGCTCAGGTCGCCCGAGGGTTCGAGGTAGACGCGCCTCACTTGCCCGAGGTGCTGGACGCCCTGCCCGCGCAGCGCCGCGTAGACCTTCTCGCGCGCGAGCACCGTCTCGCGCATCCCTTCGAGCAGCATCCGCCCGTCGCGCGCGAGCAGCGTCAAATCACCCACCGCCAGTAGCTCCACCCGCCGTCTCTTCACGCTCCAGTAGGCCAACGCGCGTTGCAGGAGGATGAGCACGGCGAGCAGGACGACGGGCGGCAGCAGACCCCGGTCGGGCACTTGCAGCGGGATGCCGATGACGGCCGCCATCGTCACCACCATCGACAGCTCGAAGAGCGTCAACTGCGCGGCCACGCGCTTGCCGAGCAGGCGCATGGCGACCATCAGCAGCAGGTAGGTGAAGGCGGCCCGCAGCACGACTTCGAGCAGGAACTCCCACGGCGTCCCGCCCGCGAGTATCCGGTGCCAGTCGGTCAGTTGAATCGGTTTCGGCTGCGTCTGCATTTGAAAGCCCTTCAGGCGTGATGTTAAGAGCCCGCGCGTCGGGGCTTCTGCTCGCTTTCGCACCCGGCCTATCTCATTTTGTTTCAGTTTTATTTCTACCAAGGTTGCGGCCGTAATCGCCCGGATCGATACCCGCAAATTGAATCGGAATCAGTGACGAACCGACTGCCCGCCTGTGCCCAACGGTACAGACGGACGAAGCCCCGCGTCTATATGTTTAGCCGTCCACCCCACCGTAGCGGGCGGCGCGCGCCGCCCGCCGGTTTTCTTCCACGAAGGGCGGCGCCAACGTGCGGCACGAACCAGGCAGGCGCGGGGCATACAGGCGGGTCGAAGACCTCTACCGCAAGTCAATCGAAGAGGTAAAGGACTACGCCATCTTCATGACCGACGCGGGGAACCTCGTCGTCAGGTGGAACCTCGGCGCGGAGCGCATCCTCGGCTACAGCGAGGCCGAGATCGCGGGGCACAGCGCTTCGCGATTCTTCACGCCCGAAGACCTCGCGCGGGGCGAGGACCGAAAGGAGCTGGCGAAGGCCGCCGCCGAGGGGCGCGCGGAGGACGAGCGCTGGCACCTCCGCCGGGACGGGACGCGCTTCTGGGCGAGCGGCGTCGTCACCCCCGTGCGCGGGGAGGGCGGCGACATCGTCGGCTTCACCAAGGTCATGCGGGACATGACCGACCGGCGGAGGCTCGAAGAGGAGCGCGACCGCTTCTTCAAGCTCTCGATGGACATGCTCTGCGTCGCCGGGCTCGACGGCTACTTCCGGCGCGTCAACCCCGCGTTCGAACAGGCGCTCGGCTACACGGCGGAGGAGCTGCTCGCCAGCCCCGTCTTCGACTTCGTCCACCCGGAAGACCGGGACGCGACCCGCGCCGGCTACGAGAAGCTGGCGCGGGGCGAGCCGACCGCCAACCTGGAGAACCGCTTCCGCTGTAAAGACGGCTCGTACCGGTGGGTCGGGTGGAGCTACTTCCCCGTCCCCGAAGAGGGGCTGGCCTACGGCGTCGGGCGCGACATGACCGAGCGCAGACGCATCCACGAAGTGCTCACCCTTCGGGCCGACGAGCTGGAGCAGGCCAACCGCATCAAGGACGAGTTCCTCGCCACGCTCTCGCACGAGCTGCGCACGCCGCTCACGGCCATCCTCGGCTGGTCGCGGCTGCTGCGCTCCGGGCAATTGGACGAGGCCGGGCGGGAGCGAGCCGTCCAGATCATCGAGCGCAACGCCGAGGCGCAGTCGAAGCTGATCGAAGACCTGCTCGACGTGTCGCGCATCATCACCGGCAAGCTCCGGATGGAAGTCCAGCCCGTCTCGCTCGCGCCCGTCGTCGAGACCGTCGTCAACGGCCTGCGGCCGGCGGCCGAGGCCAAGCGTCTTCGGCTGGATTCCGTGCTCGAACAGACGGCGGGCCCGGTCATGGGCGACCCGGCCCGCTTGCAGCAGGTCGTCACCAACCTCCTCTCCAACGCCATCAAGTTCACGCCGGCCGGGGGGCGCGTGGAGGTGCGACTTGAGCAGTCGGAGGCGCGCGCGCGGATAGTGGTGCGGGACACGGGCGTCGGCATCAGCCCCGCCGCCCTGCCCCACGTCTTCGAGCGCTTCCACCAGGCCGACTCGTCGAACACGCGCGAGCAAGGCGGGCTCGGTCTGGGGCTGGCCATCGTCCGCCACCTCGCCGAGTCGCACGGCGGGTCTGTATACGCGGAGAGCCCGGGGGTGGGGCTCGGCTCCGTGTTCACGGTGGAGCTGCCGCTCACGGCCGAGCCGGAGCCGCCGCCCGCGCCACGGCGACCCGAGTCGTCCTCGGAGCAGCCCCGCCCGGCCGCCGCCGAGGGGGAGTTGTTCGGAGACCCGCGCGCGCTCGAAGGCGTGCGAGTGCTGCTGGTCGAGGACGAGCGGGACACGCGTGAGTTTCTTAAAACAATCCTCGAAGGCTGCGGGGCCGCCGTGACCGAGGCCGGTTCGGCCGCGGAGGCGCTGACCGCGCTCGAAGGCACGAAGCCGGACGTGTTGGTGAGCGACATCGGGATGCCGGGCGAGAACGGCTACGAACTGATCAAGCGGGTGAGGGCGCTCCCGGCCGAGCGCGGCGGCCGGGTGCCGGCGGTGGCGCTGACGGCTTACGCCGGGGCGAAAGACCGCCGTCGCGCCCTGCTGGCCGGGTTCCACACGCACCTCACCAAACCGGTCGAACCCGACGAACTGCTGGCGGTCGTGGCGAGCCTCGGCGCGCGCGAAGAGACCGACGGTTGACAAAATCGGGCGGTAAACTTTCGCGGGCCGTCGCGCTCAACGGCGGCGAATCTCGCCGGCGCTATCATCTCGACGCCCTGCCCGGGCCGCGGGGCCGCAGCGTCAACACCGCGACCAGGAGGAGCCCCAGCCCTGCTATCAGCGAAGGCATCCCGCGCGCCTCGCCCGCCGACAGCCAGATGGCGCGCAACAGCAGGACTAGCGACAGCGCCGCGCAGAATATCCCGACGACCATTCGTGTCATCCCCACCTCCATGCCCGCGCGCGGGCGCCTAGCGGCGCGCCGACAGAAGTGTTGCGCGTGTCATGTTCCCCCCTTGTTCTTCCTTGCCTCGGAAAGGCGGCTCGGGGGGAACGGCCGACGGGCGTGAATGTTAGAGCCCGACCGGCGCGGGGTCTGTTCCCTCACGCACTCCATTTTTCGCTTTTCGTTTCGTTTTCAATCCCCCGGAACTCACGCCGCGCGGGGAGAAAAATCTTGACGGCCGGCGGGGCTTGCCTTAGTCTCCGAAGCGCACTCCGACCAAGCGGGCGTCCCTTTCAAGTCAGACCTTCTTTCCGTCCTAACAAATCAGACCGCGGCACACGGCGTCTCACGCGGCACAACGCGCGCGCCGTCGCGCCCGTCAGGAGAGAGATGAGCACGAACAAGCACTCCCGCGCCGTCGCCTCTTTGCTCGCCGCGTGCGCCGTCATGCTGAGCTGCGCGCAGGCCCGAGCCGTTCAGAACGATTCTCAAGTTAGGAACACCGAAGCACACGCGGCGGAGAGCGCCTCGGGCTGGCGTGGCAGGCCGCTCGAAGAGCTGAGGGGCGAGCGACGGCGCGAGCCTTCGTCGCCGCTGGCGAACTACAACCTCGGCGCGGCGCTCTACGAGGCGGGCCGGTACGAGGAGGCGGCCGGCTTCCTCACGCGCGCCGCGGAACTGGACCAAACCTTCGCCGCGCCCCGCCGCACGCTCGGCCTCGCTTACTTCAAGCTCGCGCGCTACGGCGAGGCGGCCGCGGCGTTCAGAGAGTTGACGCGGGTCAGCCCGCGCCTCGCGGAAGGGCATAACAACCTCGGCGTCGCTTACGCGAAGGCGGGCAAGCACAAAGAGGCGGTCGCGGCGCTCGCCGAGGCGGTCCGCTTAGAGCCCGCGTACGCCGAGGCGCGCTTCAACCTCGGCGCGGCGCTCGTCGAACTCTCCGAGCGCGCGGCCGCCGCCGAACAGTACGCCGCGCTCCTCCCGCTCGACGCGGTGCTGGCGGGCAGACTCTTCAGGCTCATACACAGGGACAAGCTCGTAGACGCCGACAGCAGGTGAGGCGCGCGCCCGGCGCGCGTAATAAAAAATAAGGGAGAGGGCCGTGCGGGGCTCTCTCCCTTTTTAACGCGCGCCGCGCGGCGCGGCGGAGGCCGACGGGCGGCTCAGAAGAGCAGGCGGAGGCCGAAGCGCAGTTGGCGCCGGTCGCCCTCGTTGTAGCCGGGGTTCTGGAAGCTGCCGACGTTGAAGCCGAGGAAGGCGTCCTCGGTGATCGGGTCGGGCACTCCGAAGTTGCGGTGGTTGAGCAGATTGAACGCCTCGGCGCGGAACTCAAGCCGCACGGCCTCGGTGATGTTCGTCGTCTTGAAGAGCCCGGCGTTGACCGTGAACTGCGGCTCGCCGAGGAAGGTGTTACGCCCCACGTCGCCGAAGGGCGTGCGGAAGAGGTTGAAGGCTTCGAGGTCGGGGAAGGAGGCCGCGGTCAGGCCGAAGGCCGGCACCAGCCCGAAGTCGTTGTAGACGAGCCGCGCGCTCTGCAAAGCCTGCTGCGCGCTCATGACCTGCCCTTGCGTGCCCGGCTGCCGCGTGTTCAGGACAATGAACTGTCCGGCGGGCACGTCCTGCGTGACGCCGAGCAAGTTCGCCGCGGCGAAGCTGCCGAAGGCAATCGTCCCCTCGGGCGCGTGCGGGTTGCCGTTGAAGGGGCGGAGCGACCCCGTCAGCAGAGGGTCGTAGCGGCCGAAGAACTCGGCGGCCGTGTAGGGCCGGCCCGACCCGGCGAGCACGATGCCGTTCGCCTGCCACCCGCCGAGCACGCGGCCGAGGAACCCGCGCTGCTCGCGCATCCACGGCAGCTCCATCACGAAGTTCGACGAGAAGGCGTGCTTCTGGTGGAATGCCGACAGCCCGCGGTCGCCGCGGTTCTGGTCGAACGGGTTCTGCGCGAGGTTGACGGTCTGCCCGCCCGACAGCGTCGAGAAGACCTCCGACGAGTTGTCGATGGCGCGGCTGAACGTGTAGTTGACGTTGGCCGAGAAGTTCCGCCGGAGCCGCATGTCGAAGCGCGTCTGGAGGCCGTGGTAGATCGACTGCGCGCCGTTGATGCGCCGCTGGACGATGGCGAAGTTAGGGTCTACGCGGCCGTTGCCGGTCGTGCCCGTCCGCGCCTGCCCGGTGACGCCGTTCGTGAACGCGCCCGCGCCCAAGCCCAGGTAGGTGCCAGCTTGGTTCAGGTAGTCTGTGCGCGGGTTGGCGTCCGTGTTCTGGAACTGCCCGACGTAGCGCGAGCCGGCGTAGCGGACTTCGAGCACGCCGTTGCGGAACAGCTCCTGCTGGACGCCGATGTGCCACTGCATCGAGTAGGGGTTGTAGAGGTCCGGGTCAACGTCCACGCGGTTGAAGAGGCGCGGGTCGCCTCCGGCGGTCGAGGGCGTCGTCGCCAACTGCGCCACGGTCGTGGGCTGGAACGGGAACGAGACCGAGCCGGCCGCGCCCGGCGTCTGCACGAACGAGCCGCGCGCGACGAACGGCGAGTTCGTGATGGTGTTCAGCACGATGTTGAAGAAGAGCGGGTCGTAGCTGACGCCGTAGCCGCCGCGGATGACCGTGCGCCCCTCGCGGAAGCGGTTGCCGAGCAGGTTGAAGTTCGGCTGCCACGCGAAGCCGACGCGCGGCGCGAAGTTGTTCGTGTCGGCCGGTATCTCTGCAAGCGTCCGCGCCGAGACGGGGAAGCCCGCCGGGAAGATCGAAGTCGCGGCGTTCGCCTCGCGCTCGTTGAGCTGGCTGATGAGCGGGTTGTAGGGCGAGGTCGAGACCTCGTAGCGCAGGCCGAGGTTCAAGGTCAGCGTCGGGCGCACGCGCCAGTCGTCCTGCGCGAAGAAGTAGAAGTCGTTCTCGTGCGTCACGGCGCGGGCCTCGCCTAACGTGAAGTTGATTGTGCGCGGGCGGCCGAGCAGGAAGTTCTCGAAGGCCGTGGCCGCGCCGTTGCGCGCCGTGCCGCCCGTAGTGAAGAAGGTACCCGCGGGCAGCGTGCCGCTCGTCGCCGCGTTCCCCGAGCCGGTGAAGGTGAAGCCGCCGAGGAAGAACGGCAGGAAGAAGTTATCCACGTTCTGGCGGCGGATGTCGGCGCCGAACTTCAGGCCGTGGGTACCGCGCGTCGTCGAGAGCGTGTCCTGGAACTGGTAGGTCACGACCCGGCGTGACTGCGGGAAGCTCGGGTCGGTGCCGAACGACTGGTTGAGGCCGCTGCCCGCGACGTTGGCGGGCGAGCCCGAGAAGGCGATGTTCGGCCCCGTCAACTGCCCCGTGTTGCCGAACGAGACGTTGAGGTTCGAGTAGTTGAAGCGCGCCTCGTTGATCGACGCCGACGAGAGCGTCCGCGTGTAGGTGACGCCGAGGTTGTTCGTGCGGTCGGCGTAGTCCTCGCGCGAGCCGGCGATGGTGCCGCCGCCCGCCCCGAGCGGCGACAGCGTCCGGTCGAAGATGTAGCGCGCGCTGAGCACGTCGCGGTCGGTGGCGTTGAAGTCAACGCGCGTGATGAACTGGTTGTTGCTCGAATTGGCCTGGCGGAAGCGGACGGCCTCGCCGCCGAAGATGGTCGTGAGCGCCCCGCCCGCGGCCGTCGCGGTCGTCACGGCGAGCGGCGCGAAGAAGCCCGGAGTGACGAGCCCCGAGGAGCCGCCCGGCCCGAAGACGAAGGTGTCGGGGATGCCGTCGCCGTTCGTGTCCTCGACCGGCGGGAGGACGAAGAGCGTGCCCTGCCCCGTGGCGGTCGTCGGCCCGCCGGCGCGCCCCGGGGCGACGAGCGCGGCCGTCGCCGCTCCGGGGAAGCGCGCGGCGGCGAACTGCGCGCTGGCCGCCGTCGGCAGGAACGTGCCCCCGCCAAGCGAACTGACGAACGTCTCGCCGCGCGTCACGTCGCGCTGGAAGGTCGTGAAGAAGAAGGCGCGGTTCTTGCCACTCAGGTAGGCCGGCCCGCCTTCGCCGAAGCGCGGGAAGTAGATGGGGCCGCCCAACGCGCCGCCGAAGCGGTTGTTGCGGTAGGGCGAAGGCAGCCGCCCGGCCTCGCCCGCGAAGGCCGGGAAGCCGTTCGCGCCGAGGAAGCGGAAGGTCGCCGCCGCCTGCTTCTCAAGGTTGTTGCGCGCGTCGAGCGCGGAATTCTGGTGGAACTCGAAGACCGAGCCGTGGAACTCGTTCGTCCCCGAGCGCGTGACGGTGTTGATCTGTGCGCCCGCGTTGCGGCCGAACTCGGCCGAGAAGTTGTTGGTGATGATCTGGTACTGGCCGATGGCCTCCTGATTCGAGAGCGAGAGCACCGGCCCGGCCACCGAGTTGTCGTTATTGTCCTGCCCGTCCAACTGAAAGTTGTTCGAGCGCGTGCGGTTGCCGTTGGCCGAGAACTCGACGCCGTTGGCGAAGGCGAAGCCCGTCGGCGGCGCGGTGACGCCCGGCGTCAGGAGCGCGAGGTTGTCGATGGAGCCCGAGTAGGGCAACTGCGTCACCTGCTCGGGCGTGAAGGTCTGCGAGGTCTGGCTCTGCGCCGTGTCGAGCAGCAGCGTCTCGGCCGTGACCTGCACGGTCTCGCCAACGCCCGCGATCTGCACCTGTATGTCGAGCCCGTTCTCCTGCCCGAGACGGACGGGCACGTCGTTGAGCGTCACGGGCGCGAAGCCCGCGGCCGTGACCTCGACGCGGTAGCGCTGACCCGGCTGGAGGTTCGTGAAGCGGTAGAAGCCCTGCTCGTTGGTCGTCGTGTCGCGCGACTGCGTGGTCTCGACGTTGGTGACGCGGACGGTCGCGCCGACGACGGCCGCCTGGTTCGGGTCGGTGACGATGCCCTGAAGGCTGCCCGTCGTCACCTGCGCCGCGGCGGCGGAAGCGGCACCGGCGAGGAGCGCCAGCAGCAGCAGCGCGCGGGCCACGAATGTCTCTGTCGAACTACTCATCCCAAGTCCCTCCTTGTTCGTTACGGTAAAACGTGCGCCGGGCGACACTCGCGCCCGCCCCTCCGCGCGGAAGGTTGCGGCGCGGCGAGCGGCCTCGGCCGGCCTTAAAAGTTAAGTTGGCGCTTCGGGGGATGCGGATTTTATTCAGGCAACGTGGGTGCCGCGCCTCGGTGCGCGAACGCGCTTTTCAGACGCGTGTGCCACCGGCCGTGGCGCGCACGCGCGCGGCTTGAGGCATGCGCGCGCCCCTCAGTTTCCGCACGGCCCGGCTCATCGTGGCGCGGCTCGGCCTGACGCCGCCGCGAGACGCTATGCGCTCGCACAGCTCTCCGAGCGTTACGCCGGGGTCTTCGCCTAACAGCTCGCGCACGAACTCCAGGTCGCGCTCGCCGATGCGCGGCGGGGGGCCGCCGCCGTGCGGCTTCGGCTCGATGCTCCCGGTCTGGCGGAACCGGCGGAGCAGGCCGCGCACGAAACTGAGGCTGACGTGGAAGCGCGCCGCGATCTGCCGCTGCGAGCCCTCGCCGTTCTGGTAGGTCTTGATGATGCGTTGGCGGATGTCGTGAGAGTAAGCCTTCATGTCCCCTTGTTCCCGTGAAGCGGCGACGGCCCGTGTGTGTCACACCCGACTGAGACGCGCCCCTCTGGTCGCACCTGCGCCGCCGACGAATCCAAAAATCTCGTCCAAACTTTCGGATGGATGCCTGAATTTTCAGGGACAGATGTTATGACCGGGGCCGCGGATAGTCTGTTCCTAAATGAACAGACCCGGCCGCGGCCCGCACCTCGTGGAGCCGTCAGAATGGATTCGTCGCGGGCGCCGAAGTTGCCGACAACGAAATGTCATAGTTAGGGGAACGTTGCTCAAAGATTAGCCACTAGATTGCACGCGTTGGTCGAAAGGCAGCGGCTCCGGCTTCGGGGGACGCCGGGGTTACCGCTCTTAGTCAAGAACCCTGTCTCAGGCGCAAAGGGGGAAGCGCCGGGGCAGGGTTTTTACTTTTTCATCCCTTCGGCAGAAATCACCCGGCGACAAACCTTGTCCGCCTTCTCAGACAGAATACCTGTGAGGGCGGCCGCCTTACGTCTGCCCGCTTGTTCAGAAGCGGACGGACGTCGGCTCATATAATTGGTTATAACAATTAAGCAGCATCCGCCCCCCGACATCATCAACGCGTACATGCTACGAGAAGGCTCGTATGAAGTGAGGAATACATTCGTCATGTCTCAAGCGGTATCGACTCTCACCCCTTACACAAACAGGATTAGACCCCGAAGGCTCAGGGAGCTCGGCGTTTATGAGCTGTCCGACGGAAGGCAGTACGTCGTCAGCACACTCTACTCGGACGGGTGCGCCCTCTACCCCGTGCGCGCGTGGGGCAGCTACGGCAACGCCGAGTTCCGGGTGAACAAAGAGGGCCGACTCCTCCGCCGCGGGATCCCGACGACCTTGAGCGTCCGTGACCTTCAAGACACGGGCAAGACAGCCACCTACCCGGCACCGATCATTCTCTAACAGTTGAGAAAGCGGGAAAGATAAAGCGGCCGCGTAAACGGCCGCTTTATCTTTCCCGACCCCAGCGGTCTCCTCCGCCGCCATTTCACCCGCGTCCCGCTTTGGGGTGCTCTCTCCGATTCATCACTTCCACGCAACAGGCTCGCAACCAACAGCCGCCGTACAACATCCTAAGATGGCTTTTGTCTAGTATCGTACATTTCATCGCGGGGGAGAATTTTTTTATGTCAGAAGCCATTGTTCATTCGGTCTACTGTGAGGAGTCTGACCAGATCATCGCGCTCGACGGCCAGTTCTGCCGCGCGTGCGGCAGCCAGTTAGACGAAGAGGATCGCCGGCACAGCGAGGTGACGCCCGACGTGCTGAAGCGCACGGGGTACGTCACCACCCCGCCGTCGGAGACCGCGGAGGAGGTCTGAAGCGGCTGCCGGAACCTCCGCTCGTGTGGCCGATAACGGCGAACGGTGGCGGGCTCTCAGGGACTCGCCTACGCCCTTTTTGCTTCAAAAGTCCGCCGCGCGCGTGGGTCGCCGCCTCCCCTTTCGGCCGGGCGCTATCGTCAACCTTTCAAACTCTTCCCGCTTAACTCAGCCATACCTCCCGGGTGAATCAACACTATCTCCGGCGAAAGGGCGTGGCGTGCGACTTAGCGGAGCAGGTCTCTGATGGTCGTGGCGAGGTGTCCGACGTGTGGCTTGTGGACGTAGGCGTGCGCGCCCGCCGAGGCCGCGGCCTTGTGGAAGGCGGGGTCGGCGTGGCCCGAGTAGATGACGACGCGGGCGTTCGGGTGGCGCTTCCTGATGGCGCGGCACAACTCGAAGCCGTCCCCGTCCGGCAGCCCGTGGTCTATCACGTAGAGGTCGAAGCGGCCGGGGTGCGTTAAGGTCTCTCCTACAGTGGCCGCGCATTCCGCCGTGTACCCCTCCTTGCCGAGCATGAAGGTGAGCAGGTCGCAGGTATCGGCGTGGTCTTCGACGCACAGGATGCGCTTAACGGACAATATAGGGACGCCTCCGTCTCCGCGGGATCAGTGATGTGCGAGCGGGACGGATGATACTACGGGCGGCCGTACCCGTGCAGCCGCCCGGCAGGCCGGCATCCAATACACTCATAAAGCGAAAAGACTACCGCGCCTCATCCGGCGGTAGTCTTTTCGTTTCTACGGTGGAACGGTGGCGCCGCCGTTCGGTCGCGTGACCCGCTACCCTCGACTCTCCGCGCCCGAGTCCGAAGCGGAGCCGCCGTTACCATTCCCCCGCACCACAATCTCGGTAAGCTGCGACAACACGTCCCCGAGCCGGCGCTGCCGCGGCACGCCGCCTTGGCCGGCGGGCCACCCCGCCCTCTGGCGGCGTCGGTCGCCGTCCACCTCCTCGGTCTGGTCGTGGAAGAGCACCTGGTGCGTCGGGTAGGCTATCTCGATGCCGTTCTCAAAGAGGCGGTTCTTGATCGCGGGGATGGCCCTGTCCGTCACCGCGACATCGTCGGCGTGCTTCGAGTCAGTCCACCAGCGCGCACGCACGCAGATGCCGTTGGCCGCGATACCCGTGCAGATGGCCGACGGCCCCGGCTCCTTCAGAACCCCGTCCACGCCCCCGAGGGCCTCGACGATGAGGCGGCGCGCCTCGTCGAGGTCGTCGCGAAAGCCGACGACGAACTCGACGCCCGTGCGCCGCGCGTCGTAAGCGTTAAGGATGGTCAGCTTCTCCGTGTAGATGGTGGCGTTCGGGATGACGACGAGGAAGCCGTCCCAATTCACAATTTCCCTCCTGCCCCGCCCGCGCACGGGCGAATCTTTTCAACGTAAAGGGCGAGGCCCCACGCGCGGTCTCGCCTCACCCCTTCAGCCCCTTCGCGTCGGGGCGTGCTAACCTTTCCGGGCTCCGACCGCGAGCGCGAGCGGCTTCCTCTCTGGCAGACTGTAGTGCGCGCCTTCGGGCAGCACGTGCAGGCGGACTTCGTGCAGCTCTAAGCCCTCACCATCTTTCACGTCGTGGAGGTTGGTGTGGGTGATGCCGCCGGCGTCGATGACCGTCACGGCGCCGCTGCCGATGACTTCGAACTCGTTGCCCGTGACGATCATCGCCGTGTCCTCGTCTATCCCGAGCCCGAGGTCCTGCGGGTAGTGGGCCACGGCCGTGATCAGCCTGCCGTGGCGGCCGCGCTGGGAGAAGTGCGTGTCGATGACCGCCCCCACGACGAAGTCCATGCCCGGCCCGATCTCGACGGCCCCCGAGCGCGGGTTACACTCCGAGTCGCCGCCCAAAAGCATCGAGTTCGACATCATGGCCGCCCCGGCGCTCGTCCCGCCCAGCAGCAGCCCCTTGCCGTGCCGCCGCTTGATGAGCTTGTCCATCTCCGTCCCGCCCAGCAGCGCCGTGATGTGGAGCTGGTCGCCCCCCGTGAAGTAGACGGCGGTCGCCTCTTCGAGAGCTTTCATCGCCCTCTCGGAGCGCGTGTCTTCTCGCTGCGAGATGTCAACGACTTTCACGTCGCCCGCGCCCAGCCGTTTGAAGACCTTCCGGTACTCCGCCCCCACCTCTTGCGGTAAATCCGACGCCACCGTCATCACGACGATGCGCGCCCTCTCCCCTTTGGCGAGCCTGACGAACTCTTTGAGGATACGGCACTCCCCCTCCTTGTCTTCCCCCCCGCCGACGGCGACCAGCCTCCCGCGTGCCTCACTCAACTCCATAACTCTCTCCTTTACCTGCCCGGTTAGTCGGCGCTCCCGGTAATCTTTTCGAGCGCGGCGGCGAGCATGTCGGCCTCTTCGTATGTGTTGTAGAACATGAAGGAGGCGCGCACGGCCTCGTCCGTTCCGAGCGCCTTGAGCAGCGGCTCGGCCTCAAGCTTGCCCGCGCGCACCGCGATGCCCTCCTCGTCGAGCGCCTTCTCTACGTCCTTCGGCTTCTTCCCTTCGACCGTGAAAGAGATGATCGAGAGACGCTCGGCGGGGTCGCCCAAAACGCGCACCCCGTCTATCGGCGACAGACGCTTGAGCGCGTAGTCCGTCAACCCCTTCTCGTAAGAGGCGATGCGTTCCAAGCCTATCTCGTCCCAGTAGTCGAGCGCCGCGCCCCACGCCTCGACCTCGCCGAAGGCCGGCTCGCCCGCCTCGTACTTGTGCGGGAGGGGTTTCGGCTTGAAGTCGTCGAAGCTGACGCTCTCGGCCATCGTCGAGCCGCCGTCGGCCGCGGGCAGCCGCTCCAACATCTCCGCGCGCCCGTAGAGGAAGCCGACGCTCGAAGGGCCGCCCATCTTGTGACCCGAGCCCGCGTAGAAGTCGCAGCCGATCTCGCGCACGTCCACCGGCATGTGCGGCGCGGCCTGCGCGCCGTCCACCATGACGGGGATGCCGCGGGCGCGCGCCATCGCCGTGACCTCTCTGACGGGGTAGACCGCGCCGGTCACGTTCGACATGTGCGTCACGCCGACGAGGCGCACACGGTCGTTGAGCATCCGCTCGAAGGCGCCCAGGTCTAAATCGCCTTCGTGTGTAATCGGCACGGCGCGGAGCTTGGCACCGCGCGTCCGGCACGCCAGCAGCCACGGCAGGATGTTCGAGTGGTGCTCGGCCTCCGTGACGAGAATCTCGTCGCCCTCCCCGAGAGAGTCCTGCTCGAAGCAGCGCGAGACGAGGTTGAGCGCCTCGGTCGCCCCGCGGCAGAAGATTATCTCGCGCGGCTCCGAGGCGTTGATGAGCTTGGCGACTTTCGCGCGCGTGCCCTCGAAGACTTCGGTCGCCTCCTTACTCAGCGTGTGCCCCTCCTCGACGCGCGCGTACTCGTGCGAGTACAAATCGCTCAGCCGCTCAATCATCTGTCGCGGCTTCTGGCTCGTGGCCGCGCTGTCGAGGTAGACGAGCGGATGCCCGTTAACCTCGCGGCCGAGCACGGGGAAGTCTTCCCGTATACGTATCACGTCCAGCTGATCCATGCTCTTACCAGCCTTGCTCATACCCTACTCCTTTCGTCTAAGTCCGGCCGTCCACCACGCGCAGCGTCTTCAACTCCGTGTCGCTCGGGTCGAGGACGAACATCCCCGCGTCGCGCCCTTTGCGCAGGTAGTCCACTATCGTCTCGGTGACGCGCTCGCCGGGGATGAGGCGGGGTATGCCGGGCGGGTAGGGCGAGACCATCTCCGCGACGATTTCGCCCGCAGCCTCTTCGAGCTTCACCTTCCGCGTCCGCGCGAAGAAGGCGTCGGTCGGCGCCATCACCAGCTCGGTGCCGAGTTCCCTGTGGTGCGGGAGCGGCACAGTCTCGTTCGGCTTCTCGCGCGTCGCCCACCCGTAGAGCGCGAGCAGGGCGTCGGTCATCCGGTCTACGGTCTGCTCCGTGTCCGCGACCGAGATGAGCGCCATCAGGTGCCTGTGGTCGATCAACTCGAACGTGACCTTGTGATGCTCTAACATCCAGTCGGCGGCTTTGTAGCCGCTCAGGCCCAGGCCCCGCACGTCAACGACCAGCTTCGTCTCGTCGAGCTCGAACGCGCCCGGCTTCCCCAGAACTTCACGCCTTACGACGTGCATGCCCGGAAGGTCTGCGAGTCGCGCGCGTGCGCGCCGGCCGAGAGCGATGGCCCGGCCCCAAAGCTCCCCCCCGTGCAAGACCATCTGGCGGCGCGCGGCGTCGCACGAGGCGAGGATGAGAGACGACGCGCTCGTCGTCTCGAACAGGTCGAAGCAGAGCGAGAAGCGGTCTTTGTCCACCAAGTCGCCGCGCACGTTGATGATCGAAGCCTGCCCGAGCCCGTTCATCGTCTTGTGGATGCTGCCGAATGAGATGTCCGCGCCGCAGTGCATCGCGGAGGTCGGAAGCTCTTCGTGGAACGGGAAGTGCGGCCCCCAAGCCTCGTCCGCTATCAGCGGGATGCCGCGCCGGTAGAGGTAGAACTCCTCCGAGCTGAGGTTCAGGTACTGGAGCACGCACAGCGTCAGCTCGATGCTCTCTTCGGGCAGTCCGGCTCCGAGGTTGAGACGTGACTCCCACGCGCTCCGCGGGAACGAGGCGAGTATCTGGTCGTAGCGGTCGTTGCAGTCCGTGAAGACCTGCGCGTTCATCTGCCCTTTGTAAGTCTGTACCATGACGACGACGAACCCGACCCCGCCGACCGCCGAAACGACGGCCGTCAACAGTATGAGCAGTTCGTAAGTGGTCATCTCCGGCCCATCGGTCGTCAGGCGCCCGCGGCCCTGGCCTGCTCACCCTGCCGCCGGCCGAGCGAGGAGACGGGCACGACGTTGATGTCGTGCAGCCGCCAGTCCACGGCGTGCGCGGCCTCATGCGCCTGCCCCAGCCGCTTCAGCATGTCCCGTTCGTCGCGGGGCACGACGAACGCCTCGCCCGTCAATGTGTCTCCGTCCTCGCGCAGGCGCACGCGCGCCTCGCGCACCCAGTCGAGCCGTTCCAGCGCCTTCTGCACTTCGTCAACGACCGGGTCGTTCTCCTTGCTCTCCACGTCGGTCGGCCGCTTATTCATCAACTGCGCGACGCTGTTGCGCAGATCGGCATAGCCGTCCCTGACGATCTCGAAGGAGATGAAACCGGCGGCCGCGGAGTCGGCCCACCAGTAGCCGTAGGCGATGCCGAGGATGCCCGCCACCCCGGCGAGCCCCGCCAGCCAGTCGCCCTTGTTCATGGTGGCCGAGGTCTGGAGCGCCTTGTCGTGCAGCTCGCGCGCGAGTGGCATCTTCATCCGCCCGAGTATGAAAGGCGGGACGACGCTGTAGACGAGCGCGGCGATCATCAGCCAGCCGAGCCACACCCGCCGGCCGAAGATCTCCACCGTCTGGATGTTCGGGCGCTCGGCCATGACGAGTTTGAAGACCGAGTCGCCGAGGATGTAGAGGCCGAACCCGAAGAGCGCCACGGAGCCTGCGAGGGAGGCGATGAGCACGGCGCGGCGGTAGCCGTAGGGGAACTGTTCGTCCGGGGGTTTGCGGCGGAAGTGGATTCCGATAAGGAAGGCCGCGGGCGGGACCAGACTCAACGTGTCCTCGACCCACATCGCCTTCATCGTCTGCGACATGCCCATCGTGAGGCCGACAACGGCGATGATGGTCAGGAGGAAGAAGATCGTCCACCACTCGACGCGCCGCGCGCGCCGCAGGACGGCCTCCTTCTCGGGCGGGAGTTCGTAATCGGGAAAGGGCGCCTCCGCGCTCACCGCGCCTCCTCCTTCTGCAAAAGCTCTCTGACCCGCGGGCGCTCGCGCGCGAGGAACTCTTCGAGCCGCTTGAGGAAGCCGTTCTCGCCCGGCGGGACGGCCATCACGTGCTTCTCCGAATGCAGCTCGCCGCCCGACGGCACGAGGCCCATGCTTTCCAGTTCCCAGGTGGGGGCCGCCGCGGGGCCGCCCACCCCCTTGAGGTCAGGGACGCGCACGGGCACGGCCTCCTTCTCCGCGAGGTAGTACGCGACGGGGTCGCCTTCACGCACGGCGACGCTCAACCCTTTCAACTCTTTCCCCGGCGCGGCCGAGGCCGGGAACCCGACGGCGTACGTCTCCTCAAAGTAAGGGCCGGTCAGCCCGACGTACTTGCTCCACGGCGTGCTCTTCGTGACGCCGCCGACGACGAGGTCGAGCTCGAAGCGTTCGAGCGCCTCCATGTGCCGCTGCTCGCCGCCCCAGTGCCATTCCGGCGTAGCATTCAGCTCCGCCGCGAATCGTCGCACCAGCTCGACCTCCGCCCCGGCCGGCTCGCCCTCGGTGCGCACGACCCACGGCGGGTGCTCCACCAGTCCCACACGCAGGCGCCCGCCCTGCACACGCTGCAAGGTGCCTTCGGGGTCGCGCGGCAGGCTCGCGCACGACAAGGTCAGTAAGCCCGTGGCGACGATTACGATCAGCCGCCGGAACGGCGCGCGGCGATTCATCCGCGGCTCCTCCTTCAAGCCACCAGCCCGGTGTCGAGCCGGGAGCGCGTCTTAGACTTTCGCCATCTCCGGCTGCCGCTTCGTCTCCTCAATCGCGCCGACCGGAACGGCGCCGCGTTCTTCGAGCACGCCGAGGACGGGTTCGAGCCGGTCGTAGAAGATGACGACGACCTGCCCCTCCTCCATCCCGCGCAGCTCTTTACGCAGTGCCTCTATCTCGTCGAGCACGACGTGACACTCCGTGCCCGGCCACTCGTCGCCCGCGGCCTCGCACAGAAGCCTTGCCACCTCGCCCGGCGCGCGGCCGCGGAGGTCTTTGTCCTCCTTGATGATGACCCGGTGGAAGCCGCGCGCGGCGACCCGGCCCGCCGCCTCAACGACCGAGTCGTCGCGGTCGCCGGGCACGCCGATGATGCCGGTCACGCGGCGGCCCTCCCACTTCGCGGCCATCCGGCAGACGGCGAGGAACGCCTCCGGGTTGTGGCCGTAATCGACCATCACGTAGCCGTCGCCGACGCGGTAGAGGTTGGCGCGCCCCGGGTTCTCAGAGTCGCTGCGGAAGCGCGCGACGGACGCGCCGACCTCCTCGCGCGAGAGCCCGCAGGCGCGCGCCGCGGCGATGGCCGCCATCGCGTTGGCGACTTGGAAGTCGGCCGCGCCGTTCAGCGTCGCGGGTATCGCCGCGGCCTCGACGACGGCGTGCTCTTCGCCGTTCTCAAGTTCAAAGATTTTGCCGTCGCGGTAGAAGTACGCGGTGCCGCCCGCGGCGACCGATTCGAGCAGGACGGGGTGGTCGGGTCGGAGTGAGAAGTAGACGTAACGCTTCGGCACTCGCTTGACCGCGCGCCGCTCGGGGAGGCGCGCAAGTAGCTCGTCGTCGGCGTTAAGGACGAGCGTGCCGCCCTCGCGCACGCGCTCGGCGACGAGCGACTTAATCCAGAGGATGTCTTCGACCGACTCGATGCCGTCCTGCCCGATGTGGTCGGCCCCGACGTTCGTCATCACGCCCACGTCCGACCAGTCGTAGCCCAATCCGCGCCGCATGATGCCCCCGCGCGCCGTCTCCAGCACGGCGACCTCGACCGCGCGGTCTTCGAGCACGGTCAAAGCCGAGACAGGCCCCGTCGTGTCGCCCCGGACGACGCGCTCTCCGTTGAGATAAATCCCGTCGGTCGTCGTCGTGCCGGTCTGAAGCCCCGACTCGATGAGGAGGTGACTTAACATGCGCGTGACGGTCGTCTTGCCGTTCGTGCCCGTGATGGAGACGACGGGGATGCGTGACGCCGCGCCTGCCGGATAGAGCATCTCTACTATCGCCTCGCCCACGTCGCGCGGCTCGCCCTCGCCCGGGAACTGGTGCATGCGCAGGCCCGGCGCGGCGTTGATCTCGATGACCCCGCCTTTGGACGCGGGGGCC
>JBJMGP010000136.1:0-9483 GCA_045807865.1 Pyrinomonadaceae bacterium
GGCTCTTCCGCACATTTGGTGCTACGAGCATGGTTCTTCGCCGAGGCTGCACTTCAGTCTTTATCAGGCCGCTTGCAGCACCCGCGCACGCAACAGGTCAAGCTTGCCGCGGCCATACATCTGCCGCTTGACCAGCTTCAACCGATGCACCTGCCCCTCCACCTGCCCGTTGCTCCACTCATATTCCAGCGCCGCCCGCACGGCTTGGAAGTCGGAGGTGATCCCGTTGGCAAAGCTGACGAACTCCGCTACCCCGCTGCGCCCGGCTTCGATTAACCACCCGCGCAGTTCATCGGCCCGCCGCTCTTTGATAACCTCGACGAAGCTCAGAGCGAGTTGCTGCGCCCGCCTCACCTCCGGCGAGAGCCGACACAGCAACTCGGCCGTCTCCATCTCCTCATCCGTTAGCTCACTCGGCCGCAGCAACATCGACGTGGCCTCGCGCGCCGACGGCAAGTTGAGCCGCGGCGTGGGCTTGCTGCTACCAGCCCGCCTCGCACCCGGAAGGTGTGGCGCTAAGCGTAGGCGGCAGCCGTCGTCAGCGTCGTTCCCCGATGCAGGCGGGGCCGCCAGCGTCTGCGAACGCAGGAAGCGATAGCACCGCTTGACCGCCTTCTCCAATGCCTCGCGGACGTTCATCAGGAGGTGGAAGCGATCGGCCACCTGTAGGGCACCCGGCGCACCTTCATAGATGCCTGAGGCGTAAGTGGGAGAGCGGTCGCGGCTGACGACTTCCACTCCGGGGTGAGCCTTGAGCCACGCGGCGAGCGTCGCCGACTCGCGGTCTGCCAGCAGGTCGATGACGCGGTGCCTCTCCAGGTCAACGAGGATGGTGCCGTAGCGACGGCCCCGCCGGAAGGCGAAGTCATCAACGCCGAGCACACGCGGCGTCGGAGCGCACGGCTTGACCGCAGCCCGCACGCGCCGCAACAAAGTGTCGGGGCTCGTCGTCATCGCCAGCTTGAGTGTGGCGCGGGAGCCGGCCTCGCCGCCGAGCAGTAACCCGATGAGTGTCAGCGCCTCGTTCATCCTGACGGTCTTACGCGCGTAATAGGCGACGACGCGCGGCAGGCGCTCGCAGAAGACGCGCTTGGTGCAGAGGCTGTTCCGGCAGCGGAAGCGGCGGGTTCGGAGTTCGAGGCGGACGGCTACTCCGTGCCACGGGAGGTCAGCCACCTTGCGGGTGTAGTAGCTATGGACGCGCGTTGAGGGGCGGTGACAACGCGGGCACTCGGCCTCTGTCCGTGTGGCTCTGACGACCAATGTCAAAGAGCTGGAATGCTGGATGATCTTCTCCAAACGAATAGCAGTCGGGTCGGCCAGCAGGTGCGAGGTCGGCATCGGCGGAGTCTACCTGCCCGCCCTAACAGCACCAAATGTGCGGGTGAACCTGCCTCTTGCCTCCCACACCTTTTTCCAGTGCATTTCACCCACTTCTCTCCTTCACCTCGCTCCTGCTCCACCAGTCCCGCCCTACATCGGCAACAGCGAAATGTCATTCTCGACGGTAACAACTATATCCCAATACACGAAGCGCTAATTATTATATATAAAGGACTTCTGCTATTTAGGGGTAAAGTAGCCTCAATAAAGGGTCGAGCTAGACCCGGAACAGGGTAAAAGAACTGGGCTTTCATCTTCAGGTTCAGGCTAAAAATTTCTCTTGCAGCGTATTCCTATTTATGATACTTTGTTTCATGGATGGCACAAGATGTCTCCATGAATCTAGCCTTTGCTGTTACGCAGCTAGCAGTTAATTGACGAAGCTCTACCAACACAGAATCCGCGAGGTGCAGCCTCTTCATGCATATCGTTCCGCAGACGCCGGCCGCTCCGCCCTTGGAGCTGTTACTACCCACTACGTCGAGCCTCACCCTAAATAAGAGAAACCAGCGTCAACCGGAGCCGGTCACCCGGTTCGACCTCCTCGGCTTGGAGGGGCTTGTAACTATTGATGATCCCATCGTACGGCAATGCACCGTTGAGATAGTCGCCAAGCAGAAACGGCAACAGACCTATCCCGACTGCTCATGCCCAAATAAGGTCGTTAAGGCTCACTCCCCCTTCAAGCAAATCATACTCGACATGCCTCAGGGGCGTATGCAGCGTTACATCAAGCTCAGGCGCCGGCGCTGGAGGTGTAAGTCCTGCGGCGCCACCGTCACCCAGCCCCTCACCTTCCTGGCGCCGGGGCGATACCTGACGACGCAGCGACTAATTGAATACGTTGAGGTCCAGTCCCTGCTGCGCACAGACCTCAACGTGTCGGAGGAGACAGGCGTCTCAGTCCGCAGAGTTCGTGAGATCCGCAAGAGCTTCACCAAGCAGTTACAGCACTCGATCCGGTTCGCCACCCCGCGCGTGCTCGGGCTCGACGGCGTCCGCGCCGACGGGCACCACCGCCGCGTTATCTTCACCGACATCGAGGCGGGGTTCGTGCTTGACCTCATCAAATCGGGCAGCAAGAAGAGCATCGCAGCACGTCTGGAACAGTTCAAAAAGTGTGGCGTGATTCAATTCGTCACCATGGACATGTGTCGGACGTTGCGCGCGGCGGTGCAGGAGGCGATCCCCGATGCCGTCATCATCATTGACCTGTTCCACATCATGCGGCTGGCGAATCAGGTGATGGACGCCGTGCGCGTCCGTCTGTATCCCAAGCCGAAGAAGGAACGGGAGCCGGGACAGCCGCGCCCCCGCCCCGAACCATTCCGACTGAGGCGCGACAAATCCTGCCCCGAGGCCCGACAGGAGCGGGAGCGGTGGTTCGCCGTGTCTCCCGAGCTGCGGCTGGCTTACGACCTGAAGGAATGGTTTCTGGAGCTCTTCGACGAGAAGACCTACGGCGGCAAGTTGCTGATGTCCGGCGCGCTCGCCCGCCAGAACTTCGAGCAGTGGCTGAAGCGGCTACCTGAGGAGAAGGAAACGGGATACAAAGCCCTGCGCAGTGATTTCCAGAAGATCGTTACGGCCATGAAGAACTGGGGCGAGTACGTCTTCAACTACTTCGACTACGGGTATACGAACGCTTTCACCGAGTCGTCGAACCGGAAGGTCAAGGACGTGCAGCGGGACACGCGTTGGTGCAGCTTCGACACGACCTGTGCCCGGGCCATCTACGGCACATACTTCCGTAAGCAGGAGAAGGAGGCGCGGGCGCAGGAGGTGGCGCTCATCAGGCCGCCGACGAAGCGGCGGCGTGCGCAGCAGCCGGCCGTGCCGGAGCAGCGCCCTGCGCGCAAGGGCCGGTCGGCCAGTGCTCTAGGACCTGCCTCGCCACGAGTCATCCAGATGGCTTTAGACTTCACCAACTGAAGGCATTACTGACGGCACTATACCTGGAGGTGGTTCATCTCAATTAAAGAGAAAACAGTCGACGAGCAGGCAGTAGAGATCATCGACCGCGTACGCACTATGCCGATGGAAAAACAGCTGCCCTTTAGAGAACAGATAGTGCTTCGGGGTGCTGACTACAGGGCCGTAAAACTCGTCGGCGCGATCATGCTTGCCCTAGTGGTTACCGGCGTAATGCTCGTCGCCCTTCTGGGTCGGAGGAATCCCGTGACCCAGTCATTGCTACTGGGGTTTAACGGGGCGGTAGTGTGCCTGTACCTCGGCTCATTGTTGTTCTATCTAGTCCGACAGATAGGCAGATGGCGGGAAGAAGACCCGCTAACGCCGCGGAACCTCCGCTCCCGTCTGGCTTACGAACGGGATTGTGCCCGGCAGCTCACAGGCCTTGAGCCGGCGGACGAAGGGCTCGAACGCGCAACGCTCGAACTTCAGGCTCAGACAGAACGCTACGCCGGCTACACGGGTGCGCGCAACGAGTTTTTCCGCAGTTATAAAGAACTACTGCTGGCGGGACTTCTGATCTTCGGCATTACCTCGGAGACCGCAACTGGTGAGCTGATCACCTTCATTCTGACGATCAAGTGGCTAGGAGCCTTATTCCTCCTCTCGTCTTTCTGGGCAGGCATGTTCTCCTCCGCCAAGGTGAGTAAGTATAAATTCTGGCTATCTGTGGTTGCGCTGGCACGCTACCAGATGCGGCTGGATGCTGCTAATTCGGAGGAGAGCACCGACAAGATTTAACCCTTTAGTAGGCTAACCCTTTAGTACGCTTAACAAAACCGTCGCGTAAGCAGCCGGGGAAGCAGAATAGGAGCCATGGAGGAGGGCGCCATGGCGAAGGAACTGTTGCCTGATGCGTTGTGGGCGCGGATCGCGCCGCCGCTCCCGCCGGAGCCGCCGAAGCCCAAGGGTAGACGGCCCCGGGTGTCGGACCGGGCGGCGCTGACGGGGATCCTGTTCGTGCTGAAGACGGGCATCCCCTGGGAGTACTTGCCTGCCGAGATGGGGTGTGGGAGCGGGATGACGTGCTGGCGCAGGCTGCGAGACTGGTACCAAGCGGGCGTCTGGCGCGGGCTGCATTAGGTGCTTCTCGAAGAACTGGCCCAAGCCGATCGCATCGACTGGGACCGGGCCGCGCCGGACTCCGCCGCGCACGGCCTCTGCTAGACTAGGGACATGACGATCAAGAGATTGGACCACGTCAGCGTCGTCGTCGTCGACCTTGCGGCCGCTATCGCTTTTTTCACCGCGCTCGGCATGACGAAAGAAGGCGAGGCGCCGGTCGAGGGCCCGTGGGTGGACCGCGTCAACGGGCTCGAAAGTGTCCAGGTCGACATCGTTATGATGCGAACCCCGGATGGGCACGGGCGGCTTGAGCTGACGAAGTTTCGCAATCCGAAACTGGTCGAGATCGAACCGGCGGTCGCACCGCCGAACACGCTCGGCCTCCGGAGCATCATGTTTACAGTCGAAAGCGTTGACGAGACTGTCGCCCGCCTGCGCGCCGACGGCGCCGAACTCGTCGGCGAGGTAGCCCAGTACGAGAACAAGTATAGGCTCTGCTACATGCGAGGCCCCGCGGGCATCATCGTCGCGCTGGCCGAGGAACTCTCCTGAGGCGCCCACAGGTTACCGGCGATACGTTGGGCAGACGACTCACATCACTTGATGTCGAGACCCGGGTGTTGACACCCCAGCGCACGGAGACTCGAATGAGAAAGCTCAAAATCATCGAACACATCTCGCTCGACGGCGTGATCCAGCACTCCGCCGATGATGACGATTTCCCCTACAGCGACTGGACCGCGCCCTATCGGACACCCGCCGGCCGGGATGCAATGCTCGCCGCGTATGGCGAGAGCTTCGATCTGCTGCTCGGCCGTCGCACCTACGACATCTGGTCGGGCTTCTGGCCGAAGGCGCCGAGCAGTCCGATGGCGGACGGCCTCAATGCGGCAACAAAATATATCGCTACCCACCGTCCGGAGAGTCTCGAATGGGGCCCGTTCGAGGGGTTTGGACCAGACCTCGTCGAGGGCGTTCGCCGCATCAAGTCACAGGACGGCCCTGATCTTATCCTCTCGGGTAGCTCCACGCTGACCTCGACGCTGCTCGAACACGGGCTCGCGGATGAAGTCCTGCTGGCCGTCTATCCGGTCCTGTTGGGTACGGGGAAGCGCTTCTTTGCGGAGGGAACGCCGGGGCGCTCATTCGAGCTCGTCAGCACGAAAGCATTCCCGTCCGGCATCATCTTCAATACTTACAAGGTCGCCGGGCCTTTGAAGACCGGATAGTTCGACGACTCGGACATCGTCAGTGAATACCGGAACGCCGTAATCCAGCCACGCTCCTTCGACTCGATCCCATGGCTCGCAACCATCCTGCTTTCTCGCCTACTTGCGCCGCGGTTTTGTTAGTCGCACTAAGGCGATACCAAAAGACCGTATGCGCTTCTCCAGGCTATATGTCTTTCATACATGTCCGTCGGAATCAGTCGAGAAAATCCAGCTGGTCAGACGAGTTCCGGGCCACGATTCTAGACGTCTTAGTGGCGGCCGTTGTGAGCGCGCCTGCTGTGTGTAACTCCTCAAGTGAGATTGTCTGACCTGAACATACCTGCTCGAGCAGGTTGGCCTGTGACTGTTCAAGATTGACGAGGCGGCCGATTACGTTGAGAACGTTGATGAGCTCGGTTGTGTACTCCGCGAGCCAGTGAGTTGGCTGAATCTCACCCAGCTTCGACGGGGGCCGCCGGTCGCCGATAATGGGTCTTTCGCGGTTCGCCTTCCGGTAACTGAACCATTGGCGCAGCACCTGCTTGCCTGAGACTTCGTAATTCCATACCTCCGGGGGCACGCCTTCAATGTATCCGCTCCCGATTAACAGCCTGCGTTTAGACTTGTCATAATCGATGGTGTCCGGCATATCTGCCGGATCCAGCGAAATCGCCCCGGCCGCTGGGATGCGGGGTGCAGTGTCCTTAGGCAGTCGCGGAGGGCTTGCCGGACGGCCGTACCTTGGGTCGGCAAATCGTTCACCAAAGCTATGGAGCCAGATGATGGTGCGACCGAGTTCAGCCGCGGTGGTGAAGATTTCGCCATCGGCCGTGAGTGGCACACGAAGGCCCGGCTGGACGAGGTCAGACTTGAAACGGGCCGTAAAAGCTGGATTTGCTAGTACGGCTGCGATATAGGCTATGAAGTCCTCAGCACTAACCGGTCTTCCATATTTCCGGCCTAGGTATGAGAGTAATCCGGCAGGAATGTTAGACATGTTGGCTGCGCGGTCGCGCCAGAGGGGAAATACGCGTCCGCCCCGCCCGTTGTAATGGTGAAGGTCTGGGATCAAGCCTGTGAAGGTAAGCGCAGGCCCTGCCGACGGTGACCTATCGCTCGGCGCTGTTAGATAAACTTGCTTCTCTGAGTATGACTCCCACAGTTCCGGGTTAGGTCGGTTGATTAAACGATTGTCAGGAATTATCCATTGACGGTCGAACGAACGAAATGCGTAGCCTATTGGCGGGATACAATCGTCCCACTCTTCAGCAACGGGCGCGGGCCGCGGTTCGTACCCGGGTAGTCCCTTATTCACCACCCGCCCGGTGTGCCTGTCGCCTAGTTCTCCGTTAAGTAGATGCGGATGGAATAGCGCCTCCTTCTGGTCATCCGGAGCATCGATGAGTGTTCGCCAGCGCTGCCTCAGTGACCTCACGTCAGGAGCAATAATCCACGTGCGGCCGGGCATGACGCCGGATCCGTTATAGATGAACAGGTCATCGAGTGCCGGGTATGTCGACCACGCGCCGACAGACTCCGGCAGAAAGGGGGCACGCCAGTCTGAGGGGCATTCGGCCCAGCCTTCAGCGTCCAGCGTCAGAGCGCCCAGAGCTTCGAACTTGGCATTCCGATGCCCTGCGGGGAGCGCCCGGAAACGAACTGTCGCCGGAGCATCCAGGTCTGCCTTCGGAGAGCGCGACGCGAGTACGATGCAGACAGGCTGCTGCACTCCCTGGAAGATTCTTGTGTTGACCTCGGGCTGGTGACCTTCCGGTGAGCAGTCTATTACCCAGATTTCGTCCGCTCTCCTCCGCAGGTAGTCGCGCATGCGAGCGAATCCTGGCCCGTTGAGAAACCCTGCCACCGTAATAAAGCAGACGATCCCGTGGTTGGCGGCGGGGTCGTGGTCAAACACTTTCCACGTCGCCCAGCGCCAGAAGTAAACGTACAGGTTGCGCAGGTGCTTTGCATGCGCGCTTACACCCCATTCGGGTGGCGGCATCCAAGCTTCGAGCGGCGGTCGCTCAGGCGAGTTCGCGCTGCCCGACTCGACCCAACCGCCGAGGCCCTTCGCCTTCTCCTTGTACGGAGGGTTGCCAATCACGACGGTGATGGGCTCACGCACCTTTACCTGGTTCGCCTGCCGGCGCGACTCTGCAATGGGAGCGAGCATTGCCGGGAGCCATCCGGGCTCGCCGTACGGGTCGCTCAACGTGTCCGTGACGAACATCCTCGGCTGCGAAGGAGCAGCTCCGGTAAGGTCCGCGATCTCGGCAAGGACTCGTAACTGCGCGACGGCGAACGGACCGAGCTGCATCTCGAATGCGACGAGGCGGCTGACCGCGGCACTTATAGCTGCCGGAACGGAGCCGGGGCCTTCGTCCGCCTCGACTGTTTTGGCAATACTACGAAGAGTCCCGAGCAGGAAGGTACCCGTGCCGACGGCTGGGTCTGCCAAGGTCACCGCCTGCGACGCGAGCCCTGTGTGTAGCGTGAAGCGACTCCGCAGCGCCTCGTCGACCAGCCGAACCATCGCGCCGACCACTTCGGGTGGCGTGTAGTACGAGCCGGTCTTCTTTCGCAACTGGTTGTCGTAAACTTCAAGGAAGTCTTCATAAAAGTATAGCCATGCATCGGGCTTGCCCTTGCTGATGGTCGGCCAGTGGACCGAGTCGAGCACGCGCGTGAGCGTTCCAAGGGAGGTCTTCAGTGTCTCCTGGTTCTGCGCGTCGTCGGTGAGGAGGCGCAGAGCGGCGCCAATCAGCGAATTCGTCTGCGAGAGCTGACGCGCGGCACGGTCCAGTCCAGCGCCGAGCCTTATATCGCGGGCGCGGGCCATAAGCAGGCCGAACGTAACTGCCTGCGCGTACCCGTCGGCGAACTGCTCGTCGGTCGCTTCTGGAAAGAGAAGATGCCGCCAGTCGGCGGCGAGCGCCGTCAGCGCCGGACTCCCCAGAGTCAATTGCTCTGTCACTTCGTCGCGCAACAGGCGACACAGCCGCGCGCTCACCCCAGCCAGTTGCTTTGCGTCGCGCGGGGGAACCGGCTGCCACCGAATAAAGTCTTCAAAGAGGCCCAGCAGGCTGGGAGGCGCCGAGAGTTTGCTGCCGGCCGTCTCGATGTTGCCGCTGAGGCGTACGAGCGCGCCTTCAATCTCGCCGTTGCGCCAGAGGCTGAACTCGTTACCGTCGGTGTAGATGAGGTTCGGGAGTGACTGAAGTTTCTCCCACTGGACTTTGTCGTGCCGGACTTTGAACTTCCGCGGGTCAGCCCCCTTACCGGGGGCTTTCACTTCGATAAAACCGACTAATGCCTTGCGAACGGTTATGGCGTAATCGGGGCGAGTCTTCATCTCGCTCAACGACGACTCGCCGACGGCGGTGACCGCGCTCCGTGGGAAACCGCAGCACTCGGCCAGGTCTATGACGAGGTGCTCCAGCGGGGCGCGGAGCTGATCCTCCGGCTCCCCCCTCGCCGCAGGGTTCGCCAGTTTCGCCTTCGCGTTTAGCCCGAAGGCAATGACCGCAGAACCAAACCTCGGATCCATCGCGCGTACGTCTGAGGTGTCTCATCCGTCCCACCTTTGTCGCGCGATATCGATAACTGAGTATTATCGATATCTATCATTCCACGACAAAGGCAACATCCCTCTACGTCTAACCCACCCTCGGATACTGCCTAAATCCTGTAATCTTAAACCATGATGTGACGCTCACCGTCACCTGCGCCGGACCACGCACACGGTTCAAACGTCCAAACTCTCAACATCACTTCGTCATACTACCGCCGTGTGATGTGCGCCTGCGTATTCTCATAGGTCAAATGACGATTTACATACCAACTCGTAAAACCA
>JBJMGP010000137.1:0-10862 GCA_045807865.1 Pyrinomonadaceae bacterium
AGCCGGACGGCGATCCCATGCCAGGGGAGGTCGGCGACTCGGCGCGTGTAGGAGCTGTGGACGCGCGACGAGGGATGATGGCAGCGCGGGCACTCGGCCTGCGCTCTTGTCACTTTGACGACCAATGTCAAAGAGCAGTCGTGCTGGATGATCTTCTCTAAGCGGATGGAGGTCGGGTCAGCCAGGAGAGTTGCGGGGTTCATCCGCGGAGTTTACGGCAGCCTGTGCTAACAGCACCAAATATGCGGATGACCCTGAAAAAGAGACTCACACGCCGCGAGTTCGTTGCCTCGGCGGTCGCGGCGTCGGCGCTGGCCGGGGCGGCGGCGGACTCTGCTCGCGGCGCGCAGGCCGAGAGGCCGAACGTGCTCTACATCATGGCGGACGATCTGGGGTGGGGCGACTTGAGTTGTTACGGGCGTCCCGATTACAGGACGCCGAACCTCGACCGTTTGGCGTCGGAGGGCGTGCGGTTCACGCAGGCCTACTCGGCCTCGCCCGTCTGCACGCCGACGCGTTGCGCGTTCGTGACGGGGCGCTACCCGGCGCGCACGCCCGTCGGGCTCGAAGAGCCTCTGGCGTGGAAGAAGCAGCTCGTCGAGCAGAAGCGCGACGTGGGGCTCGCGCCCGAGCACCCGACCGTGGCCTCTTTGCTGAAGGCGGCCGGCTACCACACGGCGCTCGTCGGCAAGTGGCACCTCGGCTACCTGCCGAAGTACAGCCCCTTGAAGAGCGGCTTCGAAGAGTTCTTCGGCATCATGAGCGGCGGGGCCGACTACTTCTCGCACAAGGACGCGAACGGCGAGGGCGACCTCTTCGAGGCGGAGGTTCCGGTCGAGCGCGTCGGCTACACGACCGACCTCCTCACCGAGCGCGCCGTCGAGTACCTGCGCCGTCGCCACGACGCGCCCTTCTTCCTGAGCCTCAACTACACCGCGCCGCACTGGCCCTGGGAGGGGCCACGGGATGAATCGTTCAGCCGCGCTCTCGGGCAGGGCTATAACGCCTTCACCTCGGGCGGCTCGCTCAAGGTTTATGCCGAGATGATGAAGAGCCTCGACGAAGGCGTCGGCCGCGTGCTGCGCGCGCTGGAAGAGACAGGGCACGCGCGCTCGACGCTCGTCCTCTTCACGAGCGACAACGGCGGCGAGCGCTTCTCCTACAACTGGCCCTTCACCGGCTCGAAGTTCGACCTCCACGAGGGCGGCATCCGCGTCCCCGCCATCGCCCGCTGGCCCGGCCGTATCCCCGCAGGGCGCACGACCGAGCAGGTCGCCGTGACGATGGACTGGACGGCCACCATCCTCGCCGCCGCGGGCGGGCGGCCGCATCCCGACTACCCGCTCGACGGCGCCGACCTGCTGCCCGTCCTGCGCGGCGAGCGCGCCGCCTTCGAGCGCACGCTCTTCTGGCGCAACGACGTGCAGGGCGCGGCGCGCGCCGGGCGCTGGAAGTACCTGAAGGACGGCGAGAAGGGCGAACGCCTCTTCGACCTCCAGGCCGACGAGCACGAGCAGGCCGACGCGCGCAACTCGCGCGGCGAAATCTTCGAGCGCCTCAAGGGCGAGTATCAGAAGTGGGAAGCACAGATGTTGAAGCAGCGCCCCGCACGCGCCGCTAACTGAGGAGGAGTGAGATGAGGAAAGATTACGAGACGACAGACAACGTGGCCGTCATCCGTCGCTGGTTCGAGGAGGTCTGGAACAACGGGCGCGCGGACGCCGTCGAAGAGATGTTCGCCGAGGAGGGAGTCGCGCACGGTCTCACCGACGAGAGCGGCGCGGAGCTGCGCGGCCCCGCCCACTTCCGCGTCTTCCACCAAAGATTCCGCGAAGCCTTCCCCGGCATCGAGGTCATCGTGGACGACGCCATCTCCGAAGGGGACAGGGTCGCCGCGCGCTGCACCGTGCGCGGCCGCCACGAGGGCGACTCGCTCGGCTTCAAGGCCACCAATAGCCCCGTCGAGTTCACGGGGATGACCTTCGCGCGCATCCGCGACGGCAAGATCATCGAAGCTTGGAACAACTTCGACTTCATGTCGATGTTCCAACAGCTCGGCGCGCTCCGCCTCGACGCCGGGACGGATGCGTCAGACCAGGACGACGCGTTGCCATCGCTGGACTGAGAAAGTGCCGGGCGTTGGGTGTTGGCTTTAACCCAACACCCGGCACCCGGCACCCGGCACCCAAACATGTCCGCAGCACTCCCCACAGACGAGACGCTGGTCATCGAGACGCCGGAGCGCGTGCCGCTGCACTTCGCTTTGGCCTCGACGGGCAACCGCTTTCTGGCGTGTGCCTTCGACCACTTCCTGCAAGTGCTCGTCATCGGCCTGCTCGCCCTGGGCGGCATTTGGTGGGTCGGCTTCACGGACTTGGAGGGCTGGGCGCAGAACGCGCCGAAGTGGGTGCTGGCGCTCCTGCTCGTCGCGGTCTTCGTGCTGTGGTCGGGCTACTTCGTGCTGTTCGAGTGGTGGTGGTCGGGGCAGACGCCGGGCAAGCGCTGGCTGCGCCTGCGCGTGATCCGCGAGGACGGCCGCCCCGTCACCTTCTGGGAGGCCACGGCCCGAAACCTCGTCCGCATTATCGACATGGAGCCCGCCCCCTTCTACTCGGTCGGCCTCGTCTCGGTCTTCGTCAGCACGCGCGACCAACGCCTGGGCGACCTCGTCGCCGGCACCGTGGTCGTGCGCGAGCGCGAGGCGCAGGCGCCCACCTTCGACCAGGTCTTCTCGGCGCCGACGGCCGACGCCGCGCTCCGCCGCTCCTTCAAGCCCTTCCCCTTCCGCGCAGACCTGGGCGCGCTCGCCGAGCCCGAGGTCGAGGTGGTCGAGGCCTTCCTCCGCCGCCGCTGGGACATGGAGGAGATGCCCCGCCAGTGGATGGCCTGGCGCATCGCCACGCCGCTGCTCCACAAACTCCGCCCCGACTACGACCCCGACGGCTTCACCTACGAAGGCTTCCTCGAAGAACTCCTCCACCGCTACCGCGCCACGCACCGCTTCGAGGCGTGATCTCGCCTGCCGCGACGCCATTGCGACGCGACGTAATGGCATTTCCACGTGACGTAACGCCAGTGCGACGCCTCGCGGCCACCGGCCGGCGTATTTTGTTTGATCCCGGAAGGACTTGGATAGCAAGCGGTGAGGGTATTGGCTTCAACTGCTGTCGCGCGACCTCTCTGTCTTCACGGCCATGATTAAGGCTTCGGCTTCTCGATGCTGATCCCTAATTCTTCGAGACTGCTCGTTACTGCCGAAACACTCTCGATCTTTCGCCCCTCGGGGTCAATAACCTCGCGGAGAATGAAAGCGCGCGTTGTGCCGGGAGCTACAATCCGCGCCTTCGCAGAGAACGCGCACGGCCCGTGATGCTCGGTAGCGCCTTTAATAAATTCGCAAGAGTGATAAGAGACGCTGAAGAAGGCTCTCCCTCCGGGCGCGAGCGTCACCGCATCACCACTGTTATCCGCCCTTACTTTCTGAATCGTCCGTCCCGCACGGCTTAGCAAGACATAGGCCGGAGTGCCTTTGAGCGTGCAGGGCGACTGCGAATTGTTCTTGAAACTGTAAAACAAGCCTCTCTGTCCGCCCATGGCACCGTCTTCGGCCTCGTGACGCACCGAAAGCCGAGAGCCGACGCAAGGGGAGCCCGCGGCCGTGCCCGCGCCCTTAGTACGGGCGGAGTCCGTCCGACCCTGTGCGTGGCAGGACAGGGCCGCGGCTGTGACCACGGCGGTCAGGAGCAGGGCGCGCCGCAGAAGGGGGCGGATCGTTCTCATGTTTGTCGGGGACATGGTTCTCTCCTCCACTCATTCTATTTTCGCTGCGTTCTTCGGAGCGGGCGCACTATACGCGCTGATGGTACCAACCGCAAGTATAATTTCACGTATCTGGAGTCTGGCTTCTCTACGGCTTCCCCCTCAGCCGAAGAGACGGAGCCTTACGGCCCTCTTGCGGTGCCTCAGACCCGGGCCGCAAATTTCAAATCAGGATATCACTCGAATTCGGGGCAAATTGACGCTGCGTCCGTCCGTCCGGTAGACTGGCCGGTTACTTTCACGTGCATATTTCAGGCTGTGGGGCACATCTAAGCAGGACTATGACTAAAGACCTCTTCATCCTCGGCGGCAGGCGCACGCCGATGACCGAGTACGTGGGCGCTTTGAAGGACGTGAAGGCCATCGACCTGGGTGCGGCGGCCGCGCGCGGCGCGCTCGAAGCCGTGGGCGTGGCGGCCGAAGAGATCGACCACACGGTCGTCGGCAACGCTTTGCAGACCTCGGGCGACGCCATCTACGGCGCGCGCCACGTCGCTTTGAAGGCGGGCGTGCCCGCCGACCGCCCGGCCCTGACCGTCAACCGCCTCTGCGGCAGCGGCATCCAGTCGGTCATCTCCGGCGCGCAGATGATTCTGCTGAATGAAGCGCGCAACGCCCTGGTCGGCGGCATGGAATCGATGTCGATGGCGCCGCACGTCATCTACGGCGCGCGCTCGGGCTTCGGGCTGGGTCAGGGCAAGCTGGAAGACTCTTTGATGGTCGCGCTGCTCGACACCTACTGCAACACGACGATGGCGGGCACGGCCGAGAACCTCGCGCGCCGCTACGAAATCTCGCGCGAGGAGCAGGACGCCTACGCCCTCCGCTCGCAACAGGAGGCCAAGCGCGCGCAGGACGCCGGCCTCTTCGCCGAAGAGATCACGCCCGTCGAGGTCAAGACGCGCAAGGGCGTCAAGGTCGTCGAGACGGACGACCACCTGCGCCCCGAGACGACGCTCGAAGTGCTGGCGAAACTTCCGACCGCGTTCAGCAAGGACGGCTTCGTCACCGCGGGCAACGCCTCGGGCATCGTGGACGGCGCGGCGATGCTCGTCATCGCGGGCGAGGAGTACGTCAGGGAGAAGAATCTGACGCCGGCCGGGCGCATCGTGAGCTGGGCCTACGCGGGCGTCGAGCCCGACGTGATGGGCATCGGCCCCGTGCCCGCCGTCCGCAAGGCTCTGGAGCGGGCGAACCTCAAGCTCTCTGACATCGACCTCGTCGAGGTCAACGAGGCTTTCGCCTGCCAGTACCTCGCCGTCGAAAAGGAGCTGGGGCTCGACCGCTCGAAGACGAACGTCAACGGCGGCGCCATCGCCCTCGGCCACCCGCTCGGCGCTTCGGGCACGCGACTCATCCTGACGGCCTTGAACGAACTCAGACGGCGCGGCGGTCGTTACGGTCTCGCCTCGGCCTGCATCGGCGGCGGCCAGGGCATCGCCATCATCTTCGAGCGAGTCTGAGCAAGACGAAGGGGAAGGGGTCTACCCTTCCCCTTTCCCCGACCTTACTTCACATCTCGCCGTCTCCCTCCCCTGGGGCACGCGCCTTGCCATTTAAGCAGCGCGTCAAGCGGTCAATGCTTTTTATCCACCTTTCCGGAGTCTTATCATGTCTAATTCCCTGCACGGCGCGCAAATTCGCCGCTCCAACTGGCGCAGGTTCGTTGCGCGTGTGACGGCCGTCACGGCCCTCACCCTCCTCCTCTTCGTACACATGCAACCGGCGCGGGCGCAGTCCGTAACCGGATCGCCCGACCTCGTCATCAGTCAGGTCTACACCCGCGGCGGCGAGGTCGGCGCGACCTTCCGCAACGACTTCGTCGAAGTCTTCAACCGCGGCAACGTGACCGTGAACCTCTCGGACTACACGCTTCAGGTGCTCGCCAACCTCCCGGCCTCGCCCGGCTTCCCCGGCGGGCTCACCCCCGTCGCCGTCAGGTTCGTCTCGTCGGGCGGCAACGTCCCGCTCGCCCCGGGCAAGTACGTCCTCTACCAGTTCGGCAGCGGCGGCAACAACGGCGCCCCGCTCCCCTTGACGCCCGACCACGACAGCAGCACGCCCGTCAACGTTAACCTCCCGTCCGACAGGGGGCGCATCGCGCTGGCACAGGGGGGGCCAACGCACCCCTACGTGCAGTACGGCTGTGGGGTCGGCCTGGACGCGGCCCTCGCAGACTTCTTCTCTTACGGCCCGGACACCTGCGCCGAGGGCGGGGCGAACTTTCCGGCGCCGACCGTGACGACCGCGGCGGTGCGCAACAACGACGGCTGCAATGACACCGACGACAACGTCGCGGACTTCACCGGCGCCGTGCCCACCCCGCGCAACACCTCCTCGCCCGCGCGCCTGTGCGGCCTGGCGCCGCCGGCCAGCACCTTCCAGTTCGAGGCGGCGACTACCACCGTCGGCGAGGGCGATGTCTTCGCGGAGATCTTCGTCACGCGCTCGGGCGACACGGCGGGGCCGGCCTCCGTCCAGTACGCCACCAGCAACGAGGCCGCGACCGAGCGGAGAGACTACACGACCGCGCTCAGCACGCTCGCCTTCGCGCCGGGCGAGACGCGCAGGAGCTTCCGTATCCTCATCACAGACAGCGAGGCCTCCGAGAGTGACGAGTCGCTGACCCTCATGCTCAACTACCCGACGAACGGCGCGGGGCTCGGCGCGCAGCACATCTCGCGCCTCACCATCAGGGACAACGACGCGCCGGGGAGCACGTTCCAGCCCATCGACGACACGGGCTTCTTCGTCAGGCAGCACTACTCCGACTTCCTCTCGCGTTCCCCGGACGTGTCCGGCTTCCTCTTCTGGACGGGTGAGATCAACGGGTGCGGGTCGGACGTGCAGTGCCGCGAGGTCAAGCGCATTAACGTCTCGGCCGCCTTCTTCCTCTCGATTGAGTTTCAGGACACGGGCTTCTACGCCTACCGGGCATATAGGGCGGCGTTCCCCGACAGCAGCTCGCGCCCGCGCGGCTTCCCGCTCTACCGCGAGTTGTGGCGCGACGCGCAGCGCATCGGGCGCAACATCGTCGTCGGGCAGCCCGGCTGGGAGGGGCAGCTCGCCACGAACAAACGGGCGTACACTCTGGAGTTCGTCCAGCGCCCCGAGTTCTTAATCCGCTACTCGCAGTCTCTGACGGCCGCGCAGTTCGTCGATAACCTGAACGCGACGGCCGGAGGGCCCCTCTCGCAGGCGGAGCGCGACCAGCAGGTGGCGAACCTGACCGCGGCGAACAACAGCACGGGCCGCGCCGCCGTGCTCGCGGCCGTCATCGACGACACGGACTTCAAGAACGCGGAGTTCAACCGCGCCTTCGTCCTGATGCAGTACTTCGGCTATATGCGCCGCAACCCGTTCGACATCCCCGACACGGACTTCACCGGCTACGACTTTTGGCTCGGCAAGCTGAACGACTTCAACGGCAACTACATTCAGGCCGAGATGGTCAAAGCCTTCATCACTTCGGACGAGTACCGCAACCGCTTCGTCCAGTGAGGGTCAGTGGGCAGTCGCCGCCGATGCGGCGACTGCCCACTCCCGTCTGTCTATCGTCTACTGCCTTTCGGGCACGCGTTTTGCCCTGTCAGCCTCACGTCGAGTGCCTCCCGGGTTATCCTGCTTTTCTGGAGTCTTAATCATGTCCAATTCCCACCGCGGCGCGGAAATTCGCTGCTCCAACTGGCGCAAGTTCGCTGCGCGTGTGACGGCCGTCACGATTCTCGCCCTCCTCCTCTGCTCGTCGAACGAGCCGGCGCGGGCGCAGTCCGTGAGCGGCTCGCCCAACTTCGTCATCAGCCAGGTCTACACCCGCGGCGGCGAGGCCGGCGCGTCCTACGATAGGGACTTCATCGAAATCTTCAACCGCGGCACCGAGTCGGCGGACATGAACAACTACACGCTGCACCTCTCCTCGATCAGCGGCCCCATCCCGGCGTCAATCTCCGTCAAGCTCGTCTCGTCCCGCGGCATCGTCGTGCAGCCGGGCCACTATCTGCTCATCGGCCTCAAGGGCGACGGCCTCGGCGGCCAGCCGCTCCCCACGCCCGACTTCGACCTGAGCATCCTGCCCGGGCCGGTGCCCATCAACCTCAACTCCACGGTCGGCCTCGTCGTGCTGGTCGCCCCCAACGGCTCGTTCCAGGGCTGCCCGAGTCTGCAATCGACGGGCGTCGCGGACTTTGTCGGCTACGGCGCGACCTCGGTCTGCTACGAGGGGCCTTCTGGTCCCGCGCCCGCACCCGTGGTCGCGACCGAGTCTTTGCAGCGCTTCGGCGAAGGCTGCGTGGACAACAACCTCAACTCGTCCGACCTCCGTCTGAGTCCCGTGCTCCCGCGCAACTCCGGCTGGCCGGCCGGCCTCTGCACGGCCACTGCGTTCACGAGCTTCTTCAACTTCGCCGCGCCGCAGTTCGAGACGCAGGAGGGCGCGGGGCACGCCGAGATCGTCGTCACGCGCACGGGCGACCTCTCGACGGCGGCCTCGGTCGAGTACTCGACGGTGGGCGGCGGCAACGCGTTCGAGCGCGCCGACTATACGACCGCGGCCGGCCGCCTGCGCTTCGCCCCCGGCGAGGCGCAGAAGAAGTTCGACGTGCTCCTCACCGACGACGCGACGCAGGAGCTGAACGAGACCGTCGAGCTGCTCATCTGGAAGCCCGCGGGCGCCGGCGCCGCCATCGGGATACGCGACCGCGCCGCGCTCGTCATCCACGACAACGACCTCGCCCCGTCCTCCTCGAACCCCGTGGACTCCTCCGCCTTCTTCGTCCGGCAGCACTACCACGACTTCCTCAACCGCGAGCCCGACGCCGCGGGCTTGCAGTTCTGGACGGACAACATCGAGTCGTGCGGCACAGGGATAGAGGCCGCGCAGTGCCGCGAGGTCAAGCGCATCGACACGAGCGCGGCCTTCTTCCTCTCCATCGAGTTCCAGCGCACGGGCTTCCTCGTCTACAGACTCTACAAAGCCTCTCTGCCGGAGAAGGACTACCGGCTGCGCTCGCTCCCGCGCTACCTTGAGTTCGTGCGCGACACGCAGGAGGTGGGCCGGGGCGTCGTCGTCGGGCAGGCCGGGTGGGAGCAGGCGCTCGAAGCGAACACGGCGCTGCTGCTCGCCGACTTCATCTCGCGCCCGGAGTTCGCTCTCCAATACCCGGAGTCGCTCAACGAATTCGAGTACGTGAACAGGCTCAACGTGCAGGCCGGCTCGCCGCTCACGCAGGTCGAGCGCGACCAGTTAGTCGTAGGGATGCTGCTCGGCACAGAGACGCGTGCGTCCGTGCTCCGCAAGGTGGCCGAGAACCCCGAATTCACGCGGCGCGAGACGAACCGCGCCTTCGTCCTGATGCAGTACTTCGGCTATCTGCGCCGCGCGCCGAACGACCCGCCCAACACGGACTTCTCCGGGCTCGACTTCTGGTTGGGCAAGCTCGACGAGTTCGGCGGCGACTACCGCCGGGCCGAGATGGTCAAGGCTTTCCTTGAGTCCATCGAGTACCGCGCGCGCTTCCAGACGCCCGCGCCCTGAGCACGCGCGCGCCGCAATTTACGACCGCGTAACGGAACGCTCACCGCCTCGTCACACGGGGAGGTGAGCGTTCCGTTTTTAACGTACGCCACCGGGCTCCACCGCTTGACGTTGCATGTGCTTTCCCGTTAAAAACCTTACGTCGTAAGACAGTCTGCATCCGCGTCTCGCCTGCCGGCCCCAGGCCGGGCTTTCTAAGTCTTCAAGGTCAAGAAAGGGTTTACAATCCGTGCCCACTTCGCCCCTTTGCGGCCGGCGCCCTGCGTCCGCCCGCCGCCAGCTGTTCGCCGTCCTGACGGCCGCCTTCCTCCTCTTTCAGCAGGCCGTCGTCTTCGCGCCCGCCGCCTCGGCGCAGATGAAGCGTGCCGCGACGCTCGACCAGACGACCGTCACGAAGGCGCCGGCCAAGGCCCCCGTGTCGAAGGTGCCCGCATCCACGCTCGACGAACCACTCCCGAACGACACGGGCACGGGCAGCGTCTCGCTGACGACGATTGACACGCCGGCCCCGACCGAGACCTTTGTCAGCCTCTCGAACACCGCAGGCAGCACGACGAACTCGGCGCTCCCGACCGGCTGGTACATCACGGAGGGGGGCGGCGGCACGCGCGACAACGAGCAGTACGCTGTGGACACCGGCGGCATGACCACGGGCGACACCTACAGCTACGGCTCGGCCGCCTCGACCGAGCGGGCTCTGGGCGAGCTGCGCAGCGGCACGCTCATCCCGCTCTTCGGCGCGAAGTACACCAACAACACCGGCTCGACCATCGGCTCGCTCGACATCTCCTACAACGGCGAGCAGTGGCGTTTCGGCGGCCCTCACTCCACTGTTGCCGACCGCCTCGACTTTCAGTACAGCCTGAATGCGACGGACTTATCGACGGGGACGTACTTGGACGCAAACGCCCTCGACTTCAATCCGCCCGTGACAACGGGCACTGCCGGTGCGCTCGACGGCAATGCCGCCGCCAACCGCACGGCCATCTCTTCGACCATCACCGGCCTGAACATCCCGAACGGCGCGTCCTTCTTCATCCGCTGGAATGACGTTGACGCCACCGGCGCCGACGACGGCCTCGCCGTGGACGACTTCAAGATCACGCCGCACGCCCCGCCGCCGACCCCGACGCTCTCCATCAACGACGTGACGCAGGACGAGGGCAACGCCGGCACGACCGCCTTCACCTTCACCGTCTCGCTCTCATCCTCGACGCACAGCCCCGTCACCTTCAACATCGCCACCGCCGACGGCACGGCGCAGGATGACAACCCCGCGACCGAGGACAACGACTACCAGGCCAACAGCGCGACTGGCGTGACCATCGCCAACGGCTCGTCGTCCGCACAGTTCACCGTCAACGTCAACGGCGACGCGACGAACGAGCCGAACGAGACCTTCTTCGTCAACGTCAGCAGCGTGGTCGGCGCGACGCCGACCGATCCGACCGGCCTGGGCACGATCACCAACGACGACGTGCCGAACCTGTCGATCAACGATGTGACCCTG
>JBJMGP010000138.1:0-36771 GCA_045807865.1 Pyrinomonadaceae bacterium
AAGAGAAGACAAGCGGGCCTTGTTCTTCTCTTATCACTCATCGCTCATCACTTATCACTCATGAAACATTGAGCACTAACGCTACAGAAGATTTCCGCAGCAAGCCGCCCGCGCCTCTGCCGGTGCGCCCGCTGAACCTGCCCGAGCCGGCCGAGACGGCGCTCGCCAACGGCCTGCGCGTCGTCGTCGTCGAACAGCGGCGGCTCCCGCTCGTCAGCTTCCGCCTGGCCTTCCGCTCGGGCCACTCGTCCGACCCGCAAGACCTGCCCGGCCTGACCGACGTGATGACGGACATGCTGGTCGAGGGCACCGAGTCGCGCACCTCGCGCCAGCTCGCCGAGGAGGTCGCGCGCTACGGGGCGACCTTAACGGCCGGCGCCTCCTCAGACCATCTGACCGTGGCCGCCTCCTCGCTCGCGGCCTACGCCGACGAGGTGTTCGAACTCCTCGCCGACGTGACGCTGCGGCCGACCTTCCCCGAGAACGAACTCGCGCTCGCCAAGGCCAACGCGCAGCAGAACCTCATCGCGCAGCGCGCGCAGCCCTCGTTCCTCGCCTCCGAGGCCGTCGCGCGCGTCCTCTTCGGCCAGCACCCTTACGCCGTCGCCTCCTCCACGCCCGAGTCCATCGAGGCGCTGGCGCGCGAACACCTCGTCCGGCACCACCGTCAGCTCCTCGTGCCGAACAACGCCGTGCTCCTCGTCGCCGGGGACGTGTCGCGCGAGCACGTCGTCGCGCAGGCCGAGAGACACTTCGGCGGCTGGGCGCGGGGCGAGGTCAGCGCGCCCGAGTTCCCCGCCCCGCCCGAGCGGGCCGAGCGCGTGGCCTACCTCGTCGACCGCCCGGGCTCGGCGCAGACCAACATCCTCGTCGCCAACACGGCCATCAACCGCACCGACCCCGACTACTTCTCCGTGCTCGTCATGCACACCATCCTCGGCGGCAACGCCTCGGCGCGACTCTTCATGAACCTGCGCGAGGAGAAGGGCTACACCTACGGCGCCTACACACAGCTCGACGCGCGGCGTCTCGCCGGCTCCTTCCGCGCGACGACCGAGGTGCGCGGCGAGGTGACGGGCGCCTCGCTCAAAGAGATTTTTTACGAGCTCGAACGCATCCGCGACGAGGATGTGTCGGACAAGGAACTGTCGGACGCGAAGACCTACCTGACCGGCATCTTCCCCATCCGGCTTGAGACGCAGGAGGGGCTCGTCGATCAGCTCGTCCAGATACGCATGCACGACCTCGCGCCCGACTACCTTCTGACCTACCGCGAGAACATCCAGCGCGTGACGAAGGAGGACGTGCGCCGCGCGGCCCGCCGGAACGTGACGCCCGACCGCGCGGCCGTGGTCGTCGTCGGCGACGGCGCGCAGATACGCGAGCAGGTCGCGCCCTACGTCGGGCGCATCGAGGATTTCGCGGGGGCGCGCGGCGGCGCGGCGGGCGCCTGAATTTTCGACCGCACGACTTTCAGCCAACTTAACATCCGACAGGGGGGAGATAACTTTTATGAATCTGGTTGGAACTTGGAATTTAGAGGTGGCGACGCCCTTCGGCAAGCACCCGGCGACGCTCGTCTTCGAGGGCACGGGCGGCGCACTCACCGCACACATCACCTCGCGGCTCGGCGACGTGCCGCTCGAAAGCCTGACCGTGACGCACGACGGCTTCGACGCGCGCGTCACGATGGAGTTTCAGGGCAAGCCCTACGCCGCCTCCATCAAGGGACAGGTTGAGGACAACGACGCGCTCAACGGCACCATCAAGGTCAACCTCCCCATCGCGCCCCCCATCAAGTACACCGGCACGCGCGCGGGATGAGATAGGGTGCTGGGTGCCGGGTTTTAGGTGTTGGTTAAAATCTTGTTCTTCCCCAACACCTAAAACCCGGCACCCGACACTCTGCCTATTGATGTCCCGTCTCAATCTGAGTATTATTCCAACGCCGATGAGACACTACATCACAACCCACTGCCGGCCGCTCGACTCCCGCGCGAACCTGTTCGCGGACTAGGCAACACTCTCCTCTTTCGTCCCCGCACCTCGCATCCCAGTCATAACCCCGCCCTCGCTTAACACAAGGAGGAGAATCGTCATGTCCGCCATCACCGAAGTCAAAAGACCAGAGATTAAGACCGCGCTGCCCGGCCCGAAGGGCAAGGAGATCGTCGAGGCCGACGCGCGCTACGTCAACCCCGCCTACCCGCGCCCCGCCTACAAGCTCGTCGTCGAGCGCGGGGAAGGCGTCTGGGTCGAGGACGTGGACGGCAACACGTTCCTCGACTGCAACGCCGGCGTCGCTGTCTGCTCGACCGGCCACTGCCACCCCGAGGTCGTCAAAGCGATTCAGGAGCAGGCCGCGCGCCTCATCCACATGTGCGGCACAGACTACTACTACCGCCACATGCCCGACCTCGCCCGCAAGCTCGAAGAGCTGGTGCCCGTCCCCGGCCCGACCCGCACGCACTTCGCCAACAGCGGGACGGAGGCCGTCGAGTGCGCGCTCAAGCTCGCCATGCACGCCACGGGGCGCGAGAAGTTCATCGCCTTCTTCAACAGCTTCCACGGCCGCACGCTCGGGAGTCTTTCGCTCACCTCTTCGAAGGCCGCGCAGCGCCGCGGCTTCAAGCGCTCCGCGCTCGACGTGACGCACGTCCCCTACCCCAACACGTTCCGCCACCCCTTCACCGGCGAGCAGTCAGACCCCGAGACCGTCACACGCGCCTGCCTCGACTGGATCGAGAAACGCCTCTTCCTGACGACGACGCCGCCCGAGGAGGTCGCCGCCATCGTCGTCGAGGCCGTGCAGGGCGAGGGCGGCTACATCCCCGCGCCGAAGGAGTTTTTGCAAGGGCTGCGTCGCATCTGCGACCGCGAAGGCATCCTCCTCATCGTCGACGAGGTGCAGTCGGGCTTCGGCCGCACCGGCAAGATGTTCGCGTGCGAGCACTACGACCTGAAGCCCGACATCATCACGGTGGCGAAGGGCATCGCCTCGGGGCTCCCGCTGGGCGCGTGCGTGGCGCGGGCCGACCTGATGGACTGGAAGCCGGGCGCGCACGCCTCGACCTTCGGCGGCAACCCCGTAGCCATCGCCGCCGCCTTGAAGACCATCGAGCTGCTTGAGGGCGGACTGGTCGCCAACGCGGCCGAGGTCGGCGACTACCTGCAAGCGGGACTGCGCCGCCTGGCCGGCAGGCACGACTGCATCGGCGACGTGCGCGGCCTCGGGCTGATGGTGGGCTGCGAGCTGGTGCGCGGCAACGGCTCGCGCGAGGCCGCGCCGGAGTTGCGCGACCGCGTCGAGGTCGAGTGCTTCAACCGCGGCCTCGTCGTCCTCGGCTGCGGCTACAGCACCATCCGCTGGTCGCCCCCGCTCACGCTCACACGCGAGAACGTGGACGTGGCCCTCGAAATCTTCGACGAAGCCATCACGGCCGCATGTCAGTAAGCAGATGGCAGATGGCAGTAGGCAGTTAAGAGCAGAAAGAGACAGGTCACATGAATTCAAGGCAGCCGAATCTCACCAGATTCGGCTGCCTTGATTCTTCCAACTGCCTAACTGCCTACTGCCATCCGCCTACTGCTCAGCGTTTGACTTCAAGCCTCCGCCCTCTATAAAGTTGCGCGTCGGTTTCCGTCCTTCCTGGCACGGCCCCGACTTGTAATGTAATACGCGGCACGTCGGACCGCTCCCCTGCACGAAATCCCTGTTTCACAGGATGAAATAGCGACATATGCGTTACCTCAGGAAATGGCAGTTGGCATTCGTGTGCCTACTCGCGCTGGCGCTGCTCCCCTTCGCGCCCGCTCCGCGCGGCACGGCACAGGTGCCGGGCTACACGTTGACCGACCTCGGCACACTCGGCGGTGAGACGAGCCAGGCTTTCGGCATCGACCCCTGCGGGAAGGTCGTCGGCCGTTCGCTCCCGACGCCCGGGCCGTCACCGGCGCCGACTCCCCCCAACCGCCCCTTCCTCTGGAGCAACGGCACCATGACGGATCTCGGCTCGACCGGCGGCCGGTCCGGGATGGCCACCGCCATCAACCAGAGCGGCACGACCGCCGGCGCCGAGCTGAACTCGGGGGGCTCTTTACACGCCTTCGTCCGGAACGCGAACGGCTCGCCGCAGGACATCGGCACGCTCGGCGGCCCCACCTCCGTCGCGTACGACATCAACGCCTCGGGGCGGGTTGTCGGCGTGGCGGAGTTGAACGGCGCGCTTCAGGATCGAGCCTTCACCTGGCAGTCGGGCGGCGGGATGCAGGAGATTACGGCGCCGTGGGGTACGCCCATCAGGGCCTCCGGCATCAACGACGCCGGCCAGGTGGCGGGCCTCGCCAACCTGCCCGCCACGTCCACCGACATCGCCCACGCCTTCGTCACCATCGGCGGCGTCCCCGTCGATATCGGCACGCTCGGCGGCACCGTCAGCTTCGGGATTGAGGTCAACGACACGGGCGAGGTCGTGGGCTACTCCTACGTCTTCTCCCCGAACATCACGCAGTCCTTTCACGCCTTCCGCTGGAAGGACTTGAACGGCAACGGGCAGAACGACGCCGGCGAGATGATCGACCTCGGGTTCCTCAGCCCCTCCCACCATAACAGCTACGCATACGACATCAACAACGCCGGGCAGGTCGTCGGCGCTTCGGAGACCGGGTCGGCCGACAACAACGTCTCGCGCGCCTTCATCTGGCAGGACACGAACGGCAACAACCATTCCGACGCCGGCGAGATGCGTGACCTCAACGATGTCGTGCCCGGCACCAACTGGACGTTCCAGGAGGCGCGCGGCATCAACGACCGCGGCCAGATCGTCGGCACCGGCCTCAACCCCGACGGCAAGCAGCACGCCTTCCTGCTCACGCCGACCGACGTCGCCCCCTCGCCTTGCGCCGGCACGGTTCAGTTCAACTCCGCGACCTACAGCATCGTCGAGGGCAGTGGCACGGCCAACATCACCGTCACCCGCACGGGCGGCAGCCAGGACGCGGTCTCGGTCAACTATGCCACGTCCGACGGCACCGCGACCGCGGGCAGCGACTACACGGCCGCGAGCGGCACGCTCAACTTCGCCGCGAGCGAGACGAGCAAGACCTTCACGGTCACCGTCAGCAACGACGCCCTCGATGAACCCGACAAGACCGTCAACCTCACGCTGAGCAACCCCGGGGGCGGCGCCCTGCTCGGCGCGCAGAGCACCGCCGTCCTGACCATCGAAGACGACGACGTGCCCGCGCTCTCCGTCAACGACGTGTCCGTGATCGAAGGGAACGCCGGCACGACCGACGCCACCTTCACCGTCTCGCTCTCCATCCCGAGTTGGCAGACCGTGATCGTCAACTACGAGACCGCGGATGGCACGGCCGGCGCCGCCGACTACACGGCGACTTCAGGCACGGTCACCTTCAACCCCGGCCAGACTTCCAAGACCGTCACCGTCCAGGTCAAAGGCGACACCACCGACGAGCTGAACGAAACCTTCAACGTCAACCTCTCCAACCCGACCAACGCGGCCATCGACGACGGCACGGGCGTCGGGACGATCAACGACGACGACGGCCCGCCCGCGCTCTCCATCAACGACGTGACCGTGACCGAGGGCAACGCCGGCACTATCAACGCCGCCTTCACCGTCTCGCTCCTGCCCGCGAGCGGCCTGACGGTCTCGGTCAACTACGCCACCGCCAACGGCACGGCGACGGCGGGCTCCGACTACGCCGCAGCTTCGGGCACGCTGACCTTCAACCCCGGCGAGACCTCCAAGCCGGTCAACGTCACCGTCAACGGCGACAACATCTTCGAGGGCGACGAGACCTTCTTCGTCAACCTCTCGGGCGCGTCGAACGCCGACGTGACGGACAATCAGGGCCGGGGCACGATTGACGACGACGACGGGGGCAGCGTCTTCCAGTTCAGCTCCCCCACGTACTCGGTCGTCGAGGGCGGCGGCACGGCCACCATCACCGTCAACCGCACCGGGAGCACTGCCGGAGGTGTCTCGGTAGCTTACGCGACCGCCGCCGGTGGCACCGCGACCGCGGGCAGCGACTACACGGCGACGAGCGGCACGCTCAACTTCGCCGCGAGCGAGACGAGCAAGACCTTCACGGTCAACATCAGCAACGACGCCCTCGCCGAGGCTGACGAGGCCGTCAACCTCGCCCTCGGTTCGCCCGTCGGCGGCACACTCGGCGCGCAGAGCACGGCCGCGCTCACCATCAACGACAACGACGCGCAGTTACAGTTCGATTCGGCCACGTACACCGTCGGCGAAGGCGGCGTGACGGCCATCGCCACCGTCAACCGCGTGGGCGGCAACAGCGTCAGCGTAACGGTCAACTACGCCACCTCGAACGGCACGGCCACCACCACGGGCACGCCCGGCGATTACAACGCCGCCTCCGGCACGCTCACCTTCGGCCCCAACGAAACGACCAAGAGCTTCCCCGTCACCATCAACAACGACACGTTCGACGAGCCGGACGAGACCGTCAACCTCACGCTGAGCAGTCCGGGCGGCGGGGCCGCGCTCGGCACGCAGAGCACGGCGACGCTGACGATTACGGACGACGACGTGCCTGCGCTCTCCGTCAACGACGTGTCCGTGATCGAAGGGAACGCCGGCACGACCGACGCCACCTTCACCGTCTCGCTCTCCATCCCGAGTTGGCAGACCGTGATCGTCAACTACGAGACCGCGGATGGCACGGCCGGCGCCGCCGACTACACGGCGACTTCAGGCACGGTCACCTTCAACCCCGGCCAGACTTCCAAGACCGTCACCGTCCAGGTCAAAGGCGACACCACCGACGAGCCGGACGAGACCTTCAGCTTCAACCTCGGGTCGCCGACCAACGCGACCATTAGCGACGATCAGGGCATCGGCACCATCAAGGATGACGACGACGCGCCCTCCATCTCCGTCAACGACGTAACGGTGTTGGAGGGCAACGCCGGCACCGCGAACGCCACGTTCGCCGTCACGCTCTCGGCCCCCAGCGGGCGGACAGTGACGGTCAACTACGCTACGTCAGACGGCACGGCGACAGCCGGCTCGGACTACACGGCCGTCACTTCCAACACGCTCACCTTCAACCCCGGCGAGACTTCAAAGAGCGTCACGGTCGCGGTCGTCGGCGACACGCTCGACGAGCCGAACGAGACTTTCAACGTCAACCTCTCGTCGCCGACGAACGCCTCCGTTAACGACGGCGTGGGCGTGGGCACGATCACGGACGACGATGCCGCGCCCATAGTCTCCGTCGGCAGCGCGGCGGCCGTGACCGAGGGTGACACGGGTACGACGAACGCCACGTTCGAGGTCACGCTCTCGGCCGCGAGCGCCCTGACGGCCACGGTCAATTTCGCCACCGCCGCCGGGACGGCCAACGTAAGTGACTTCACAGCCGCGAGCGGTACGCTGACCTTTAATCCGGGCGAGACCTCGAAGAGCGTCAGCGTCGCCGTCCTCGGCGACACGGTCGATGAGGCGAACGAGACCTTCAACCTCATCATCTCGTCCCCGACGAACGCGACCCTCGGGGCCTCGACGGGCAGCGCGACGATCATCGACGACGACGGTGCGCCCTCGCTCTCCATCGGCGACGCGTCCCTCACCGAGGGCAACTCCGGCCCCGTGACTGCCACGTTCGCCGTGACGCTCTTGCCCGCAAGCGGCCAGATCGTGACGGTCAACTACGCCACCGCCGACGGCACCGCAGCCCAGCCGGGCGACTACGCCGCCGCGTCGGGCACACTCACCTTCGGCCCCGGCGAGACCTCGAAGAGCATCAGCGTGACCGTCAATGGCGACACGTCGAACGAGCCGGACGAGACCTTCTTCGTCAACCTCTCCGGCGCGGTGAACGCGACCATAGCGGACAATCAGGGTCAGGGCACCATCGTCAACGACGACATGCCGACGCTGCGCTTCTCGCAGGCCGCTTACCCCGTCGGCGAGAGCGCGCACTTCGTCACCGTCACCGTCACGCGCGCGGGCGACACGGCGCCGGCCGTGGGCGTCAACTTCGCCACGAGCGACGGCACGGCCACGGAGCGCAGGGACTACACGGCCGTCTCCGGGCGCCTGCTGTTCGCCGCGGGCGAGACCTCGAAGACCTTCGACGTGCTGCTGACGGAGGACGCCTACACGGAGCCGTTGGAGACCATCAACCTCACGCTCTCGAACCCGACGGGCGGAGCTGCCTTAGGCACACAGGCGGCGGCCACCGTCAACATCGCGGCCGACGACAACCCGCCGCCCAACTTCAATCCGATAGATGTCTCTTCGGAGTTCGTGCGGCAGCACTATCACGACTTCCTCAACCGCGAGCCCGACGCCTCGGGCCTCGCCTTCTGGACGGGTGAGATCGAGCAGTGCGGGGCGGACGCGGGCTGCCGCGCGGTGAAGCGGATCAACGTCAGCGCGGCCTTCTTCCTCTCCATCGAGTTCCAGGAGACCGGCTACCTCGTCTACCGGACGTACAAGGCGGCCTACGGCGACGCGACCTCGCCGAACGTCCCCGGGACGGTGCCGGTCGTCAGGCTCCAGGAGTTCCTGCCCGACACGCGGAGCATCGGGCAGGGCGTGCAGGTCGGCATCGGCAACTGGGAGCAGCAGCTCGAAGCCAACAAGAACACCTACATGGCCGAGTTCTCGCAGCGGCAGCGCTTCCTGACGGCCTTCCCCGTGTCGCTGACGGCGGCGCAGTTCGTCGATAAGCTCAACCAGAACGCGGGCGGGGTGCTCACCGCGGCGGAGCGCGACCAGCTCGTGAACGACCTCTCGAACGGCGTGAAGACACGGGCCCAGGTGTTGCGGGCCGTGGCCGAGAACGACGTGCTTGAGCAGCAGGAGTTGCGCCGCGCCTTCGTGCTGATGCAGTTCTACGGGTACCTGCGCCGGAACCCGGACGACCCGCAGGACGTGGACTTCCGCGGCTGGAGGTTCTGGCTCGACAAGCTCAACGACTTCAACGGCAACTACGTCCAGGCCGAGATGGTCAAAGCCTTCCTCGACTCCATCGAATACCGCACACGCTTCGCGCCCTAAGGGTCAAGGGTCAAGGGTCAAGGGGGAAGGGTCGCATTCAAGCAGCCCTTCCCCCTTCCCCTTGACCCCTTCCCCTTACCTTCAGAACCTCTGCGTGACTCCTCTGATTAATCGCACGGTATCACGGGCGATGAGCAGTTCCTCGTCGGTGGGGATGACGTAGAGAGCGAGGCGCGAGCCTTCGCGGCTGATGAGTCCCTCGCGGCGCGCCGTCGTCGCTTCGTTCCTGTTGGGGTCGAGTTCGACGCCCATCCAGCCGAGTCCCTCGCAGACGCGCGCGCGCACCTCGGCCGAGTTCTCGCCAATGCCGCCCGTGAAGACCAGCGCGTCGGCGCCGCCCATCGCGGCGAGGTACGCGCCGACGTACTTGCGCACGCGGTAGCAGAAGATTTCGACGGCGAGGCGGGCGCGGCGGTCGTCCGACTCGCTCGCCTCTTCGAGCAACTCGCGCATGTCGTTCGTCAGCCCCGAAATCCCCAGCAGCCCCGACTGCTTGTTCAGGATCGACTCGGCCTCCTGGATCGAGAGCCCCTCCTTCGCCCCGACGTAGTCGATGATGGCCGGGTCGATGTCGCCCGAGCGCGTCCCCATCACCAACCCTTCGAGCGGCGTCATGCCCATCGAGGTGTCCAACGAGTCGCCTCCCTTGATCGCCGCCGCCGAGCAGCCGTTGCCGAGGTGGAGCGTGATGATGTTCGTCTGCTCGCGCTCGACGCCGCGCAGCTTGCGGTAGCGGTAGGCGACGTAGCGGTGCGAGGTGCCGTGGAAGCCGTAGCGGCGCACGCGGTAGCGCCTGTACCACTGGTAAGGGAGCGCGTAGAGGTACGCGTGCGGCGGGAGCGTCTGGTGGAAGGCCGTGTCGAAGACGGCGCCCTGCGGGAGGCCCGGCCCGAAGACTTCGCGCGCGGCCTGGATGCCGCGGATGTTGCCGGGGTTGTGTAGCGGCGCGAGGTCGATGCAGTCCTCGATGCCGCGCAGCACTTCGTCGTCGATGAGGACGGACTGCGTGAAGCGCTCGCCGCCGTGGACGACGCGGTGGCCGACGGCGTGGATGTCGCCGACGCTCCTGACCTCCGCGATGCCCGAGTCGGCCGAGGTCACCCAGCGGATGATGGTCTCGACGGCCGCGCGCACGTCACGCACCGGCGCGGTCGAACGCCGCGCCTCGCCGCCCCGCGCCCGGAAAGTGATGATGGCCTCGCCGCCGATGCGCTCGATGACTCCGCCGGCCAGGTGCTCGTCCGCGTCCTGCGCGATGTGGTCGAGGTCGGTCGCGATGAGCTGAAACTTCGCGGTCGAACTGCCGCAGTTCAAGACAAGTACGTTCATGCCTGAATCGTAAACCGTAAACCATGAACCGTAAACCGTGACCAGATAAGTCAAGAGCTTCTTGTCACGCTTTACGCTTCACAGCACTCCGGCCGCCAGGCCCTGGACATGAATATTCATCCTCCGAGGCCCGGCGCTCCACCCCCGGGGCGGAACTACGGGCCTCGGAGCCCCAGCTTTCACCCTTTTTGGCTGAATGTTCCGGTTCCGAACTGAAACGTTCGGGTTCTAAACCGAAAACTTCGCCTCCCGAGACGAAGTTTTCGGTCATTTTTCTCGAACCAGGCGGCTGCCGGAAAGAATAGAGGGCCTGCGGTCTACGTTTCGGTAAGGCGGCGCACGGCGTTGAGGAGGCGCGCGCGCAACTCCTCTTCGTCGAGCGTCGTGACGCGGCCGTCGCGGAAGACCTCGCGGCCGGCGACAACGGTGAGCAGCACGTCGCGCCCTGTGGAGGAGAAGACGAGCGTGGCCGCCGGGTCGTAAGAGGGGGTCTGGTGCGCCGCGTCGAGCCGCACCGCGACGAGGTCTGCTTCGAGCCCTTCTTCGAGCGAGCCCGTCACGTCCTGCACGTTCATTGCCGAGGCGCCCCCGTGTGTCAACAGGCGCAGGGCGTCGCCCGCGTTAACCATCCGGCCGCCCTCGACCGACTCGAACGCGGCGCGCGAGGCGAGCAGCGCGTAGCGCGCCTCTTCCAGCACGTCGCACACGTTGTTGCTGGCGACCGAGTCGCTCCCGAGCCCCACCTTCACGCCCGCCTCAAGCATCGACCCCAGCGGCGCGCGCCCGTGCCCGAGCTTAGCGTTCGACCTCGGGCAATGCGCGACCCCCGCGCCGTGCTCCTTCATCAAACCGATCTCCTCCTCATCCACGCGGATGCAGTGTGCGAGGAGCGGCCGCGCGTCGAGGACGCCCACGTCGGCGAGGTGGCGGACGGTCGTCGTGCGCGGCGAGTCGAACGCGAAGCCGCGCAGCGCGTAGGCGGCCGCGAAGATGCCGCCGCCTTCAAGCATCAAAGCCTGCTCCGCCTCCGACTCGGCCGCGTGCATCATCAGCGGCAGCCGCTCTGCGATGGCGTAGCGCGCGAGCATCCCGAGGAGCGCCGGCGCGACCGTGTAGGGCGAGTGCGGCGAGAGCCCGAGCGTGACGAGCGGGGTCTCACCCGAACGCAGCCGTTCGATCTTCTCGCGCGCCGTCTCGAACTTCGCGGCGGCCTCGCGCGCGTCCGGGCCGAAGGCCTCCTGGTAGACGATGCCGCGCAGACCCGCGTCGCGCAGTGCGCGCATCGTGGTCGCGCCCGAGTCGCTCGCGTCGCCGACGCACGTGACGCCTGCGCGCGCCGCCTCGGCCGCGCCCCACGCGGCCGAGACGTAGAGGTCTTCGGCACTCATCCGCTCGTTGCGCGAGACGGTCACCTTGCGCAGCCAGGCGAAGAAGTCGCCCTCCTCGGGTTCGAGGAAGCCGCGCATCGCGGTCAGCTCAAGGTGCGTGTGACAGTTGACGAAGCCCGGCAGCATCACGGCCTCGCCCAACTCCAAGACCTCCGCCGAAGGGAACCTCTCCAAGACCGCGGCCCGCGGCCCCACGCCGGCGATGCGCGTCCCCTCGACGGCGACCGCCCCGTCACGAATCGGCTCCGCAGTTATCGGCAGTACCCACCGCGCGCAGTAAATTTTCGTCATGCAGTCTTATCGCTCACGATTGAAATTCACATGGATGGACAGGATGTTCAGGATAAAGAGATAAGGAGTTAATTCCTATCCTGACCATCTGTCCGTCCATGTGAATTCATCCCCCCGCCACGGCGACGCGGCGTCGCAGAACGAACCACAGCAACCCCGACAACATAATCACGGCGCCGCCGCCGGCCGCAACGGCGCGCATGCCGAAGCGGTCGGCCGCCGCGCCCGAGACGAGGATCGAGCCGACCATCATCAGCGTCGTCAAAGTCTCGTAGGAGGCGAAGACGCGGCCGGCGAAGGCATCCTCGGTGCGGCGCATGAGGAGCGTCTGCTGCGCCGTCCACCAGATGGCGAAGTTCATCTCGCGCGCGACAAGCAGCGCCGCCGCGCCGAAGAGGTTCGGCGTCAGGCTGAAGAGCAGCAGCCCGCAGCCGTCGAGCGTCAGCGAACGCCCCATGCGCGCGCCGAGCCCCTCGACCGCGCCGCGGTTGAAACGCCGCGCGAGCGGTGCTCCGAGGACGCCGCCCAGCCCCATCGCCACGAACAGCACGGAGATGCCGAAGTCGGTCGGCCGCTCCGCCACCGCGCGCACGGAGGCGCCCCAGCGCCCTGCGGCCTGCTCGCCCAACGAAGCACCGAAGAGGCTGTAGAGGGCGCGCGCCGCGCCGTTCCCCAGGCCCCACCCGCCCGCCACGACGAAGACCGCAACCAACACCCGGTCGCGCCTCACATAGCGTAACCCCTCCCTGAAATCTCTGAAGTAAGAAGTAAGCGGTGAACGGCGTGCGGTGGTGTTTGATAGTGAAGACCGCCGGGCCTGCGCTTCACTGCCCTCTGCTCGCTGCTCTCTGCTCACCGGTCTTCTTATCCTTCTTATCATCTCGGCCGAGGCGAGGAACGTGAGCGCGTTGAGGACGAAGACCGTGTCTCGCCCGAGGGCGGTGGCAATGACGCCGCCGAGCGCGGAGCCGACGGCGATGGTCGCCGCCGTGGTCGAGGCCGAGAGCGAGTTGGCCGCGAGCAGTTCTTCCGTGCCGCCGACGAGGTTCGGAATCGAGGCGCGCTTGGCCGCGTTGAAGAAGGCCGAGACCGAGAAGAGCGACGCGCCGACGACGTAGATGAGCGCGAGCGAGGCGAAGCGGTTCGCGAGCAGGAACCCGAGCGCGAGCCCCGCGCGCGTCACGTCGGCCGCGATCATCACCCGGCGGCGGCTGACGCGATCAACCACCACGCCCGCCACCGGCCCGAAGATGAAGAGCGGCAGGTGGCGCGCGATGGCGTAGGTCGCGACCGCGAGCCCGACGCTGCCGGCACCCGCCAGCTGGATGGCGAGCGCCAGCACCGCGATGTTGTTCAGCCAGTCGCCGACCTCCGAGACGACCTGCCCCGTCCAGAGTCTTCGGAAGTCGGCGTTGCACGTCAGCAGCTCGCGGTAGGTCACTGCCTGCCGCCCGCCTTCTTCTTCCGGTAGCGTTCGAGGATGTTGGTGACGTAGGCGCGGGTCGAGGGGAAGTCGATGCGCGCGACGAACTCTTCGGCGGTGAGGGGGCGCCGGCCGGCCGCGACGCGGTTCCACTCGGCGGCGCGGGAGGGGCCGGCGTTGTATGCGGCGATGACGCGCGGCTCGGCGCCGGGCGTGTCCTGATAGTCCTTCCAGATCTTTTCGAGGTACCAGCAGCCGACCTGTATGTTGCGCTCGGGGTCGGCGAGCGCCCGCTCGGGGTCGCGCCGCATCTGCTCGGCCAGCTCGCGCATGCCGGTCTCGGCCGCCCACTCGCGCGCGACCGCCGGCGTCACCTGCATCAGGCCGACCTCGCCCGCGTCGCCCTTGATCCACGGGCGGAAGTATGTCTCCTCGTAGATGACGCTCCAGACCAGATCGGGGTCGAGCCGGTAGACGGCGGCCTGCCGCGCGATGAGCGCGTCGAAGCGGTGAATCCAGTACTGGTTGAAGAAGTAGGCGGCGCCGGCGCCGACGACGATGAGGACGAGAACGGCGAGGGCTAATCGTCTGAGGGCGGGCATCAGGTTGGCAACGTTCGGCGGTCAGCGGTCGGCCGGGCAGACACGCGACGAGGCGGTCGGTTAGTTCCTTCTCCTCAGGTGCGCCCAGAGCGAGGCGCGGGTGGCGGAGGCGTCGCGGCCTTCGTAGCGCGAGAGCAGCGCGCGGCGGTCGAGGACGTGCCCCTGGAGCCAGACCTCCGCGGAGAACCCGGCGCCGACGGCGAGCGCGTCGCCACGCAGCGCCTTCGTGTTGACGAGCACTTCGAGCTTGAGGCGGCCGAGGTCGAGGTAGACCCAGTAGAGGTCTGTGCCGGAGACGGGGTTGCGGAGCGGCTTAAAAGAGATGACGCGCCCCGACAGAGACCAGTCGTTCTCGTGCGCGGCGCGCGAGGGCGCGGCCTCTTCGAGCGGCTGCCAGCGCGTCTCGGCGGGCTCGCCCGTGACGCGCGCGCGGTAGGCCAGGCCGCACAGGCCGACGTGCAACTCCTGCGCGCGGAAACCCTCGGGGCCGACCTCCGTCAGGTTCTGTAACTCGAAGAGGACTTCGGTCTCGTAACCGTCGCAGTAGCCGTGGACGATGGCCTCGCCGTCCTCGTCGTACTCGGTCAAGGCCCAGGGGCTCACGCGCTGCGTGTAGCGCGCGCGAAAGCCCGGCCGGCAGTCGGCGTAGAAGATTTCGCCCGTGCCCGACTCGTAGAGCACCGTCCAGACTTCGAGCCCCTCGCCCAGCTTCCAGCAGCGGCCGTGGAGCACGGCGCCGCGGCGGCAGAGCTGTGTGGGCTCGCCCTGGTCGCCCGCGCGCTCCGCGAGGTGGTTGAAGTCCTTCTCGCTCGGCACGTCGATCCCGATGGCTTCGAACGTCTCTTCCATAATCGCGTTCAGCGGTCAGGTCTCAGCTTTCAGCCTCCCGCCTCATGACGCCCTCTTCTTCTTCGAGGTCGGCTTGGCGTCCTGCCCCTTCTCGGCGCGCGGGGCGCGGCTGCGGAAGCCGCGGATGTTGCGGACGGGGCCCTGGCGCGGCGTCACGCCCGAGCGCACCATCTCGGCGAACAGCTCCACGTCGTAGTCTGCGTCGCGCGACATCTCTTCCCGTATCGCGTGCAGTTCTTCGAGGAATCTCGGCTTGCGGTACATGATGGTAAATAGTTAATGGTGGATAGTAAATGGTAAATGGGCGCGGCCGTCAACCATTCACCGTCAGCTATTCACCATTCATCCCTTCTCGGTCATCTCCGAAACTAAGAACTCGGGCGTCACGATCTGCGGGACGAAGAAGCCGGCGGCGGCGTTGAAGAGCCGGATGCGCGCCTGCCGCCGCACGTTGGCGAGGTGGCCGAAGTTCCAGGTCACTAGATAGTCTATTTTGTGGAACGAGGCAAGGGCGACGTGGACGGCGTCGCCGATGTACTTGCGGTGGAAGATGCCGCGCGAGATGTAGCCTTCGGCGAGGATGGCGACCTCGTCGGTCAGCTCCACCCGTTCGAGCGGCGCGACCAGTTTGAGGTAGGCCCTGCGGTGCGGCTCCGGCACGCGCTCCAACTCCCTGACGACGAGCGGCGAGACGACGGGGCGGTACTCCGACATCTCGTGCTCCCACCACCGGATCGTCAGGTCGCGCCGGAACGGCTCGCCGTTGTCGAGGTAGGCGCCGACGACCGAGGTCTCAAGGTAGATGCTCTGCTTCATGACTCGCCCGACACGACGGCCGGCTTGCCGCGGTCTTCCTGCGGCGTGACGCGCGGGTCGGGGTCGAGCCGGATGACGCCGCGCGTGAAGTCGAACGTCACGCGGTAGCGGCGCAGGATGTTGCCGCCGACGATGCCCGTCTGCTCGAACCCGGCCGTCTCGTTGATCGACTCCATGTCGAGCACCGCGGCGTAGATGTTCTGCCACGTCTGCCCGCCGAGCGCGAAGCGCGGGAGCAGGATGGTCTGGATGTTGTCGGCGAGGCCCGCCGCGCCGTAGACCTTGATGTAGCCCGTCTGTGCGTAGCGCTCGAAGCCCGCGCGCACCGCCAGCGCCTTCGAGACGACGGTGATGGAGGCGCCCGTGTCGATGATGAATTGCACCGGCTTCTCCAGCCCGTCGAAGCTGACCTCGCCGCTCCAGAAGCCGCTCGAAGTCGTGCGGATGGGGACCTCAATCGACCCGGGCGCGGGCGGGGTGGCCGCCGCGCGCCGCCCCTGCTCGTCGCGCAGGAGGAGCATCTGGTGGCCGCCGTAATCGACGACCGTCGTGTACTTGCCGAGCACCGAGAGGCCGATGTAGCCGTCCACCGGCTCCTGCTCGTTGTAGAAGCGGCGGATGTAGACGGGCACGCGCTCGACCCTGGCGTCGCCGACGTTGAGCGAATTGAGGAAGCCGTAGACGATCTCGAAGCGCCCCTCGCCGCCCACGGCGCGCGCCATGCCGCCGCGCGCCACCGCCTTGATCCCCACCCGCTCGGCCGCCTCGTCGGAGATGACGCACATGCCCGCCCCGGTGTCCACGACGAAGCGCAGGGGCTTCTGTGAGCCGTTGACGCGCACGTTGATGACGGGGCGGCTGTTGACCAGCTCGAACGGGAGCGCGACGGAGTCGGGGCCGCCGACCGAGAGCAGGTTGCCCTGCTGGCCGAGGTAGCGCAGGAAGTCGATGAGGCCGCGGATGCGCGCGCGGCGGTCGGCGTCGGTCTTGGGCGCGACGCGGAGGAAGGTCTCGTAGGCGTCGGCCGCCTCCTTGTAACGCTCGTTGCGCGCGGCGACCTGGCCGAGGTTGAAGATGTAGTCGGGCTCGGACGAGTCGATGAAGGCGGCGCGGCGCAGGCCCGCGAGGCTCTGCGTGATGCGGCTCTCGTAGAAGTCCACCATCGCGAGTCCCGCGATGGCGATGGCCTCGTCGTCCTTGAAGGCGAGCGCCGTGCGGAACTCCTCGACCGAGAGCCGGAAGTCGCCCGAGCCGAGGAGCGCCGCGCCGAGCAGCGCGTGCGCGCGGGCCGACTCGGGCTCGCGCTCGACGACGCGCGCCGCGTGGTCGAAGGCTTCGATGTTCTTGCGCTGCTTGAGCAACGCGCGGCTCAGGCCCAGTCGCGCCGAAGTGTCCCGCGCATCCTTCGCCAGCAGCTCGCGGTAGATCTTCTCTGCCGTCTCGTACTCGCCCTCGCGCGTGGCGCGCTCGGCGCGGGCGCGCGCCTTCGCGTCGGAGGCGTAGCCGCCCGGCGCGTACGCCGCGACGAACGCCAGCGCGGCCAGAACGACGACCGCCGTGGAGGAAAATCTTCTCATAAGAACCTCACTTCAAAATCTCCCCGGTCTTCATCGACCAGAGGACGAGGTCGAGTTCGTCGAAGTCTATCCGAACCTCGCGGGCGAAGTCGCGCAGGCGACTCTCGGTCGCGAGGTAGCGGGCGCGGGTCGCGGGCGGCTGCGGCGAGTCGAGGACGCCGACCTCGAACAGGCTGCGCAGGATGTGCTTGTCGAGGATGGCGTAGCCGCGCAGGCCGACGTTGCGCAGGAAGTGGCTCGACTCTTTGTAGCCGAGCCCCTTGATCCCCTTCTCGCGTGCGAGCCAGTCGCGCCGCTCGACGGGCTCTCGGAAAGACGAGAGCCGCTCGCGCAGGCGCATCCGGCAGTCGCCCTCAAGGTACTCGCGCGTCACCACGATATAGCCCGAGCGCGAGTTCGGGTAGCGGTGCCGGCCCGTGAGCGCGGCGGCCAACTCTTCGTGTGTGCCGCCGGGGAGCAGGTGCCGGACGGCTTCGACCGAGCCCAACCCCATGCGCGCCGAGGCGCCCGCGGTGAAGATGCAGAAGACCAGTTCCTCCCAGAGGCGCGCGTCGTCGGCCGTCCGCCAGACCTCCTCGAACTCGCGCAGGCGCGCGCGTATCTCCCCGCGGCGCGCGCGGTGCGCGGCGCGAATCCTCTCGACCGTGACGGGCTCTCTCTCTGGCCGCACTCTGTTCGACAAGTTCAAAGGCGAGGCTCGCTGGAACGTGCGGGAATTCTATGGTCGCAGTTTCGGCCTTGTCAACGAAGAGCAGTAGGCAGATGGCAGTAGGCAGCCGCTCTGCGTTAAGCACATCGCGATATCAACCCGGAGTTCTCGACAGCGGCGCTTTCAACTGCCTACTGCCATCTGCCTACTTTTCGGAACGACGGTTGCATTGCGCTTGTACGGCGCAGAGGCGGTGCATACATCGCGTACGATGGCATTTCGCATCAAAGCGTTTGCTCGCCTGACTCTTCCCGTGAAAACTTGGGCGCAGTTCTGCCTGCACGGGTTGTGCTATCATGGCGCGCCTTCTGTTTCGCCTGACCTGGCGGCAAGGAGTGTATGGGTTGAAGAGTTTACGTTTCATACTAGCGCTCGTCATCATGTTCGGCCCCGCGGCGGGGGCGCGTGCGCAGGTTGTCCTGCCCGCCTCCACGCAGCAGACGGGCGTGCCGGCGACCACCGTACCGCCACTCCCCACGGTTGCGCCCGACGACCTCACCCGCCTGACCGAAGAGGAGGAGCCGCCCGCCTTCAGCCATCAGGGCGTGCTCGTCGAAAAACTCTCGGGCGAGGTCGTGCGCGCCGAGGCGGCCGACCAGCAATACAACCCGGCCTCGGCCGTCAAGCTCGTGACGGCGCTGGCCGCGCTGCGCACCTTCGGCGCGAAGCACCGCTTCGCCACCACCCTCTGGATCACAGGCAGCTTCGACAAGACGACGGGCACGGTCAACGGCGACCTCGTCGTCTCGGGCCGCGACCCTTCCTTCCATGACGAGCACGCCGTCGCCGTCGCGCGCGAGCTGAATCAGCTCGGCGTCCGTGTCGTGACGGGCGACCTCGTCGTCGCCCCGCGCTTCACGATGAACTTCAGCGCGTCGTCGCAGCGCTCGGGCGAACGCCTCTACGACACGCTCGACGCCGAGCGCCGGCCGGCCGCGGCCACGCGCGCGTGGCTTGACTCGCGCGTGGCGCTGCGCGACGCCGAGTCGCTGAAGACGACGCCGAGCGTCGCCGTGATGGGCGCCGTCTACGTGGACGCCGTGCCGAAGGGGGCGCGCGCCATCTCGACGCACAACTCGCCTCCGCTCGCGGACATCCTGAAGGTGCTGCTCTGTTACTCGAACAACTTCATGGCCGAGCGACTCGGCGACCAGTTGGGCGGCGCGCCCGGCCTGATGCGCCTCCTCTCAAACGACCTCGGGTTCAAGGCGGGCGAGTTCCGCCTCTCGACGGCGAGCGGCCTCGGCACGAACCGCATGACGCCGCGCCAGATGATGAAGGTCTACCGCGCGCTCCTCGACGAGCTGCACAAGACGAATCTCAAGGCCGCGGACATCCTGCCGGTGGCGGGCGTCGATCCGGGTACGCTCCAGAAGCGCTATGCCGACAGCCCCGGCCGCGGCAGCGTCATCGGCAAGACCGGCACGCTCCCGCGCACCGACGGCGGCGCGAGCGCGCTCGTCGGCCAACTCCGCACGCGCAACAACGACACGCTGCTCTTCGTCATCCTCGACCAACGCGGCAGCGTCGTCCGCTTCCGCCAGTGGCAGGACGCGCTCGTCGCCGAACTCCAGAACGAGCGCGGCGGCCCGGCGCCCTTCACCTACGCGCCGCAGACGATGGCCATCCGCATCTCCTCCACCGAGTTCGACAGCGCCCGCGCCTCCGCGCTCGACGAGTACGAGCCGACGGTGCCGAACCAGTAGACAGTAGACAGTAGAAAACAGAAGCGGCACGTCTCAGGCTTTAAGCCGGGCGCGCCGCTTCGTCTTTCTACTGTCTACTGTCTACTGTCTACTTGCAAAGAATCGCGCCCCGGCGGTTCGGCGACCGCCGGGGCGCTCCTCGCCCGCGCGCGCGATGTGCGGACCGCACGCGCCGCGGCGATTCTCGCGGGTTTGGGGTGGCGTCCGGGAGGGGCCTGAGAGCACGCGCCGCACCGCACCTGCCGGACTGCCGCCGCGACGGGCACGCGCGTAAGGCGCGCCCGCCTCACTTAAAGAGCAATTCATAAGCCGCCACCCGCCTCGGCGTGACGCGCAGCCCATAACCCTGTGTGTCCTTCTAGACTTGCGCCGCGCGTGCGCGCGAGCCCTGCACGACCTGCCCGGACAACGCGACCTGCCCGCCTGTTTCGGTCGGTAACAAGGTTATGTAACGCGCGTCCGTCCGCGCCGCTTTGCCGGACGTGGCGCGCGACGCTTCCTGGAACCGCCCCCCTGCGCTTCCACAAACGTGCGAACGAACGCGCGACTGTGAAGCCCGCTTCTCAACTTGTCACGGAAGGTGACGGCTGGCACTTACGCGCCGGCCCTTCTGTCTGCAAAGACCCGACATTTCCGCCGTTAAAGTCAGTGGCACCGACTTTGCCCAGGTGTGTGCGCCGGCTCCGCATGCTTTTTCGGGCCGGCGAGGTGAAAGGATTCGAGGAGGCGGGAGATGGCCTTAAAGATTGGCGCGAGTTCGAACGACGGCCGGCGCGGCGAGCGCGGCTTCTCAATCGTACAGATGGTTGTCACGATGGCGATCATCGCCGTCGTGACGACCTTCGCCGTCGTGCAGATTACGGTCGCGCGCGACCACCTGAAGCTGACCGGCGCGGTGCAGCAGTTCGCCGGCTACACCGAGAAGGCCCGCATCGACTCCATTCGGCGCCATAGCGAAGCGAAGCTGCTCATCAATTCTACCTCCCAATACGCGGTCACTTACGACGCGAACTACGACGGCACGGCCACGCCGAAGATCTTGGATCTGCCCCAGGGCGTGACCCTCAAAGAGATCTCGGTGACGAACGCCGGAGGCACGGTGACCAAAGTGCCCAGTGCCGCCAACCCCGTCGAGATCAAGTTCGACTGGCACGGACGTTCGAGCGACGCCTACCGCCTCACCTTCAGAAACACGCGCGGGCACGAGTCGGTCGTCGGCATCACGGCCGCGGGCGAGGTCTCGCTCGACCGCAGGCCCGTCACGCTGGTCGCGGGCAACTTCGACGAAATCACTGGCGATTCGATCACGCTCGGCCCGGCCGACGCGGCGCCGACGCCCACGCCGACGCCCTCGCCCACGCCGACCCCGACTCCGACCCCGACCCCGACCCCGTCGCCGACTCCGACGCCGACACCAACTCCGACGCCCACGCCGAGTCCCACGCCGACGCCCACGCCCACGCCGACGCCCTCGCCCACACCGACCCCGTCGCCGACACCTAGGCCGTCGCCGACCCCCACGCCGTCGCCCACGCCGTCGCCGACGCCCACGCCCGGGCCGGCGTGCGCCATGACCCTGTCGCCGTCATCCTCCTCCACGTCGCGCATCGGGCTGCGTAACGGGGGCAACAACACCCCGACCAGCGTGACCATCACCGTCACCTTCAACACGACCTCGGTCCCGTTCACGGCGGCCGAGTCCGGCGGCGGCGACCACCTGACCATCACCAAGAACGGCAACAGCATCACCATCGCGACCAAGAACGGGAGCACCAACCGCGGCAACTTCAACGTGGTCGTCACGCCCACCGGCTGCGGTTCGGCCCAGTCCATCTACGTCAACGTCGCCCAGTAGCGGGAACGAGAGCCATGTCGAGATCAACTGTCACAAGAAGCGCGCGCCGGGCCGCCGGCGCGCGGGGCGAACAGTCCGGCTTCACCATCCTCGAAACCGTCATCGCGCTCAGCGTCATGCTCGTCGTCGGCTTCGGCGCCATCGGCCTCTTCCTCTTCTCGGCCAGCTACAACGCCGGGGCGAGCGACCGCGCGCGCGCCCTCGCCGTCGCCCAGGAGACGATGGAGGAACTGCGCGCCAAGAGCTACACCGACGCCGCGCTCGCGGCGGGCACGACCACCGTCAACGTCGACCGCGGTAGCAGCTCGGCGAATCAATTGGACAAGCGCACCTTCACCGTCAAGACGGTCATTGCGGACGACAACACGACCGCCCCCGCCAACCGGCAGAAGAAGATTACCGTGACCGTCACGCCGGTGGCCCTGAAAGGGCGCTTCAGCCCCGGGGCCGTCTCCCTGGTGATGGTACGCACCTCCGACGCGGTCGGCAGCAACTGAGGGCGGCGCGCGGAAGAGAAGGACGAAAGCTATGCAGACGGCAACGGGCAGGAAGGAAGCGCGGCGCGCAGGCGAGGCCGGCTTCTCGCTTATCGAGCTGGTGGTCGCCATCGGCGTCACGCTGGTCATCATGGTGGTCGCCAGCCGGCTGCTCTCCATGTCGATGCTAGTCCGCCAGCGTGAGAACCAGCGCTCCGAGGCGGTGGCCGACGTGCAGCGCGCGCTCCAGGCCATGTCGCGCGAGATCTCGAACGCCGGCCTCGGGATGAAGAACAACGGGCTGGTGGCCGCCGACTCGGACGACACCTCGATCCGCATCCGCTCGAACCTCAACGCCATCTGCTCCACCGTCTCCGCCTGCGACTCGGACACGAACGACCCGGGCGAGGATGTCGCCTACGCCATCATCACCGACACGGACGACACAGGCGCCCAACAGCGCCTCATCACGCGGCAGGACGTGAAAAACGGCAACACCATCTCGCAAATCGCCAACCGCATCGACGACCTCAAGTTCGAGTACTTCAAGCCGGACGGGACGGCGACTCCCGACGCCTCGCTGGCGCAGAAGGTCAAGATAACCGTGACGGTCACGCTGCGGGCCGTCGGCCGGCCGGGGCAGCCCGGCTACCAGCCCCCTTCGCAGATGCAGCTAGTCTCGGAGGTCGTGCTGCGCAACCTTCTGCTCAACAACTGACGCACGCCCCGTCGTCGGGAGACTATAGAAGATGAGAAGCAAGCCCACTGAAATCACGCGCGGCCGTCGCGACGAACGCGGCGCGGCCCTGGTCATGTCTCTGCTCGTGGCGATGCTGATTTTGGCCGCCGGCGGCGCGCTCATCGCGACGGCCGGCATGTCGGTGTCGAATGCCACGGACTCGACGGCCGAGGTGCAGGCTTACTACGCCGCGGACGCCGGACTCCAGTCCGCGCTCACGGTCATCCGCCGCAACCGCGCCGGCGCGGGCGGGCTGGCCGCCAACTTCCACACCTTCGCCTGCGGCACGGCCGCCGCCTGCACCAACGACGGCAACGACCTCTCGCAGTGGGCCATGCCGGTCACCCTTAACGGCACCGACACCGGCTACACGGTGACCGTGACCGACCCGAGCCTGAGCGACACCGCCACCCTCGCGGCCAACTACATCCCGCGCTACCTGCGCGTCCAGTCCGTCGGGCGCGGGCCGCGGGGGGCCGTCAAGGTGATGGAGATGATGCTGGACGACTACGCCTTCGACTTCACGACGCACGCGGCCGTCGCCCTCCACAGTCACGACACCGACACGTCGCCCATGACTTTCACTATCGGCAACAGCCAGCCGCACCTGTGGAACGGCAACGACCAGGCCGGCCTCGCCACCTCGCTGCCCGCCTTCGCCGTCACCAACACGAAGGACTACGACGCGGGCGACGGCCTCGGCAAGGCCTCCGTGCAGGGGGTGGCCGAGGGGGTCATCAGGGACGACCCCAACAACGTCATCGGCTCGGCGCAGCTTCAGAAGCTCTCCCAGTCCGATCTGGAGTGGTGGCTCAAGGACGCCACCAGCGCGCGCGCCTTCATCTCAGCGATGCGGGCCAAGGCGGTGGCGACAAATCGGTTCAACCCCGGCGACGACCTCGGCTCGGACGCCTCACCGAAGTTCAGCTTCGTGGACGGCGACGTGGACTTGACCGGGAAGTCCGACTCGTCGGCCGGACTGCTGATCTTGACGGGGAAGTTCACGCAGAAGGGCAGCGCCGCCTTCCACGGCATCATCCTCGCGCTCGGCGATGGCAACGTGGAACGCGACGGCACGCCCGACCTCGGGGGCGCAGCGGTCATCGCCCACTTCGACCACGTCTGGGACGACACCACCAAGTCCTACAAGAAAGGCTCGAACAACGGCTTCCTCGCGCCGACGCTCACGGTCAGTGGCGGCGGCAACTCGCTCGTCGCCTATAACTCCGAGTGGGTGCGCAAGGCAATGGAGTCGCTCGGCGGCCGCGTCGTCGGCATCGTCGAGAAGTAAACGGACTGACCGCGTGCAAAACTTCGGCGGCGGGCGCGGGGGCTCAACCTCGTTCCCGCCGCCGAACCTTTCCCCCGCCTTGACACCCCTTCGCGCTCGTCGTTACCATCCGCCACTACAGAAGTGATGAATGATGAGCGATGAATGATGAATCAGGCCGCACGACGGTATTCATCATTCATCACTCACCATTCATCACTTAACTTTTATGCCTGACATCCTGCTCGTCGAAGACAAGGAGAGTTTGCGGCGCGTGCTGCGCCTCACGCTGGAGAGCGCCGGCTACACGGTGGCCGAGGCGGCGGACGCGCGCGCCGCGGCGCAATCGGTCGCGCGCGAGCCGTACCGGCTGGTGCTCACAGACCTGCGGATGCCGCACGGCTCAGGCATCGACGTGCTGCGCGCCTCGAAGGCGGCCGCCTCGGACGTGCCCGTCATCCTGATGACCGCCTACGGCTCCATCGACGAGGCCGTGCAGGCGATGAAGGAGGGCGCGCACGACTTCTTACAGAAGCCGGTCGACTCGAACCACCTCCTGCTCCTCGTCGAGCGCGCGCTCGAACACATGCGCCTGCGCACGGAGAACGTCCTGCTGCGCGACGAGTGGTCGCGCCGCTACGGCTTCCCGCGCATCGTCGGCGAGTCCGACGCCATCAAGCGCGCCGTCGCCGAGACGCAGCGCGTGGCGGCCACCGACACGACCGTGCTGCTCCTGGGCGAGTCGGGCACGGGCAAGGAGTTGTTCGCACGCGCCGTCCACCACCTCTCCCCGAGGCGCGACCGCGCCTTCGTCGCCATCAACTGTGCCGCCATCCCCGAGACGCTCATCGAGTCCGAACTCTTCGGCCACGAGCGCGGCGCCTTCACCGGCGCCACCGAGCGACGGCCGGGCAAGTTCGAGCTGGCCGCGGGCGGCACCATCTTTCTTGACGAGATCGGCGAGTTGCCGCTCGGCGTGCAGGGCAAGCTCCTGCGCGCGATTGAGGAGAAGGTCGTTGACCGCATCGGCGGGCGCGCGCCCGTCCCCGTCGACGTGCGCATCGTCGCCGCCACCAACCGCGACTTGCAGACCGCCTCGGAGGCGGGCGAGTTCCGCCGCGACCTCTACTTCCGCCTCGCCGTCTTCCCCGTCCGCGTGCCGCCCCTGCGCGAGCGCGGCGACGACGCCGTCCTGCTCGCGCGCCACTTCGCCGCGCAGCTCGGGAAGGAGTTGCGGAAGCGCGAGGCGACGCTCAACGAAGAATCGGTGGCGCGCGTGCGCTCACACCCCTGGCCCGGCAACGTGCGCGAGCTGGAGAACGCCATCGAGCGCGCCTGCATCCTCGCCGACTCCGACACGCTCACGCCCGCCGACCTCGGCCTCGTGCCGAACGCCGCGCGCGCGACCGCGGAGCATGAGGCCGGCGCGGCCTTCGACCTCTCCGGCACGCTCTCGGAGGCGGCCGAGCGTGCCGCGCGCGCCGTCGAACGCCGCAAGATCGCCAACGCGCTCCGCGCGCACGAAGGCAACAAGACGCGCGCGGCGGAAGAGCTCGGCGTCAGCTACAAGACACTATTGACGAAGATCAAGGAGTACGAACTCTAGGAAGAGCAAGCCGTACGGCTAAGAAGCGGGATGAGACGAGACGAAGAGGGCGACGAAGGTATCGAAGACGGGCCGCGCGGCGCGCAGGTGACCGACCCGCGGGAGGCTCAGCACGGCAAGGCGGACATGCTCGCGGGACAGAGGGACTTGACCGCCGGCGAGATGACGGGCGAGTTCCCCGCCGAGGCCGTCGTCGCGCGGCGCGAGCGCAAGAGCTTCAGCACGGGCAGGGGCGCCTTCCTCGTCGGCGCCGGCATCCTCCTGAGCCGCATCGTCGGCGTCGTCCGCCAAAGAGTCTTCGGCTACTTCCTCGGCACCTCGGCCGCGATGGACGCCTTCAACGCGGCGTTCCGCATCCCGAACTTCTTACAGAACGTCTTCGGCGAGGGTGCGCTCTCGGCCTCCTTCATCCCCGTCTACGCGCGCCTGCTCGCGTCCGACGACGAAGACGAGGCCGACCGCGTCGCGTGGGCCGTCTTCACGCTGCTCGCGCTCGTCGTCTCGGTGCTGGTGGTCGCCGGCGTGCTCGCCTCGCCGCTGCTCATCAACGCCATCGCGATGGGCTTCGAGGGCGAGAAGCGCGACCTGACCGAGCGGCTCGTGCGCATCTTCTTCCCCGGCGCGGGACTCCTCGTCCTCTCCGCGTGGTGCCTCGGCGTGCTCAACAGCCACCGCCGTTTCTTCCTCTCCTACACTGCGCCCGTCGTCTGGAACATCGCCCTCATCGTCGCGCTCGCCTGGGCGGGCTGGCCTGCGCGCGGCGTGCCGACCACGAACCTCGGCGTGTGGGGCAACGTCGCGGCCTACGCGGCGTGGGGCTCCGTCGTGGGGAGCGCGCTCCAGTTCGCGGTGCAGTTGCCGACGGTGCTGCTGCTGTTGAGGCGGGCGCGGCTCGCATTCGCGCTCACGAACTCGCACGTGCGGACGGTCTTGAAGAACTTCGTGCCGGTCTTCGTCAGCCGCGGCGTCGTGCAGATCAGCGCCTTCGTGGACGCGTGGCTTGCGAGCTGGCTCGGCGACGGCGCGGTGGCCGCGCTCGGCTACGCGCAGAGCCTCTACACGCTGCCCGTGAGCCTCTTCGGCATCGCCGTCTCGGCCGCCGAGCTTCCCGAGATGTCGAGCAGCGCGGCCGGCGAACAGTCCGAGGTGGCCGAACGCCTGCGCCGTCGGCTCGACGCGGGGCTCAGGCAGATCGCGCTCTTCATCGTGCCCTCCTCGATGGGCTTCCTCGCCCTCGGCGGCGTGATGACCGGCGCGCTCTACCAGAACGGGAAGTTCGGCCCCGCCGAGACGCGCTACGTCTGGGCCATCCTCGCCGGCTCGGCCGTGGGGCTGCTGGCCTCGACGCTGGGCAGGCTCTACGCCTCGACCTTCTACGCGCTGCACGACACGCGGACGCCCCTGCGCTTCGCAGTCGTCCGCGTCTTCCTGACGACCGTGCTCGGCTACCTCTTCTCGCTGCCGCTGCCCGACGCGCTCGGCATCCCCCGCCAGTGGGGCGCGGTGGGGTTGACGGCCTCCGCGGGGCTCGCGGGGTGGGTCGAGTTCGCTCTGCTCAGGCGCGGACTCAACCGACGCATCGGGCGGACGGGGCTCCCGCTCGCGTATGTCTCGAAGCTCTGGGCGGTGGCCGTCGTGAGCGCGGCGGCGGCATGGGGGCTGCGGCTCCTGCTCGGCAACTTACACCCGATCATCCTCGCGGCGCTCGTGCTGACGCCCTACGGCCTGCTCTACTTCGCGCTGACCTCGCTCTGGGGTCTGCCCGAGTCGCGCGCCGTCGTCGGGCGCTTCACGAGGATTCTCGGGCGGCGCGGGAACTGAGCGCCTTAGCCCGCACGTTTTAATGCTTAGCTTCAAGTTGACGCGCCCGGGTTTTCCGTCTAAGCTCCACCCACCTCGTTTCTGGAAAGACAACCGCATTGCTCATCTTTTCTTGGCGTGCCAATGTAAAGGCAAGCCAGGATGGCCGCGAAGGGAGTTCTCGTAACTCTTATCCGCTCTTTTGCTCCGTTCCTAGCGCTCACGCCTTGCGACGGGACTTCAACCAACTTTTTGACGGGGGAGATGTGATTACCATGTTCAGGAAAGCTTTGCTCACGACCGCAGCCGCCATCGCGATGTTCGCCCTGAGTTCCGTGGCCCGCGCCGACACCATCACGCTGACCGGCATCAACGGCACCGGCGTGACGGCGACCGTCAGCAACTACTCGCTCAGCGGCAACACTTTTACGTTTACCATCAACAACACCTCGGTCGCCCCAGGCACGACCGGCGTCATCACAAACATCGGCTTCGCCCTGCCCGGCACGCGCCCGAACAACTACACGCTCGTCTCCTCGTCGAACTCGAACTACTTCCTCGCCTTCGACCTGAACGCGACGGCGGGCTCGCAGAACATTGTCTCCAGCTTCGACCTCGTGCTAATGGACAAGTCGAACGGCAACTCGACCTTCGGCGGCGGCAGCGTCAACAACGGCATCGCCGGCGGCACCAGCGCCACCTTCGTCATCACGGGCGACTTCTCCGGGCTGACGGCCGACCAGGTCGCTCGCTCCATCTTCGCCCGCTTCCAGAACGTCAACCCCGGCGGCAGCGACGTGGCCGGGAACCCCGGCACGCCCGGCACCGTCCCCGAGCCGATGACGATGATCCTCTTCGGCACGGGTCTGGCCGGCATCGCGGCCCGCGCGCGCCGCCGCCGTGCGACGAAAGCCTAGAGCTTTCACCACTCGGGGCCACCACCCTTTGAGCAAAGCGAGGCCGGGGACGAATTATTCGTCCCCGGCCTTTAAATTTATGTCTGGAAGGTCGGCGCGATTTACAATTTCCCCTAAACATAAAGTAGAGCTTCAAGCAGATTGGCTTCCCCCACGAAGTCAGGGAGTTCCCTGTCCCCGGCAGGCAGAGCGTTTCCGACGCCCCTTTCACCGTTCCCTAGAATTTTCCAAGGAGGCCCCGAAAGTATGAATACCCGTCTCAGAAGCCTTTTATTGAGTGCCGCGGCGGCGTTCGTCGTCGCCCTCGCGGGCGGACAGGCCCGCGCCGACCTTATCCTTCTATCCGGCGAGTCGGCGCCCGTCGGCGGCGTCGGCCACCAGCCGGAGTCTGTTCTGTCCATCCAGTCGCCCAAGAACACCGAGAACGCCTTCGGCAGCGTCGCCTGGAACGGCTCGAAAGACGTGATCTCTGGTGAGATCGCCAAGAAGGGCGAGCACACGAAGACGCTTTCGTTCGGCGAGGCCGGCATCACGAACGCCGGGCAGCTCCGCGTCTACATGGACGTTGAAGACCCGGACAACGACCTCATCCTCCACCAGCTGACCCTGACCGCCTACAGCTCGACCAGCGGCGCGATACTCTTCCAGGGGTCTTTCACCGCCGCGCCGCAATTCTTCACGGAACTCGGCGGCGGGCAGGGGCACGGCGACTACGTCTTCGGCCTCGACGCGATCCAGGCCGCACAGCTCCAGGCCGCCTTCCAGTCCGACCCGAACCTGCGCCTCGGACTCTTCGCCAGGACGAGCGACGACACAGGCTCCTTCACCAACTTCAAGCTCGGCCAGGGCCCCGCGGCCGTCCCCGAGCCCGCGACCATGATTCTTTTCGGGACGGGTCTGGCCGGCATCGCCTCCCGCGCGCGCCGCCGCCGGAGGCAGTCCGGCAAGGCTTAAAGGCGCCGGGAACGCCTGAGCCAATTTGACCCCGCGTGGCCGCAACTGTCTGGACACGGAAGGCCGTTGGGTGCTGACATCTTCCCCGAGGGCCTTCCGTGTTAAAAAATTAGCTTTACATTTTTTCCGGAAGTGGTTAAATTGCTTTCCACTTTTCTGAAAGTTCAGAGGAATTAAGGCTTTACTGACTGCACTGGTCTCTGAGAGGCTTGGATTCGTAGGCAGCAGACCGTTTGCCCCGGCTCTTGCTGCCCGCCATCGTCAAGTCTCGAATCACGGTCTATTACGCGAACGGCGTCGGAAAGTGCGGTTTCCTTTCGCCTTCAGCAGAGAGCAGGCCCCGCTCCTGCGCTTCGGCCGTCCCGTTTAGGTGAGTGCAAACGACATGGTCTCGGAAAGGAACACGGAGGAACCCGATCAATGATTAACCGAACACTCGCGATGGTTAAACCGTTCGCACTCAGCCTCTTCGCTGTTGCGTTTATCGCCCTCGCGCAGGGCGAGGCGCGCGCCGACGAGGTCTTCATCGCAGGCTTCACCAACGGCTGCTTCGGCGCCGCTTGCGCACCGGGCGCGAGCGCCACGTCCGGCGGCCTGACCTACAGCAACTCGACCTTCTCGGGCACGACGGCCAACGGCTTCCGCGCCATCGGCGGCAACGCGAACCCCGGGTCGAACTTCAACAACCTCGGCTCGGTTTCGCTGAGCACCGCGCCGCAGAGCTACAACACGCCGTTCACGCTCCAGGTGACGTTCACCGCCCCGCAGGGCATCGCCGGCTCGAATCAGGCGACGTTCACCGCGCTCATCACGGGCACCGTGAGGAGCGACAACACGGGCGGCGTCTTCATCGACTTCAACAACACGCCCCTCGTCTTTAGCTTCAGCGACCCGAACTGCGAGCCCAACCCGGAAGCGCAGCCGCCTTCAGCCGGACAGACCACCTGTGGCAACGGCTCGTTCAACTTCAGCGTCAACGACGTGTCGATTGACCCGGGCCAGACCGTGGCTCTGACCGGCCAGATCACCGGCGCGCAGCAGACCACGGTGCCCGAGCCGATGACGATGGTGCTCTTCGGCACGGGGCTTTCCGGCATCGCCGCCGCCGCCCGCCGTCGCCGCAATCGGAACGCGCAGAAGTAGACCTCCTCCTGTTCGGAACGTAAGTTCCTGGAAAGGCCGGGTCGGGCACACGCTCGACCCGGCCTTTCTCTTCCACAAACGGCCTTCCCCTCAGACCGAAAAATATTTTCCGAACGTTGAAGATTTTTCTGGAGGATAAAACTGATTCAACCTTTATGGGAGTTACAACAAAACGGAAGCTCGGCGAGGCGGTTGGCGTAAGCGGCAGGCAGGACGGAGGGCGACGGGAGAGGCGCAGTCGGCGCCTTTTTCTTTTGCCCCGATGCCTCGAAAGCTCTCGACCGCCGTTTTCGTCTCCTCAAACGTCCCGCGCCCCTCCAAGCACCTCTCATCGTGAAACAGAGTCCGTGCTATCATCTCGCCGCGTGAGAAAGATCGTGACGGCAGCCGAGATGCGCGAGATCGACCGCCTGACCACAGAGCGGTACGCCGTCCCTTCCCTTCTCCTCATGCAGGCCGCGGCCGACTCCGCCGCGCGCGAGATCGCGGCACACCTTTCACACGACCTGCGGCGCAAGCGGATTCTCATCCTCTGCGGGCGCGGCGACAACGGCGGCGACGGCGCGGCGCTCGCGCGCAGCCTTTGCAACACGGGCGCGAACGTCGTCCTGGTTCTGTTCGGCCGCGTGGAGGAGACGAAGGGCGACGCCCGCACCAATTTCGAGGCCGTCCGCCAGCTCGACGGCTTCGTGGACGGCTCTCCGACACTCACCTACCCTCTTCAGTTCATCGAGTGCGTGGAAGAGCCCGTCTGGGACGACTGCCGCTGGGCCTTCACTGATAACAGGGATGTCGTCGTAGACGCGCTCTTCGGCACGGGACTGTCGCGCCCTCTCGAAGGCATTTACGCGAAGGTCTTAGAACACCTTGCAAAGCTCCGCGGCAGGCGCGAAGAGGGCGCGCTCTGCTGGCAACCGCTCTTCGTCTCGCTGGACATTCCCTCGGGGCTCGACGCCGACTCGAACCGCCCCAACGGCCCCGCGGCGCGCGCCGACCTGACCGTCACCTTCACCGCCCCGAAGCCTGCGAACGTCCTCCCGCCGGCCTCACACTTTAACGGCCGGCTCGTCGTGGCCGACATCGGCTCGCCGCCCAAACTCATCGACGAGGCGCCCTCGAAGCTCTTCCTCGTCGAAGCCGAAGACGCCGGACTCTGGCTCAGGCGTACCCGCTACACGCCCGACTCTTACAAGAACATCCACGGGCACGCCTTCGTCGTCGCCGGCTCGCGCGGGATGACGGGCGCGGCCGTGCTCTGCGCCGACGCCGCGATGACCGCGGGCGCGGGGCTCGTCACGCTGGCCTCGCCGGAGTCCGCGCTGCCGGCCATCTCGCCGCGCCTGTCGCCCGAGGTGATGACGGCCCCTTTGAAAGAGACCGAGGCGGGCAGCGTCAGCACGGAGGCTTCCGCGCAGTTCGAGCGCCTGTCGGAGCGCGCGACCGTCGTCGCGGTCGGCTGCGGCCTGACGCACGAGCACGAGTCCACGCGCCGCTTCGTGCGCGCGTGCGTAGAGCGCCGCCGCACGCCGCTGGTCATCGACGCCGACGGCCTCAACGCCCTCTCGCCCTGGCCCTCCGAGTTGAAGGGCACGAGCGAGGCCCCCGTCGTCCTGACGCCGCACGAGGGCGAGATGCTCCGACTGCTCGGCGCCTCTGCCCCCTCCGCCCTCGACGAACGCGCGCGCGTCGTCGCGGAGTTCGCCTCGACGCAAGGGCTCTTCGTCGTCCTCAAAGGCACGCGCACGCTCGTCGCAGCGCCGGACGGCCGCGTCTTCGTCAACCCGACGGGCAATGCCGGCCTGGGCACGGCCGGCTCGGGCGACACGCTCACGGGGGTCATCACCGGCTTCCTCGCGCAGGAGTTCGGCGCCACGGGGAGAGACCGTGACGCACTCGCGGCCGTGCTCGCGGCCGTCTACGTCGCGGGGCTCGCGGGCGACCTCGCGGCGCGCGAACTCGGCATGAGGACGATGGTCGCGTCCGACGTGAGAAGGTATTTGAGCGCCGCCGTGCGCGCGCTCGACCCGGAAGGAGAGACGCCTTGAACGCCGCCACCCGAGACGACATGAACGCGCCGGCGAGCGACGACACCGTACAGACCGGCTCCTGGACTTCACACGAACCGGCAGAGACTTTCGACGCGGGCCGGCGCGTCGGCGAGCGCCTGAAGGGCGGCGAGGTGCTGCTGCTGAGCGGCACGCTCGGCGCGGGCAAGACGGTCTTCACCAAGGGGCTCGCCGAGGGACTCGGCCTCGACCCGGCCGAGGTCTCAAGCCCCTCCTTTACGCTCGTCAATCGCCACGGCCAGGGCCGGCTCGTCCTCTACCACCTCGACCTCTACCGCCTCGCCGAAGGGCACGGCGCGGCGCACGCCGTCGAGTTGGACGAGTTGCTCGCCGACGAGAGCGCCGTCATCGTCATCGAGTGGGCCGAGCGCATGGGGCGCTACCGCCTGCCCGCGACCACCTGGCGCATCCACATCGACGGCGACGGCGAAGACCCGCGCCGCATCGACATCACGCGCGCCGCGGACTCCGCGGGCTAAAGACTCCGCGGCCTCTGTGTTACATTTGATTCCACGAAGTTACTCGATAAGGACACTTTCAAAGTCAGCCGGTTAAGCAAGGAGAAAACGAACATGCCTTATTCAGAAATTCTCATCAAGCCGATGCGCGAAGACCTGACGCGCATCGGCGTCGAGGAGACGCGCACGCCTCAACAGGTCGAAGAGGCCATCAACGACGCGAAGGGCACGCTGCTCGTCGTCGTCAACTCCGTCTGCGGCTGCGCCGCGGGCAAGGCCCGCCCGGGCGTCGCGATGGCGCTGCAAAACTCCGCGCGCCCCGACCGCGCCATCACCGTCTTCGCCGGCGCCGACATCGAGGCCACGGCCACGGCCCGTGAGCACTTCGCACCCTACCCGCCCTCCTCGCCCCAGATCGGGCTCTTTAAAGACGGCCGCCTCGTCTTCATGCTCGAACGTCACCAGATCGAGAACCGCTTCGCCGAGCAGATCGCGCAAGAGCTGACCCAAGCCTTCGACCGCTTCTGCGCCCCGGCCGGCGCGGCCACAGCCTAGTGCGTAGACCGTGAACCGTAAACCGTGACAAGAAGGAGGACAGTTCTTCTCTTGTCACGGTTCACGGTTTACAACTCTTTCCCCCGGATGTCTCTTACACTCGACACGCCCGTCCTGCAACTGGCGGAGCACGGCATCGCGCGTCTGGGCGTGCAGATGTCGCGGCGGCTGGCGCTGGCTTTGGCGCACGTCGCCGGCAAAGCGGACGCGGGCGAGGTGACGGTCGAAGACCTCCTCAACTACCTGCCGATGCGCTACGAGGATCGCTCGAACATGGCGCGCGTCGCCGACCTCACAGACGGCGTCGAAGCCTCCCTGGACTTATACGTGCGCGTGGCCGGCGGCTTCCAGGTCGGGAAGAACCGCGGGCCGAAGGCGCCGCCGCTCTACATCTTCGAGGTCACGGCCAGCGACCCCGAGCGCACGGGCAAGCCGGTGGTCGTCAAGTGGTTCGTCTCGGGCCGGCAGGCCGGTCGCATCGTCGCCTACCACAAGCAGCGCTTCCAGCGCGGCGCGCGCTTCGTCGCCTTCGGCAAGTGGGAGTGGGAGGCGCGCAGCAACACCTACGCCCTCATGCTCGCCAAGCCCGACGAGCTGGAGATGCTGCCCGGCACCTACGCCCCGCCCGAGAACGCCCTCATCCGCCTCGCAGAGCAGGCGCAGGGAGATGCAAACAGCGGCCCTCTCATCAAGACCGAAGGCGCAGAGACCGAAGACGTAGATGAAGATGAGGCGGTCGAGAACGGCGTTGACGAGGTGACCGACCCGGCGCTCGCGGCGATACACGTCGGCCGGCGCGTGCCCGTCTACCGCAAGCTCGGCGAGTTCCGCACCAAGCGTTTGAGAGAGATCGTCCACGCCGTCCTCTCCAAACTCGACGACGCGGCTTTTGCGGAGACACTCCCCGCCGAACTCATCGAGCGCCAGCGCCTCGCCTCGCGCGCCGACGCCACGCGCCGCATACACTTCCCTTCCGACGACGCACCGCTCGCCGAGTACGAACGCGCGCGCAGCCCCGCGCACCTGCGCCTCATCTTCGAGGAGTTCTTCTGGGTCGCCCTCGCCATCGGCCTGCGCCGCGACGAACGGGTGAAGGAACCCAAGGGCGCGCTCATCGAAGTCACGCCGCACGTCCGCGAGCGCATCATGGAAGTGCTCCCCTTCACGCTCACGGGCGCGCAGGAGCGGGCCGTCACGCGCATCCTCGAAGACATGCAGTCGGACGTGCCGATGAACCGCCTCCTGCAAGGCGACGTGGGCAGCGGCAAGACGGCCGTCGCGCTCCTCGCCATGCTCGCCGCGATGGAGAACGGCTACCAGACCGCGCTCATGGCGCCCACCGAAATCCTCGCGGAGCAGCACGCGCGCAACGTCAAGCGCATGCTCGCCGAGACGCCCTTCCGCGTCGAGCTGCTCACGGGCTCTTTAAAGGCCGCCGAGAAGCGCCGCCTTCAGAAAGACCTCGCCGCCGGGGAGGTACACGCCGCCGTCGGCACGCACGCGCTCATCCAGGAGGCCGTCGAGTTCTCAAAGCTCGGCCTCGTCGTCATCGACGAGCAGCACCGCTTCGGCGTCTTACAGCGCGCCGCTCTGCGCGAGCGCGGCTTCAACCCCGACGTGCTCGTCATGACGGCCACGCCCATCCCGCGCTCGCTCGCCATGACCGTCTACGGCGACCTCGAAGTCTCGGTGATCGACGAACTGCCGCCCGGGCGCACGCCCATCAAGACGGTCGTCGTCGGCGAGGAGAAGCGCGCCGGCGTCTACAAAGGCATCGAACGCGAGGTGCGCGCCGGCCGCCAGGCTTACGTCGTCTACCCCCTGGTCGAAGAGTCGGAGAAGATGGACTTGAAAGACGCGACGCGCATGTACGAGCACCTGCGCGACCGCGTCTTCCCGCACTTCCGGATCGGGCTCGTGCACGGGAAGATGAAGCCGGCCGAGAAGGAGGAGGTGATGCGCCTCTTCGTCAGCGGCGAGACGCAGGTGCTCGTCGCCACCACCGTCGTCGAGGTCGGCGTGGACGTGCCCAACGCCTCCATCATGGTCGTCGAGCACGCCGAGCGCTTCGGCCTCTCACAGTTGCATCAGTTAAGAGGGCGCGTCGGCCGCGGCGCCGAGCAGAGCTACTGCGTGCTGCTGGCTTCAGACCGGCAGACTTCGGTCGCGCAACAGCGCCTCGGCATCATGGAGGAGACTTCGGACGGCTTCCGCATCGCCGAAAAAGATTTGGAGATACGCGGCCCCGGCGAGGTCATGGGCACGCGCCAGTCCGGCGTCCCCACCTTCCGCGTCGGCAACCTCGTCCGCGACCTTTACATCCTCGAAGACGCGCGCCGCGAGGCCGACCACTACCTCACCACACGCCGCCACACCCGCGAGACCTCCCGCCTCATCGCCCGCGTCCGCGCCGACGCCCGCTTCGGCCTCGCCGTCATCGGGTGACGGAGATTCAAGTCGTCGTCACGAGGAACAGAAGCCTCCCGCAACGACACAGACGCCGTCCGCAGCGTCACAGGCGCCTTCCGCACCGAAAAAGTTGCCGTCCGCAGTGTCACAGACGCCGTCCGCAACGAAATTTATGCCGTCCGCAGTGACATAACTGCCATCCGCAACGAAATTTGTCCCGTCCGCAGTGACACAACTGCCGTCCGCAATGAAAATTATGCCTTCCGCAACGAAATTTATGCCGTCTGCAACGAAATTTATGCCTTCCGCAACGAAATTTATGCCTTCCGCAACGACACAACTGCCGTTCGCAAGGGAAATTATGCCGTCCGCAGCGACACAGACGCCGTCCGCAAGGATGCGGACGGTTTCCACACCGTAAAATTTGCCGGCTCCAACGAAAAACTTGCCTTTTCCGAGTGAAAACTTGCCGTCTCCAACGACATAGACGGCTTCTCCTATAGCGATTTGCACTTGGATGCGACTGGTGGGGAAGGCGGCAAGTCAGTACCGCCTGCGGTAGCGGGAGGGTCTCGTGCGCGCTACCCGCCCGCTACCGCAGGCGGTACTGACTCATCCGCGGTCGCACTCAACCGCAAGCCGCTATAAGAAAAACTTGCCGTCTCCGACGTACAAGATGGCTTTTCCGGCGGAATTTCTTCCGTCTCCGGCCCTGGATTCATCTCCGTACGTGAAGCGGTCAGTACCGCCCGCCCGCTTAACGCTCGGGGT
>JBJMGP010000139.1:0-4163 GCA_045807865.1 Pyrinomonadaceae bacterium
GCCGGCGAAGACGGTGCCGGTGTAGAGGTTGTACGTGCGCTGGCATTTCCGGCACCGATAATCGACGAGGCCGCGCTTGCGGGTGCGGAACCCTCGCGCGGACTTGGTCGTGGCGCCACAACCAGGACAGCGCAGCCGCTTCGGGTGGAAGTATCTCTCTACCCACTCGATGCTTTGCTGTTCATCGAGCAAGTCAGCTATCGGGAAGATCATGCCCGAAGCGTAACATGCGCCAATCGGTTACATGAGCCAAGACCTTTCATCCAATTTCTCGGATTCAGGTCGAGCTTCAACCGGCATGTGCGAGGGCGAACTTGCCTGCGAGAATCAAGCTGAGCGCCCCCATGAGCTTCGGTTCTTCGCCGAGTGTCGAGGGGATTATCCGCACGGGGGTTTTGGTGAGGCAGCAATTCTCATCGACGACCTTATGAATCTCGTGGACTATCAGCGGCCATGCGCGCACTATCTGCCCGCCGATGATGATGGCCTCCGGGTTGAGCCCACTGATGAGGTTCGAGATGCCCACGCCGAGATAAGACGAGGCATCAATGAGCGCCGTTCGTGCAGCTCGCTCGCCGCCCAGAGCTCGATCAACCAACTGTGCAAAACTAATATTACCCCGGCCGGTCGCGCCGCGTGAAAGTGTCTCGTAGCGTGCGAGGGTGGCGCGCTCTGAAGCGAAAGCCTCCCAGCACTTGCGGCTCCCTGCGGCGCACGCGATGGGTGCGTCCTGCCCGACTATCATGTGGCCGAACTCACCGGCCGCACCGCGCTCGCCGCGATAAATCTGACCGTCGAAGACGAGCCCCGTCCCGATGCCCTCGGCGACGAGCACCATGATGAAGTCACGCACGTCGCGCACCTCCGGGCGGCCGAACCAGAGCTCGGCGAGGGCCACAGCGTTGGCGTCGTTATCGACGGCCACAGGCAGCCCCACCGCCGCCTCGATTTCGCGTGCGATAGGCCAGTCGCGCCACTTGAAGTGCGGGATGTAGAGGGCGCTGCTCGTCTCGAAGTCAACCAACCCGGGCAGGCTCACACCGACGCCCTCGATGTCGCCCCGATTCTTCCCCACCAGCCTACGCACAGAACCGACGATATTACTCAGGGTCACAGAGGCCACGGGGGACGTGGCGAACTCATCCTCTTCCAGGATGCGTCCCGCAAGGTCACTCATGGCGACTACCGTCCGAACCGTGCCGAGGTCAACGCCTATCGCGACGGGGCCGGCCGCACGTACACGCAGCAGGATGGGCGGACGCCCGCCCGTCGATTCGCCCGACCCGACCTCTTCGACGAGGCCGCTGCTCAGTAGCTCGTCAAGGATGAGTGAGATTGTGGCACGGTGCAACGCGGTCTTCCGGGCAATCCCGATGCGGGAGATTGGCTCGCCTTCCCGTATCATGTTGAGGACGATCTGCCGGTTGATGTTGCGCACCGTGCTCTGGCGTGCAACGTGAGCCCTCTTCAGATTGATGCGTCGCAAGGTTCAGGCTCCGGGGAAGAAGGGCGGCCCTTCCAGCGATGAAGACGGCTGCGAGGCGTCAGTTCAGGGCACGGGCAAGGAACACGCGGGATGCGTGAAGTGTTTACACGCGAGCCCCGCTCAAGGTCGTTCAAGTCATCGCTTGAGAGTTTTATTCATCCTCTCGGCGCCGTCCTTTATCCTCGCACTGAGTCGGATGATACCCTGTAAATCTCCGCCCGCTTTGGTCGCCTGTTCGACATCGACGACTTCGAGGACTTTGAAGACCGGGTTTCCGGTAAAGCTGTCAATCCGCTGGCACAGTGTAATGAGAGCGGCCCTCAACAGTGCGCCGTCTAACTCAATCTGGCTGTAGGTGCTCTCGTCATGCCCGCCGGAAGTCTGCGGAACCAGAAATGTCCTCAGACGGTTGGCGCGCTTATTCAGCTCGCCGGCCGCGCCCGCAATAGTCTTGTAGTCGAGCTGTCCCTCGGATGTCAGGTGCCGCGCCAGATTGTTTCGCAGGACTTGAATGCGTTTGAAGTCCTGCTTGACCTGCTCGGCGGCGGCCTGCATGCCCCGCTTATCATCGACTGGCCTTGTCAACAACTCTGCGCCGCGAAGCATTGCCTCACGCCCCTGCCGCTCGATAGCTTCACGCTTCGGGCTCGACGTACCGGGCGTCGGCGCGTTGGTAACTGGGCCTGTCTGCTGTGCTGCGGCTACGCCCGCAAAGGTTGCCGACAACAAGAGGCCCGCCGCCAGACGAATCAATGAGGCCCCTAAAGACGTTTGTCCGCCCCCCATCGCCCCACCTCCTTATATATCGGAAGAGCCGAGTATAAACCCGCACGGTCGCACGGACAACGTTTCTTACGTAATCGACCGCGCTGGCCGTTCATCCCCTCTTCGCCGGGTTGCGTTGCGAAAATTATTTTTGAGCGCAGATGTTCTTCGAGCGCCTTTCGCTAGGCAGCAACCCCGAACAGCGAAGCGACGAACGTCGCCTGTCCTATCGCATCCCTCCCTGCTAACCTTTTGACCTGTCCCTTCCTTATCATGTGCATCGCTTCAATGCCTTCCAAAGTTCGCTCTGCAGTGTGGAACCTCTTGAAGCATTGCGAGGCTCGCACCTTCTTCTTGATGAACCTGTGATTTTGCTCGATTACATTGTTCGGTACGTCACTCGTCTAAGGGTGCAATCCCGAGGCAATACTTTCTCCTCCTGCGATGAAGTGAAAGCATCAGGATAGGCGGCGTTCTTATCGGCAGAGATGGGGAACGGGAGCCCGCGGTGATCGGCCCTCATCACCTTCTTAGAGAACCGCTTTGCCGCGGAAACATCGCGCTTCGCGCTGAGCATGAATTCGATTGTATCGCCTTGATTATCTACGGCGCGATACAGATATTTACACGTCTGACCGACGCAAGATGTAAGTCTCATCCACCCGATAAGACGTGCCGCTCATCTTCAGGTGCTGACGAAGGCGCTTGTTGATCTCCGGCGCATAACGCTGTACCCAACGAAAGACAGTCGAGTGATCCACGTCGAGCCCGCGCTCTCGCATCATCTCTTCGACGTCTCGATAAGATAGCTGATAGCGACAGTACCATCGGACGCACAAAAGGATGAGCGACGGCTCGAAGTGTCGCCACTTGAACGAGGACTTTTCTTGTTTCAAGGGTATGATTCCCGGAGCGTGATGGCCGAACTGGAGGGCGGATTATAGCTCAGAGAAAATTCTTGCAACAGGGCCATTCTTCCTCCACTTTCAACTGCAACATAACGCCCGGTATCACCCGCCGCCCCGAGCCAATGAGGGAATTTGAGAAGTAGCGTGTCGGCGGTCGGGTGCAGGCCGTTGTTATGCCGCAACTCGATACGGGCGACTCCCCGCCAACCCTTCGCCCTTACCGCTACCCCCGGCCCGCCGCCGGCAGGTATGTGCCGAACGTCCAGGGGTGCCCCTCGACGTCGAGGGCGTGGTACTCGCGCGCGCCGAAGTCTGTTCCCGCGGGCGGGGCTACGATATGCGCGCCCGCCGCACGCGCCCGCTCGAAATGCGCGCCCAGGTCCTCGACGTACACGCAGAGGGCCTGCGTCGCGGCCCCGAGCATGATGATGTTCGTCCCGAGCCTCAGTTGGGCATGCCGGACCACCGGCCCCGACTCCGGGACCGAGAACAATTCGACGAAGCCGAAGGCCGCGCACAGGAAGCGGATGGCCGCGCGGGCGTCATTGTATCGGAGCACGGCAAAGATTGTCTGCATACACCTCCTTGCGGCATAACGCTAAGTAGACGGGTAGTGGCTCAATCTCAGGAGAGAGCCAGTGACTCGTTGTAGTCGTACAGGAAGAGTCGCAGACACAGCTCGTGCATCATGTCTGATTTCGAGAACGACAAGCTCTTCCTGACGAAGCGTCCGAGCCTTTGGCGCAACGTGTTGTTCCACCGCTCGACGTGCGCCGTCAGGCCGGACTCTTTGCCCGCCGCCGTGTGCTGCTCCGCGGGGATCACTAACTGGTACGCCTCCCAGAAGTCGCTGAAGCAGTGGGCGCGGCGATAAACCGAAGGGACGGCCGCCCAGAGTTTTTGACAAGTCGCCCGGCGGCGGTCGCCGACGACGTACGCGACGACCTGACGGGTGGCGCGGCACAAGGCAATCCAGATCCAGCGCTTGTTCGCTCTTTTCAGGA
>JBJMGP010000140.1:0-3867 GCA_045807865.1 Pyrinomonadaceae bacterium
GCCTTGCCGACACCAACGCGAGAATCGTTTATAAACTGTGTTCCAGTCACCATACTCGGCAGGCAGGAGTCGCCACTGTGCGCCGCTGCGGGTGATCCACAAGACAGCTTCGAGGAACTGACGGCAATCCTGCTCCCGCCCGACATAAGCGTTCGGGTGCGAGCGTAAGAATGGCAGTATCTTCTGCCACTGTTCGTCGGAGAGTGTGACCGTTGCCATTCAAAGAGCTTAACTCAAATGTCAACAGAGCCTAGTTTCTTCCCAATTACCGTCGAGGACACAATGTCAGTAAATAACAAGGTTAAGTTGAGGTGCTCAGCTCCAGCCCACTCTTGTAAAGTCTGAAAATGTGAAGACACAATTGAAGTCCCCCAAGACGTAGAACTTACTCGTTGACCTTCAAGACGGCGAGGAAGGCTTCCTGGGGGATTTCGACACGGCCGACGCGCTTCATGCGCTTCTTACCCTCTTTCTGCTTTTCGAGGAGCTTGCGCTTGCGAGAGATGTCGCCGCCGTAGCACTTGGCGATGACGTTCTTGCCCATCGCCTTGACGGTCTCGCGGGCGATGATCTTGTTGCCGATGGCGGCTTGGATGGGCACCTCGAAGAGCTGGCGCGGGATGAGCTGGCGCATCTTCTCGGCGAGGAGGCGGCCGCGCGCCTGCGAGTTCAGGCGGTGGACGATGATGGAGAGCGCGTCCACGGGCTCGCCCGCGACCATCAGGTCGAGCTTGACGAGGTCGCTCTCGATGTAGCCCGCGAGGTGGTAGTCGAGCGAGGCGTAGCCGCGCGAGACGGACTTCAGGCGGTCGTAGAAGTCGAGCACGATCTCGTTCAGGGGTAGGCTGTAGACGAGCATCACCCTCTTCTCGGCGATGTACTCGAACTTCTTCTGCACGCCGCGCTTCTCTTCGAGCAGGGGCAGGATGCCGCCGAGGAACTCGTCGGAGCTGAGGATGGTCGCCTCGATAATCGGTTCTTCAATTTTGGCGATGCGGACGGCGTCGGGCATTTTGGCGGGCGAGTCCACCTCGACCACCTCGCCGTCGGTCGTCGTCACGCGGTAGCGCACGCCGGGCGCGGTCGTGATGAGGTCTAAGTCGAACTCGCGCTCCAGGCGCTCCTGCACGATCTCCATGTGGAGCAGGCCGAGGAAGCCGCAGCGGAAGCCGAAGCCGAGCGCGACCGAAGACTCGGGCTCGTAGAAGAAGGAGGCGTCGTTGAGGCGCAGCTTGTCGAGGGCGTCGCGCAGCTCCTCGTACTGGTTGGCCTCGACGGGGTAGAGGCCGGCGAAGACCATCGGCTTGATCTCCTGAAAGCCGGGGAAGGGCTCTTTGGTCGGGCGCGCGGCCTCGGTGATGGTGTCGCCGATCTGCACGTCGGCGACCGTCTTGATCGAGGCCGTCATGAATCCGACCTCGCCGACCGAGAGCGAGCCGATGAGAGTCGGGCGCGGCCGGTTCACGCCGATGGTCTCGACCTGGTAGTCGCGCCCCGTGTTGAAGAAGCGAATCTTCATCCCCGGCTTGATCGTCCCGTCGATGACGCGGAAGAGGACGATGACGCCGCGGTAGGAGTCGTACCAGGAGTCGAAGATGAGCGCCTTGAGGGGCGCGTCCGCGGAGCCCTTCGGCGCGGGCACGTAGCGGACGATGGCTTCGAGGATGTCCGGGACGCCGACGCCCGTCTTGGCCGAGGCGAGCACCGCGTTATGCGTGTCGAGGCCGATGACGTGCTCGATCTGCTCCAGAACCTTCTCGGGCTCGGCGCCGGGCAGGTCGATCTTGTTAAGGATGGGGATGAGTTCGAGGTTCTCGCCAATGGCGAGGTAGGTGTTGGCGAGCGTCTGCGCCTCGACGCCCTGCGAAGCGTCCACGATGAGCAGCGCGCCCTCGCAGGCCGACAGGCTCCGCGAGACCTCGTAAGAGAAATCGACGTGGCCGGGCGTGTCGATGAGGTTGAGGACGTAAGCCTGCCCGTCGCGCGCCTTGTAGTCGAGCCGGACGGCGTGCGCCTTGATGGTGATGCCGCGCTCGCGCTCCAGGTCCATGTTGTCTAAGACCTGCGCCTCCATCTCGCGCTCGGAGAGCGCGCCGGTGAGTTCGAGCAGGCGGTCGGCCAGAGTGGACTTGCCGTGGTCGATGTGCGCGATGATCGAGAAGTTTCTGATGCGTTCGGGGTTCATAAAATGCCGTAAACCGTGAACCGTAAACCGTGACAAGTAAGAGCCGCCTCTTGTCGCGGTTTACGGTTCGACGTAGATAGTCTTTATAACAAATGCGGGGGGAAACCGCACGCGCGAGGTCGGCGCGAACACACCGGTCACGGTTTACGGTTCACGGTTTACGGGTTTCTTTCAGGCGCGGGAGGAGACGGGGCCGCGCGCTTCGGCGGGGCGGGCTTTACCGGAGACGGGCGCCTGTGCGGCGCCGGCCTCGGCCGGGGGCTCGGGGGCCGGGCCGTGCAGCGGCAGCTCAAGCGTGACGACGGCGCCGCCGTCGGGCGCGTTCGAGAGGTCGAAGCGGTAGGCGCCGCCGTAGAGCTGTTGCAGGCGCGCGCGCGTGTTGGCGAGGCCGACGCCGCCGCAGCCCTGGTTGGCACGTCCCGGCTCGATGCCCTCGGGGAGTCCCCGCCCGTTGTCTCTGACTTCGAGCCGGAGCACGTCGCCGGCGCGCACGGCGTGCACCTCGACGTGGCCGTGCACGGCGCGCTGCGAGACGCCGTGGCGGATGGCGTTCTCGACGATGGGCTGGAGGATGAGGTTCGGCACGACGCAGTCCAGGAGCAGCGGGTCGGCCTCGATCTGCGTCGTCAGACGGTCGCGGAAGCGCGTGCGCTCGATGTCGAGGTAGCAGTTGAGGAACTCAAGCTCCTGCCGGAGCGGCACCTCCTGCGCGGCGGCCGAGTCGAGCGTCAGGCGCAGGAAGTCGCCGAGCCGCGCGATCATCTTGTCGGCCGCGTCCGGGTCGGAGTGGACGAGCGCGGAGATGGAGTGCAGGGCGTTGAAGAGGAAGTGCGGGTGGAGCTGCATCTTCAACGCCTGCAACTGCGCCTGCGAGGCGCGCAGCTCGCCCTCGCGGTAGCGCTGGTAGTAGTCGGCGGCGTGGCTGACGACGACGACGATCCAGTAGATCAGCAGCTCGCGGTCGATGTTGATGAAGACGATGCGCGGGATGTTGCCCCACTCGAACTTGGCGAGGTTGCCGTTGAAGTATACGTCGAGGACGATGTGGTAGGCGGCCCACACCGCCGAGATGAGGGTGCCCGCGAGCAGGTGGATGGGGACGGCGCGCTTCCACGTCTGGCGGTCGACGCGGTAGCGTCGCGCGAGCAGGAGCACGAGCGGGGTGGAGACCGCGAAGATGACGACCGCCGTCATCTGCCACGCGAGCGAGCGCGGCAGAGACATCTCCTTGGGCGTGCCGAGCCAGTAGAAGTAGACCTGGCTGGAGAAGAAGAGGCCGACCAGCCCCCACACGAGCAGGATGAAGGCAAACCGCGCCCAGCGCTGCCGGCTCAAGCCGGCGCCGCCCCCCTCCTCGTTCTCGAAAAACCTCTTCACGTGCGTATCATCGCAAACCGCCCCGTGCGAAGACAAGCCCCGCTAGAGCCTAGGGCGAACGCATCTTAAATATTCAGCACCTTGAGCATATAGCTCTCATCCCACCCGGCTTTGAGCCGCTTGCTCTTAATTCCCAACTTGCAACTCCGCTCCTGCTTCAACAGATTGACGGCAATGTGCCGCAGTGTTGCCAAGTTCTCAGGCGCATGACCTGTCCGCGTCCGACACGCATCCTCTCGGAACGCGACATCCAAGACCCAGTGCAGCGAGTTCTCCACCTGCCAATGCCCGCGCACCGCTCTCAA
>JBJMGP010000141.1:0-35378 GCA_045807865.1 Pyrinomonadaceae bacterium
CCGGGCTCGCCCTTCTTCCACGAGGGTAGGCCGTCATTTCCCGCCAGCTCGCCCTTACTTATCGGCTACCGGGCACTTGCCGCCGACGCCGCGAGAGATTCGACGCCTACCGCCCCGCTCACGACCTTGAAGCCGGTGCCGTTAATCACTTGGCGGAGCTTCCGGACACTTACTTTCCTATCATCGTACTTAACCCACGCCTCGCCTTTCTCATAGCTGACGCGCGCGTCTAAAACGCCGTTGGTATCTTTTAGTGCCTTCTCGATAGTGACGGCGCACCCTTCGCACGTCATCCCGCCGACGCGGAGAGTCACGGTTCTCGTGGCGGCAAAGGCGGTGCCTGCGTTAAAGACCAGCAGCAGAGTCAGGATGCCGACGGCCGTTGTTCTTACTTTCAACATGCTCTCTTCTCAACCCTCGGTTCAGTATTAGAACGGTAGTTACTTGACACCCGGGGAGAGTAACTTGTTCACCTCGGCGGCGAACTGGGTCGGGTCTAACCGTCGCTCCTGCCCGAGCTGACTGAGCTGGTGCATCCAGTACGCGGGGTCGGGCGGCCGTTCCGCTTTCCATTCGGCGTCCCTGCCATAGGCGAAGTAAACGTCCCATGCCGTTTGGCCCTCGCCGAGCTGCAAGACGCTCGCGTAAGCCTCCTTGAGGGTGCCCTTGGCGTCCCAGAAGTGTCTCACGCGCCTGTCGGGCAGGAACTTCGTTGCTTCCGCGACGGCGGCGGCTTCATCCATCTCAAGCATCGGGACCCAAACGACGTAGGCGCGGACGTTGGGGTCGTTGATCTTGTTCAGCACATTGCTCTGGATTTCGGAGGCCCCCCGAAGACAATGAATTCAGGTGGGTGACAACAGCATCAGAATGCGCACCTGCCCCTTGTCCCGGTTGAACTGTGCGCGCAGCTCGTTGAGGTCTTTCGAGAAGGTCTGCGCGCGCGGGGCCGGCTCCTTCCTGCGTGTCTGCCGCCCGCTGCGCCGTTGCGTTGTGGCACTATCGCCACCGGCCTTCGCCGTCGCCCCTCGTCCCCGGCCGTGCGCCTTCGACTCGCCGATTGCTAGCGGCGTCAGGCCCAAGAAAAGTGAGATGGCCGTCATCATGAGGTGCCTGTGATTCATTTGTTACCTTCGCAATCCGAACGTCCGCGGACGCCTTCGCGCATTAAATTCTTCGTGGTCTGGTTAACCTCGCCGAGGCAGCAGACCCCGGACGGGTTCCTGGCGGGACAGGCGCACATGCCATTCTTGATGAGCGCCCGGATGCGTTGCGGGACGGTGGTCTCCCCCGTCCTCTCGACCTCTTCCCGGATGTCGCGCTCGCAGAAGCCGAAGCAGTAACAGAGTGGGACCGGGTCGTCGCGCTCTTTCAGCCCGACGCGGACGCGCACATGCTCGGTCGTGAAGCACGGACCCTCGCCGCCGTCGAAATAAACGATGTCGCAATCCGGCAGCAGGCAGAAGCGGTACTCGGCCGCGCCCACGCGGTCGAAGAACTCCGGCTTCAGCATGAGCATCACTGTCTTGCGGGAGACGGGATGGCTCGCCTCCATGCAGGCCGCGCGCTCCCGCAAAGTCGGAGTCTTCCGCGAGCCGAAGGCGCCCTTTGCGGGGAGACTTGTCGCCGTCTCACGGCCGCGTCCTTCCATCCGTCTCACCTCGCGAACTCGGCCTTGTAACCAGTCTTGTTGATGGCGTCGCGGAGTTTCTTAGGCGTCACCGTATCGGGCTCGTACTCGACGACCGCCTCGCCGCGGACGAAGCTCACCGCCGCGCTGCGCACCCCGGGCGTGCGTTCGAGCGCGAGCCTGATCGTCGTCTCGCAACTCGCGCAGGTCATCCCGGTGACCTTAAACGTGGCTCGCGTGGGGGCAGCGTCCGCCGGCGATGTTTGAAGGACGGGCGACCGTTCGACTTCCGGCTGCCGGGCCGGCATCAGGCGACCGGCAAGCGCCCCCGCGTAGTAAGGAGAAAAGGCAAATGCGAGGACGGCGGCCGTGGCGACCCAGAGACTTACTCGACTGATGCGGCTGGCGACGGGCGTCGAGCAATGCGCACCCGGCGCGCAGACCTCCGCGCGCCGGAAGTAAGTGCGGTAGAACCCGAAGGCCAGCAACAGCACCGCAGCGCTCAGCAGGTAAGGCCGCGCCGTCTCAAGCGCTGCCGCCGCGCCGAACGCGCCGAGACCGAGTACGACGAACAACAGGGGGCCGACGCAGCAGGCGCTCGCCGCCAGTGCGGCCGCCACGGCCCCCCCCAGAGCCAACCGTTCTTCCTTCATAATTGCCCTACCTCCGTGCCCTCGTTGCAATGTGTGAATGCGTGTCGGGCGGGTGCGGCCCCCTGCTTTTCAAAGCCGGCGCGATGTACCCCGTCCCCCTCTCCATGCGGCGCGGGTTAAAAGACCCTGAGGGCGTCGTTAGAGGAGCGACGCATCTCCCAGAGGCTCCGCCTGACGTAGACGCGATGCAGCCACCGGTCGCGCCCGTCGAATTCGGCGGCGAAGGCGGTGCGCCCATGCGCCCCTTTTCGGTTGTCCATCAGGAAAACGTCACCGGGCTTGAGATGAACATTGCTCGCCACGCCCGGGAGTTCGCAGACCTCCCTGATCCTCTCCAGAACCTTGTCGGCCTCATCGCTCATCGCCCTCACGCCGCACAGCAGATCGATGCTGATTTCGGGGAGGGCGTCCGAGCCTTTGAGTAGGGGGGAAGGGACGGACCAGATTCGTTCCGACCCGCACCGGCCCGTGAACGAGAACGAGGCGGCGAACTGAAACTGCGGGCTCCGCATGACCTCCATCTCCGCCGGCGTCAGTCGCGCACAGATGTCGCGCGCGTCCGCATACAGGGTGCCCGCCTCGCCCTTCGGGTCCGCCCTCAGACAGACCAGCACTATGTAGTCGGGGTTGACCACGTTATAAGGGAGGTCTGGGGTCTCTTTGTCGTAGTTGAAATCCGTGTGGAACCCCAGATGGACCTCGGAGCTTTCGCTCGACGTTGCCTGCACCTCGCTTCGCACGGGGCTCAGGGTGTGAATCAGCTCTCCCTCTTTCTCGTCGAAGTACCCGATGGGGTGGCCGAGGATTTGGGCTACGCCGAGCGCGCACGCCTCGCTGACGAAGGAGCGCTTGTCCCGGCATCGCTTCCCGTCGGAGGGGGTCGGCGGGAGCTGCTCATCGACCGGGAAGTTCTCCAGCAACAGCGACCCGTACGCCCGCGGGTCGATCCGGTAGTTGAACAGTTTCCGCAGAACGTCTGTGGGGAGCCGCGCGAAAATCGGGTAGATCGTGAGCAGGAAAGTCTCGATGTCCTCGTACGGAGACGGCAATCCGTAAAGGGCGTCTACGAGATCGGCCTTTTGGGGGGGCGTCAGCGCGATTCTCTCCATCCTACGTGTCTCCAGGAGCTAAGAGGGATACAGCGGGCGGCTGCCCGAGGCTTGGGAGCGGGAGCATTATAATGTTTGCCCCGGCGCGAGAACAAGGAGTAATCCGACCACGGCGAGACACGCGGGGTTGATTGACCGGCGGGACCTTCGGAAGAGTTGGCAACTCTCAGCTACAGAAGCGGGCGGAACTTGGCTATGACATTAGGTTCTCCCAGATATTTAACGATGGCGAATTTAGCCCCGCCGAGCCGTTCCGCCCGTTCCATTCCACTTTCGTCGGACATCGTGTAATATTCGCTGCCTGAGAAGGGTGGGCCTCGCAAGCTCGTGCGTCCGCCTCTCAAATTAGCTTCAGCCGGTTCGCCTGACCTTCGGTTCGTTCATGACTCCATTCAGAAGTCGGGATAATCATGATAGATGCCAAGCCACGTCGTAAGTCCGAAGCGAGGCCGCGGTTAAAACCATCTCGTTAAATCCTATGGTGCCCGACCCATTTTATATTTGGAGGCAACGATGATATTGACCGACTGGCAGAAAAAGGAGTTTGCCACAATCGGGTTCTTAATCCTTCCGCAACTATTCTCCCCCGAAGAGGTCGAGAAGATAGAGGCCGAATACGAGCACGGGCGCGTGCAGATGACCGCCCTCGGGCTAGAACCAGTAGGATTGAGGGGACAACTCAACTGGTCCAATTTACGGAAGAACGCGCCCACCCTGAGCGGCCTGCCGGAGGACGAGCGGCTTGCGGGTGTGGCGGAACAGTTGATCGGTCCCGAGGCATTTATGGTTCATTGCAATTCGAACCAGTTCGTAGGCTCGGAGACCGAATGGCACAGGGATGCCAAGGTTCCAGAATTTCGCGGCCTCAAGTTCGCCTTGTACCTGCAACCCTTACGAGCAGACAACGGTGCGTTGCGCGTGATACCGGGCTCTCACCTACCAAGTTTCTCGGCGGCGCTCGACGAGCTTAATTTAGCCGGGGTGAATATTGGCGAGGACAACTCCTACCTTAGCCTGTCGGGGAAAACTGTGGCTGATTTCCCTTGTTACGTTTGTACCACCAATCCGGGTGACATGATCGTATTTGACTTGCGTTTATGGCACGCCTCTTGGGGGGGTGGGAACCGCGGTCTAGTCAGTTCAGATTTTCACGCTTACCCGGCGTCTGTCGAGGAGCACAACTCAGAGGTCATGTTTCGGGACTTGCATCGCGGCAGCATGCAAACGTACAGGAGTCCTCAGCCTCAGTATGGGCCTCAGTGGCTGAGGAACATCGGAGGTAGTGCCCGGCGGGCACGGTGGATTACTACCCTCGACGAATTCGGGTATTTGCAGCCGCTGGATACCGGACTCAGATACGACACGTCCGATGAACGGTAGGACAGTGAGAGACACAAAATAAACCGTGCATATACATGATCGGTGAATGGTAGGAAGCCGACGTTATAACCATCTGGTATGAGAAAAATATGGGGTCTATATTGTCTGAGCTAAGAAAAGCGCCTGCGTGGATATTACTTATGACACTTGGCGGCATCTGTATCATTGTGGGCGCTTCACAACAATTGATAATCGCGGGCAGTTCGATTCAATTCTTAAGACCCTATAACTGGATTGTAGTTGGAGTCGGAGTCGTCTTCTTGTTGATGGGGATTCTTGAATTCAGGAAACAACAGATTCACACACCTGAGCCTAAATCCTCTCTTAACTCCGACCACGACTTACTTGTCAAGGAAATAGTTGTAACCTCAATCGATGTAAGCAAGTCTGGAGAACACCCGCGCGCGCGTCTTACGGGAAAGATTGTTCCACCTGTTCAGGGTATAAAGATTTGGCTTTTACGCGAGCATTTTTCTGATCTACCGGGAAGTTTTCACGTTGGCGCAAGACCTGCCCTAACAGACAAGAATGGTGAGTGGCAGCAGTTTACTTATTTGTGGGAGGAGGGCAGCTTTCGAATACATGCTGTAGTTGCTCATCCTAATGCTGAAATTGCATTCAGCTATTACCGCGAAGCGTTTGAACATGCCAGGAAGGTTTATAGCCAAACCGTTGATAGAAACGCCAATACTTTTCCGGATTGGCCTCTTCTTTCTTTGCTACCAAGCGGGTGCATATCTGATTACAAAACAGTCGTTATATAGCTTGTATTTTCATGTAAATGCTCGGACACTTTAGGTCGAATCCTATAGAATCCAAGCTAAGTGTCAAGATGATTTCATCATGTCTGTACCTCAACGGTTTTTGCTTTACCAGCCTAATCACGGTTTTGGGATAGAGCTTTTCCTTCTGGAATCAGCGTTCGAAATAGCAAGGGCGCTCAATCGAACTCTGGTGCTCCCGCCGATGCCTGACTTGGAAACTACTAAGTACCGGCGCGGTCTGGACGACTATTTCAGGCTGGATGCGGACTGGCCTTGGGTCTCGGCCGAACAGTATCGCGCTACGTACGGGGATCACATCGACCTCGTTTTTCACATCACGCCGCTCCACCGCGTGGAGTACGCGTCACCCGTGATACGAGACCTACACCCTGTCTGGCTCGACAATATAGAGCGCCTCACCAGCTTCGTAAAAATGGGGTTCCGCGTCGATGACGTGAGACGAGTGCAAGTTGACCGGCCGCTGCGTCTGGATGAGATTAGCCAGACTTTTGAGGACGAGCGACCTTCGGTCGGGCTATCTTATATAAACGGGCTGGTCGAGATAGCAAACACAAGGTACGAGGCGACAGCCCATCGGCCGACGAATTCCGACGAGTTCATGTTACGTCACGTACCGACGGCCGTGCGGGATAAATATCTGAGGCTGGCGCAATCGTTTGCGGGACCTGAGCGATACGCCGCGATTCACTGGCGGCGAGGGCAGAATATTCAACAAGTGGCTAAGATATTGGAGAACGTCGAGCTGCCTACTGTCGAAACGATGATACGCGCCATACCCGCAGACATACATCAGTTCATTGTCGCCACCGACGTGGGACTGGAAGCTTTCAAGGATTTCAGCGGCGGTTACCGGATTCGCAGTTTTAGGCACGAAGACCCTCAAATCAACGCCGTGGTTGATATGGCCCTTTGCATCGACGCCGACTTGTTCGTCGGGGTAGACACTTCTACCTTCTCCACATATATCGCCTACGTTCGTCGCGCGCGCGGCCTGCGCGCATCGACGTTACTCTTTTGAAGAAGGAGCCGGCACGGCCTTACGGCGCGAACCTCTTCGCACGCCGGGCGCAGGCGCGGCTCACCGACGCGCATGGTCTCCGCACCGGTTCGACGTAAATATCGCCGCCCGGTATATGCTTACCGGAGCCCCGTCGCAAAGTCTTTAACCCATGAGTCACGAACCAACAGCGGGACTGAGCGCGCCGGTCATTCGCGCCGAGGTCTCACCGTCCTTGACTAGGGAGGGTCTGGCAAAGCTCGACGCGCTGCTCGGGTCGTTTTATGAACGTTATCCGAAGTGCTCCGGCGACGTACCCCGCTTCGAGTTTCTTCTCGACGAGATGTTTGAGGTTTTCCTGAGCTTGAATGTTGAAACGACCGCGAGCGGTGAAAGCATCGACTGTTTCCCACTGCACGATAATTTTGACACGGGCAATGCCAGTTCCGGGCCGTTTCCCCCGTTCGTGGCGGGAGTACAGGAAGCATTTCGTGACCTCGACGCTTACCGTGGTTACGTCGGGCCGCGGCCCATCGAAGGCTTGCCGGAGGCCGTGAAGGACTGGCTGATTCATCACGGCTTTATCACCGCCCAGAGGTCATCCGAACTGGTCGTCGCTGTAGGCGCCGGGACTGTGCATCTCTACGACGTGCTCTGCCGCGCCATGATTCAGCGTCCGGGGGACACCGTCATCATCCCGGAAGTGACCTACGGGTTCTTTATCCCTCAGGTCGAGCGCAACGGCGGTCGAACCCATATCCTGCACGCGACCCACAGCGCAAAGATTGACGCCGGCACAGTGGCGGTGACGGTTGACGCCATAAACAACGCATCCGCGCATAACTGGCGGAAGACGGCGCGTCAGCGTTTAGAGGTCTATACCGTGGAGATTGAAGGGTTCTTTCGCGACGCGATCTGCAACCCGGGCAACGGCCTTCTGGAAGATTTAATTTACGAACTGTCTGCGTGCGACTCGCCCCTTGAAATACAGTCGAAGCTGGAGCATTTTATCTTGTCAGAAATCTGCCGCGGCGATGCGGCACTCAGCTCCCGCGTCTCGGCCGCGCCGCAAACGCGAATGCTCTTCCCGCCGCGCGTGGTTGCCTACCTCCACATCAATCCCAACCTCTACGGGAAATCGTACGATCCCGAGGAATCCTCCCTCATCACAAAATCCCTCGCGGCGCGGTCCGTCACCGTCATCGAAGATTTCGCTTACCATTCGCTCGGTCTCCCGATAGCGAACTTTAAAAGCTGTCTTCTTTTCGGCGCAAATGTGTTCACCCTGCTGGGCGTGTCAAAGCCCCTCGCGATCGCTAACTGCCGTCTCGGCATCCTCCTGGGGGAGCGTGACGCAATGCACGGCCTCTATCGCATCGTAGAGAACTCCGTAGGGTTCGTATCTACTTTGTTGCAGCGCGGGTTGCTCAAAGCCTTCTCCGAGCCCGAAGCCCTTGATGAGTATCTCGCCGCCAACTGGTCGGAGCCCGGCGGATACAGACGGAAGAAGAACCTGATGTTGGCGTGCATGGAGGGCGGCAGTTCCCCCAACCTCGATCCCGATTCGCGTGATATCTCCCGACAGAACATTCTAGACGGAGTGTCAGAGTTTTTTGCTTGGAAGCGCGCTCAAGGGGTCGAGCTATACGACGCCGACTATCAATTTGCTGACGGCCAATGCGCCGCGACGCCGCCGGATTACCAGCGGCGCGTCGCCGACGACTTTGTCAAAGAAGGGTTGAGCCGCTGGCTGGAAGTGTGCACTTCACCCGATTGCGGTTTTTTTGTCATAGTTGATTGCCGCAGGCTGCTTGAGCGTTGTCACCTCCGAAAGCCTCGGCTGACTTGCGGGTTCGACGTTTTCGCCTTGTTCGCTGTGCTGTTCGGCGTGCGTACGATACCTGAAGAGTGCATGGGTGATCTGGATTTTACGGACTCCCATCGATTACGCTTCTCTTATTCAGTACCCACCGAGACGATCATCCGGGCCTGCGTGACTCTGTACCTCGGCATGACACATCTCGAATCCCGTTTCGCAGACGGCGTGTCGTAAACGGAGCGGTAAGTCTATGAAGGCGAGCGAGCTTGCAATCCTCGGTGGCGCGAAGGCGGTTGTGCAGACCCCGCCGGGCCTCTTTGACTGGCCCTTGATGGGCGAAGAGGATGAAGCCGCCGTCATCGAGCTGCTGCGGAAGCCCAATTTTGCAGACTGGGAGTCGGTGGATTCGCTGGAGAAGGAGTTCGGCCGGTGGCTGGGCGTCCGGCACGCATTGACCTACAACTCCGGGACCAGCGCGATTGAAGCCGCGATGTTTGCTTCCGGCGTCGGCCCCGGTACCGAAGTCATAGTCCCGAGCCTGACGCACTGGGCGAGCGCGCTTCCCGCGTTCCGACTGGGGGCGACCGTAGCCTTTGCCGACATATCCGCGCTTACACTCAACATCGATCCGGCCAGTGTCGAGAGGCTGTTGACTGACGACACGCGAGCCATAGTTGTCGTACACCAGCACGGGCGACCCTGCGACATGAGCGCGCTCGTCGCCCTCACACGGTCTCACTCGGTGGCTTTGATCGAGGACGCCTCCCAGGCTTTAGGGTCCATTTATAAAGGGCAAAAGGTCGGAACCTTCGGTGACGTAGCCGCCATCTCCCTGAACGGCAAAGCCATCGCCGCCGGCGAAGGCGGCATACTCGTCACAAATGACCGCGCGCTTTTCGAGCGCGCGGTGTCATGGGGACACGACCACCGGTTCACGGCGGACGACACGAGCGACCCTCAACTGCGGAGGTACGCCGGCTTGCCTCTCGGGGGGACGACTTCACGTATGCACAACGTGAGCGCCGCCCTCGCGAGAGTCCAACTCCGCCATCTCGAAGCCCGCATGGGAATCGTCGGCGCCGCCATGTGTATGTTCTGGGATCGCCTGGACGGCCTGCCGGGAATCATTCCTCACCGGACACCCCCTGGGGAAGGCTCCACCATGGGGTGCTGGTACCGGCCGCTCGGACTCTATGAGCAACGCGTGTTAGGGGGATTGAGCCTTGAGCTCTTCGCGGCCGCCCTGCGGGCCGAAGGAGTCCAGTGTGAGCTTCTATCCGATTTCCGCCGACCTCTACATCTCCACCCCAGGCTGAGAGAAGGAGGTAACGCCGCCCTCTATGGCGTGCCGGAGGCGCGGTGTCGCTGTGACGCCAGCCTTGAGGCGACAGAGAACGTGAAGGCTTTTACTGTGCCCCGGTTCAGCAAACTTGATGTGGCGGCCATTGAAGCTCACGCGGCGGCTTTCACCAAAGTGATTCGACATCATGAAGAGCTCCTCGACGCCGACAGGCGCCATAACGTTGCCATCAATGAAGCAGGCGAAAGTGGGAATCTCTGAGCATGCCGAAGTTAAGCGCTGAGAAACTGCGGGCGGTGGTTGTGCGGATCCTGCGCGCCGCCGGAGCGCCCGAACATATCGCTGCCGTCGTGGCCCGATACGTGGTGGACGCCGACCTATGCGGTTATCCATCTCATGGCGTCAACACAATCCCCACTTACGTCGAAGAGGTGTCCAACGGACGCCTCGTCCCGGATGCCGAGCCGGAAATATTGCAGACCGGCGCGGGGTTCCTCCGGGCGGAAGGAAGAAAGGCGTTCGGACACTACGCCGTCGATTGGCTCATGACGAAACTCCTCGCGCGGCTCGATGCCCAGGCCGTTTGTTTGGCTACGGTTCGCGACATCGGACACGTCGGCCGCCTCGGCGGTTACGTCGAAGCCCTTTCGGAGCGAGGTTGCATGACAATGATGACGGCGGGTTTCGCGCTGGATACGTATGAGTCCGTGGTCACGCCCGTCGGTGCCGCCGCCCGCCGGCTCGGCACGAACCCGATTGCGGTTGGGGCACCGACCGCAGGTGCCCCGTTTGTATTCGACACCTCGACCGCGGCGGCGACCGTGTTCGGTGTAATTAAAGCGGCCCGTGACCGGCGCTCCCTACCCACGAACGTGCTCATTGATGCGCAGGGCAGCGTCACCAATAACCCAGAAGACTTTTTCGCCGGCGGGTCTATCTTACCGTTCGGGGGGCATAAGGGCTTCGGCCTGTCTCTGGCGACGTGCCTTTTGGGAGCTCTGTCCGGCGACTGTGCTCCTCAAGCAGATAAGTTCGGGGGCGTCGCGCTGCTGGCGATAAAAATAGACGCTCTCATGCCCGAGGCCGATTACCGGCGCGGGGCGGATGATTTCCTATCGAACATCAGGTCGACCCCACCGCTAAGAAGCTCGGCGGTGCGGATACCTGGCGACCGGGCGCATGCCACAAGAGAAAAGCATCACTCCGAGGGCGTCGACGTGTCGGAAGAAACTTGGGGACTGCTGATGAAATGTATGAACGAGTTGGGCGTATCAGGCGGGGTGGAATCAGACCCGACGTGAGAATGGGAACGCGGTGACCGGCCGCGGTTGAGTCGCCGAATCTTTGGCAGGACGAACCTGACTGACCTACGCTTTACTGCTTCTTCGATGCTCACACCGACTCAATCGAGCTGAGGCGTAAGGCTCAGGTTGATGCTTCCCTTCCGAGAGTCAGCGAACCGTCACTGACTTTGGTTTCAAGTGTAGTTTGGTATAATCCGCATAGTAGAACAAGACCGAACACGAGAAGCATATGACACTCGGTTTTTCTGCAACAAAACTGTCTGATCTTACCTACAGCGGCCCAGACATTTCCGACCCGGAGATCATCAGCCAGCTGCCGAAGGCCTACAGTAGGCTCCTGAAGCAGGTCAACGGATTCATTGCTTTCGGGGGCGGTCTACACATCCGGGGCGCCGTAAAGTTTCCCAGATGGCACTCGCTGAGAGAGGCTTGGACAGGCGATCTTGCACTTTATAGGCTCTTCCCCGAACTGAGTGAATCTGACATCCCTTTCGGCCAGGATTATCTTGGTGATCAGTTTATTTTGAGGGATGACGCGGTCTTCAGAATGAGCGGTGAGACGGGTCAACTGGAGAGCCTTGAGACGGATTTCGACGGGTTCCTTAAACGGGCGCACAAAGACCCTGCCAACTACCTTTATCTTAACCCCCTATTGAATTTTCAAGAGGAGGGGGGCAAGTTGACGCCGGGTCAATTGCTGAACGTCATTCCCCCGTTCATCATGAAGGAATCCGAGAAAGGCGTGTCGATGCGCGCCATCCCGGTGTTCGATCAGATTAAATTCCTGGCAGACTTCGCAAGGCAGATCGCGGGTGCGTGTGACGGGACAGAGGTGACGATGAAAGTTGTGGTTAAGCCGCAGGGACATTAATACCTGCCGGGCCCCCTTCATTAACGCCTGACGCCGCGGCGCTAACGGGCACTCAAACCCCCCACCGAAGTTCGTCCCGGCGGCGTGTTAACTCAATAATCAGGAATCAACTGCGGGATGACTTCCCTCACGAAGGTTCTTTGTGACGAGGTAGCGATCCAGCACCAAGGCGTGCAATTCAGACTCCAAGAAAAATTTAACGGCCTGTTCCGGCGTCTCGACTATCGGCATGCCACGGCGGTTGAACGACGTATTTAATAAGACAGGGATGCCGGTGAATCGCTGGAATTCCTTCAGAAGTCGGTGATACAGCGGGTTCATACTTTGTGAAACCGTCTGGACCCGGGCGGTCCCGTCCTTGTGAACGACGGCGGGAATTCGCTCGCGCCATTCAGGACGGGTCTTCATTACCAGAATCATGTACGGGCTCTCAAAATCATCCTCGAAATAAACCGACGCATCCTCTTCAGTCACCGAAGGGGCGAACGGCCGGAAGTCCTCGCGCAGTTTTACTTCCCTGTTTATAAAATCCTGCATTTCAGCACGCCTCGGATCGGCCAGTATGCTGCGAAACCCGAGGGCGCGCGGCCCGAACTCGCTTGGGCCCTGGAACCAACCGACTACCCCGCCGTCCGCAAGAATCCGGGCGGTCGCACTCACGATGGATTCGGGTTCGGTCACCGTGCAGGCCGAGCCCTGAGAGGCCACAGCGCTGGAACACTGCTCGGCGTCATAACGTCTCCCGAAGGCGGAGATGCCGCTATGCTTAACGGAACCCCGCTTCAAGACCTCTAGCCAACCGTAATAGCAACACCCGACCGCGATACCGTTATCACCGGCAGCCGGCTGGATGAAAATGTTATCAAAAGGGGTCTCTGTAAAAAGCCGCCGGTTTGCCACGGCGTTCAACGCCAAGCCGCCGGCATATGAAAGATTCCGGGATGGGGCAAGCGCGTGCGCCGTGCCAACAAGATATATAAGCGCCTTCTCAAGCTCCTTCTGCGCCCAGTGGGCCAAGTCCGCGTAGGTTTGAAAGCGTTCCGGCCTTTCGTAGAACCCGCCGTACAATTCACTCGGCACGTTAGGCGGGTCATCGTAATTGATGAAGGCGCGTCCCTCACGTAAAAAGAATCCGTCCCCGCTGAATATCCCGGGCCGCCCGTAGGGTGCCAGCCCCATCAGTTTCCCTTCCTGGAAGTTCTTACCGAAGACGTAATAGGATACGCCTCCGTAGAATTCCCCCGCCGAGTGCTCCATCGTCGGCGGGGCCAACGGGAATCTCACCCGGTCGAGGCTTTTTGAAAGTAGCGAAGAATAATCCTTGAAGATGGTCTCCATCCGACCATCTTGGAAAAAATATACGCTTGCTTTTTCGAATAATTGATCCCGATGTCCCGCGGGAATCGCGCGGACATCCGCCGGCAGTAGATGTGGCGTAACATCGACGCAGTTATCTAAAGAACTGCCCCGACCATCTATCACCACGACCGTAGTTTCGGAAAACGGTGAGGCCCCGGCGGCGCTGTATGCGTGAGCCAAGTGGTGAGAAATATTTACCCTGGGGACGAACTCTGGGATCTCCCGCCCAAGGCGGAGACGTTGGTCTTCCAACTCGAAGCGGTTCTTAGTGTTGTTCTCGACTAGCACGTCCACATCCGCCCACGTTATGCCTTCGGCTTCGAGGCAGTATTCGAGCGTCAGCCTGTCGTTGAACCCGTCGTGCTTTTTTCTGGTAATCCGCTCCTTCTCGATTCCGACGACTATCTCCCCATCACGCATCAGGCACGATGAACCGTCGTGGGACAATCCCGTCCCGAGTACGTAAGTCGGTTTAGTCATTCCCTTGGTCTCCCTATTCCAGGCATCGGAGTGTCGCTGAAGAACGACCGGGAACTTTTACAGCTTCAACATTTATAACAGGCGTGTAAGGGATTTGCTGAAGACGGCTGACGTAGGCGAAACGGCGTCAGGACGCGTGTCACGCCCAGAAGCGACATCTTTCCCCTGTAAGCAACCGAAGATGCTTTGGCGGCTCACTGTCACCATAAAGCATGATGCCTGTATTAAGGAAGTCCGCCGAACATCTTCTAAACGTTCTGAGTGTTTGTGAAAAGGCTTGAGTACAGTCCGGACAGGCATCCCAACCTATTTACTCAACATTTGTGGTTTTCTGAACAGCCGGGGAAAGGAGTTTTTCGGGTAGACGCACTGAGCACGTAAGGCGTCCTCTCGAAGAGGACGCCTTACGTGCTTAACTCTAACTTAAATATGCCGCAGCGGCCTGTTACTTCTTACCGCCCTTAGCACCTTTAGCACCGGCAGCGGCGGCGCCACCTTTAGGCCGCTTAGTGCCGTACTTAGACCGCCCTTGATTCCGTTTAGCGACGCCGACGGAGTCCAGAGTGCCGCGCACCACGTGAAATCTTACCCCGGGGAGGTCACGCACCCTGCCGCCGCGGATCAATACGATAGAGTGCTCTTGCAGGTTGTGACCCTCACCCGGGATGTAGCTGGTCACCTCTTTGCCGTTGGTCATTCTTACACGAGCCACCTTGCGAAGCGCCGAATTGGGCTTACGGGGCGTAACGGTGAAAACACGAATACACACGGCGCGCTTTTGCGGCGCGCCTTCGAGGGCGGCAGAATGCTTCAACGCCTTTTTTTGATCCTTACGCCCTCTTCTAACCAATTGATTAATAGTCGGCACAACCTACCTCCCAAGGTAACAATAACTCACCTAAACGCAAACAGTGAATATACGGACGGGTGCGTGGATTGTCAAGCGGGGCTTAAGTTTACGCGACAACCGCCTGCCTCACAATATCATAATTGGCGTGAGTGAGAGGCTAATTAATTCACGACTGTTAGGGAAAGACTACGTCAAAAGTAGATATTATCTGATGCCCAAGCGTTTCGAGTTCGGCTCGCCCCGCGCGGGCGCCGAGGGCGGTATTCATGCCAGCTTCGCGGGCGGCGTCCAGTTCGGCCGCGACGTCCGAGATAAATAAGACCTCCGCAGCCCAGAGTCCAAGGCGGGTGACGATTGAGCGGTAGCTGTCGGCAGACGTTTTTACTCCGGTCGTCGTATCGAAGTAGCCGTCGATGAATCCGGTCAGGTCGCCGCTGGTGGTGTGAGTGAAAAGCAGTTTCTGGGCGAGGATACTTCCCGACGAGTATATGTGGATGCCCCGACCCTGAACCCTCCACCGCGCGAAGGCCCGCGGCACGTCGCCGTCAACCGGAGCCCGCAGACTGCCGTCGAGGTAACCAGCCTTCCAGATTTTTCCCTGCAAAAATTTGAGGGCCGTGGATTTGCGGTCTTCGTCCATCAGCCGGTGGACGTATGCGGCGACCGACTCCGCCAGAAGCTCGTCCGAGCCCTCCTGCCATGCCGGAGGGGCAAGCCCCTTTTCGACATCCGCGCGATGCTCCTCCTTCAACCGGGAAAGACATGCGAACACTTCTTCCGAATGTCGTTGCCGCCCTATGAACTCTCTCACATGCCGGCGCGCAAAGGGGAAAAGGACTTCATAGACGAACTCGATGGGGGTAGTCGTCCCTTCAACGTCGAGCAGAACCGCCCGCGCATGCGCGGTTGATTCGAGCTCATCTCGCGGCGTCCGGGAGTGGCAGGTATACGGGGCCTAGACAGATGGGCTGGTAGCTTTGCTCCGCGCCGCTGTCCGTATAACGGGGCACCCAGCCCGCGGGCTCGCGGAACAGCCGGATTGCGCGGATTCGACGGTCGGCGCAGAGATCGAACCAATGGCGCGTCCCGCTCGGCACGCTTATCAGGTCGCCCGGCCCCGTCTCCACGCTCGTCAGAGGCCCCTGCGCGGGGTTGAGGTGAAAGACGCCGCGGCCGCTGACGACGAACCTGACCTCGTCCTCGTCGTGCCAGTGCTCGCGTCTGAACTTCGCGAGCATCTCTTCGAGGCCCGGCGTCTCAGGATACACATCGATCATATCGGCCGTCACGTAGCCCCCGCGCGCCTTGAGGTTCTCGATCTCTTCAGCGTAGGCGGCAAGGATTTCCCCCGCGGTAGCGTCATCCGAAACAGCGTGCGTCGTTTCCCACCGCTCGTAGCTAATACCAATGCCCGCGAGGTGGCGGCGAATCGCGGCATCCTCGCAGAGTGTAACGTCCTCGCCAAGTATCCTTACAACCGCCATGCTCTCAAAACCCCTTCCGCGCCGCCGGCGCAGCCGTCACCGGCCTTTCATGCCGGACACTTGCCCCTGCGCACAATATGTCCGCCCAACAACCTCCAGCAGGAATTCGAGGATTTCGACGTGGCGTACGGCTTCGATCAGGTCATGGCCCCATGTGTAGAGGCCGTGGCGTCGCAGCAAGACTCCGTGCGACTCGGGGTGCCGCACGAGGGCCTCTTCGAGCGATCCTGAGAGCGCCTCAATGTCCTGGGAGTTCTCTATAACGGGCAACCACTCGCGGTGCTCGTGTGTTCGTACGCCCGCGAGCCCTTTCAGCATCTCGTAGCCCTCGATGTACAAGCCGCCGGCGTCGGCGAAGGCCTCGGACAGCATGGTGCTCCACACGGAATGTGTGTGTAGGACGGCTACGGCGCCCCGCACCTTGATGACCGTGAGGTGAAGCTTCGTCTCGTCCGACGGCCGGCCGTTCCCTCTCACGAGTTCGCCATCCCCGCCGACCTGCAAAATATCATCCGGCGCGAGCGCGCCCTTGTTCACCCCGCTTGCCGTGATGGCCAGGCGGAAGGGTTCGAAGCTCACCATGACACTGAAATTACCACTCGTCCCGAGAACCCATCCGCGCCCGTAAAAGCTTTGGCCGACCCCTACCAATGCGCGCGCGACGGCGTGGTATCGTGAGGGCTGCTTGTCCTGATTGATCTCAGGTGCTGGATTGTTCATTTTCGCCGCCGAGGCCGGACATTCCCGCTCGTACCTAAAACAATCTACACCAATGCCCGCATGTTTTTACATGTTGCCCCTGCCCCGTCACAACGGATTGTACTCGGGCGGGTAGTAGATGACCTCGACAGCGCGGCCGCCGACGCCGCGGGTGTAGAAGGAGACGGAGCAGTCGCGGTGCTCCTTGACGGGGCGGCCTTCGCGGCGCGCGGCCTCCTCAAGCTCCTCGCGCGAATCCACACGGATGCCGATGTGCTGCGGGTGCTTCGAGCCCTCGGGCAGCAGCGCCACGCCGAAGCCGCGCGCGTCGCGCAGCATGGCCCAGTCCTCGTAGAGCGTCTCGACGCGGAAGCCGAGGCGCTCGTACTCGCGCACGTCCCCCGCCATGTCTTCGGTCTTGATCGCGATGTGGTCGGCTGCGCCTTCGACGCGCAACTCAGGATTCTCTTGCATGAACGCCTCCTGAAGACAGGCCGTTGTCACGTGTCTGTCAATCTGCGGTCAAAACCATAAGCCTGTCTCCGAACTTGAGACTGACAGAATCAAGGCTAGAATGTTCCGGGATTGTACTCCCTCATTGGGCGGCCATAAAAGGTCTTCAAACAAGTTTCTCGCCGTGGCCCGCGCGGCCCTTCTTTCACGGGGGTTGCTGAAGATTCGTAGACCAACCCGAGGTGAACAAAATCCCGACATACACCGACGCCTCGAATGATCTTGCTGTCGTCGTCAGATTCTATGCGCGCCCGCCCGGGGAGTTTTAATCCACCCTCAAGTTTGGTGTATTATTAGCATCAATCTTACTCCCGACTATCAATACGACGGCACGAACCAGCGAGGCCGTTAAACGAACGTCCCCCGCGAAGCGTCGCAGCCCGACTGGCATCGGCTGCATAACCTAAGGAGAACTCACATGGCATTACGACAAGGAGACCGGTACCGCTGCCCTGACCAGAAATGCGGGGCCGAGATGGAAGTGACGAAGGGCGCCGACCCGGGCTGCCAGAGCGATCACCCTCCGCGCTGCTGCTGCGGCAGGGAGATGGAGAAGGTCGAAAGCTGATGCGGCCGGGACGGGCCGCCCCCAGAGGGCGGCCCGTCCCATTTGTCTACATTCCTCTCACTATTATCTTTACCTCTCCGCCAGCCCGACAGAACGCCATCTGAAAGTTTCACGGAGGCGCTTGCGCCAGTAGCTCAACGTCGAACCGGCAAGCGTGTGTGCATGCCAACTTCGATGTCTCTAACCTACAGCGCCACTTCACCGCCGACGCGAATTTGGTTCAAACTTTTGGGCGGCTCACGGATAAGCTAACCAACACTTCAGTCTCCAGTCTTGTCCCTCGGCCGTAACCGCGCCGACGTATCCGGGGCCGGGTTGTAATTCTCGCAACCTCCAGCGCGACGCCTCTCGCCCGTTTACCCTGACGCCGAGCAGCGTCGCCGGCTCGCCGGGGGTCAGGGAAACGTCGAACGCATCGAGGGGGAACGAGAGACCTTCGCCGACGGCCTTGATGAATGCCTCCTTCCGCGTCCAGCAGTTGAAGAAGGCTTCGCGGCGAAGTTGCTCCGGGAGGCGGCGGAAGTTCTCGACTTCAAGGGGCGAGAAGAAACGTTCGGCGATTTCAGCGAAAGCCACACGCGGCCGGCAGTATTCGATGTCAACGCCGACCTCTCGACTGTGGGCGACGGCGTAGAGAGCGAGTCCGTGCGAATGTGAGAGGTTGAAGCGGAGGTCACAGCCATCGTGCGTTCCTGATAAGGATGGTTTCCCGTATGGAGAGTAAGCGAATTCGAGGTCGCGCGGGTGGGCACCCGTGTATGAAGCCAGAATCGTCCTCAACATCCCTCGTGCGACCGCGAACGCCTCGCGGTGGCGCGTGAAGTGAAAAGACTTCGCGCGCCTCGACTCGTCTGGCGACAGCAGGCGGCTCAAGCTTTCGACACGTGCTGCGGGCTGCCTGATGTCGGCAAGCCAGACGTGTACCTCCTCACTCATGAGGCGCGAGCGCTCCGGAGGTTGCGCCCAATCGGGTGGCCGGGGCGAGGAGCGTGGATGGAGGTTGGCGAGCATTCGGCTGACTTGAGGAGCGGGCGGGCTTTAAACCGTGGCCCGAAGGCTGTCCAACGTCTGTTGTAGCTCTTTGGCGAGGATCTTCAGGAGCTCGGTTTCACTCGTGCGCAGGAAGAAGTGGTCGCCTGGGAGGATGTGAAGTGAGAGCGACGACCCCGCCTGCTCCCGCCACGCCTCCAAGCCCTCGCGGGGGAACTGCGCGTCCTGCACCCCGCCAAAGACGGTGACGGGACAGTCGAGCGGGGACTCCTTCTCGTACTCGTAATTGCCGAAGACGGCGAAGTCGGCTCGTAACACCGGCAACATCAGCTTAATCAGCTCAGGGTGCTCAAGCGCCTCCTTCGGCGTGCCGTTGAGACGGCGCAACTCGTCGAGCAGCTCCGCGTCCGGCAGTTCGTGCAGAGGCGGGAACCCGTCGTCGTACTGCGGCGCCGACTGCCCGGAGGAGAAAAAGTGCGCCGGGGTCAGCCCGTGCTCACGTCGTAGGTGGCGCGCCAGCTCGAAGGCGACCAGCGCGCCCATGCTGTGGCCGAAGAGGGCGAACGGCTTGTCGAGGTAGGGCAGAAAGTTCTCGGCCAACTCCCGCACGAGTGGCGCGAGCTGCGTGAACGGGGACTCCGGCATCCGGCTCCCGCGGCCGGGCAGCTGCACGGCGCAAACTTCCACGTTCGGCGGCAGCTTCTTCGGCCACGCGCGGTAGGTCGTCACCGTCCCGCCGGCATAAGGCAGGCAAAAAAGTCGGATGTCCGCCTCCGGGTTGGGGCTGAAAAAGTAAAGCCAGGGGTTTCTCTTCGCAGGCGTTCCGCCGATGCTCTCGTTGACCATGAGCTGAGTCGGTTAGTGTTGCTTGTGGCGTCCTTTTTCTCCCCGCGCCGGGGAGGCTGCGAGGCAGGAAGACGAGATGAATTACAACACGCGTGCGTTTCGTAAATCAAACGGCTCCGCCGCCATTTAGCGCGCCGCAGCGGGCCTGAAGAGGTGAGCAATACCGTCCATCCAGTCGGCCTCGCCGTTGCGTCGCCGCGGTCGCTTTTATCCCGCGAGGGAACTACCTTCTTCCCATAAAAGGCTTGCGAACATGGCGGAGGTGCATTACCATTCCGGCATCGGTGGCCGGCGCGCGTCATCATCGAGAGTCGCCGTCCGACTCCCGTCTCCGCGTTGGCCGCTCCCCGCGTCGCACCATAATACTTCGTTAACCGTAGGAAGCCATTAAGTCTTATACCGGTGCCAAATCAACAACCATTCACGCGAAGAACTTCACAGTCCTAACGGAGATGCGATGGGAAAGTCGCTGCTAGTCATCTTACTCCTGCTGTCGGCGCACGCACACGGCGACGTCGCCCGCGGGCAGACGGCCGAAGTCACATCCGGCGCAACCCAGGCCGACCCCGACATCACGGCGGCGCGAGTGAGTGGCGAAGTAGTCACCATCAACCTGATCGGGAAACAAATGACGGTGAAGACAGTCGCCGGGAGTGTCGTCGCTGTCACGCTCGATGACAGGACGGCGTACATGCACGTCCCCCCCGGGGAGGTTACGCTGGAGAAGGCGGTTTCCATCCCGCCCGGTTCCATCAGCGTCGGGGATCGAGTCATCGCGCGGGGTAAGGTGTCGGAGGACAAGAAGTCGGTCCCCGCGCGGCAGGTGATTGTGATGACCAAGGTCGACCTCGCGATGAAGGGCGAGCGCGAGCGCGAGGAGTGGCGCAGGCGGGGCATCGCCGGACGCATCGCCGAGGTAAGGCCGACCGAGAGGGAGATCGTGGCGGTCTTACGCTCGGGCGCGGGAGAGCAAAGGATAACTCTCGGCGTCCCCGTGGGGGTCGTTCTGCGCCGCCTCGCCCCCGGCACCGTCAAGTTCAGCGACGCCGGCCCCAGCTCCTTCGAAGAGCTCAAGGTTGGGGATCACATCCGCGCGCTCGGCGAGAGGAGTCCCGACGGAGCGCGCTACACCCCCGAGGAGATCATCTCCGGCTCCTTCCGCATGGTCGGAGGCCCCCTCAAGGCGATTGACCCGGCGGCGGGCGAGTTGACGGTTGACAATCTTGAGGACGGGCGGCCCGTCACAGTCGCCGTGACCAGGGACTCGATGCTGCGGCGCGTGCCGCCTGACCTCGTAGCCTTAATCGCCCGGCGGAAGGCACAGGACGAGGCCGCCGCGGCCGGCGGCGCACGGCCGCAGCAGGGAGTTCAGCCGGCCCCCGGGGGCCAGGCCAACGCCGACATTCAAGAGTTGATCGAGCGCCTACCCCAACTGTCGCTCTCGGAGTTGAAGGTCGGCGAGATGCTCGTTGTTTCAAGCACGGCCGGCCCGGACTCCACGCGCGTCACCGGGATCATCGTCGCAGCGGGCCTCGATCAGCTGCTGAAGCCCGCGAAGGCGGCGCGCGGCACGCTGAAAAGCACCTCGGGGGGCACATCGCTCGGGCTGCCCAGCGGGGTGCTGGACGGCGGCGCGGGTGGCCCTTGATTTAAGCGCCGCGCGATAGGGTGTTATAAATGTCAGGCCGCCGCAGCCCCTCCTCAAGGACATTGCCACCGCGTCTAATGAAGTGATGGAGTAAGGTCAACTTCACATGCTACTACGCGCGACAGCTCTCGGAAGTCTGCTCCTACTGCTCCTCCTGTGTTCGGAGCCGCGGGCCGCGCGTGCGCGGCAACAGGCCGCCGGCTCCTTGAGCGTGCGGGTCGCGGACGCGCTGGGCGGCCTGGTCGTCGGCGCGAACGTCAGAGTCAGGGGTGCAGACGGCAGCGAGAGAGTGGCCGCCCCCGTCAGCGAAGGAGTCTACGTGGCGCCCAACCTCACGCCCGGCGCTTACACCGTTCTCATCGTAGCCAAAGGGTTCGCCGCCTACGAAAAGGCGAGCGTGGAGGTTACGGGCGGACGGCGCACGTCTCTCGACGTTACGCTGGAAGTGACCATCGCGGACGAGAGCGTGACTGTCTCCAAAGAGTCTTCGGTCAACACCGATCCGGAGAACAACGCGGACGCCATCGTCATCCACGGTTCCGACCTGGACGCGCTGCCGGACGACCCTGACGACTTGGCCGCCGCGTTGCGCGGACTGGCCGGGCCTTCGTCGGGGCCGGGCGGCGGGCAATTTCTGGTGGACGGATTTTCGAGCGGCCGCATCCCGCCCAAGGAGTCGATCCGCGAGATACGCATCAACCAGAATCCGTTCTCCGCCGAGTACGATCGGTTAGGTTACGGGCGGGTCGAGATTCTGACTAAGCCCGGTACGGACAGGTATCGCGGGCTGGCATTTATTAATTTCAACGACGAGAGTCTGAACTCACGCAACCCGTTCTCCCTCACCCGCCCGCCATACCAGATGCGCCTCTACGGGGGGAATTTGAGCGGGCCGTTGAAGGGCAGGAGTTCTTCCTTCTTCCTGGATTTCGAGCGGCGCGAGATACAGGACAACGCCGTCGTTAACGCCCTCGTCCTCGACCCCGCTTTCAACATCATCCCCTTCAGGCAGGCCGTACTTGTCCCGCAACGGCGTCTCGCCTTCAGCCCGCGCTTCGACTTTCAGTTGACCCCGGAGCACTCCCTCATGGCGCGCTACGCCTTCGTGCGGAGCACTCAGGCGGGGGCCGGCGTCGGCGACTTCTCGCTGCCCTCACGCGCCTACGACGTGGAGAGCGATGAGCACATGATCCAACTCTCCGAGACGGCCGTCCTCAGCCAGAGGGTCATCAACGAGACGCGCTTCCAGTACGTCCACCGCCGCCGAACGGTGCGGGGCGACAATTCGCTCCCGACGATCAGCGTGCTGGACGCGGTCGTCGAAGGGGGCTCGACCGATGGTCTGAGCTTTCAGGACGAAGACCGCTGGGAGTTGCACAACCTCAGCACATGGTCTGCGGGCCGTCACACGCTGAAGGCGGGCGGGCGGCTGCGCGGCGTGCGCCTGCTCGATTCATCGACTTCTAACTTCGGCGGCACGTTTACCTTCGCCGGCGGGGCCGCCCCGCGGCTCGACGAAAATGACCAGCCGGTGCTCGACGCGCAGGGGCGCCTTGTGTTCGAGCCGGTCACGAGCATCGAGCGGTACCGGCGGACGCGCCTGTTCCTCGCCGAGGGTCTGAGTCCGGCCGAGGTCCGCAGGCGCGGCGGCGGCGCGACCCAACTCTCGCTGGCAGCCGGCGAACCCGAGGCCCGCGCGTCGCGCATCGACCTCGGAGCCTTCTTTCTGGACGACTGGCGGCTGCGCCCGAACCTCACGCTGAGCTTCGGCCTCCGCTACGAGGCGCAGAGCAACATCGGCAGCGACTTCAATTTCGCCCCGCGCGTGGCCTTCGCCTGGATGCCGGGCGCGGGACGCACGCGCCGCCCGAAGACGGTCGTCCGCGGCGGCTTCGGCGTTTTCTACGAGCGCTTCGGCGAAAGCCTCACGCTTCAGGCCAACCGCTTCGACGGCGTCGGCCAGCGCCAGTTCGTCACCGCCGACCCGGACGTGCTGGACCTGTTCCCCGCTCCGCCGTCCGCCGACAGGCTCGCGGATTTCGCCGTCCCGCATGCCGTGTGGCGCGTGGCCGAAGACGTTCAGTCGCCTTACACGCTCCAGTTTGCCATCAGTGTCGAGCGTCAACTCCCTTCCCACTTCACCGTCACCACCACCTTCATCAACGCTCGCGTGTTGCACTTCATGCGCGCGCGCAACGTCAACGCCCCGCTGCCGGGGACGTACTCGCCGGAAGAGCCCGGCGGCGGACTACGGCCGGTCGCGGGCGCGGGTAACATTTTCCGGTTCGAGTCGAGCGGGCGGTTCGACCAGAGGCAGTTAGTCGTAGGGGTCACCAACCTGTTGAACCGCAACGTGTCGATGTTCGCGACCTACGTTCTGAGCAAGGCCCAGAGCGATACCGACGGCGCATTCAGCTTCCCCGTCAACCAGTACGACCTCGCCGGCGAGTACGGCCGCTCCGCGCTTGACGTGCGGCACAGCCTGACCTTGGGCGGCTCCGTCAACGCGCCGTGGCGGCTGAAGCTTAACCCCTTCGTGCTATTCCGCTCGGGCGCGCCCTTCAACATCACCACGGGGCGGGACACTAACGGCGACACCATCTTCAACGAGCGCCCGGCCTTGGCAGCGGACCTCGACAAGCCCGGCGTCGTCGTCACGCGTTTCGGAGCTTTCGACCCGAACCCCGAGCCCGGCCAGCAGCTCATCCCGCGCAACTTCGGTCAGGGGCCGAGCTTCTTCACCATCAACCTGCGCATCGGCAGGACGTTCGGCCTAGTCGATAAGGTTTCGGCGTCGAAGTCTTCTGCTCAAACCGGCCGCAGCGGGCAGGGCGCGCGCAGCCGTCAGAGCGTGTTCGCAGGCATCCCGGGTGTCAACACGAACGAGAAGCGATTCTCCCTGACGTTCTCGATACAGGTACTGAACATCCTGAACCATACGAATCAGGGGCCGACGATTGGGAACCTCAGCTCCCCGCTCTTCGGGCGCTCGACCGTGTCGGCTGGCAGCTTTGGCTCCGCGGTCGCCAGCAACTCCGCCGGCAATCGGCGCATCGAGGCGCAGCTTCGTTTCAGCTTCTGAATGCCTTCAGCAGCACCGCATGTCGAGCCCGCCGACGGCGTCCGAAGGCGCAGGCCGACGCATGTCGGCGCGACGACGTTGACTAAACCCGAGGAAGCTATTATTCTCTGGCTGTTTTAAAAGTGAGTTGCCCCGGTCGGCCTCCTCCTGTTAGAAGAAACTTTCTGATTCCCGTCTCGTTGTATCTTTAGGTCGCCGGCTCACAGCGTGTAAGTCAGCACGCGATTCATCGTCTTTTATTATCTGAATAATTGGGAAGCTGACCCCGCGGCAATTTCTGCGACGGTGTTTCCACTCGCCGCCACCTTTTACCTTAATCGCATGCTTGGTCTCCTCAACGCCCTGTAACACTGCCGGAGGTATCGCAATGAGCATCGTCAGAAGGAATCCCAAAAATTCGGACGCGCAGTCGCGGCACGTCTTATTCCTAAGGCTGACCGCTTCCCTGTGTCTGGCGCTTGCGTGCCTCTGCCTGCCCGGCATGGCGCGCGCGCAGTCCGCAGCCAACAGCGGGCAGATCGGCGGCGAGGTCCGTGACCCCTCCGGAGCTGCCGTCGCGGCCCAGGAGGTAACGGCCCGTAACGTCGACACTAATCTGACCCGCACCGCTTCCACAGACGGGGAGGGCCGCTACGCCATCGGCCCGCTCCCGGTCGGGACGTATGAGGTGACGGTCAAGCCGACTAACATGGAGGCCGCTACCCAGCAGGTCTACGTCTCTCTCGGTGGCCGCGCCGATGCCACCTTCAAGCTCGGCCTGCAAAAGGTCCAGGAATCTGTCGAGGTGGTTGCGAATAACACCGGAATCGAGCCGTCGCAGACGTTCTCTAAGGCCGTGCTCACTGACATCCAGTTGCGAAACCTGCCCGCGAGCGGGCGCCGCATCCGGAATCTGTTTCTCCTGACGCCTTCGACGCAGATCGAGCCCGAGTGCGGCGGCTTCGCCATCTCCGGCCAGAAGGGGCTGTTCACGAACATCAACGTGGACGGTGGCGACTACACCAACACGCACTGGTGCGGCCACGTCGAGTTCTCCCCCACCTTCACGATCGAGGCGTTGCAGGAGTTCCAGGTGCTGCGCAGCACGTTCTCGGCGGAGTTCGGCCGGTCGACGGGCGGCATCATTAACCTGGCTACCAAGTCGGGAACCAACCAGCTCCACGGGACAGGCTTCTACCTGTTCCGCAACGCCGCGACGACGAAACTGGACCCGTTCAACCGGGAGCAAATCGGCCTCGGTCAGCAGTTCGGCGGCTCCGTGGGCGGCCCTATCTCCAAAGACCGTACGTTCTTCTTCAGCGCGGCAGAGTTCCAGCACAACACCAAGCCGCTTCAGGTCCATTACGGCCAGTTGGACATCCTCGGCCTTCGCAACACCGCGGGCGCGCAGTCGTTGCTGGCCGTGGCGCCTGAAGATCAGTTGGAGGCGTTCAGCCGTTCGCTGTCCGTCGTCAACCGGATAGATCATCAGCTTAACGCCAAAAACAATTTCACGGGGCGCTTCGACTACACCAACAACAAGGTGACGGACTCGGCCGGGTCTTTCATCCTGACGCAAGGCATCGGCGCCGACTCCGAGACGAACCGCTCGGTGCAGAACGCCTCGCCCGTGAACAACCGCGTGAACGTGACGGGCATGGCGCAGCTCACCTCGGTACTTACCAGGAATCACGTCAACGAATTCCGGTTGCAGTTGGCGCGGGAGTTCCGGCCCTGGGACCCCGGCACGGGCCCCGAGGTCACGGTGCGGGGGGGCTCGCCCATTCAAACCATCGCCATCTACGGCCCGCAGGCCACGGGGCTGGCGTACGGCAACATCGGGTACAAGTTCACGGACACGCGCTATCAGTTTGTGGACAGCTTCTCCATCGTCACCGGCGCCCACACGATGAAGTTCGGGTTCGACTCTAACAGTGTGAACGGCAACACGGTCTTCAACCCGGGCAATAACGGCATCTACCGTTTCGACAGCCTCTCGGCGTACCAGGCCCGCCTGCCCGCGCAGTATCAGCAGTTTGCCGGGACCGGCGCGCTCGATGCGACCATCCACCAGATCGCCTTCTACGTGCAGGACGAGTGGAGGATTCGGCCGGGCCTGACGATCAGCCCCGGTCTGCGCTACGAGATGGCGCTGCTGCCCAATTACCCCGGCGCGACGGCGCCGCAGAACCGCTTCCCGCTGGCCACCTCGATCCCGGACGACAAGGAGCTAATCGCCCCGCGTCTGGCCATCGCATGGGACGTTCGCAACAACGCGAAGACGGTGATCCGCGCCGCGGGCGGCATCTTCTACGCCGCGCCGTACATGCCGCTGTTCGAGCAGGCCATGCTGCAAAACGGGGGTAACCCGGAACTAAGCAGCAACGTCACCTTCAACTCCACGGCCGACATCCTGAACGCCTTCCGGAGCCAGGGGATCACGCTCGATGCCTCGACCCCGCTGAACAGCCTGCCTGTGTTCACGACGGACCAGCTCAATCAGCTCTCGAACCCGGCGAACCGAATCAACAACGGGACGGTCTTCTTCTTCGACCCCGACTTCCGCCTGCCGCGCGCGGTGCAGTTCCGCGCGGCGCTGGAGCAGGAGATCGCCAAGGGCATCACGGCGTCAATCGACTACACGCAGATCAACGTGGCGCGGATCGACCGCGTCCGCAACTTGAATCTCCTCCCGCCGACGCCCGACGCGACGGGACGGCCGATTTACACCAACCTCAGTCTGGCCTCCAACGCGGCGCTGCGTCCGTTCCCGAAGTACGCCTTCGCCTACATCACGGAGTCGTCGGCGCGCTCCTTCTACCGCGGCATGACCACCACGCTGAATGTCCGGCGGCAGAGGTACACCGTCGACGCCACCTACACGCTCGGCTTCAGCCAGAGCCACGACGACCATGAGCGGGGCGGTTTCAGCGGCGCGAACTACGTGGACGCCTTCAACCTCGACAACGAATACAACTGGTCGAACATCGACCAGCGTCACCAGTTCGCGGCCAGCAGTCTGGTCTACATGCCGTTCGGTTTCGAGGTCGCCAGCACCATGCGGTTCAACAGCGGGCGGCCCTTGAGCCCGAGAACCGGGGTGGACTCGAACTCGGACGGCATCACCAACGACCGCCCCGTCCTGGACGGCGCGGTCGTGCGCCGCAACACCTTCCGGAACAGGGGCTTCTCCGACGTGAGCATGCGCGTCCAGCGCAATTTCAAACTGCCGAACGAGAAGGGGCAGCTCGGGGTTTCCGTCGAGATGTTCAACCTGTTCGACTTCGACAACGTCGAGACGACTCAGACGACGTACGGCCCGTCGCTCAACGCGCCTCCGACCAACGTCAACTTCGGCAGGGTGAAGGACGCCGCCGGGAATTATCTCTCGGGCAGCACCCTTCGCACGTCGCCTTTCCAGGTGCAACTGGGCCTGCGGTTCCAGTTCTGAGCGGACTGGGGACGAAGGTGGCGGACGTTCCCTGAACGTTCGGCCACAGGGCGTCACGCAGGGCGGGGCCTATGGTTCGGCCCCGCCCTGCGTCCGGTACACATAACAAAATCGTAGACCCATAGCGGAGGGGCGCGATGTTTTCGTCAACAGTCACAGTAAAGAAACTGAGTCTCGCGGTCTTGTTGCTCACCGCCGCGGTGACCTCCAGGGCAGACAACACTGCCATCTCCTGGTTCAAGGACTTGGCAAGGGCAAGCGAGGTCGCCAGCAAAACCAATCAGCCGATGATGATTGAGTTCTGGGCGGACTGGTGCGCTGCCTGCCAGGTGATGAACAAGGACATCTACACCAACCCGAGGTTGATCGCCGCCGTCAACAGCAGGATCGTTCCCGTCCGAATCCATTTCGATCTGCAAAAGGATCTGGCGCGGAAATACAACGTCCCGGCGCTCCCTTACATAGTCTTCACGAATTCCAACGGCACGGAGCTGATGCACCACCGCGGGATCCTGAACGCAGAGGAGTTGGCCGCCGTCGTCAGGGCGATGCCCGCGGACGTTTCCGAGCTCAACCGGCTCGACCGCGCCCTCCAGGAGAACAAGAATAATTTCGAAAGCCTCGTGGCGATGGGGCGGGGGCTGAGGGCCGCGGGCTTCGCCAGCACCAGCAACGATTACTACGCCAGAGCCGTCAAGCACGACGACGCGAAGAACTACCCCAAGGAGAGGGAGGGGGCTCTGCTGGAGATGGGTCTTAACTTTCTCGAACTACAGGATCCCAAGCAGGCCGCGCAAATTTTCGAGGCATGTTTAAAAGAGTTCCCGCAGAGCTCGAACAGGCCGGACTACCTCCTGAATCTGGCGAACGCCCACGTCATGAACGCGCAAAAGGGGAAGGCGCGCAAGACCCTGGAGGTGCTGATCGAAGAGTATCCTCAAAGCGAAGCTTCGGCGAAGGCCAAGGCCCTCCTGAAGTCCCTGTAGCGGGAACTCATCCGCATGCGTACGTGGCTTTAACCCAACTTGGCAGAACGTGAGGAGGTGCGGGAGTGACATCCCCGCGCCTCCTTTCCTATTCCACTTCCGACCGAGCCTCAACCAAGTTGTCGTCCGAGCAGAGGGTGGGACGTCTTCGACTTGGAGGGCATCGCCTTTGTGACCGCCGCCCGCGCGCGCTCCTCCGAGGGCTCGACCCAGTACCTACGCCGCTCGAAGGGGTAAGTGGGCAGTGCCACCTTCCGCCGCGGGTAGTCGCGGTCAAATCCCTCCCAATCGATCTCCCGCCCGCGCAGGAACAACTCCGCGACGCTCCCAAGCAGGACACCCCAGTCGCTCCGCCCCCGCTGTAGGGATTGCAACCACGTCGCCTCCCCCCGCAGGCAGCGCCGGCCCATGCCGATGAGTGTAACGCCGGGGCCAATCTCCACAAAGATTTCGCAGCCCATCCCGACGAGCGAGTCGATGCCGGGCGCGAACTGCACCGCCTCGCGGGTGTGGCGACGCCAGTACTCGGCAGTGATGGGCTCCCCGTCCGTCACGACGCGCCCGGTCAAATTCGAGACGAGCGGGATGCCCGGAGCCGCGAACCTGGCGCGTCCCGCGACACGCTCAAGCTCGCCGAGCACGGGCTCCATCAGCGGGGAGTGGAAAGCGTGCGAGACATTGGGCAGCGTCGTCACCGTCACGCCCTCGGCCTCCAGCCTTTCGCGCACCTCACGCACCGCGGCCTCGTCGCCCGAGATGACCGTGTTTGACGGGCCGTTGACGGCTGCGACGGAGACTCTGCCCACGTACTCTTCGAGCAGCGCCGCGACCCGCGACACGTCTCCGAAGACCACGGCCATCGCCCCCCGCGCGGGCAGTGCCTGCATGAGCCGCCCGCGCTCCGCGATTAATTCGAGCGCCTCCTCCACGGCGCAGACGCCGGCCACGCAGGCCGCGACGTATTCGCCGACGCTGTGCCCCATCACCGCGTCCGGCTCGACTCCCCACGACCGCCACAGTTCCGCCAGCGCGTACTCCAGGGCGAACAGCGCGGGCTGCGCGTACGCAGTCTGGTGCAGCGGAGACGGTGCGCCCTCCGACGTAAACATTACCGACAGCAAAGGTCGTTCTAAACGACGGTCGAGGATCGCCGCGCAACGTTCGAGGGCGCGTCGGAAGGTCGGCTGTGTTCGGTACAGCTCTTGACCCATTCCTTCATACTGCGCGCCCTGACCGGAGAAGAGGAAGGCTACCTTCGGAACCCGGCCGATTCGCGCGTGGCCGCGGAGAAGGGCGCGGGACTCGCCGCCTGCCGCATACGTCGCCAGCTCAACGGCGGCCCGACGCGGAGAGTCGGCGACGACCGCTAGGCGGTGGTCGAAGTGTGCCCTCCCGGTGTTTGCTGTGTAGCAAATGTCGGCGAGCGTATCCACGGCGTCGCCCGCCGACCGCCCGGCGTACCGGCTTGCCAACTCCCGCAATGCGCTCTCGGTCATGGCCGACAGTGTCAGGACATGCAGTGGTCGCTCCACACCGGGCTCTGCCGCCGCCGGCGAGTCGGAGGTGCCTTCGAGAACTACGTGGGCGTTGGTGCCGCCGAAGCCGAAAGAACTCACGCCCGCGAAGCGCCGCCCGCTCGGGTCGGCAGACCACCGCGTCAGTTCCGTCACGACAATCAGGGGTGACTCCTCCAGCGAGATGTGCGGGTTAACCTCATGCAGATGCAGGTGCGCCGGTATCTCCCCGTGCCCGAGTGAGAGGATGACCTTTATTAGTCCGGCCACGCCGGCCGCCGCTTCCAGGTGGCCGATGTTGGTCTTCACCGAGCCGACCACGCAGCGCTCGCCTCCCGGCATCCGACCGTCCTTCAGCACTGCCTCCAGGGCTTGGAACTCTATCGGATCGCCGAGCGGAGTGCCGCTGCCGTGCGCCTCAATGTAGCCCAGTTGCCACGGCTCGACGCCGGCGTTGCGGAGCGCTGCGCGGATCACCGCCTGCTGGGCCGGCCCGTTCGGAGCGGTCAGGCCGTTGCTGCGGCCGTCCTGATTGACGGCCGTGCCGCGGATGACCGCCAACACTCGATCCCCGTCGGCCTCGGCCTCCGAGAGACGCTTGAGCACCACCACCCCGCAGCCTTCGCCGCGCACGTACCCGTCGGCCGAAGCGTCGAACGGCTTACAACGGCCGCCCGCGGACATCATCCTCGCCTGAGAAAGGTTCACCGTCACGTCCGGCATAAGGGTCAGGTTCACGCCGCCGGCCAGCACCAGGCTTGACTCGCCCGCCCTGAGGCTCTGGCAGGCCATGTGGACGGCGACGAGCGAGGATGAGCACGCGGTGTCGACCGCCACGCTCGGCCCCCGCAGGTCGAGCAGGTAGGAGAGGCGGTTGGCCGCAATGCTGAGGGCGTTGCCGGTGCCGTCGTAGACATCCGCGCTGTCGAGGTCGCGGAGGAGGAGACGCGCGTAGTCGTTGCTGCTGATGCCGATGAAGACGCCGGCCTGCGTGCCCGCCAGCCTGTGCGGGGCGAGCGCGGCGTGCTCCAAAGCCTCCCACGTCACCTCCATCAACAGCCGCTGCTGCGGGTCTGTGCGCGCGGCCTCGCGCGGCGAGATGCCGAAGAACTGCGGGTCGAACTGCTCGACGCCTTCGACGAACCCGCCCCAGCGGGTGTTCATCTTCCCCGGCGTCGCGGGCTGAGGGTCGTAGTAGGCTTCGGCGTCCCATCGGGCCGCCGGCACTTCGGAGACTGCGTCTACGCCGTCGCGTAGAAGTTGCCAGAATTCATCCGGGTTGCGTGCGCCGGGGAGGCGACAGCCAACGCCGATGACGGCGATAGGTTCGTCACTCGCCGCCGCGCGGCGACCTTCGTGTTCCGGCTCCCGCGTACTGGAGCTGCCAGCCAAATGCCGCGACAGCTCTTTGATGTTCGGGTAATCCCAAGCGAGTGTGGGCGGGAGGCGGCGGCCGAGCCACCCCTCCACCTCGGCGGACAGCCCCACCGCCTCCTTCGAGTCAATGCCGTAGCTGGCGAACGGCCTGAGCAGGTCAATCTCTTCCGGTCCCACGCCGAGCCTCTCGGCGAGACGCGCGACCAGCCAAGACTCTATCTCGGCGGCAGTCCTCGATGGCGACGACGAGCGTTCCCACTGAGCGGTCGCGCCGCGCGCGGTGGCCGCTCCCAGCAGTCCGCCGCCGGCCGGGAGCGCATCGCGCCACGCGGAGACTACGTCGAGGCCGTCTTCGAGAAATCTTGTGCGGCAGGCGCGGCGCTGAATCTTGCCGCTGCTCGTCATGGGGATCGTGCCGTATTTAATCAGCACGATTGCGTAGACGGTCACTTCGTGCTCTTCTGCGACGGCGCGACGTATCGCCTCAAAGACTTCCCCGCTGTCCGCAGTGCTGTCCGTCTCCAACTCCTGAACGACCACTAAGCGCTCTTCGCCGCCGGCCTCGACCGAGAAGGCCGCGCCGCACGCTGGCCTCAGCCCCGCGTGGCTCTCCTGAACCGTGTGCTCGATGTCCTGCGGGTAGTAGTTCAGCCCCCTGATGATGACCAAGTCCTTGTGCCGCCCGGTGATGTATAGCTCTCCCGCGTCGACGAAGCCCAGGTCTCCGGTGCGCATGAACGGCTCGGGGCCGCCCCCGGCGAGGCGCGCGCCGAACGTCTCCTCGGTCTCCTGCGGGCGGTTCCAATAGCCGCGCGCGACGCTCGGGCCGGACACCCACACTTCCCCGACCTCGCCGGGTGCGCTCGTCTCCAAAGTCTCCGGGTTCACAAGGACGACCTTCTGCCCCCTCAATGCCTTCCCGCACCCGACGAGTTCCTGCGCCCCCTGGGCACTCGCCGAGACCTCGACCATTCGATTCGCTTCGAGGGTGGACTTCAAGACGGTCTTGGTCACGGGTCGCGGCGACCGGGGGCCGCCGGTGACAATCAGCGTCGCCTCAGCCAAACCGTAGCAGGGATACAAAGCCTCTTCGCGGAAACCGAACCGCGCAAAAGCACGGACGAACCTGTCGAGGGCGTCCTTGCGGATCGGCTCGGCCCCGACGGCTGCCAAGCTCCAGCTACTTAAATCTATCGACTCGCACTGCTCGGGGCTAATCGTCCGCACGCACAGGTCATAGGCGAAGCTCGGCGCACCGCTGTACGTGACGCCGTACTTGGAGATGGCATGGAGCCAGCGGAAGGGGTGCTGGAGGAACGCGAGCGGGGACATTAACACCATCGGGAAGCAGGCGTAGAGCGGGTTCAGCACCATCCCGATCAGCCCCATGTCGTGGAACAGAGGCTGCCACGCGAGCCCGCACCGGTGGGAGAGTAGTTCGAACCTCTCGCAAACCGCCCCTATGTTGTGGAGCAAGTTGCCGTGACTCACCATCACACCCTTAGGCGTGCCCGTCGAGCCCGAGGTGTACTGTAAGAATGCCAGCGCATCCGCGCCCGCCGCGCGCTCTCGCCACTGGTCTTCGTTCGACTCGCCGAGGCGGTCGGTGGCGACCCAACGGAGCCCTGCCAGGGCGGGCGCCTCGGACAGCAGGCGCTTCGACTTGGACAGGATGGGGGTTGTGGTCAGGGCCAGCGCGGCCTGGGCGTTAGTCGCGATGGCTTCCAGCCGGGACAGGTTGCGGTTGAGGAGGGGCGGGTAGGCGGGAACGGCCACCACCCCGGCGTAGAGGCAGCCGAAGAAGGCCGAGATGTACTCCAACCCCGGCGGGTACAGCAGCAGCGCACGCTCCCCCGTCACCTTCATTGACTGGAGCCACGCGCCGATGGCCCTTGCCTGCCGGTCAAGCTCACGGTACGTCAGGCTGGCCTTCTCCGTCTCCCCATCCGACAGGAACGTGTAGGCGCGCTGCTCCGGCTGGTGGGCCGCCCTCCAGCGCAACAGCTCTATCAGGTCCGCGGGGCTGAACCCGGCCTCCGGCTCGCGACCGTTGAAGGTGTTCGGCATGGTTCCGGCGTAGGCCTGGGGGTTCTGTTCGTGCGGACGTTCGGCCGAAAGAACATAGTGCCGGCGCTGCGGGGGCGAGCGCCGGCACTACCTGAGAGTTCAGGGCATCGTTTTGGAGCCTCGCGTGTGATGCAGCCACACACCTGCCCGGGGCGACATTCCTGACGGCACCTTCGGTGACTCCGAACTGGCAGGGTTCGCCGGGAGCCTACTTGGCGGGGGGGATGGCGAACACGTCGTCATTCACCGCCTGGTTAATCTTCACTTCTTTAACGGAGTACTCGCCGTAGAACGTGCCCTGCGGCGTCTCAATCCCCTCGGTGAACTGCTCGGGCACCAGCAGGCCGTCCATCACCTTCCACTTCTTGTACTCCGTCCCGTAATTGAGATTCTTGTAGAGGACAACGTGCCGCACCACGCGCGCGGTCGAGGGGTCGATGTAGAAGTCTGTGGCGTTGCCTTCTGCGTCGGCGATGCGGAACCCACGGAGCTTGTCCTTGTCGGGCAGGGCCGTCAAGGTGTAGCCGGGCTGATCATACTTGGTCAGCACGAACATACCGAACTTCCCCGGCGGCGGGACGCTGAGGCCGCGCAGAGAGAAATAAGAGTGCGTCCCGTCGTGTATCTGGCGGACGAAGTTGACCGCCGAGCGCACATCCTTCCAGAGGCGTTCACGCGCGCTGATGAAGACGAAAGTACTCGGCGTCGCCTGCGTCGAGTTGGGGACGTAGACGTCAACCGTTCCCGTCAGGATGAGGGTTTTAAGGTCTCGGAATTTCTCCCCCCCCTGCGCGGCGTAGGCGGCGCGGGCCAACTCGACCGGCGTGCTCTCCGCCGTGATCTTGACCACGGAGGTGTTTTTGGCTTTGGAGGCGGTGGAGGTATTCTTGGAGTCCTTTGCCTGCTGCGCGTGGGCGGCCGTGGCGGCCAAGAGTGACAACGCCAGGAGCGACGACGTGAAGAGGAATTTTGCTTTCATGTGGCTGATCCTTTTCAGGTAAGTACGAGGGTTTCACCCGCCGGGAGAGGCGCTTCGTGTTGGCCTGCTATCCGACGAGTGCGAACTGCTTAAAGCCGCGCCGGGACGTTGCTATTATACCAATACTACCAAGACTAGGACTTTACCTGATGATAACCGAGTCGCCGGTTGAGAGTGAGACCGGCGGTTACTGATGTGCGACTGTAAACTGCTGGGAGACGGAAGAGCAAATCTCTATACGAATGGTCGAGAGTCGAGATTAAATGTGCCGCCGACTCGTTGTCAACCATAAGCCTGGGCGGCAGGCGGCCTTTGAACACCCCCGGCGGCCCGGCGGCGGCAGTGTCTTAAAACTTCGTTGCCGCGACGCGGTGCCGGTGATACCTTTACGGGCGATTAGGATATTCCCGCTCCACGACAATCCTTATGAGACACAGCCGAGATCATGGAAACCGTGCTGCATAATCCGGGAGGCCCGACGCCGCCATGTCTCCCGGCCGGGTTTGACTGGCAGGGCTTCGGCGAGTTGCTGCGCGCCTGCTTCACGACGCTGTTCGTGCGGGGCTATGACGAAGTGAACCGCAGGGCGCTCGGCCTCAGCCTCGGGGTCGTTGACCGCTACGGGCTCTTCCGCGACGACCCGCCCGAGGAGACGGCG
>JBJMGP010000142.1:0-83866 GCA_045807865.1 Pyrinomonadaceae bacterium
CGCAGGCGGTACTGACCTGTCCGCTCTTTCGCAAGAGGTCTAATATATCTCTATGCGGACGGCGTCTATGTCGCTGCGGACGGCACAAATTTCGTTGCGGACGGCATCTGTGTCGCTGCGGACGGCATAAATGTCGCTGCGGACGGCACAAATGTCGCTGCGGACGGCATAAATGTCGCTGCGGAAGGCATAATTTTCGTTGCGGAAGGCGTCTGTGTCGCTGCGGAAGCCGTCTATTCTGCTGCGGAAGGCGTCTGTGTCGCTGCGGAAGGCATCTGTGTCGCTGCGGACGGCATAAATTTCGTTGCGGACGGTAACTATTTCGCTGCGGAAGGCATCTTTCGGGGTGCGGACGTAGGAATTTGTTCCGACTTCGAGGCTTTGCGCCTACTTTGCGCCCTTGCCTTCGGTGATCGTGACGGTCTTGTCCACGGCGTCCACGGCGAAGGTCTCGGTGGAGCCGTCTGGCCAGCGGACTTCGAGCCTGTCCACCTTCGTCGCCGCGCCGAGGCCGAAGTAGAGGCAGGGGTCGTTCTGCGAGGAGAAGCTGCCGCCGCTCACCACGTCGCCGCGCTGGCGGAGTTTCCCTGTAGTCACGTAAGCAATCGCGCCGGTCGCGTCGCGCGGGCTCTTGCGCGCGGGGTCGCCGGAGAGGCGCAGGCGCAGCCAGTGGTTCTTCGTGTCGTTGACGTTGCGGAGCAGGGTCGGGTAGGTGTCCAGATTGTTGAGGACGATGTCGAGGCGCCCGTCACCGTCGAGGTCTGCGACGGCGAGGCCGCGGCTCGGCCATGCTTCGGCGAGACCGGAGCCGGGGGCCGCGCCGACGCGCTGGAACTGGCGCGCGCCGCGCTCGGCCTGCCTCGCGTCCGGGTGCGCGTTGTTTCGGAAGAGGAGAAGTTGCTGCGCGTAGGACGTGCCCCACTGCTGTTTGTCCACAGCGGGGTAGACGTGGCCGTTGGCAACCACCACGTCCTTCCAGCCGTCGCCGTCGTAGTCGAGGAAGGCAGTGCCCCAGCCGAGGAAGGGGATGGTCGGCTCGCCCATGCCCGCCTGAAAGGTCACGTCGGTGAAGTTACCCTCGCCGTCGTTGTGGTAGAGCGTGTTCGAGTCGTCGGAGAAGTTCGTGACGTGGAAGTCCACACGGCCGTCGTTGTCGTAGTCGCCGACGCCGAGCCCCATCCCGGCCTGCTCGCGCCCGTTCTCGTTGAGCGCGACGCCCGAGGGGTAGCCCATCTCCTCGAACGTGCCGTTGCCCTTGTTGATGTAGAGCTGCTTCGGCGTCGAGTCGTTGACGACGATGAGGTCGAGCAGGTTGTCTTCGTCGGCGTGCACCCACGCCGAAGAGAAGCCGTAGTATTTTTGCGGGTCGTTCACGCCCGCCTTGTCGGACACGTCTTCAAAAGTCCCATCGGCCTTCTGGTGGTAGAGCGTGTCCGTGTCGCCCTTCAGACCGCGCGGGCCGCACATGACGTTGACGCCGCGGAACTGGCAGAAGTTCTGCGCGGTCTGGCCGGGTCTGGCCGCGTCCGAAGGTGAGGGGGGGAGGTTCTGAAGGTCGAACGCGACGTAGCCGGGGACGAAGAGGTCGAGACGGCCGTCGTTGTCGTAGTCGCCGAAACTCGCGCCCGTAGACCAGCCCTTGCGCGCGACGCCCAGCTTCGGCGCCACGTCTGTGAACGTCCCATTGCCGTTATTGTGGTAGAGGCGCGACACGCCGAAGTTGCCGACGTAGATGTCCGCGTAGCCGTCGTTGTCGTAGTCGCCGACGGCCACGCCCATGCCCCAGCGTTCGTTCGAGACGCCGGCCTTCTCGGTCACGTCCTCGAACTTCCAGCCGCCGAGGTTGCGGTAGAGCGCGGCGCGCGGCACCTTCTCCTTCCCCAACTCGGCGGCGATGGTGGAGCCGTTGAGGAGATAGATGTCGGGCAGGCCGTCGTTGTCGTAGTCGAAGACGGCGACGCCGCCCGAGACGGTCTCGACGATGTAGTCCTTCTGTCTGCTCCCGGAACTGTTCCTGAACTGCGCGAGCGCGGTGCGCGCGGTCACGTCCTCGAAGACGACGGGCGCCTTCGGGTCGCTGATGCCCGCGGTGCGGCGCGCGCCCGAGACGGCCGCCGAGCCGGTCACGACGCCCATCCCCTGCGGCGGCGACTGCGGCTGCGGTTTCTGCGCGCGCGTCGAGACGGGAAGGAGCGCCGACGCTGCAAGCAACGTGAGGGCGAGCGTGCGGCGGACGCGGGAGGGAAGGGGATAGCTTTTCATCTCGTGTGCACACGCCGCGGAGCGGCGTTTGATTGTGCCCGGCCTTGAAAGGCCGGGCTAAACTCGACCGCCGCTGACGCGGCGCTCATCTGCCGACTACTTCTCCTGCACTGTGTTGTATGCGTCAATCGCCGGGGAGTTGAGCGTCTGCGTCTTGCCGCCGGGCCAGCGAATCTCGATTGTGCGGACGGCGGTCTTGCTGCCGAGTCCGACGAGCAGGCGCGTATCGTTGGTGGAAAGATAACTGCCCGCGCCCGTCACGTCAAAGACCTGGCGAACGCCCCCCGCGTCGGTCACGACGACACGCGCCCCGAGCCCCTGTCTGTTAGTGCCCGCGCCCGCGAGCGCGAGTCCGAGCCAGTGGTTCTTCGCGCCCGAGTTGCGCAGGACGAGCGCAGGGCCGTCCGTCTGCGCGAGCACCACGTCCGTGTCGCCGTCGTTGTCGATGTCGCCGAAGGCTGCGCCGCGCGCGGCCAGGGGGACTTTCAAACCGGCGGACTCGGAGACGTTGACGAACGTCTTGCCGGTGTTGCGCAGGAGCAAAGGCGGCTGTCTGTAGAGGATGAAGCCGGTCGTCTGCTCGATGGTGTCGAGCACGTGACCCTGCGCGACGAAGATGTCGCGCAGGCCGTCGGCGTCGAAGTCCGCGAAGCGCGCCCCCCAGCCCGAGTAGGGGATTGTGATGGGGCCTAAGCCCGTCGTGCCCGTCGCGTACGAGAAACTCAGGTCGCCGTTGTTGCGGAAGAGCGGGTAGGTCTCGTTCGAGAGCGCCGTGACGAAGAGATCGACGCGGCCGTCGTTGTCATAGTCGGCGGCGTCCACGCCCATCCCCGCGAAAGCCTTCCCGTTCTCGTCGTACCCGACGCCCGCCAGCAGCGCCACGTCCTCGAACGTGCCGTCGCCGCGGTTGCGGTAGAGGAACTGCCGCGCGTTGTCGTTCGCCTGAAAGATGTCCGTCCAGCCGTCCCCGTCGAAGTCCGCGAAGGCGACGCCGAGCCCCTTGCCCTCGGGGTCTGCGACGCGCGCGCGGGCGCTCACGTCCTCGAAGGTGCCGTCCGCTTTCTGGTGCAGCAGGACGGGCGCGGCGCCTTGAAAGTTGTCCGGGTGGCAGTAGGCGCGCACCTGCGGCGAGCCGCAGTAGAGAGTGCCGCGCTCGAAGTCCCAGTCCATGTAGCGCGCGACGTAGAGGTCGAGCCGGCCGTCGCGGTCGTAGTCGAGCCAGCCGGCGCTCGTCCCCCAGCCGGGCACGTCGGCTTTCAACCTCTGCGTCACGTCCTCGAACGAACCGTCGCCGCGGTTGCGGTAGAGGCGCCCCTCGCCGCCGTAGGCCGCGACGTAGATGTCCGCGCGCCCGTCGCCGTCGAAGTCTGCGGCGGCGGCCCCCATCGAGTAGCCCTCGCCGCGCAGGCCCGAGCGCTCGGTCACGTCCTCGAAGGTGCCGTCCGACTTCTGTCGGTAGAGGCGATTCCAGAAACGTGGGTCGCGTTTGTCGGGTGTGGAGGTCTTCGACATCGGGTCGGCGATGAGCGCGCCGTTGGTAAAGAAGAGGTCGAGGCGGCCGTCCCCGTCAAAGTCGAAGAGGGCGACGCCCGCGCCCATCGTCTCGGGCAGATACTTCTGCGAGGTGCGGGAGGCCGAGTGTTTGAAGTTGATTCCGACCTGAGCCGTCACGTCCGCGAAAAAAACGGGGGAGGGCGACTGAGGCGCGGCGGGCGCGCTTCTGCGGGGCGGCGGCGCCGTGTCGTAAGAGCGGCCCGTGCGCTGTGCGGGGGGTGTCTGTCGCGCGTGCGGCGCCGCGGCGCAGAGGTGCGCGAGCGCGAACACGAAAAGTGAGCGCATCAACTTCGACGCCTTGCTGCCCGGAGCCGCGGCCATGTCTGTACCGTAACAAAACGTCCCTACACCGTACAAGCGGACAAGTCCGAAGGCCCGTCTCAAAGTCGGGTTGATACTTTTTCAGGAAATTTTACGCTATTGCTCTTGAAGAGCGCGCGGCATGTCGGTTGCCGTGGGAGTTGAGACGAAATCCTTTGAAGTGCGGTTCAGGAGTCTTAAAGATGAAAAGACGCAGCCTCGCCGGTTTAATCGCGGTCATGTTAACGCTCGCGGTCTACGCGCCCGCGCTCGCGGCCTCGGACGGCGCGGAGGACACGGACGTGCGCAAAGTTGACGCGAAGGTCGTCGAGGTCACCGACGGCCACATCTCCATCGTCGCCCGCACGGGCGTCGAGCACGTCATCGCCACGGACGCGGCCGACACGCACGTCACGCTGCGCGGCAAGCGCGTCGAGCTGAAGAAGCTCCGCGTGGGCGATGTCGTGACGGTCGATCTCGACGCGGCGAGCCAGTTGAAGTTCGCGCGCCGCATCGTCATCGGCGAGCAGTCGGGCGACACGCTCGCCTCCGCCAGAGAGTAGAGTCGCTTTGAAAAGATTGCCGCCCGTCGGCGTCGATCTCCCTCGGGAGAATCCGCTGACGCGCGGCATGACGGAGGCCGTCCGGCTCCCTCGCTCTTTGTGAAGCCGGGCGGCCTTCGGTCTTTCCAGCGTAAACCGTGAAGCGTAAACCGTGACCGGAGGAAAGCAAGCCGTCTTCCTCCGGTCACGGTTTACGCTTCACGGTTTACGCTCTTACAGTCTGTAGTGGATGTGGCCGCGTGTGCGCGCGTCCTCTTCGAGGCCGATGTTCTGTAGGCGGAGGGAAACGTCCGCGTCGAGGTCGAGGCCGTCGCTCATGCCCGCCCGAAGTTTGACGGTGCCGGCCGCGGCGATCATCGCGGCGTTGTCGGTCGAGAGGTGGCGCGAGGGGAAATAGGCCGGCACGTCGATCCTCCGCCCCAGCTCGCGCGAGGCTTCGCGTAGGGCCTCGTTGCAGGCGACGCCGCCGGCGACGATGAGCGTGCGTGGACGATGCTCTCCGGCGAGGCGTTCGGTCGTGCCCACGAGCGAGCGGATGACCACGCTCTGAAAGCTCGCGGCCAAATCCTTGACCGCCTGCGAAGGCTCCTCGCCCTCGGCCACAGGCTTCAGGCCCGTCTCGCGGACGTGCTTCGAGACGGCGGTCTTCAAACCGCTGAAACTGAAGTCGGGCAGGCCGTCGCCCATGCGCGGCAGGCTGAACTTGACGGCGCGCGGGTCGCCCTCACGCGCGAGTTTCTCGATGATCGGCCCGCCGGGGTAGCCGAGGCCCAGCATCTTCGCCACCTTGTCGTAAGCCTCGCCGGCCGCGTCGTCGCGCGTGCGCGCGAGCACCTTGTAGCGGCCCGGCTCGGGCACGAGGAAGAGGTTCGAGTGGCCGCCCGAGACGACGAGCGCGAAGGCGGGGTACTCGATGGGTGGGTTGTCGAAGACGACCGAGTAGATGTGACCCTCGATGTGGTTGACGCCGACGAAGGGTTTTTCGAGCGCGTAGGCCATCGCCTTCGCGAACGAGAGCCCGACGAGGAGCGAGCCGACGAGGCCCGGCCCCTGCGTGACGGCGATGCCGTCGATCTCTTCCATGCCCAGACCGGCGCGCGCGAAAGCCTCCTCGACGACCGGCACGATCTTGTCGAGGTGCTCGCGCGAGGCGAGTTCCGGGACGACGCCGCCGAAGCGCTTGTGTATCTCGACCTGCGAGGAGATGACCGACGACAACATCTCGCGGCCGTCGCGCACGAGCGCCGCCGCCGTCTCGTCGCAGGAGCTTTCAATTCCGAGTACGAGCATCTTTTCTCCGCGTGCGAACAGTTTTACGCGCATTCTAGCAGCCGGGCCGCGGCGGGACATAACGCGTGTGTGGGCGGCCGTCCGCGCGCCTCAGCCGATGTACTTGTTCTTGATGCGGATGTCGCGCCCGGCGAAAGGCCCTTCGCCGAAGGGGTGCAGCTCGACCTCCACGCAGTCGCGTTCGAACATCCGCGCCACCTCGCGGAAGTCCTGATTGCAGCGGCAGAGTCCTTCGAAGATGAGGTCGCGCAACTCTCCGGCCGCGGGCAGCCCTTCGCCGTAGCCTTTGACCGTCTCCAGATGAATCTTGAGGCGGCGGTTGACCTGCTCGTCCTCGTAGCTCACGAGCTGGAAGGAGTTGACGTGGCGCAGGAGCGCGGGGCTGGCGTGGATGACCTCTTCGAGGTCGCCGGGCGAGACCTTCGCGCCGTAGAAGGGGACGGTCAGGTCGCCGCGCCCGTAGACGTAGAGGACGGGGAAGCGGCTCTGCCGCGCGGCGAGCCCTTCGATCTTTACGCCGCGCGCGCGGAGCCGCTCGCCGAGCTCGCGGTGTGTCAACGCGCCGCCGAGGTCGCGCAGGTTGTAACGCAGCTTGGGCGCGGCACTCGTCTGCCGCCCGATGGTGAAGAGCAGCTCGCCCTCTTCGTTCGTCTCGATCAGATAGTCGAGCGCGTTGTACTGGAAGATCATTGGCGGCGTCTCGCGCCCGAAGAGCGCTTCGCAGAGCCGTCGGTCTTCGGCGCAGAGGCGGCGCAGGGCGACGGTCAACTCGGTCTCGACGCCGATGTTGATTTCGAGGTCGGAGGCCCCGTAGGAGGAGATGACGGTCTGGAAGGAGCGCAGCAGGTGGGCGCGCAAAGGCTCGGAGATGCCCTCGCCGCCGACCACGAGGTCCAAACGGTAGCGGCCCAGGTCGAGCCGCGTGCTATCGACGAACGACTTGACGAAGGGCGGGTAGCCGAAGACGAGGTAGCGGTATTCGGGGCCGAACATTTCGAGCGTGTTCTCAAGCTTCTGCTGGTCGGGGCCGATGGACTTGAGGATGCCGACATCGACGAGCGACATCGAGACGTTCATCCCGGTCGCCCACGGGCCGAGGGCGAAGCAGTTGAGCAGAATGCAGCCGCTGTCGCGGTAGATGAGCTGGTAGTTGAGCTGGAGGATGCGCTTCACGTCGGCGCGCTCTTCGGCGCTGCGCACCCAGTTGTTCGGCACGCCCGAGGAGCCGGAGGACTCGTCGATGACGACGCCGCTCGCGGGGATGCGCCCGTGGTAACAACGCTCCTCGATGGAGTAGCGCTTGACGTAGTTCTCCTTCGTCGTCACGGGCAGGCGCGAGAGCCGCCAGCGCCCGCGCGGCTCGAAGCCGCTCGCGGCCAGAAAGTTTCGGTAGGCCGGGCAGCACTCCTTCGCCTTGATGTAGACGGCGCGCGCCCTGAGCATCCCGATCCACGCGAGCAGCGGTTGGAGCGAAGGGGCGCTGAGCAGGAGGTAGGTGCGGCGGTCGAGGCTGATGAAGCGGCGGACAATCCACAGCAGCCAGAGCGTGGACTGGACGTAGAGTTTCTCAAGCATCAGGCAACGAGCACCTCCTCGACGCTCCTGCGGTAGCTCTGCGGCGGCTCCCCCGAGTAGCCGATCTTGAAGACGAGCCAGAGACCCTCGACGCCGGTCTCGCGCCGGCACCAGTCGGCGGCCGCCTGGTTCGTGACGAGGTTGCCGTAGGGGTGGATGTAGAGGTCGCGGCGCGCCGTCTCCAGCCAGAAGCGCATGAGGAAGCGCCCCGTCTCGAAGGCGCTCCCCGGCTCGAAGAAGGGGCCGGCGATGAGTCCGAGGGTGGGGACGACGCCGAGCTGTGCGCGGTAGACGCGGGCGAAGATGGGTCGCGTGAGCGGGAACTGTAGCAGCCAGGGCATCCGCGCCGCCGCCCAGAACGAGGGGCGCGAAGTGTTCATGCAGCGATAGTCGAGTCCGTCGCGCGTGCGCCGCGCCTGCCGGTCGGTGAAGCGGAACCACTCGACGATCTCGCCGTGGTAGTCGGCCGAGTTCAAGTCCTCGAAGACCGCCTCGGTGTTGCGGCCGAGGACGCGCTCGATCTGCAAGCGGTCGGTCAACTGCTCGTAACGCTGCCCCCAGCGGGATGCGAGCGCGGCGAGGGCGCGCGCCGCTTCTTCTTCGACCGGGCGTGGGAGGAGCGAGACGCGCGAGGTGCGGCGGCGCAGGAAGAGCGAGTCGGGGTAGGAGTCGGCCCCTTCGTCCGCGTCGAGGGGTGCGAGGCGGAGCCGCGCGAAGGGCAGCAGCGCGTCACCCGCGGGGCGGAGTATCTCGGGGGCGTACCAGTCGGGCGGGTGATGCAGCTCCCACGTGAGGCCGAGCGAGCGGTTGGACGCCAGCACCTTGAGCGCCTCGACGAACATGCCCATCGTCGAGACGATGAAGCTGCCGGTGGTGTCCTCTTTGGGGAGCGTCCGCCGCCGCTCGATGAAGAGGTCGGCCTCCGTCTCGCTCAGAGGGCGCAGCCGCCACGGCTGGACGTTGTGCGGCGAAGGCGTGCGGACGGCCGTTTCGAGCAGGCTGATCCAGTTGTTCATGCGAGGGCGCTAACGCCGCTTCCAGCGGACGCCGTCGCGCGTGTCTTCGAGGGTGATGCCGCGTCCGGCGAGCTGGTCGCGTATCTCGTCGGCGCGTGAGAAGTCGCGGCGGTGGCGCGCCTCCTGCCGCTCGTCGATGAGCCGCTGGATGTCCTCGTCGAGCAGCGCGGCCTCGTCCTCGGGGAAGACGTTCAAGACCGAGTTGAAGCGCTCGACGAGGGCGAGGATGTCTCGGCGGTCGTCCTCGCGCAGCACGCACGAGTCGAGCGCGGTGTTGACCTCGCGCCTTAGCCCGTGAATCGCCGCGAGCGCGACCGAGGTGTTGAGGTCGTCGTCCATGCCCGCCTCGAACTCTTCGAGCGCGCGCGCGGCCGCCGCCTTCAACTCGGGGTTCGAGCCGGCCTCCGTCCGCGCCTCGCGCAGGCGCGTGTGGAACGTGCGCAGACTTTCGACCGCCTTCTCCGCGCCCTGCAAGCCCTCGAAGGTGAAGTTGAGCTGCTTGCGGTAGGGCACGCTCAAGAGCAGGTAGCGGATGGCGGTCGGGTTGAAACCCTTCTCCTTCAGGTCGCGGAAGGTGTAGTAGTTGCCGAGCGACTTCGACATCGACTCGCCCTCGACCTTGAGGTGTTCGGCGTGGAGCCAGTAGCGCGCGAACTGCTTGCCCGTCGCGCCTTCGGACTGTGCCACCTCGTTCTCGTGGTGCGGGAAGACGAGGTCGATGCCGCCGGCGTGGATGTCGAAGGTCTCGCCGAGGTACTTCATCGACATCGCCGAGCACTCGATGTGCCAGCCCGGGCGGCCCTTGCCGATCTCGGTGTCCCAGGCGGGCTCGTCGGGCGACCCCTGCGCCTTCCAGAGCGCGAAGTCGCGCGCGTCCTCCTTCTCGTACTTGTCGGTGGCGACGCGCTCGCTGCCGCCGACGAGGTTGCCCGCGAAGTTGATCTTCGAGAGCTTGCCGTACTCCGGGAACGAGGTGATGCGGTAGTAGTAAGAGCCTTCGGACTCGTAGGCGTGGCCCGAGCCGAGTAGACGCTTGATGATCTCCACCATCTCGTCGATGTGGCGCGTCGCGCGCGGCAGCAGCTCGGGGCGCTCGGCGCCCAGTGCCTCGTAGTCCGAGAGGAAGGCGTCGGTGTACTGGCCCGTGTACTCGTCGATGGTCTGGCCCCGCTCGGCCGAGAACTTGATGATGCGGTCCTCGATGTCCGTGATGTTCATCACGTGCGTGACCTTGTACCCCTTGTACTTGAGGTAGCGGCGCAGAGTGTCGCCGAAGGCCGCCATCGTGCGGAAGTTGCCGATGTGCGCGTAGTCCCAGACCGTCGGGCCGCAGATGTAGAGCCGCGCCTCGCCCTCGTGCAGCGGGCGGAACTCTTCGACGCGGCCGGAGAGGGTGTTGAAGAATTTGAGCATCTGTCGTTGAGCAGGAAAACGAAGAGCGCGCCGCCTGCCGTCCGACGCGGGCAATAGGCCGGCGCGCTCTCGCTTTCGACTATTGGAGTACGAAGTTGTAAGTGATGACGCCGGAGACCCGCACCGGCTGTCCCGAGAGCCGCGTCGGCGAGAAGCGCGCCGCGCGCGCGGCGTCCTCGGCCGCCCCCCGGAGCATCTCAGGCCCGCTCACGGCATCGGCTTTAGCCACACTGCCGTTCTCGTCAACCTCGACCTGGACAGTGACTGTCCCGCTCACGCGCGCGGCCTCGGCGTCCGGCGGGTAGACGGGCTGGGGCTTGCTGATGGCCTTGCCGTTGATAATCCCGCCCGCGACGACGGGGTGGCGTTCGAGCGGGCACGAGCGCGGCGGCTCGGCCAGCGGCACGTCCGACGTGACGACGTAGGAGATTTTCGGGTGCCCGCGCTCGGCGTTGGCCGGAGCGGACTTGAAGTCAAAGAGCCACGCGGCGGCGATGCCGACGGCGAAAGTCAGAAGAGCGACGAGAAGACGAAGGGCGTAGAGAATCATGCTTTTCCTCCTTACCAGAACGGGACGCGGTCGGGGAGCACTTCGTATGTGAGAGTCTAGGCAAGGACGGACTGGCAGTCAAACAATTTCAAATAAGGCCGCTTTAGTCCCGGCGAAAGTGTTCGAAGCCACCGGGCTTGAGCAGACGGGCTTTCCCTTCGCGGACGAGGCGCACCTTGCCGCGCTCGCCCGTGACCTCGCCGATGCGTGTGAGAGGCACGCCTCCGACTTCGCGCGGGAGACGCGCGGCCTGACGCGCGTTGGCAGTGAAGAGAAGTTCAAAGTCTTCGCCGCCGTCGAGCGCGAGTTGAAGCGCCTCGTCCGCGCTCACACCCGCCTCTGCCAGCAGAGCGTCTAAGGGCAGGCTTGCGGCCTCCACCCGCGCGCCGACGCCGCTCTCGCGGCAGACGTGCGCGAGGTCTGAAGAGAGCCCGTCGCTCAGATCGATGAGCGACGTGGCGAGCCCCTTCTCCGAGAGCAGCGCGCCCCACTCGACGCGCGGCTCGGGCCGTCTCTGTTTTAAAACAAGCCCGCGCTCGGCGCGCCGGCGGGACGTGCGGACGGCCGCGCTCTCAAGCATCTTCAGCCCGGCCGCCGCGCCGCCCAGCGCGCCGGTCACAAAAATCTGGTCGCCCACACCGGCCCCGCCGCGCGTTAAAGCGCGCCCGCGCCGCACCTCGCCCAGCACGACGGAGTCGATGACGAAGCCCAACGGCGACCGCGAAGTGTCGCCGCCGATGATCCGCACGCCGTACCTTTCGGAGAGACCGCGCACGCCTTCATAAAAGTCGTCCAGGAAACGCCCGCGCCAACGCGCGCGCGGCACGCCGACCGAGAGCAGGCAGAAGCGCGGACGCGCCCCCATCGCCGCCGCGTCCGACAGAGAGACGGCCAGCGCCTTGTGCCCGAGGTCGCGTGGTGTAGTCCAGTCCTCGTCGAGCCGGAAGTCAACGCCCTCGACCAGCAGGTCGGCTGTGACGACGAGGTCGAACCCCGCGCGCGTTCGCAGGAGGGCCGCGTCGTCGCCGATGCCTTTGATAAGTGTCGAGTGGCGTGTGACGTGTGACGTGTGTGTCTCTTGAACGAAGCGCGCGAGCTCCTTCCGGCGGACGCGCTCGATGAAGTCGAACTCGCCAACCGTCAACTCGTCACTCATCACTCGACACTCATTTAATGGCTTAAAGGTTCCGCCGCAGGGAGTCGAGGCCGGCTTGAATCGTCTCGGGTGTAGTCGAGAAGGAGAAGCGGAGATGCCCCTCGCCGTGCTCGCCGAAGACGACGCCGGGGACGGTCGCCACCTGCGCGCGTTCGAGCAGGATGTCGGCGGCGGCGCGGCTGTCGGGGTGGATGCGCGAAACGTCCGGGAAGGCGTAGAAGGCCCCGGCCGGCGGATCGCACGCGAGGCCCAGCTCGCAGAGGCCCGCGACGAGCAGGTCGCGCCGCTCGCGGTATGCGCGCCGGATGCCTTCATAAAAATCCGGGGGGAGATCGAACGCCGCCACGGCCGCGTACTGCGAGGGCGTCGAGACGCCGTTCGTCGTGTAGAGCAGGCACTTCTTCAAGCCCGTCATCCAGGGCTCGGCCGCGACGGCGTACCCGACGCGCCAGCCCGTCATCGCGTAGGACTTCGAGAGCGTGTAGCAGGTGATCGTCCGCTCGAACATCCCTTCCAGTGAGGCGATGGAGACGTGTTCGCTCTCGTAGACGAGGTCTTCGTAAGCCTCGTCGGCGATGACGACCAGATTACGCTCGCGCGCGAACCGCGCCACCTCCTCCGCCTCCTCGCGCGTGAAGACCAACCCCGTGGGGTTCTGCGGCGTGTTGTAGTAGATGGCGCGCGTCCGCTCGTTCGTGTGGCGCGAGAGCGTCTCGTAGAAGCCTTCGCGGCGCGCCTCTGTGCTGCGGACGAGAACGGTCTTGCCCTCGCAGTGCGCGATGAGGTCGCGGATGGGCGTCCAGAAGGGAGAGAAGACGAGCACCTCGTCGCCGGGGTCTACGACCGACTGGAAGGCCGCGAAGAGTCCCTGCATGCCGCCGTTGAGGACGATGACATCCTCCTCGCGCGCCGAGATGCGGTTGCGCTCGCGCAGCTTCGAGGCGACGGCCGAACGCAACTCCGGGATGCCGGAGGAGGGGGCGTAGCGCGTGCGGTTCTCGGCCAGCGCCCGGGTCATGGCCTCCTTGATGGGGGCGGGCGTTTCGAGGAAGGGCTCGCCGCCCTCGAACTGGAAGACCTGTGCGCCGCCGGCGCGCAGCCCCAGAATCTTGTTGCGGATGTTGACGATGTCGGAGAACCCGACACCCTCAAGCCGCCTCGCCAGGCGGAAGAACGAAGCGGACGTGGACACGACGCGCGGCTGACCTCCCTGTCTGCTTTTGAGCAAGGGCGGATTATAGCGGTTCGAAGGAGGAGGCGTCCAACCCAACCCGTTGAGGATATCGTCAACGGGCAGCCCCATATCGTGTACGCCGGCCATGCGGATACGTATGAAGCGGACACGCCTCTTCTTACAATTTGAAGACAAAATGGTTGCAACGGACCCGGATTGCGCACAAGCGCGCGCCAGTTTGCTAGATTGTCGGGAGTGCTGCCGGACGCGCTCCGCGGAGGAACGGCAGTTGCCACTCTCCCCGGTGTGTACGCTCATTCACGTGCGTCCTAAAGATCATTCGAAACCTGAGGAGACACTGACCCATGACTTCGACGAACAAGATTTTGCCTGTGGCGCTCGTGGCGGCACTGCTCGGCGGCACCGTCGGCGCGTTCGTGATGCGTCCGAGCAACAACACAGAGGTCGCCAGGGCTGAGGCGCCGAAGCCGCTCGTGGCGGGTGAGGCCACGGCGGTCAACCCGGCCGACGAGCAGAAAGCCCTGCTCGACAGAGAGCTGGCCGACGAGACGAAGAACATGACCGAAGAGGAGCGCGCGGCCTTCAAGGACGGCTTCATGGAGGGCGTCGACGCGGCCCGCGACTCGAACCTGACGAACGCGGCCCCGGCGGCGACGACCACGCGCGTGGTTAACCGCACGCCGGCCCGGCGCACCGTCTACCGCAGCAGTGCGGCGCCGCGCCGTGTCTACTACGACTACGGCCAGACCAAGGGCCGCTCCTTCTGGCAGAAGCACCGCGACAAGCTGACGGTGGCGATGGGTACGGGCGGCGGCGCCCTGCTCGGCGGCCTCATCGGCGGCAAGAAGGGTGCGGGCATCGGCGCGCTCGCGGGCGCGGGCGGCTCGGCGCTCTACACGTACAAGATTCGTAAACGCAACCGCAACTACTAAGAAGGGCGACGCCGATGCGTGCAAGTCTGAAGACGGCCCTCGCGGGCATGACTTCGGCTCTGCTCCTGGCGCTGCCGACTATCGGGCGGGCGGCCCCTGCGAATACAGGGGCCGCCCGTTCCAGTCTGTGGCAGGGCGCGGCGTCGGCAGGCGCGACCACGGCGCTCCCCGCTCCCGTCAGCTTCCGCGAGACCGAAGGCCGCGGCCTGCTCGTCAGGACTTGGGTCAACGGCGCGGGGCCTTTCACTTTCGCCATCGATACGGGCGCGGGCGCGACTCTGCTCTCGCAGCGCGCGGCGTCCGAGGCGCGGGTCGAAGTTGAAGCCGGGGGCGGCGGCATCCGTCTGGGCGGGCTGAGCGGTGCGAGCGCGGGCGGCGCGCAGAAGGCATTCGTGCGCACGCTCGCGCTCGGCTCGCGCGAGAACACTCTGCCGGCGCGCGGTCTCTTCGTCGTCGCGCCGGGACTGCCCGAGGGCGTGGACGGCGTCCTCGACCCTTCCGAAGCCTTCGGCACGCTCGGTTTCGTGATCGACATCCCCGCGGGTGAACTCAGCTTCTTTGACCCACGCACACAGCCGCTCCGCGCGGGCTCTGCCCCGCGCGCAGGCGCGGTCGTTCCATGGCTGACCGAAGGCGGCACGCGCCGCCCCTTCGTCATGCTCGCCGAAGGCAGACGCGCGTTGCTCGACACGGGCTCGGGCTTCGGCCTCGCGGTGGACGAGGCGGCCGCACGTGCTCTCGGGATACTTCAGACCGAAGGCCGGGGCCGCGGCGCGCGCGACCTCGGGGGAGGGGAAGTACACGCGCGGCGTGTGCGCGCGGCCACGGTCAGCGTCGGCGGGCTCGTGCTGCGCGGCGTCCCGACCGACCTGCTCCTACGCGCTGAGAAGGGCGCGCCGGTCATCCTCGGGCGCGACGCGCTCCGACCCTTCCGGCTCACCTTCGACCCCGTCAATCGTCTCATTATGCTCGACCCGCGAGAGGGCTAAGTCCCGCCAAACGCTAACAATAACGTTGACAAGGGTTTGAGGCGCGGTTAACATTGGCCGCGTCTGGCTTTCCGGCCGCCTTCAAAGGCGGCATGTCGTCAACAGCTCTGAATCGCAGACCGCGTGTCGGGTTGATTTGCAGAAACACGTCGGCGCCGTCCTCCCTTCAGTTATGAACCGTGCAGCCGTCTCCATCCCGGAAAAGCTCTTCTTCAAGATCGGGGAGGTGTGCGACATCACGGGGATACAGGCGCACGTGCTCCGCTACTGGGAGTCGGAGTTCCCGACGCTCGCGCCGCAGAAGAACCGCGCCGGCCAGCGCACCTACCGCAAGCGCGACGTGGAGATGGTGCTGCGCATCAAGGAGCTGCTCTACGAAGACCAGTACACCATCGCCGGCGCGAAGAAGCGTCTGACGAATGAGATACGCGGCGCCAGCAAGCTCAAGGTCGTGACCCCGGAGATGGGCGCTCAGGCCCTCAACACGCCGCCCGCCCCGCAACTCGTCCCCGCGCCCGAGGTGTACGAGCCGCCGCACGACCTGGAAGAGACACACACCGAACCGGCGCCGGCGGCGCCCGCGCAGAGCCCTTACACCGCACGGCCCGAACCGACGCAGACGGACGAGAGTCGCGCCGCGCTGCGCCGCCTCCGCGAGCAGTTGCGCGACATCATGCTCCTCCTCGAAGCCGAAGACTCGCGCCCCGACTCGCACCGCCGCTGAACCCGCGTGCCTCATTTGACCAAAATAAAATTTCCATAGATACTAAACGCCGTCACGGGATGTGGCGCAGCCTGGTAGCGCGCTCGCTTGGGGTGCGAGAGGTCGCTGGTTCGAATCCAGTCATCCCGATAAACAGAAGCCTTCAACCATTCGTAGGTTGAAGGCTTCTGTTTTTTCACCCTTCTTTCATCCCCTGAATCATCGACGACGCGCCGTCGAGGGAATTAAGGGTGGCTACCGGCGCCCTGCTCGATGGCCTGTTGGAGTTGCTGCGCGGCTTCCGGGGCGAGAGTCTTGAGCGCCTCTTGCTGCTCGCGCGCGGCGGCGGTGTTGCCCTGCTTTAACTGCGCGACGGCGAGGCGGACGCGCGCCTCCGCGTCGTCTGGCCGCAGACGGACGGCCTGTGCGAAGGCGTCGGCGGCCTCTTTGGGCCGGTTCAGCTTGTTGTAGGTGTTGCCCAGATTGTAGAAGGCGTCGGCGTCCTTCGGGTTGAGGCGCGCGGCCGTCTGGAAGGCTTTGGCGGCCGCCTCCTGCTGGTTCAACTGGTCGTAGGCGTTGCCGAGCTGGAAGTACACATCGGTCTGTTTCGGGTTCAGTTTAATGGACTGTTGGAGGGAGGCGACCGCTTCGCCGGCCCGTTTGAGCTTGAGGAGCGCGTTGCCGAGAACGTAGTGCGTCTCGGCGTTCGCGGGGGAGACCTTACGCGCCTCGGCGGCGGCCTCCTCGAACTTGCCCGAGGCGAGCAGCGTCTTGGCGCGCACGTTCGGGTCGAGCCTCTGGTACTCGGCGCGCTCGCCGGCCGCCTCGGACGCCTTGCCCGCCTGCTCGTACACGTCGGCGAGCATCTGGTGCAGCTCGGCGTTGTTGGGCAGGAGGCCGAGGGCGCGCTTGAGGGCTTCGGCCGCCTCGTCGTACCTCTTCGCCGAAGTGTAGGCCAGCGCCATCTTCGCCAGCGCGTCCGCGTTCTTCGGCTCCTTCTCGGCGACGAACTTGAACTGCTCGGCCGCCTCAAGGTACCTGCCCTCGACCAGATTCGCGGTGCCTAGATTGTAACGCGCCGCGAGGTCTTCCGGGTTCTGCTCCACCTCCTTCTGCAAGGTCGCGGCGTTCATCTCGACCATCCCCGGCGGCGGGGTCGGCTCGGCGTTCGCGGCCGGGGCGGCGGGCGTGGCGCCGGCGTTCGCAGACGCGTCGGGGCGGCTCTCGGACTTGCAGGCGGCAGACAGTAAGAGGGCGGCGGTTAGAAGGAGCAGGGGCAGACGTTGCATCGGATTCATGTCGGAAGAGAGCGGACGTGAAAAGTACCGGCGTGGACATTTAACCGCAGAGGGGGCGCACGCGCAAGGAGGCTCAGCTCGTTTCGTCCGACATCTCCGTGATGGCGATCTCGTTGGTGAGCGTGCGGTGGACGGGGCAGCGGTGCGCGATCTCTCGCAGGCGCGCGCGCTGCTCTTCGTCGAGGTCGCCCTCCAGCTCGACGGTGCGTTCGATGTGGTGGATGAAGTCGTTCGAGTCGCTCGCGCACTCCGCGCAGTCCCTGGCGTGGACGCGCCGCTGCCGCAGGCGCACGCGGACGCGCTCCAAGGGCCAGCCCTTCCGCCGCGCGTAGAGGGTCACCGTCATCGAGATGCAACTGCCGAGCGCCGCCAGCAGAAGCGTGTAAGGGTCTGGCCCGGCGCCCTCGCCGCCCAGCTCCGCCGGCTCGTCCGTGACGAGCGTGCGGCCCACGCCGTAAGAGACTTCGTTGCGCAGGTTCGAGAGGGAGGACACGGTCACTTCGCTCATGCTTCGACTCCTCGGAGTGTGTTCGGCGTGCTCGCGGCCGGAAGGTTAACGCCTGGCGGGCGCGCGGGCCAAGCCCGCGCGCAAAAAAAAGAGGCGGACCGGAGCGTTCCGGCCCGCCGACTCTCTTCACTCTAAGGGATGCACCTGACTAGCTATCTCGACCTGCCGGCTCTCGCGTAGAGGTTGACAGCAAAGATTACAGTTAAAGCCAACGTCATCGCGTTCACCTCGCTTGCCTTGATGCCATAAGAAGATGCTGAATCGGACAGGCTTTCCAGAAAAGGTAACCTCAGACTGTTTCCAGCTTCACCTTGTTGTCACGGCTGAGCGCTTTGGCGACGAATAAGAGCATCACGATGCCCAGCATGTTGGCGAGCGTCAACATCACGAGGACGTTCGGGTCGGGGAAGTTCTGGACGGCGATGATGATCCCGGCGGCGGTGTTACGCTGCGCTGTGCCGAGCCCGCCCACGTCCTGTAGGTGATCCTCGCCCGTGCCCGCCAGGTAGCCGAGGCCGAACGCCGCGGCGACGAAGGCGAGCCCGACCAGGATCGCGCCGCTCCCGACGATCTGGAGCATGTTGGGGAAGTAGCCGGCCAGCGTGGCCCCCATCAGCGCGTACATGGCGATGTTTCCCAGACGGCCCACCCACGGCTGCGCCCTCTTCGCCGGGCCGGGCAGGAACTGGGCGAGCAGCATGCCGGCCCCTATCGGGAGGAGCATTTGCAGCAGGAGCGCCCGGGCGACGGCCACGGCGTCCACGCTGACGCCCGACAGCAGCAGCGGCAGCACGAAGGGCACGTACGCGACCGTCACGACCATCAGGAGCATCATCACCGCCGCGCCGAGCGCTAACTCGTGCTCCGCCGTCTGCGTGAGCTTGATGAGGAAGGGCGCGCCCGCGCCGAGGCTGAAGATCAGCAGCCCGGCCTTGAGCGCAGGGTCGAAGGGCGCGAGGTAGAGGGCGGCGATCATCAGGAGGGGCGCGAAGATGAAGTTGACGGCGAGCATCTTGAGGACGAAAGGCCAGTTCCTCAAGTGACGGGCGATGTCCGAGGGCATCTGCGTCAGCCCCACGTGCAGCATCGTGGCGATCACAAACACCGGGGCGGTGTACTGAACGGTGCTCCTCAGAAACTCGAACATTGACGCCTCCTCCCTTGCGCCCGAGCGGATGTCCGCCCGGGCCTCGGCAGAGACTCCGCCTCTACGTTTTTCGCGAGAGGCATCACGCCCGGAGCCTTCCACCTGACCGGCCTGCCGACTGAAGCTCCGCAGCCTAGCGCTTCATTATGTTCACCAGATTCCAGGGATTCTGGTAAAGCTCCAATTCCAGTTCGTTCTTTTTGTTAATCTTGAACCGGGTAGCAGGGTAAAGGGTGCCCGTATTTTTCTTCTTGTCCTTACTGATTCTAATTTCCACTCCTGACAGTTCGTAATCCGTCGTTCTGGTGTCGGCCCAGACCTCGCCAAAGCGAAGCGGACGATTGGTCACCATACGCAAAACGGTGGAGCCGTCGGGCTGCGGAAACAACTTGATATACGCGATGTCATAGCCCAGCGTCCCTGTGACCGACATGCGGCCCTTACTCTTCATCTTGTCTAAGGCATTGACCAGTCCCTCGTTGCCCTTCTGCTGAAAAGCCTGGAGCATCCCGGCTCGTTCCTCGTCAGACGTTATCTCCTTAATGATGAGGTTGACGCTGACGCTCCGTCCCAGTTGGGTTGAAGTCCCCATCGCCGTCGCCTGGATAGTGATTGACTTGGGCAGTTTCTGAGCAGAACTCGCCGTATTTGCCAGCAGTATCAAGCTCAGCGCGCCGACAAGGGCTAGACCAATGTTCGTTAACCTTTGCATGTCGTTCTTCTCCCTTTCATGAGCTACGGACTTCAAAAGTCCGTATAAATTGATTCCATCCATCGCATTTCTGAAATCTCAGGCGCCCAGAGGAATCACGCTAGGAGCCTTCCACCTGGCTGGCCTGCCAGTCCACGTTCAAATTGAGTCGGCGGGTGGCCGTTGCCGCGACGCGCCCGAGAACTCCCGCGTAGGTCGGAAAGGAGAGCGGCACCTGAGCCAGCTCGTCCACACGCATCCGGGCCGCGATGGCTACGGCCGCCACCTGCGCGATCTCGACGGCGCGCTCCCCGACGACGTGGCAACCCAGAACGTTGCGCGTACTTCGGTCGGCAATCAGCTTGCAAAAACCGTCCGTCCGTCCGTCGATGATCGTCCGGGTCGTCGCGTCGAAGCGGACGACCGCCGTGACGATGTCGTGCGCCTCGCACGCCTTCGCCTCGGTCAAACCCACCTGCGCGTACTCCGGGTCGGTGAAACTGCCGATGGGCGCCACCTGCTCCGGTATCTTCAACGTCGCGCCCCTGACCGCGTTGGTGGCCGCGACGAAGCCGTCCTGTATGGCCTGCGGAACCAGCATCAGCCGACCCGTCACGTCGCCGGCGGCGTAGATGTTCGGCGCGGAGGTTCTCAAGAATTCGTCAACGCGAATAAAGCCCCTGTGGTCGGTCTCGACCCGCGCACGGGCGAGGTCTAAGCCGCCGGTATCTGCCACCCAACCGATGGCCGTCACGACCAGCGCCGCCTCGACACTCTCGCGATGACCATCTTTTGAAAAGAACATGCGCACGCCCGTCGGTGTCTTCTCGAACGACTCGATGACTCCGAAGTCTTCTCTGACCACGATGCCCGAGGCGCGGAAAGCCGCGGCCACCGCCGCCGAGACGTCTTCGTCCTCGGTCGGCAAAATACGTGGCCCCGTGTGGAAGAGTTGGATGTGTGCACCGAAGGCGTTGAAGATAGACGCGACCTGCGCGCCCGTAGCTCCCCCGCCGACCACGATCATCGAGGGCGGCACCGAAGTCAGTCCCCAGGCGTCGCTGTGTGTGGCGGTCAGCTCGGAACCCGTGACAGAGAGTCGCCTGTTCACGCCTCCCGTACAGATGACGAACCTGTCGGCGCGCAGCCGTAATCCACTCTCTGTTTCGATGGTGTGCGGGTCGGCGAAGCGGGCGGCGCCGCATCGTTCATGAACGGCCACCGGCAGCGAATCTATCTGCCGGCGAAAGGTTGAATGCGCGCGCACGTCGCCCACGACTTCCTGCACGCGCGCGAGCAGCCGTGAATAGTCGAGCCGCGGCTCGCCGACGGCGATGCCGTACCGGCCGAGTTGACGGGCGTCGCGGAGCAAACGCGCGGCATGGGCCAGCGTGCGCACCGGCACCGGCCCGTCATTGGCCGCCATGCCGCCGAACTCGTCACGTGTGACGAGCGCCGTCTGCGCGCCCAGGTCGCCGGCGCGCAGCGCCGCCAACACTCCGGCCGGGCCCCCGCCAATGACGACAACGTCTACCATCTGTTTATCTTTAGAATTTGATGGAACCGGAAAGCTGCACCGAGTAACCCTGAAACGTAGACCGGTTCGAGAACTCTTTAAAATACTTGAAGCCGACGTTTACTTTTGCCGGCAGGTTCACGCTCGACGCGACGCCGAGAGCATTGACCCGATAGTGTGCCTTCGCCTGTTCGGGCGTGATGGTGGGGCCGGTCTTATCTGTCGTTTGCCGTTGGTTGTAGCCGACCAGTCCGACTTGCAGGCGCGTCTCACCCCGAAGCGGCAGTGACTGCATCAGCGAATAGTCCAGACTCAAAGTCTGGCCGGGGTGAATCTGCGTGCCTTCCTGAGTGGTGTGGACTTCGTACATCTGAAAAGCAGAAACGGAGGTGGCTCTGTTCTCTGTCAGAAAGAACGTCTGGCCCGAAGACAATGCATGTGTCCAATAGCCTGAGCCGACGTTATCGTGAGCCCCGACCTTGAAGCTGCCCGTCGGGGCGAGGAATCCATAGACCGCTCGGACGGCAACGCGCGGCTTCTGCCAGCCCAGAATGAACGGCTGGTAATACGAGTCGGCGAATCCGCCGCCGCCGCTAATCCGGCCCGTGATGTCAGACGTTAAGGAGTTGTTCGCGACCGGCAAGGTCGCCGACATCGAAAACCTGGCGCCGCCCAGAATCTCTCTCCCGCTCACCCAGACGAGAGAGTTCATGTCCATCACGACCGACTGGTTCCCAGTCGCCAAAATCTCACCCCGAGGGCCTCTGAATTGATCGCGCGCGTAAATCCCCAGGAAGTTCGAGTAAGAAAATCCCGGCTCGGGCGTGACGCCGGAGTTCGTCGCGCTCATGCCGAGCGGGTAGACGCCTCTGACCTGCGCCCGAGCCTGAGTCAACCCGACGAGCACACAAGCGACGACGCACAGTCCGGCAGACAGCAATCTTTCAAACCTCAGCTTCCTCGCCACGCGGTCCTTTCTATGTGTCGAGCTCGGCGAGCCAGCGCAGCGCCCGCAGGCCCGGCATAAAGCAATACTCGCCGCCGCGTGTGACGACGAAGTGCGGGATGCCTTGCAGGCGCCTGCGAACCGGTTTGCGTGGCACTGTAAAACTCCCCGCCTCGCCGTTCGACCCGATGACCGGGTCTTTATCATCTCCCGCCCCAAAGAAAATGCCGTCGTTAATCCATTGAGACTGGACGAACTCGAACTGCCTGCCGATGTGTGCCCCCACGAACGCGAACATCAACCCTCGGTCGGCGCCGTCGTCGTCGAGGACGCCTTCGGGGAGCGGCGGGCCGTAGGCGGTTCCGCGCCGGATCATCCTGTGTATCCTCGCCACGCCCGCTATCTGTGCATCGCGTGGGTTTGTTCGACGAATGTGCGAGCCGCCGGGTGTCTTGAATCCGGCGGGGTCGTCTGCCTGAAAGAGAAAATCGTTATTGCGTCGCGGGTCGGCGCCCATCTCCGGGTCGTCGTGGAAGGGGCAGAGCGCCAGCGGCGCGCCGCTGCGCCAGCGCCCCATCATCTTCGCCGACACCAGCTCCTCATCCTCGGGGCCGTTCGAGTTGGCCTTTATAAATCTGCGGAACTCCGCCACACGTTGATGCAGCTTGCGAAAGACGACATAGGTCCCGTTGCGGCCCAGCACCTCCGGCTCGGTCTTTTGCACGCCGCCCAGCTCGTCCTTGTAACCGAGCACGAACTCCCCCGCCTTGAGCGGCTGCTCCTTCGGGTTAGTGCCCGGGATGCCGCTCCCTTCAATCGCCGGATGGCTGATGCCGTCCCTGTACCCGAACGGCTCCGTGTCGGTGGGCAAGGCGTGGCAGTTCTGTCGCCAGATGGCTTCGATGCCGGGCAGCTCGCGGTAAGCCTTCCGGGCACGTTCGAGCGCTCGCTCAAGCTGCTCCTCGTCGGGCGAGACCGCGACGAGGATGACGTGAACGTCCCTGCTCCCTAAGGGCTGCTCCCAGTGTTCGGGGCTGCTCTCGCCGGTGTCGCCCAGTTCTGCTGCCTGACTCGCCATCCCCTGACGGAACTCCCACGCGAAGCTGTCGAGCGATGCCTGCGGGACGCCGAGCGCCTTCAGACCTTGGAAGGTGAGCGCGACACTGACCCACGTGTCGGCCAGAGGACTGGAAGGATTTGAAGCGGGAGTCACAACCAGGCTGACACGCCGCATCAACTCGCGCCCTGCCCGGGGGGCGTCAATGCGAAACGCGATGTAGGTCGCCACGTACGGTGAAGGCCGCGGCCGCAGGACTCCGCTTTGGATGTCTTCAAGCTCAAGCACGGGCGTTCACCTCTTCCGGCGCGGGCCTTTAGCTGTTCTGCTCTGGCCTCATTTTGCGGTGGCGATATTCCGCCAGTAGTTTTGCAGGCTCTCGTCCACGCCGAACAACGTGCTGAAGATGGTCGAATCGGAAAAGAGCACGTCGCCCGCGCGCCCCGCGCCCGGAGGCATCCAGAGGCACATGTTGAACTCGGTGTTTCCAGCTTCGGTGAAGGGATGTGGTTTGGACGTATCAATCGGCTGACGGGCCAGCACACGAACCGCTTCGGCGTCGTCCGTGGTGACTGCGTAATGCGGCAGGTGCATGTGGAAGTTAAAGGTCGTGACGCCTTTCAGCCAACCCTTCGTGTCGAGGTCTTTCTCGATTGAGAGAGGGGCCAGCTTCTTCGTCTCTGGGTCGCGCAGGGGACGCAACCCGTAACGATTCTCGACCGGGATGCCGAGCCCTTTCATCAAAGAGCGCGTGTAGAGTCCGAAGCGTTGCTGGCGCGGCACCAGGCGGTCGCCGTGATGCCTGTACTCCATATTCCGCGCCGCCGGGTCTTCCGAACTTCCGACCTCGTGGTGTGGGCCGAGAATCAGGCAGGTGCCCTCGCGCGCCAGAAACTGTCGCACGGCCTCAATCTCTTCCGGCGCGGCCTCCTGCCCCGTGACGTTATGGTCTAACCCGAAGACGAGCAGCGTGTCCGTGTCAGCCAGCACACGCTCGTCGAGCGGAAGTTTGAAACCGGCCTGGTCGATCCGCTGGAAGACGGGAACCGCGTGCCCGGTGACCTCGCCGACGAACTGCTGGAAAGGAGCGAAGGCCCAGAAGAAGAGTTCGAGCGCGCCGGCGATGCCCTGTTGGAACTGGAGCGGGTCTGACCATTGCGGCTTTTCGTAAGCGGGCCACGCCACGCGCCGCACTTCGGTCATCGTCGAGAAACGGTTATCCAGCTCGGCCGTGCTTCTGCCCGCCTCCGCCGGATAACTCCAGGCGATGTACATGCTCACGCGCCGCTGCCCGGGCCTGTACTTTCTCGCCACATGGTTCTGGTTATAAGTCCGGGCAACCTTCGTCTCGCTCATAGCAGCTCCTCGTCAAACTACCGACCGTTTGCACTCGACTCGGGGACGCAAATTCTCATTGCAACTGGTCAAGCATCCCGGAGAAAGCGTTCTTCACATTCAGCGCCTTCTTGATCTCGTCCGCGCTCACGAACGGATACTCGCCGTACTCCAGAAAGCTCGGGCGCTGGTGCTCGCGGACGAACTTGATGAACCCCTCCGGGTTGGTCTTCCAGTCCTCCGGAAAGCCTTCGAGATTTTCGAAAACGGTATTGACGCCCAGACTGACGAACAGGGCCACCGCGTCCTCCGTGTACTTATCGAAGTCCGTGTCGAAGATTCCCTGGTACATGAAGTAGGTGTCGCCGTTGATGGGGAAGAGAACCCAGCGCAGGTAGTGCAGCTTGAGCGGGGCGAGGACGTTGGGCATCTCGCCAACGGCCTTCTCTATGTTCTGCGCGTACTGGTGAAAGACCTGCTCGCGCCCCGGGATGATCTTCGCGATGATCGTGAAACCGTGACAGGCGGGACTCTTCGGGTAGACGGGGCCGTACTTACCTTGCTTCAGATGTGCGGTCTCTTCGGGTATCGCCATCGCCTGAGGTTTGATCTCCATTTCGATGCTCCTTTTTTGCGCTGCTTTCACCTTTGTTTGGCTGTCCGAAGCTCATCAATGTGACCCGGGCGCAGTTATAGTGTGATGCTGGTGTGGATGGGAGTTTCCGCATAACCGATTCTATTGCCGGGGTCGTGAACAGGTAACTGTTAGAAATGACAGGTCTGATCTGCCAACTTGCGGACGCATGTGGCGTGCGGCTACACTCGTCGGGGTTCCGGCACAAGAAAATTCATTTAAAAGCGGTGGGCCTCATGCCCCGCCGCCGAAGGGGTCGAGGATGAAGATTCACGAGTACCAGGCGAAGGAGCTTTTAAGTAAGTACGGCGTCGCGGTGCCGCGCGGGATCGTCGCGCGCTCGCCCGAGGAGGCCTATCACGCGGCGAAGGAGCTGGGCACGGACGTGGTCGTCGTCAAGGCGCAGATCCACGCCGGCGGGCGCGGCAAGGGCGGCGGCGTCAAGCTCGCGAAGAGCGCCGACGAGGCGCAGGAGCTGGCCTCGAAGATACTCGGCATGAACCTCGTCACGCATCAGACCGGCCCCGAGGGGCGCGAGGTGCGCACGCTCCTCATCGAGGAGGGGCTCCCCATCGACAGGGAGTTCTACCTCGGCATCGTGCTCGACCGCGCCACGGGGCGCCCCGTCTTCATGGCCTCTTCGGCCGGCGGCATGGACATCGAGGAGGTCGCCGCCAACACGCCCGAGCTGATCCTTAAAGAGACCATCGACCCGGCCGTCGGCTTCCGCCCCTTCCAGGCGCGCAAGCTCGCCTTCGGGCTGGGCCTGCCCGCGGCGCTCGTCAACCAGGCGGCCAAGTTCATGCAGTCGCTCTACCACGCCTACGAGCAGACCGACGCTTCTCTGCTTGAGATCAACCCGTTCCTGCTGACGAAGGACGGAAGGCTCTTCGCGCTCGACGCCAAGATCACGTTCGACGACAACGCGATGTTCCGCCACCCGGACTTCCACTCCCTGCGCGACCTGAACGAGGAGGAGCCGCTTGAGATCGAGGCTTCGAAGTTCGACCTCAACTACATCAAGCTCGACGGCAACATCGCCTGCATGGTCAACGGCGCGGGCCTCGCGATGGCGACGATGGACATCATCAAGCTGGCGGGGGGCGAGCCCGCCAACTTCCTCGACGTGGGCGGCGGCGCTTCGCAGGAGAGGGTCGAGGCGGCCTTCCGCATCCTGCTCGCCGACCCGGCCGTCCGCGCCGTGCTCATCAACATCTTCGGCGGCATCGTCCGCACCGACATGGTCGCGCGCGGCGTCATCGAGGCCGCCAAGTCCATCGGCATCAAGGTGCCCGTCGTCGTCCGCCTCGAAGGCACCAACGTCGAAGAGGGCCGCCGCCTCATCGCCGAGTCGGGCATGAACTTCACCGTCGGCCACGGCATGAAGGACGCCGCCGAGAAGGTCGTCGCCCTCGCCAACCAGCAGGCCGCCGCTTGAGACGGCATCGCGGGAGAGGGAATTAACATGGATGGACAGGGTGGAGAGGATAGGAACTAAGAATTTGCAATTGCTTTATCCTGACCATCCTGTCCATCCCTGTTAATTGTTCTGACCGCCACACGATGAAAGGCCGGTTACTCCTCAAAGTACTCGTCTACGTCAGCCGCTTCGGCCTCGCGGCGCTCTTCCTCTTCGCCGCCGGCGCGAAGCTCTACACGATTCGAGACTTCGCCGCCAATCTCTCCAACCTCGTCCCAGCGAACTGGGTCTGGCCCGCGGTCTGTGCCGTCATCGCCGCGGAACTGATTGCCGCCGTCCTCCTCATCATCCCCCGCACCGCCCGCCCCGGCGCGCTCCTCTCCGCCGCGCTCCTCTTCGGCTTCGCCGCCTACGCCCTCTACTACGTCTACGTCCTCCACGGCGAGCCCCTCGAATGCGGCTGCTTCGGCCGCCTCATCGCCTCCCAACTCGGCGTCTCCACCGCCCTGCGCAACCTCGCCCTCCTCCTCCCCTGCGCCCTCGTCTACTTCGGACTGCCGCGCCGAAGCGAAATCAAATAGAAACACACATGCTCGGGTGTAGAATACCGGCGCCTTTGTATTCCCACGGATAAACGTCGGAGGTGAGGATGGCGACGCTGAGCTTCTGGGGCGGGGTGGGGACGGTGACGGGGTCGAAGTATCTGGTGGAGAGTAATCAAAGCCGGGTGCTCGTCGATTGCGGGTTGTTTCAGGGGTTGAGGGAGTTGCGGGAGCGGAATTGGGAAGACCCGCCGTTCGACCCGAGGCACATCGACGCGGTCGTCATCACGCACGCGCACGTGGATCACACCGCCTACCTGCCGCGTTTGGTGAGGCTCGGGTTCGAAGGGCCGGTCTACTGCTCGAAGGGGACGGCGGAGTTGTTGAAGCTGCTGCTGCCGGACTCGGCCCGCTTGCAGGAGGAGGAGGCGGAGTACAGGAACCGCAAGGGCCTGACGCGGCACGAGCCGGCGCTGCCGCTCTACACGGAGCAGGACGCGCGGGCGGCCATCAAGTTGGTCAGGACGTGCCCGAACACTGGCGAGCCGACGGAGGTCGCCGCAGGCGTCCGCGCGGGGTTCCGCATCGCGGGGCACATTCTGGGTTCGAGCCTCGTGCTGTTGGAGCTGGACGGCGCGGGCTCGGACGGGGCGGGGAGGCGCGTGCTCTTCTCGGGCGACCTCGGCCATTACGACCAGCCGATCATCCGCGACCCCGTCGCGCCCCCCGTGTGCGACTACATGCTCGTCGAGTCAACCTACGGCGACCGCCTGCACGACCCGGAAGACCCCAAGCTCGCGCTCGCGCGCGTTGTTAATGAAGCCGCCGAGCGCGGCGGCCCGCTCCTCATCCCGGCCTTCGCCGTCGGGCGCACGCAGGAGCTGCTCTACCACCTGCGCGAGCTGGAGGACGAAGGGCGCATCCCCATCCTCCCCGTGCGCGTGGACTCGCCGATGGCCGCGGCCGCGACGCAGATTTACTCGCGCAACCGCGACGAGCACGACGAGGAGTACGCGAGTGTAATTGAGCAGCACCGGCACCCTCTGCGCACGCGCTCGATGTTGACGGCCTCGACGCGCGAGGAGTCGAAGCGTCTGAACGACGAGAAGGGGACGCGCATCATCATCTCCGCCTCGGGGATGATGACCGGCGGGCGCGTGCTCCACCACGCGCGGCGTGTGCTGCCGGACGAGCGCGCCACCGTCCTCTTCGTCGGCTACCAGGCCGCGGGCACCACCGGGCGGAAGATTCTCGAAGGCTCGCAATACGTCCGCATCATGAAGGGGGACGTGCCCGTCCGCTGCCACGTCGAGCGCATCGGCGGGCTCTCCGCGCACGCCGACTGGTCAGAGGTCTTACGCTGGCTTGAGCCCCTGAAGGCGACGCCCCCGCGCCGCGTCTTCACCACACACGGCGAGCCCGAGTCGGCCGCCGCCATGGCCGCACACATCCACGAACACTTCGGCTGGCGCGTGGACGCGCCGCAGTACGGCGAGCAGGTCGAGCTTGAGTAGAAGGGCGGCGGGTGGGGCGGCTTTTTAGAAGGGCGCACGGGCGTGGTATACTCCGCCCTTAAACAAAGCACTACAAATCGGGTCTCCGAGGAGCAAGAGCGTTGAGCGTACTTGTAGATAAGAACACGCGGCTCGTCGTGCAGGGCATCACGGGCAAAGAGGGCACGTTCCACACGAAGCAGATGGTGGAGTACGGGACGCAGGTCGTCGGCGGCGTGACGCCCGGCAAGGGCGGCACCACGCACGAGGGCATCCCCGTCTTCAACACCGTCGCCGATTCGGTCAGGGAGGCCGGGGCCAACGCCTCGGTCATCTACGTGCCGCCGCCCTTCGCCGCCGACGCCATCATGGAGGCGGCCGACGCCGGCCTGCCGCTCGTCGTCTGCATCACCGAGGGCATCCCCGCGCTCGACATGGTGAAGGTCAAGGAGTACCTCGCCGGCAAGCAGACGCGGCTCGTCGGCCCCAACTGCCCCGGCGTCATCTCGCCCGGCAAGTGCAAGATCGGCATCATGCCCGGCCACATCCACAAAGAGGGCAAGGTCGGCGTCGTCTCGCGCTCGGGGACGCTGACGTACGAGGCCGTGGGGCAGTTGACGGCGCTCGGGCTCGGACAGTCCACGGCCATCGGCATCGGCGGCGATCCCATCATCGGGACGACGCACTTGCAGGCGCTCGCGCTCTTCCAGGACGACCCGGAGACCGAGGCCATCGTCATGATCGGCGAGATCGGCGGCACGGCCGAGGAGGAAGCGGCGGCGTTCGCCAGAGATAACGTGACCAAGCCCATCGTCGCCTTCATCGCCGGCCAGACCGCGCCGCCGGGGAGACGCATGGGCCACGCCGGCGCCATCATCGCCGGCGGTAAGGGCACCGCCGCCGAGAAGATGAAGGCGCTCGAAGAGGCCGGCATCCGCGTCGTCCACTCGCCCGCAGACATCGGGCAGGCCGTCAAGGACTCGCTCGGCTCCGGCGCGTCGGCTTAAAGTTTCGACCTACTTAAAAACACTCAAGAGGACATTGATGGCAGAGCAGGCAGGTAACTTAACTTTCGGAATCATCAAGCCCGACGCGGTGCGCGCGGGCAAGACGGGCGCGGTCTTGCAGCGTGTCCTCGACGCGGGTTTCAAAGTCCGCGCGATGAAGCTCATCCACCTGACGAAGCCCGAGGCCGAGGGCTTCTACGACGTGCACCGCGAGCGCCCCTTCTTCGGCGAGCTGACGGCGTTCATGTCCTCCGGGCCGTGCCTCGTGCTGGCCCTGGAGAAGGAGGGCGCGGTCAAAGCCTGGCGCGACCTGATGGGCGCCACCGACCCGTCCAAGGCCGACGAGGGGACGCTGCGCAAGGAGTTCGCCAACTCCATCGGCGAGAACGCCGTCCACGGCTCCGACTCCGAAGAGAACGCGCAGATCGAACTGGCCTACTTCTTCAGCCGCCTGGAATTTGTTTAAGGCGGGAGGTCTTATGGGCATCATCAGCGACGTGATCGAGAACACGCGGGCCATCATCAAGGGGATGATGACGACCGCCTCCTACATCCCGAAGGAGAAATGGACGGTGCAGTATCCGGACGAGCCGGTCACGCTCCAACCGCGCTTCCGCGGCCAACACCTCCTGCACGTGGACGAGCTGGGGCGTGAGAAGTGCGTCGCCTGCTACCTCTGCGCGGCCGCCTGCCCCTCGGACTGCATCTACATCGTCGCGGCCGACGACCCGCGCCCGCCCAAGGAGCGCACCGGCGTGGACGAGCGCTACGCGCAGGTCTACAACATCGACTACGGCCGCTGCATCTTCTGCGGCTTCTGTGTCGAAGCCTGCCCGAAGGACGCCATCACGCACGGCTACAACTTTGAGCTGTCGGTCTACTCGCGCGCAGACCTCTTGAAGACCAAGGACGACCTGCTCATCACCAAGCAGAAGCAGTCGTCCAACTACCGCGTCGCCTTCGCCGACGAGGAGGTGGACTCGGAGTACAAGGTCGTCTAGCGAAGGGTAGAATTAACAGGGATAGACAGGATGGGCAGGATAGAGGGTTAAACCCCAATCCTGCCCATCCTGTCTATCCCTGTTAATTATTCCCCGGCGAGGCGGGCGAGGCGGTCGAGGTCGAGGATGGTGATGTGTTTGCGGCCGATGGAGATGAGGTCGGCGGCCTTGAGTTCGTTGAGCGCGTTGGTGGCCGTCTCGCGGTAGACGCCGAGGCGCTCGGCGATGTCCTGGTGCGTGAGGCCGTCCACCGAGTCGCCGTGTGCCTCCCTTAAAAGGAGGGCGGCGACGCGCGCGGGGATGCCTTTGAAGACCGTGTCTTCAAGCTGGCGCTCGGCTTCGAGCAGGCGGCGGCCGAAGGCTTCGAGGATGCGGCGCGCGATCTCGGGCTTGCTGACGAGGAGGCGGTTGAGCACCTCGCAGTTCATCGTGACGATGGTCGAGACTTCGGTCACCTCTGCGAAGGTGTCGTACATGCCCTGGCCGATGCAGGAGAGCTCGCCGAAGAAGCTGTAGGGCAGGAGGTGTGCGATGACGAGCTTCCGCCCCTCGGGCGACATGCGGTAGATCTGCACGGCGCCCGCGCGCAGGAGGAAGAGCGCCTCGCCCGTCTCGCCCGGCGTGTAGATGACGGCGCCGCGCGGGAACGTGCGCGTCAAAGTCACGCGCTCGACCTCGCGCAGCTCCTCCGCGGTCATCCCCTGGAAAAGGTCTGCCCCGCCGCTGCCGTCCACTCTTCTGCTCATAGCTTCCGTCCCCGTCACCGACTCGGATGCGCGCCGGCCGCGCCGCGTTCCAGTGTACGACGCGGGGCCGCCGCGGGGCGAGCCGCACTCGGTAATCGCGATTACTGAAGCCGCGGTCGAAGGCGTGCATAATGCGTCTGCGCTCGCAACAGGGCGGCGCGGATTTGAGAGTGAGATTCGAGAAGGAGATTGAAGAGATGAGCCAGTTTGTTTCGGCCGTAGACGACGCGGGTTTCGAGCGCGAGGTGCTTCAGTCGGACGTGCCCGTGGTGTTGGACTTCTGGGCCGAGTGGTGCCCGCCGTGCCGCGCGCTCGCGCCGACCTTCGACGCGCTGGCGGAGCAGTACTCGGGGCGCGTGCGCTTCCTCAAGCTCAACGTGGACGAGAACCAGCAGGTGCCGCAGCGCTTCGGCATCAAGGGCATCCCGACGCTCGTCTTCTTCGACGGCGGCCGCGAGGTCGAGCGCGTCGTCGGCGCCAGCAGCAAGGAGTCCCTCGCGCGCATCGTAGACAAGTACGTCAAAGTCGCCGCCTGAGCGTAAAGCGGCGCCGGTTTTAGCACGGAGACACAGAGACACGGCTTGAAGTTTTATCGGCTTCGAGCCGTGTCTCCGTGTCTCCGTGTCTCCGTGTTTGAATTGTTTCGTGATAACCTCCGCGCTGCTGTACGAGACACAGTACCCGCAAGCGAGGTCTGTCATGCCCGAGAACGTTCCTCCTCCGATGACGCTCGAAGCGCTGCGCTCCGTCCCCCTCTTCGCTTCGCTCGGCGACGAGTCGGCCGGCGCCCTGCGCGAGCTGCTGGAACTCGAAGCGCGACCCGCCGGCAGCGTCCTCTTCCGGAAGGGCGAGCAGGGCGGCGCCATGTATCTCATCGAGGGCGGGCGCGTCCGCATCCACATCAAGGATCGCGACGGCGAGGACGTGACGCTGGCCGAGTTGGCCTCCGGCGACTTCTTCGGCGAGATGTCCATCCTCGACGGCAAGCCGCGCTCGGCCACGGCCACGGTCGCCGAGGACGCGCGCCTCGCGGTGCTCTCGCGCCAGCACTTCCACGACTTCGTCCGCCGCAGCCCGGAAGTGGCCCTCTCGATGCTCGCCGCCATCACCGAGCGCCTGCGCCACACGGACGAGATGCTGCGCCAGCGCGTGACGCGCAACCTCAACGAGGTCGAGGAGGAGCGGCAGACCTTCGCCGACCGCATGGCCGACGCCGTCTCGGAGTTCGGCGGCAGCTGGAAGTTCATCGCCGCCACGGTCGCCTTCATCGCCTTCTGGGTCGTCTTCAACTCGATCCTCCGGCGCGACCAGGGGCTCGACCCTTTCCCCTACCAGTTCCTCGACGTGATTAACGGCATCGTCGCCGCGCTGCTCACGCCCATCATCCTCATCTCACAGAACCGGCAGGGCGACAAAGACCGGCTCCGCGGGGACCTCGACTATCAGGTCAACCTCAAGAACGAACTCGCCCTCACCGAACTCCTGCGCCGCATCGACCTGCTGGAGTCCGAACGTTTGCCCAACCTGTTCGCCGAGCTGCGTGAAGAGATGGGGAAGGGGAGGCAGTAGGTTACTGCCTACTGCCATCCGCCTACTTCTTGCTACAATGCTCGCGTTCTGCCCAACCCATTTAATTCTGTGCTTGAGGTCTAATGATTCAGGCCGTTTTTTTTGATTTCAACGGGGTCATCGTCGACGACGAGCCGTTGCAGATGGAAGCCTACCAGGAGGTTTTGGGGCGCGAGGGTCTGACGGTCACGGAGGCGGACTACTACGGCTCGCTCGGGATGGACGACCGTGCGTTCGTGCGCGCCGCCTTCGCGCGCGCCGAGAGAGAGTTGACCGACGAGACGTTGGCCCGCGTCATCGAAGGGAAGACGGCCGCGCATCGCAAGCTGCTCGAAGGCGAGCTGCCGCTCTTTCCCGGCGTCGTCAACCTCATCAAGGCGCTCAAGCGCGGGCACTCGCTCGGCCTCGCCAGCATGGCGCGCCGCACCGAGATCGACCACGTGCTGGAGCGCGCCGCGCTCGCGAGCTACTTCGACACCATCGTCAGCGCCGATGACGTGACCGCCTACAAGCCTGACCCCTCCTGCTATCACCACGGGCTCGAACTCCTCAACCGAGGGCGCGGCGCGGCGCACGTCATCCCGCTCCGTCCCGACGAGTGCCTCGTCATCGAGGACTCGCCGCCCGGCATCCGCTCGGCGCGCTCCGCCGGCATGCGCACGCTCGGCGTCACCAACACCGTCACAGACCAGGCCCTGCGCGAGGCCGGCGCCGACTCCGTCACACGCAGCCTCGCCGACTGGACACCCGACGCCGTCCATCACGTGTTCGATTCGGAATGGGGGAAATAGGACTGCGTGCTGAGGACTGAGTGTTAAGGCAAGGCCCACTCTTCAACTCAATCCTCAGCACCCAGTCCTTTCTTATGACTCCTGCTGACAAGCTCGCGGCGGCGGAGGTGCGGCGGCGGTTCGCGGCGGAGGTGTCGCGGCCGGAGGGTGAGGTTGACCTCGCGCGCGCGGCGCTGCTGTTGGGGGCGGAGGAGGAGCCGCGGCGCGTGGACGTGGGGCGCTGTCTCGCGCGGCTGGACGAGATGGGCGAGGAGGCGCGCGCCCGTGCCGTCCGCCGGGGCGGGTCGAGGGTCGAGGCGCTCAACCAGTATCTCTTCGAGGAACTCGGGTTCGTCGGCAACGAGTCGGACTATTACGACCCGCGCAACAGCATGCTCCAACAGGTGCTCGGCCGCCGGACGGGAATTCCGATCACGCTCTCCGTCGTCTACATAGAGGTCGGGCGGCGCGCGGGTCTGCGCGTCGAGGGCGTGGGCCTGCCCGGCCACTTCGTCGTGCGCGCGTTCGAGGGGGAGGGGGACGAGGGCGTTTTGGTCGATCCCTTCAACCGGCGGACGACCGACGCGGAGGAGTGCCAGAGTCGCATCGACCTGATCTATGACGGGAAGATTGAACTGGGCGAAGAGCACCTGCGCGCGGTCGGCCCGCGCTCGATTCTCGCGCGGATGCTCGGCAACCTGAAGGCCGTCTACGTCCGCGCCGCCCTCTTTCAACGGGCGCTCGCGGCGGTCGAGCGCCTGCTCCTGCTCGCCCCCTCCGACCTCGACGAGCGCCGCGACCGCGGCATGCTTCTCGCCCAGCTCGGCCGCCTGCATGAAGCCATCGCCGACACGCAGACCTACCTCAACCTCTCCCCCGACGCCTCCGACGCCGAAGCCGTCCGCGCGCAGCTCAAGAAGATGCAGGCCCGGCAGGCGATGCTGAACTGACTGTAGACAGTAGTCAGTGGAAAGACAATGCGGCGCGCCCGGCCCGAAGGCTGAGGCGCGCCGCCTTTGTTTTCCCACCGGCTACTCTGTCTACTGTCTACTACGCTTCAGGCTTTCCTTTACACGTCGGGCCGAAGAGGGCGGGGATTTTGCCGCTGAGGATGGGGTACTCCTCTGCGGTGGCGTTGAGGGGGAGCCAGTCGGCGTACTGTTCGGGGAGCGCGGCGTCGGAGTAGATGGCCTCGACGGGGCACTCGGGGACGCAGGCGTCGCAGTCGATGCAGGTGTCCGGGTTGATGTAGAGGCGGTCGGGCAGCTCGTGGAACGCCTCGACGGGGCAGACCGCCGCGCAGTCTGTGTACTTGCAGTCCACGCAATCCTCTGTCACCACGTAGGTCATCGGTCGTCTGTTTCCTTCAAACTGGGTTGGGTGTATTCGGGCAGGGAGATTTTACGACGCGCGGGCGTCGTGTCAAACGGCCCACCACGAGCGGGCCGTGTGTCGGAAAGAATAATTAACAGGGATGGACAGGATGTTCAGGATTAAGATTTAGGTTTCTTATTCTGGTTATCCTGTCCGTCCCTGTTAATTCATTCCTGCGCTAAGTCATCGGTTCGACTTGCAGCCCGGGTGGTCGCAGGTGCAGACGGAGGTCGGGTCGGAGTCGTTCGCGTCCTCGCAGTCGTCGCTGCAAAACCTGCGCTCGCCCTCGACCATGCAGGTGCAGGTCTGGTGCGCGCACTTCTTCTCGTCGGTCCTGACGGGGTCTGCCATCTCGAACTACCTCCCCTCGTTGCCGCCCGTCCGCGTGTCGGCCGGGCCGGGCTGCGCGTCGGTGCGGTTCGACTGGTCACGCACTTGCGACGGCGCGCTGGCGTGCTGCACCACCTCGTTCTCGCGCTCGTGCATCTGCTGGTTCTTCTTGTCCTTCCGCTCGCCGTCCTTCTTCTGCCTCTTCTTCTCTGACATTCAGTTTCTCCCTTTTTATCCTGCCGTGGTGTCTCCGCCGAGGAGCGCCAGCACCTCGCCCGTGACGTAACTCGAATCCGCCTCCGACGCGAAGTAGACGTAGGCCGGCGCCATCTCTTCGGGCTGCGCCGGCCGCTTGTAGGGCGTGTCGGCGCCGAACTTCGCCACCTCCTTCGCCCCCTTGTCCGAGGGGTTGAGCGGCGTCCAGACCGGGCCCGGCGCGACGCAGTTGACGCGGATGCGACGCTCGACGAGGTTCTGCGCGAGCGACTTCGTGAAGGCGTGAATCGCACCCTTCGTCGCCGAGTAGTCGAGCAGCTCCTTGCTCCCTTCGAGCCCCGTGATCGAGCCCGTGTTGATGATACAGGCGCCCTCGTCCATTCGTTCGAGCGCCGCCTTCGCCATGTAGAAGTAGCCGTAGATGTTCGTCTTGAACGTGCGGTCGAACTGCTCGTCCGACACGTCTTCGATGCCCTGCTGATGCTGCTGGAAGGCGGCGTTGTTGACGAGGATGTCGAGCTTGCCGAACTCCTCGGCCGTGCGTCCGACGGCCTCGCGGCAGAATTTCGCGTCGCGCACGTCGCCGGGGATGAGCAGCGCGCGTCGCCCTTCGGCCTCGACCGCGGCCTGCGTCTCTTCGGCGTCCTGCTGCTCCTCGCGCAGGTAGACGATGGCCACGTCGGCGCCCTCGCGCGCGAAGAGCACGGCCACGGCGCGGCCGATCCCGCTGTCGCCGCCGGTGACGAGCGCGGCCTTGTTGTTCAGTTTGCTCGACCCGCGGTAGTGCGGCGCCTCGTAACGAGGTTTGAGTTCCAGCTCGCCTTCGATGCCCGGCTTCTCGACGTGCTGCGCCGGCAGCGGCGCCTTCGGCTGCTCCGACACGCGCGGCGGAGGCGCGGCACGCAACGCGGCCAACTTCTCCGCCGCAGACTTCGCGGCCGATTGGCCCGCAGACTTCTTCGCGGCAGCCTTCTTGCCGGACTTCGCCGCTCCCTTCTTCGCTCCCTGCTTGTTCGACTTGGTCGCCATCAGTTCTCCCTGCCTGTTCGCACACGGACACGTGCCCGAAGGTTTTCTCGGGGGAGTTAAGGTGAAAGGGGATTGGGTACGGACGAATTATAGGCAGGCCGCGCCACGGATTTCTAGTTTAACTATCAAGATTCTGTCTTGAATGAAAAAGAGGATGGGAAGCAGCGTGCTTCCCATCCTCTTTTTTGAATTTGACCTGAGAGTTCAGGCTTTAAGCCCGCTTGAGGTTGCGTGCGGCCTGCGCGCGGGCGGCGGGCTTCTCCTCTTCGGTGGCCTGAGACATCTTGACGCGCTCGGCGCGGGCGGTCATGCGGCGGTCGAGGTCTGCGACCTGCTCGGGGTTGAGGCGGTAGATGTTCGGCTGGTTGTGGTAGACGCGCGCGCCGGTCACCACGTCGGCCTGCTTGAAGCCGAGCCGCTCGGCCTTCTCGACCAGCTCCTGCACGGTCATCTGCGGCTGGACGAGCGTCAAGGGCTGCTTCTCTTCAATCGTCTCGGGGACGGTCGCCGGCCTCGGGGCTTCGACGGGGAGGTCTGTGCCGTGCTCGCGCTTCATGTGCGTGAGGAAGTCGTTGAAGGTGACGCTGCCCGTCAACTCGAACCCGACCTCGAAGGCCGGGCTGTTCGACTTCACCACCTGGAAGACGCGCACGATCTCGCCGTCGCGCTCCTGCAAGGAGACCTCGACCATCACGTCCACGAAGTACTCCAGGCCCGAGGCCGTCATCGGCAGCACGCGCCCGATCTCGTTATCCTCCTTCGACTCTTTGCCCTTGGCAGGTATCTGGTCGACGATGATGACCGACTTGCCCGACTCCATGCACAGGCGCCGGAGCACGCCCTGCAAGACCATCTGGTCGGCGGCCAGCTCTTCGGCCGAGGGCTGTGCGAGCGGGTCGCCGGTGCGGTCGCGCACGGCCTTGATCGTCTCGGCGTGCTTGGCGGAAAAATATGCCGCCCACGAGTCGAGCCCGAAGCAGCCGTAGTTCTGCTCCTTGCCTTCGCCCGACAGGGCCCAGTCGATGAACTCGGGCAGCTCGTCCGGGTGCTCGATCTCTAACCCGTCGAAGTGGTGGCCGACGCCTGCGAGCAGGCGCGTCTTGCGCTCCATGTCGAAGATGCAGAGGCGGCCCAATCCGGCCTCTGCCAACGAACGCAGGAACCAGCTCTTGCCCGCCCCCGCGCCGCCGCGGACGGCCATCACCAGACGCTGCTGGCGCGGGCGCCGGCTCAAAGGGTTAACTCTCGGTTTCGTCGTATTGCTCATCTCTCAATTCTCCTCAAAAGCCGGTGCCGGCTGAAAAATGCTTAGGAGGGGGGCCTCTCTGTTAGCGCCTGACCGGCGGAGAACTCTTCCCGGAACTTCGGGAGTCGCTCCGCGATTCGACGGGCACTGTATCACAGATGAAACGGTCTTGCAACGCTTTTTCATGCGTGAAACGAGAACCAAGAGGAAAAGTCCGGGCCGGCGAAGGCTTTTTGCTGAGTACGACGACTGGTAGTAGTTCGCGGACGGTTTTATCATCGCCCATCCTCCGCCCGTCGGCGTAGACTTCTGCCCAAACAATTTTCGAGAAAACCCGGCTGGAAGGATTCGACATGTCTGACTCAAAAACTACTGTGCGCCGCGCCTCGCGCCTCTTCACGGTGCTCTTGACGGCGCTACTCTTCACCGGCGCGGCCTTCGCGCAGTCGCCGAACACGGCGTCGATGATCGTCGTCGTGGTTGACCAGAACGAAGCGGTCGTGCGCGACGCGAAAGTCACCGTCACCAACGACGCGACCGGCGCGTTGCGCGAGGGAGTCTCCGACGGCGACGGCCGCGTCACCGTCCCGGCGCTCTCTCTGACCGGGACTTACACGGTCGCCGTGTCGAAGGCTGGGTTCGGCAATCAGGAGTTGAAGGAGGTGACGCTGCGCTCGGGCGAGACGGCGACCGTGAAGGTCAAGCTCCCCGTCGGCTCGCAGTCGGCCGAGGTCACCGTCTTCGGCACGACCGAAGGCGTGCGCGACAACCCGCAGATCGGCCTCCCGCTCAAGAGCACGCAGATTGACGAGACGCCCATCCTCGGCCGCAAGATCACGACGCTGCCGCTGCTCAACTCTGCCTTCCGGCAGGGGAAGGGGACGGGCGACCTCTTCGTCAACGCGACCTACTTCATCACGGGCGTCGGCTCGCGCCGCGCGACGACGTTCACGCTCGACGGGGCGAACAACGACGAGGGCTGGGGCCGCCAGACGGCCATCGCCACCGTGCCGCTCGGCGCCGTGCAGGAGATCAACATCCTCACCAACGCCTTCTCCTCCGAGTTCGGCTGGACTTCGGGGCCGGCGCTGAACATCGTCACCAAGTCCGGGACGAACAACTTTCACGGCGAAGGCATCTTCCTCATTCGACCGGGCGGGGGCTGGCAGGCGAAGACCTTCGCGACCGACGGCTTCTGCCCGCCGTCGGTCGAGACCTGCGTCACGCCCTCGACGCTGCAAGCCATCAACCCCGTGGACATTCCCGACGCGCTCCAGCAGGTCTCGGGCTCAATCGGCGGGCCGATCATTGCGGACAAGACCTTCTTCTTCGTCTCGTCCGACTACACGCGGCAGAACCGCACGACGTTCCTCTCGACCTCTCTGCCGGCCTTCGTGCTGCCGGCCGACGGGAGCCTCGACTACACGGGGCACTACCGCCAGTTCCTCTTCGACGGCCGTCTCGACCACCGGTTCACTTCGAGCCAGTCCCTGATGGTGCGCTTCAACGTTGACCGCTTCTTCGACGACAACCCGCAGGACGCGGTCGGCGGCACCAACGCGCCAAGCGTCGCGCGCAGGTACTCGCGCCGCTCTTGGACGGTGCAGGGCAACCTCACGTCAGCCATCAGCCGGAGCCTTCTGAACGAGGCGCGGTTCGCGTACCTGCACGGCGACCCGGTCACGAAGTGGGAGGCGGAGACGCTCTCGACGACCTACACGCGCGGCGGCACCGTGCCGTTCACCGTCGGCCAGTCGCGCCTCTCGGACATCTTCAGCCACCAGATACAGTTCGGCGACACGCTGTCGTGGTCGCTCGGCCGGCACTACCTCCGCCTCGGCGGCAGCGTGATTCATCACACCTCCGGCGGCACGGGCAGCGAGCCGGGGACGGCCGTGCTCGGCACCTTCACCTTCCGGAACACGACGACCGCGCCCCTCGGCTCGCTGACGCTGGCCGACGTGCAGAACTACCAGCAGCCGATCAACTTCGGCATTGAGAGCTACGAGCTGAAGCAGTGGCTCCTGAGCGGGTTCGCGCAGGACGACTGGAAGGTGCATCCGGACTTAACTTTGAACCTGGGCCTGCGCTACGACCGGCAGACTTTGACCGACGCGGCGAAGAACTTCGCGCCGCGCGTCGGCTTCGGCTGGCACCCGGGCGGCGACGCGCGCACCTCCGTCCGCGGCGGCTACGGGATGTACTACACGCAGATTCGCTCGAACGCGGTCGCGAGCTTCCTCGTCAACGGGCTCGACGGTTTGACGACCTACACGGCGGTCTCCGGGCAGACGGGCTTCCCGACCAGCCTGACGGCCGTCCCCGTCAACGTCGATCCGCGGACGTTGCCGGCCTCGCAGCTGCCCGCGCGCGACATCACGATCCGTGCGGGCCGCGCCGACTTCTACCGGACGCAGTTCGCGAGCTACGGGCTCAACTTCGACCGTCTGCCGAACTACCCGGACGAGCTGGTCAACCCGCGCAGCCAGGTGGTCTCGTTCGGCGCGGAGCGGGAGTTCTTCGGCGGGCTCTTCGTCGGCACCGACTACGTGCACCAGCACCTCGGCGGCATCGACCGCACCATCGACCTGAACGCCCCCACGCCCTTCGAACGCACGGCGCCGGGGCAGGTCAGGAGCGTGGCCGCGGCCAACAACACGCGCCCCATCCTGCCGGTCAACGGCGGCGTGCGACAGGTCAACGTGCTGACGAACTTCGGCGTCGCGGACTACAACGGGTTGCAGACGCAGCTCACCTACCGCGGGAACCGCAAGATGTTCGCCTCCGTCAGCTACACGCTCTCGAAGGCGACCAACACGACGGAGCCGGACGGCAACGGCATCGGGCCGAACGAGAGCCACATCTCCCGACTCGGCGGGGACGAGCGCGGCCCGAGCGTGGTCGATCAGCGCAACCGCGCGGTCATCACGTTCCTCTACCACTTCCCGTACAACTTCACGGCCGGCACCGTCTCGACGTTCGCGTCGGCGCGGCCGTTCAACTCCACGACGGGCGTCGATAACAACGGCGACGGCGCCAACAACGACCGCCCCGTCGTCAACGGTGTGATCATCCCTAAGTCCGCGTTCCGCGGCACGGCGACGCAGGACGTTTCCGTCTTCGCCGAGAACCGCATCCGCCTGTCGGAGCACACGGCGCTCACGCTCCGTCTGGAGGGCTTCAACATCTTCAACCACGGCAACTACCTCGGCCGCGGCCTGACCATCTACGGCGACACGGGCACGCCGCTCCCGACGTTCGGGCAGCTCGTGGCGGTCGGCACGGCCACCAACGCGCTCCCGGCGTTCGCCAACGTTGACCCGCCGCGGATGTTCCAGCTTCAGGCGCGGTTCTCCTTCTGAGTTAGGGCAATCGAGGCTCGGGTAATGGAGAGCGCTGGCCGTTCAGCGCTCTCCATTTTATTCCCCACCATCAGGAGATGTTCACGAACAATAAAGTTCTTCCCTGAAGAGAGCGTAAGTCCTTTGTTGTTGACCATCCGGAGTTGCTGATTTGGAAATAAAGTTCTTCCCTGAGAGCTGAGTTGCCGGAAGGGGAGAGAATTGAGTGAACAATAAAGTTCTTCCCTAAATGTTGCTCATCATTCGCAGTCTGCCGGTGCGGCCTTGACGCTCATGGGATGAGCCTCATTCCGACATGTGAGTCAGCTTGCGGCCCGCGAAGCAACGCTGGAAGTTCGGTACGTTGAAGGCGGCCATCACACTGGCGCGGCGGACAGCGGGCGGAAGCTGCGTTTGGAACCGGCCTAAATCGAAAGCCCTCTCGAATTGTCGCCAACGACGACCCACCAGCGCGAGCGTCTCTTCCTCGGTGAACAGTAGCATCGTCTCCGGCAAACTGCCCAACGCTTCGATCAGGAACTCATTGCACTCGACGAGGCGTGCGCCCAGTTTAGTTTCCAGTAGCTCGCCGAGCGCTCTGCCGTAAATCTCGCCCGTACAGTGAAACAACAGCGTCCGGCTTTCCGCCGGGTCTGCCGTGAGTTCGTCCGCGCTTTCCCGCCGCTCGACGACCATTGGCAGCGTGAGCGACGGCCCGGCGCAAGGAAAGCCAAGCTCTTGCGCTAAGGCTTGGGTTAAGGCTGGCGATAAACTACGCCATGGCGTTCGACGGCGCGGAGCGCGAGCCTCCGTCTTATTGTCTGTGGCGGCGTGGGCCAGCAGCCGTCGTCCTTGCGTCCAGACGACGCGCCGCGCTTGTCCGCCCAGAAGAAAAGTCGTGCCCGTCGGCACAACCGACTCAAGATACCCGACACGTCGCCCCGTGATGTCGTCAACTACGACGGCCGTGTTGCGCCCGGCATCGGCCAGATTGCTGTAAAGCGTGCGCTCTTCATAGAGTTTGTGCCACTGCGGGCCGGGGCGCAGCGCCGCCTCGCGCGCCGGCAGGAAGAAATCTGTGTCAACCAGATGATCCACAATCTGCGTGTACTGCTGTTTGTCCAGCAGTGGGTCGCCTTGTGGCGAGGTGAAGAGTTGATAAGCATGTTCCGGCGTAAACTCTCCGTTGCGAGTTTGCTTGAGGTAAGAGCAGAGTTGCTGGACGACGACGGAAGGGCGAAACGACAGACCGCTGTGAGCACGCAGCAACGCGCCAGTCGCAGCCTTGTCCGCGCCGCTTGAGTTTCGCGCGGCGCGAAGAAAAACTCGAAACAACGCCTGCTCTGTCGGGGTGCGATAGAAGCATGCGACCGACGTGTAAGTGGTGCGGCGGTTGCCCCGTCCGAGCCGTTGGAGAAACGAGCCGAGATTGTCGGGCGGGCCGAGCAGCAGAATCAAATCCACGTCACCGATGTCGATGCCGAGTTCGAGTGTCGTCGTGGCGAAACACAGGGCGGCTTCGGTGCGCGCAAACTTTTCTTCCACCGCGCGTCGGGCGCGCGCACTCAAGCTCGCGTGATGAACCATGACCGCGTCGCCGAAAGGCGCGCAGCCGCGCAGCAAGTAAGCCCATTCTTCGCATTCCGCGCGGCGCTGGCAAAAGGCCAGCACCTTTTTGCGGCCACGCTCCCGCAGCGTGGCGAAGAGTTGGCGTAACGACTGCGGGCCGGTCAACGGCCGGAGTTCGGCATCGAGCGCGCGTCGGCCTTCCGACTCAATTAACACAGGATTCACGAAGTAGCGCGACGCGAGGCGGACGGCATCTTGCATCGTCGCCGACAGGGCGCAGAATTGCACTTCGTCCGTCGCGGCCTCGCCGCGCGAGCAGGCATAGGTGCGGATGCGCCGCAAACGATTGAGCAGAATACGTAGTTGGTCGCCGCGCGGCGTGTCGTCATAGAGATGCAATTCGTCCAACACAACGGCGCGCACATCGCACAGTAGGCGCGGCTCGTTCGCCAGCAGCGAGTCGAAAGATTCGGGGGTCGTGATGAGAAACTCCGGCGGGCGCGACCCGTTGAGAGCGGGTTCGTCGCCGGTTTTGACAGCCATCCTGATTGCTAGTTTCTTGAACGGCTGTTCCAGTCGCCGCGCCATGTCGCGCGCCAACGCGCGCGTCGGCACGACGTACAAAACACGCGGCAGCTTCGTCTTTGTTCGTTGCGCCGGCCGACGCGAATTTTCTTTTAGTCGTTGCCGAAGGTCGCGTTCCAACATCGGGGCTAAAGCCGCCTCTGTCTTGCCGCTGGCCGTTGCCGCTGCCAGGACACAATTGTGCCCGGCCAGCAACGGCTCCAGCGCCCGCGCCTGAATCTCAGTCAAACGCCCGAAACGGGACAGCAGCGCGTCAAATGTGTGCGGCAATCTTTCCATAACGGAACGTGTGTGTTGCGGATTCAGGCTGCTTCGTCCGCCGCGCGGTAAGGCTGCAAAAAGCAAGCTCATCAAGACGCCGAGCCGCAATCAAAGTAGCGCGCCGCGCAGTTCGGCGATGGCTTGCGCGGGGTGATAATCCTTGTACGCATAGCAGAGATCAAAGATTTCAACGGCGAGACGAATGACCTGGCGCAGGTTGATGAGATTGCTGTCCATGCACTCAAACAATCCTTGCGCGACATCGGTAAACTGTTCGTGATCTTTGTAAGCGTAAGCCCGGCGGTGGGTGCGGTAGAGCCGCGCGAGCAATTCATTGATCGCGGCGGGCGGCAAGTATTTGTTCAGGGCCAACACTTGCTCTTCGTCAAGCCAGCGACGGTAATCGAAAGTGTTCGCGGAGGGCGTGAGGGCAAAAAGCAGCAACAGGTGGCTGCGTTCGGTCAAACGAAAAGAGTGCGCGCGGTACTGATGTTGCAGGTCGTTCTCACCGACCCGGCCACGCACGCCGAGCGCGGTGTAAATCAGCGCCTTGAAAAAGTTGTCGGCGCGTTCCTGACTGCGTTGTGTGAGCAGGCTGTAATGCTCGGATTCGTCGATGAAGACGGCTAAACCGGCGTAGCCCGCTTGCGTCGCCAGCCACCCCCAACCGTTGAGCAGATAGCAATATTGATCGGCCGCGGTAGTCATCTGCGACAGCGAAGGGAGCGGAAATTCTTTACTGCTGATCGCCGCCGCGTCGCGCACGGATTTGATGAAGACTTTCTCGCCGGACATCCAATCGAGCAACAAGTCCAACGCCTCGCCCGGCCTCTCGCGCATCAGCGAATAGTTGTGCAAGGCGGAGGCGAAGAACGTCCCGCGCAAAGTGTCTTGTAAGGTCGAGTAGTTCGGTTGCGTGATGAGGCGTTCCAAGAGGGGTTTCAGCCCCGTGTCAGGTGAGTGTGGGTAGCGCAACGAACGCATGAGCGAGTGATAGATGCGCTGCGGGCGATTCGGCGGTACTTCCCGCAAGTCGAGGCTGGTCGTCGCCACAAGGAAGTTCTGTTCTAAAGCTTCTTGTGCGGCGAGCTCGAAGAAGTGGCTTTTGCCCGCGCCGTATTCGCCGAGGATGACGCGCACTTCGCCGCCGCTTTCATTGACCTCGGCGAAAGCGCGATGCAGGCTGGCGCGTTCGTCTTCGAGACCCACGCTCAATTCGCGGATGCGACTGACCGGAACGACGCCGTAGCGCAATGCCTCAATCGTGCGTCGCGCCTCAAGCCGCTCGGTTGTTTCGGGGGTGAAAACTCTTTCGGGACGCGGCGCAAATAATTGACCGGGGCGGGCGCCATGATTGGCCGAAGCCGCACCTGCGGCCGACTGCAAAGTCGAAAGCATGTTGCTCTGCACGACCGCGCGAATGCCGTTATCAAAGCGCACGACCGCCGAGCGTGCGGCGTTGCGTAACTCCAACACCTGCCCGCGTCCGAAAAGTGGGTGATTAACAATCGCGCCGACCATCGCTTCAAGAGGCAGTCAGCGGTCAGAAGCGCCAAAATATTATTGGCCGCTCGCCGCTCACTCAATATTCCCCCGTGTCGGTTCGTCCCAACTGCTCTGTGACATCACGCAACACGCCCTGTAAGTTCTCGTCTTCGTAGAGACGCTCGCCGACGACGCGCTGTTCGGTGAGCATGGTAATCAACGACTTGACGAAGTGGCGGCGATGGCTTGTCGAGAGCAACGACGCGCAACTGGCCGCCAGCCCGTCAATGTTGCGTGTTTGCAAGTCGCGGTCGAACTTCATCTGGTAAGCCGTTTCGTAAACATCAACCAGCTTTGCGCCGATCAATCGCAGCAACTCCTCGCCCGGATAATCAAGATGGTCGAGGCTGATTTGCACGCTGAAGGGGTTTTGGCGCGAGAACTTCACTTTTGCGCTGATGCGCTGGCTCAAAGCCTCGTATTGTGGCGCGATGTTGGTGACGAAGTAGGGCGGGACGGCATACACGAAAAGCGACGACGGCAGACTTTCGCCCGCGCAACGATCAATCACTTCGCGCAGGTTGTCGCAGGCGATTTTTTCCGTATGCGACGAGCCGATGCTAACCATCCGGTCGCCTTCGTCGAAGAGCAGGACCAGACCGGCGTAACCGAGTTCGTGAACAAGTTGCGCCAGCGAGCGCAGCATCTTGAACGCCACTGACCGGTCGAGTCTCTCCGTGATGCTGAAAGCGCGCACGTCCTTGAGCGCGATGCTCTCCCCGCGCAGCCACGCGCCGAGCAGGCGTTTATGCTCTTCGTTCTCTTCGGCGACCGCTTGCAGATAGTAATAGACGGCGTGGCGAAACGAAGGGCTTTCGACTTTGAAATGCAGAATCGTGTCGAGCCACAGTTTGACACGCACATCGAGCCCGACACTGGTCTTCACATGTTCGACGCCGAGCGTCCCCAGGGTGTGAAAGAGATGATTTTCCAGGAAAGCTTCGAGCCCCTGCGTGTCCGCGCTTTCAGCCGCCGGGGAGTGGAAGATGAGATTGCTTGTGACCGCCTGATAGACTTTCAGTTGATTGTCATAAGGACACTCTTTGGGACTCAGTTCGGTACGGCTGACGACGTAGCCCTGCTCCCACGCCAGATCACGCAAGCGATAAAGAAAATGCGACTTGCCGCTGCCGTATTCGCCGACCACCAGCTTAAAACTCGAACCGCCGTCCGGCAGATAGCCGCGCAGGTATTCCTCTTTGAGCGTTCCTAGCAGCGAATCGATGCCGACGGTGTATGCCTCCAATCCACGCGAGGGCGGAATGCCCGATTCACCCAGCTTGCGGACAATATGCTGAGCTTCGGACTGAGTCAGAGTCATGCTTATTTCTCCGTCGTGAAGTAAAGGTCTTTGATGAACTGTCCTTCAGTCGCACCAGTCGCCAAAAACATTGCCCGCGCCGTGTCGCTGCCCACGTCAATCGTCGCCGTCCCTAAATTGAGCCGGTGACCTTCATGCGTCATCTTCTGTCGGCGGCGTAGTTGCAGCATGTCATAAGCGAAGTGCGTCTTCGGGTAATCAAGAAAGCTTTGCTTCGACGGATGCTTGCGAAAGGCGAATGGCTGGCGCACCAACACGAGTTCGCGGTAGCAGTCAACGATGCTCGTGCGCGTGCCCGTCTGTTTGCCCGTCAACTTGAGGACGCGCTGGTAGGCTTCAAACAACTCTTGCAGCAACTTGTCCAAATCAACCTTACGTTCACAGATGTCGCGCCGCGCGCGTTCGTAAGCGGCGAGGACTTGCTCGACATTCAACCGTATCTTTTTCGCCGCCACCGGCTGGCGCGAGAAAGTCATTTCAACCTGCTTCCTCCGCATGTCAACTTTAATCACGAACAAGTCCGCGACCAATTCACCGGGCGATCCCGTCAATTTCAGACCTTTCTCCTTGAAGGCTTCGCGCAAGTCCCGGGCGAAAGCGAATTCCAACTCGGAGAGTTTTTCATCGGCGACCCCGCGCAATTGTCGAACAATTTTTTGATAGCCTCCGGGCAGAGTTAAATCCGGCGGCGGTTGCTCTAGGATGGTGCTGGCTTCAGCCAAAGCGACGGCGTTGCGATGCGGGTCTTTGAGCGCGCGTAAGGCGATTTCCAGGGGCTTGATAACCGTGACACGTAATTTGACCTCGCCCGCCAATATGCGCCGGACTTCGTCGAGATCAGCACTAAGAGTTACAGTGCCAACCGCTTCGGGCGCCGCTGACGCGGAACCGCTTTTTTCACCCATTTCATGCTCCCTAATTCGTTGATAACCTTATGCCTGCCGGCGTGAACGTGACGATTCAACATACATCTCAGTCTCGGAACATGCGACAGGTCAAACCGCATGAATCTACTACCGGGATTTATCCATATTTCTTGTATCTACCTAAGCCATCGGAGGCATTTTAGAGCAGACCTTTGCAAAAGTCGAAATTGTCGGGAACAGCAAAATGCTACATTACTGCTTTAATTCTGGGCAACATGACTTCTGCAAGTCTGCAAGAGGTCTAACGTGTGACCCGCAAAAAGTTGTGTCTGAGAACCGGCATTCTGTTCCGAATGCATGGGCAGCCACTCTCGTAAATTTATATAGCCGAGTCCCTCCAACTCCCCGCGCCTCTTCGCCTCTCTACGATAACTCGAAGATGTCGGCGTTCATAGTTGAACCTTTTCTCGTTGAAGTAGCGAAATGAGTTAACATTAAAGTTCTAATATTAAAGAGCGATGCATTGATAGGTAAACCCGTCAGCTACCTAATCCAGCGCCAGCAAAGAACGACTGGATGAGCGATGGCTTCTCCCGCAGCCGCTTGACTGCGAGGCTCAGTTCGGCGGACAAATGATTCAAGTCTCTACAACACAGGTTCCTCAGCTCCACGTGCTTGAGGTGTTGCCACACGCCCTCGTCCGGGTTCAGTTCCGGTGCGTAGGCCGGGAGCCTTTCCAGATGGACGAACTGCGACCCGCCTCCCGCCAGGAATGCCTTGATCTCTCTGCTGCGGTGGATGGGCGAGCCGTCCCACACCGCGAGAAGCCGGCCGCCCACCATCCGCCGCACATGCCCGAGGAAGGCGACGCACTCGGCGCTCTGCAGCGGGCGGCGGCGGGTCAGCGTGTAGAGTCGGCCGCACGGCGTGACCCCGCTCATCACCGAGAGGTGTGCGCGCGTCAGGTGCGGGCGCAGCACCGGGGTGACTCCGCATGGCGCGTAAGTGCGGACGACCCCGGGGAGCAGGTAGAAGCCCGACTCGTCGATGAAGACAGAGGTGCGCCGCTCGCGCCGGGCTTTTTTTTCAACTCCGGCCAGGTCTCGTCGCGCCACTCGGCAATCACCGCCTCGTCGCGCTGGGCGGCGCGCTCGGCCGGCTTCTGCGGCGTCCAGCGCAGGGCTTTCAGCAATCGCGAGACATGGTCTTTGTGGTACGAGACCCCGAACTCGCGGCGGATGACTTCGGCGACGCGCGCGCACGTCCACAGCTCGCCCCGGAAGTCATACGCCTCAGCCCCGTGCGAGAGGAACTCCGGGAGCATCCGCAGTTGCTCCGGGCTCAGCCTCGGAGCGGCCCCGAGGTGGGGGCGGGCGCGCAACGCCTCTTCACCTTCTCTGGCGGCGCGAGTCGTCCACCAGCTGACCGCGCCTTTCGTCACGTCGAGGGCCTCGGCGACCTCTTGGTGCGTCCAGCCGTCGCGCTTAAGGCCGAGGGCACGCCAGCGGCGTTGTTCCTTCCAGTCAGGGGTGCGTGCGTTGTGCGCTGCCATACCCGCACTCTTATCACGTGACGGCGGAAGGTTTACCTATCAATGCAGCGCTCTTTAACATACTTGTAGTCAGCCTCTGTAGGCACCACCCTGACGTCAGGAAGCTCATAGTCGATGACCAACTCTTTAGACTCTGGCGAGTAGACGAGGCGAAACTCCTGCGGGAAGCCTTCCGGGTAGTCTGAGCGTTCGAGCACCATTGAGTTGTAGGTCACGACGGTCTCCGGATCGCCAACTCGGTAGGCAGCCTCTAAGGCGTCGACATCGGCGTTACGCTGCGCCTTCTTAGCCTCGAATGCCTCCTGCTCCGCATCATAGTCCGCCCGCAGACGAGTGAGTTGTGCCGTTCTGCTCTGCTCAGCAGCCTCCCACCGCGCCAGCGCATCTTGGTAGCCTCGTTCTGCCTGACTAGTCTGCTCCTCCTGATGCCTGAGCACGCGCTGCCCTTTACCGTGCTCGCCGTGAAACAGCTTTTCGAAAAAGCCGTCGGGCGCTGCAGCCGTTATCTTGGAGGTGAATTGTTCCCGCTGCGGCTTAGGTGTCTGCGAGGTCAGGTGGGTAGGCGGCTTGAATGGCTTGAACTCCTCCGTGATCCGCAACGCGCCAAAGTCTATCGTGTCCTCGATTTCAAGAGTATGCCGCAAGATAGACTGAAGCTCCTCGATCCTAACAGCGAGGGCGTCGTTCGCGTCCTGAGCTTCCTGCAAGCGATCTTCCAGGTATTGCTGCTTGGCATCCCTCTCGGCCTGCTTGCGATCCTTCTCCATGTCACGCGCGAACTGCCGCTGGTATCGCTCCGCAGCCTTCCGCGCTCGCTCCTGCTCCCGCAGTTGACGGTTGTAGTCCGCCACGGCACGCCTCTGAGCGCGCGCTGCGTCGCGAGCGACGGCGTTCATAAAGCCGACGAATCCTGACCTTCTACCCATACTACTATTCCCCAAATAAGAACGACTTCTTGTGACGGCCGGGCGGCACTGCGAGTAAGTCTGAGATAAGGGGCAGCGCTACCGGTGTTTCAGGACGAGAAGCTGCCGAGCCTTATCGCGTGAGGCCGACAGCACTAGATATTTATCACGGTGCGCCGGATGACTCAAAGATTTATCTGACGATATGTGAGAGGAAGAAGCTGCCAAGGGGACACTCAGCCATTAACCGAGAAGGCTAGGTGGCAAAGCCGGGAGCGCCGAACTGACTGCGGGCTTAGTGAAGAACTTAATTTCTTCAGTGAAGAACTTAATTTCGCCAGTAAACAACTTAATTATCCATCCACAGCACAATAATTTTAGAAGAGCTCGAACTTGATGGTCAGGTACTTTTTGGGGTTCTGGCGGAAGTCGTAGATGAGTTTGACGGTCTCGGCGGAGAGCTGGTTGACGTTGTTGTAGAGCTGGTCGTCGGTGAGGAGCTTGCCGGCGGTGCCCTCGCCGCGCTGGACGCCGGCGACGACGTTGTCGATGCGCTCGGCGGCGGTGTTGAAGCGGGCGATGGCCGAGCGGGCGTCGTTGTAGATGGCCTCGTCGGTGAGGAGCTTGCCGGCCGTGCCGCGCCCCTGGCGGAGGTCGTTGACGATGAGGTCGATGTTGTCCACCGAGCGGTTGAGCCGGGCGATGGCCCCGCGCGCCTCGTTGTAGATGGCGTCGTCGGTGAGGAGCTTGCCGGCCGTGCCGCGCCCCTGCTTGAGTCCGTCGGCGATCTCCTGAAGCGAGCGGCTGACCTCGTTGAGGTTGTTGTAGAGTGCCGGGTCGTTGACGAAGCGGCCGGCCGAGCCCTGGCCGGTCTGTATCTGCCGCACCAGCTCGTTCACGTCGCGCACGGCCGAGTTGAGGTTGTTGTAGAACGCCTCGTTGTTGACGAACTGGCCGACGGTGCCCTGGCCCTGGTTGATCTTCGACGAAATCTCGGTGAACTGCTTCGAGAGGTCGTTGAGCTGATCCATGAGGCGCGTGCCCGACTGCGTGAGCGCCTGCACGGTGCCGCCCTCGTCGCCGGGCGGGATGAGGTCGCCGTCTTTAATGTGCTCGGCGGCGGCGCCGCCTGGGGTGAGGTTGATGACCTTCTCGGCGCCGAGGATGGAGGGCGAGGAGAGGAGCGCGTTCGAGTCCTTGCGGATGAGGTCGGTGGCGGGGCGCCCGTCGATCTCGTTGTCGATGGAGAAGGTGGCCTCGACCTTCTCGGTCGGGTTCGTGGAGGGCGGGAGCAGGCGCACGTCGTCCACCTTGCCGATGCGGACGCCGGCCAGACGCACCTCGGAGCCGCGGCGCAGCCCGTCGCCGTTCGAGAAGCGCGCGCGCAGGTGGAGCTTGCGCGAGAAGGGCGAGATGTCGCCCGACGCGTTCAGGATGAGGAAGATCAGGACGCCGATGGCGACCACGACCAGCAGTCCGACGCGGACTTCGCGGATTCCGACGCGCTTCCTGGCTGTAGGCATATGCTTCGTAAGTCAAAAGTAAAAAGGCAGAAGGCAAAAGTTAAGAACAGTTCTGCGCGCGCGGGCGCGTCCTCACTCTTGCCTTTTTACTTTTACCTTTTTCCTTTCTTCAATGTCCGCGGATGAACCGCTGGATGTAGCCGTCCTGAATCTTGTGGAGCGATTCGTCCGTGCCCTCGAAGATGATCTTGCCGCCGCGCAGCATCAGCACCTTGGTGTTGGTCAGGCAGAGGCGCTGACCCTCCTCCTCGAAGACGATCTCGCCGTCGTCGTTCACGACGGCGTACTCGCTCGTCAGGTACTTGACGTTGTTCATCTCGTGCGTGACGAAGATGGAGGAGACGTCTTCGAGGTCGCGCAGCTTGATGGCCAGCTCGCAGATGGTGCGCGCCGTCGGCGGGTCGAGCCCGGCGGTCGGCTCGTCGAACATGACGATCTTCGGGCCGCCGACGAGCGCCCGCGCGATGCCGACCCGGCGCCGCATGCCGCCCGAGAGCTCGATCGGCATCTTGTCGATGGCGTCTTCGAGGTTGACGAAGCGGAGCATGCGGCGCACCTCCTGCTCGACCTCGTCCTCGGGCACGCTCTGCTCGTGGAGGCGGTAGGCGACGTTGTCGTAGACCGAGAGCGAGTCGAAGAGCGCGCCCTCCTGAAAGATCATCCCCATCTTCTTGCGCACCGACATCATCTGCCCCTCGGTGTAGTCGGTGATGTCCTCGCCGTCCACGAGGATGCGGCCCGAGTCGGGCTTGAGGAGCCCGAGGATGAGCTTGATGGTCGTCGACTTGCCGCCGCCCGAGCCGCCGAGGATGATCTTCGTCTCGCCCTTGTTGACCTTAAAGCTGAGCTGGTCGAGGATGACCTTTTCGTCGAACGAGAGCGTCACGTCCTGGAACTCGATGGCGGGCGTGATGCGCTCGCGGTCGTCCACCTCCGCGAAGGTGCTCTCGGCCGCGGCCGTGCTGATGCCGCCGCGCTCGGCGCCGGCCGGCTCCCGCTCCTCAACGTCCGCTGTAGGCATAAGCTGTTTCGCCCGTCCTCACCCGGCCGGCAGCCCGAAGACGAGCTGGAGCCCGCGCGTGATGAAGTAGTCGGCGACGATGATCAGGATCGAGGTCGCGACCACGGCCGTCGTCGTCGAGCGGCCGACGCCCACCGTCCCGCCCTCCGTGTTCAGCCCCTTGTGGCACGCGACCGTCCCGATGATGAGCGCGAAGGCCGAGGTCTTGATGAAGCCGCCGATGATGTCGTCGGTCGTCAAGCCGTCCCAGACCGCGGCCATGAACGAGCTGGAGTTGATCCCGAAGAACTGCGTCGAGACCACCCAGCCGCCGCCGATGCCGACGGCGTCGGCGATCAGCGTCAGAAGCGGCAGCGTGACCAGCAGCGCCACCAGCCGCGGCGCCACCAGCTTGCGCACGGGGTCCGTGCCGAGCGCGCGCATGGCGTCGATCTGCTGCGAGACGACCATCGAGCCCAGCTCGGCCGCGATGGCCGAGGCGACGCGCCCCGCCACCATCAGCCCCGAGAGCACGGGCCCCAACTCGCGCACGAGCGCGGTGGCCACCAGCCGTCCGGTCTGATCCTGCGCGCCGTAGTATTTTAGCGTGGGATAGGTTTGGAGCGCGAGCACGCCCCCGGTGAAGAAGCCGGTGAGCAGGATAATGGTCAGCGAGCCGACGCCGATCACGTCCATCTGCGAGATCATCTCGGTGACGTAGGTGGGGCGTCGGAAGAGCCTAGTCGCGGCGCGCACCGCGAGCAAGGTGGTCTCCTGAACCTCAAGCAGAGCGCGCAGGACGAAATTCATGCGAGCAAAAGGAGCCGGGTAACTTTCGCGCAGAGATGTGCCGAACGATGCCGCCTTCACGTCCCTCGACAGAGGGTGTACAGCCCCCCGACGCTGGACGTAAACGACCTATGCTGTTTGCGTTCGACCAGAAGCGAGCAGGCTTATGATGTGCGGAAAGTAGCAGGGGCGTCAAGTTATAAAAGTAGGCAGTAGGCAGAAGGCGGTAGACAGTAGGCTGTGCTTGACGAGCGTTGACGCTCACACTCGAACGAATTGCATTACAAAATTTCTTCTACTGTCTACTGTCTACTGCATTTTAAGGCGTTGCGGTGGGGGGCGGAGCAGACCGGTTCTGGCGCCTCTGTAAGATGAGGCGGCGTTGCTCCTGTTGGCGGAGGTCGCGGAAGAGTCGGAGCTGTTCTTCGGTCAGCACGCGGCGGATGTTCAGCTCGGTCGCGGCGCGCAGGCGTGTGAGCGCCGCCTGCGCGCCCGAAAACTCGCGCGCTCGCTGCTCGATGAGCGCGTCGTCGATGGTGTCGGCGTAGATCGCCTCGTCGAGCGCGCGGCGCGCGAGCCGGACGCGGCGCGTCTGCGCGCGCACCTCCGGCTCGCTCTGCGAGCGTATCTCGCGCAACTGCTGGCGCTGCTCGCGCGAAAGGTTCAGACGCTGCATCAGCTTGAGTGCGCGCGCGGGCTGCTGTTGGGGCGTCGCCTGCTGTCGCGCCGGCGGCTCGTCCTGCCCCTGCGCCCGCGCCGTCGCGCAGAGCGGGAGCAGGAGCAGGGCCAGACCGAAGGCGGCCTGCGCCAGACATTTGACGTTGAAGAGATTTGTAAGCGCTGTACTCATCGACGACCTCGGACGCCTTTAGTAGCTGCCACTCAGCAGGTCGGACAGCCGCGGCAGGGTGTCGTCGGCAATCTGTGCGTCGTCGGGGTTCGACGCACGTCGCGTCCCGCGCTTGCGGCGCGGCGCGTTCGACGCCTGCTGCGGACTCCCGGCGGCCACGTCAACGAGCCGCCCGGGGCGCTGCTCGTTAGTCTCTTTCTTCATCTCGGCGGTGAGCTGCGCCTGCGCCTCGGCGACCTTCCGCGCGACGATGGCGTTGACCTGCTCGTCCGTGTAGCCGCTCTGGACGGGCACCTCGACCCGCTCCTTGATGACTCGCTCCGCGGCGACCGTGCGGATGGCGAGGCCGTCCGAGCCCCAGCGAACCTCCGCGCGCGCGAGCGTCAAGGCCAGGAGCGCGCAGACCGCGAGCGTCGCGGCGAAGGCCCCCGCACGCAGCCACAGCGGCGAGAGCGAGAAGAACTCACGCAGGGCCATACGCGCCGAACGCTTTTTTGACTCGGCCGGGAGAACCCGTGCGGCGGGCGCGAACGCCTCCTCAATGTTCAAAGAGGGGACTGTGCCGAGCGCCTCCGCACGCCACGCGCCCAACTCCGTGCGCACGCTGCCAAGCAGCGCGAGTTCTTCGCGGCAGACCGCGCACGCTTCGAGGTGCCGGCTGAAGAGCCCGGCCTCCTCCTTCGTCGCCTCGCCGTAGAGGTACGCGACCAGCTCTTCCGAGCGTTCGCAGTCGCACCCCATCGTGGCGTCGATCTTCTCACTCATCTCGGGGCCCCCTCCAACTGAAACCTCTCCAACTTCAAACGCAACTGCTTGAGCGCCGTGTAGAGGCGGCTCTTGACCGTGCTCAAAGGGATCTGGAGCGTGTCGGCGATCTCCTGAAACGTCAGCTCCTCGAACTCCTTCATCAGCACGACCTCGCGCAAATCCTGCGGGAGCGAGGCCACGGCGCGCCTGACGGCCTCGGCCCGCTGCTTCGACTCCGACGTGCGCGCAGGCGAGGCTTCGTGGCCGGTCGAAAGGAACCGCTCGCGCCCCGCCTCGACCTCCTCTTCAAGTCCCGTCTCGGCCCGCACGCGCGCACGTCGCTGGCGCGTGATGCATTGATTGACCGCGATGCGGTGCAGCCAGGAGGAGACCTGCGCCTCGCCGCGAAAGCGCGCAAGGTTGCGGTAGGCCGCGATGAAGGTCTCCTGCGTCGCATCGCGCGCGTCCTCCACGCTGCCCGTGATGCCGTAGGTCAGCGCGTAAATCTTGCGCTCCCAGCGGCGCACGACCTCGCCGAAGGCGTCGCCGTCCCCGGCCAACGCGCGCTCCACCAACTGCTCGTCGGTCGTCAAAGTCACCCCAACAAACGGCACGAGCCTCGAACCCCCGAGCGCCTGGGCTAAAACGCGCGCTCGAAAGCTTTGACGCCCGTCTAAGCCCTAAAGTCTGGAAAGTTTAAGGGCAATTTGCTCAAGAAAATCGTCAGTTTAAACGACGGCCAAATATTGACAACACGGAGCGCCGGTCCGTACTATAGATCGAGCCGTCCGCAGGGCTCTGGCCCCGCCGGGCCCTCCGTTCCAACGTCGGCACGCCTGATTCTATCCTGTCGGTCGAAAAATATACTCCTTCATGCTGGAAAAACTTCCGCGCGTACGGCTGCTCTACATCGTCCTCGGGACGCTGCTCGTCGTCGGACTCCTCCCGCTCGGGATGGCCGGTTGGATGCTCTCCGGGCGGAGCGCGGACGAGTTGCGCCAGATCGAGGGGCGCTACCAGGCGCAGCTCGTGCAGGACAAGGCGCGGCAGATCGAGCTGTACGGGCAGCGCTACCGAGAGGTCGTGACGGGACTCGCCCGCGCCTTCGAGCTGACGGGCGGCGTCGGCGTGCTCGGGCAGACGGGCAGCGACGAGCGTCTGCAAAAGGCGGTCGAGGCCGACCGCAACCTCGACGCACTGGCCATCATGCCCGTCTCGGGCACGCCGCACGTCGCGTACAAGCCGGACGCCATCACGCGCGACGAGCTTAACGCGCGCCTCAACGCCTCGCTCGCGGACATGGCCGAGCCGGGCGTGCGCATCGGCGGCCCGCACCTCATCCGTTCGAGCCAGGAGATGGCCCTCACCATCGCCGCGCCCGTCATGGGCGGCTCCGAATCCGGCGAGGTCATCGCGGCCGTCGTCGCCGTCATCTCTTTTCAGGAAGTATTCTCCTCCGTCCAGCAGCCCGTCCCGATGACGGAGAGCGAGCTGCTCGCGCGCGGGATGCCGGTCATCTTCGTCGTCAACTCCGACGGGCGCGCGGTCGCGCACCCGGATGCGCGTGTCGCCTACGCCGAGCGCTCGATGATGGACTTGAAGGTCGTGCAGGACTGGAGCGCGACCGGCCGGCAGGTGAAGTCCGCCCTCGCCCCCTTCAAAGCCGAGCGTGAGGGCGTGGAGGTCAGGATGCTCGGGGCCTACTCCACCGCGCGGCTCGACGAGCACACGCCCCTCGGCGTCATCGCGATCCAGGACGAGCATGCGGCCTTACAGTCGGTGACCGACATGCGCCGGCAGACGCTCTACATCAGTCTGCTCGCCGCGACCTTCGCGCTCTTCATCGGCTTCCTCTTCGCCAAGCAGCTCACGCACCCCGTCCGCGAACTCGCGGCCGGCGCGCACCGCATCGCGGGCGGCGACTTCTCGCAGCGCATCAACGTTCGGAGTAAGACCGAGCTGGGTGACCTGGGCGAGTCGTTCAACCTCATGACCGACCAGCTCGAACACTACATCGAAGACCTGCAAAACTCCGCCGAGGAGAACCGGCAGCTCTTCATCGGGACGGTCAAGGCGCTCGCCGCCGCCATCGACGGCAAAGACCCCTACACGCGCGGCCACTCCGAGCGGGTCGCGCGCTTCTCGCTCGCCATCGGGGAGAGTATGGGCCTGCCCGACGACGAGATGGAGAAACTGCGCATCAGCGCACTGCTCCACGACGTGGGCAAGATCGCCATCGAGGACAACATCCTCAAGAAGCCCGCCGCGCTCACGCCCGAAGAGTTCGAGGTGATGAAGCAGCACCCGCAGAAGGGCTTCAAGATCATGTCGCAGATTCCCGCGATGAAGGACTTCCTGCCGGGCATGTACATGCACCACGAGATGATGAACGGCAAGGGCTACCCGCAGGGCCTGAAGGGCGACGAGATACCGACGCAGGCGCGCATCGTCTCGGTGGCCGACACCTTCGACGCGATGACGACCGACCGCCCGTACCAGAAGGGGATGAGTCTCGAAGACGCGCTCGCGCTCATCAAGACGTTCGTCGGCACGCGCTACGACGGGAAGGTCGTGGACGCGCTCGTCGCGGCGTGCGAGTCGGGACAGATTACCCCGGGGCGCGTGCGCCTCTCGCAGCGCGCCAAAGACCTCGCGGCCGGCAAGAAGCTCGTCCCCGCGCTCGGCGCGCGCCCCGCCCCCGCGAGCGAACAGGCGCCCGCCGCGTGACCCCACCGGACGCAGCCTTAAATTCTGACAGACCGCTACACCTCGAAAAACGATGAACTACCTTTTGAAGAAAACGACGACCGCCTTCCTCCTCGTGTGCGCACTGGTGACGGCCGCGTCGGGCCAGGACTCGCGCGCGGCGCGGGGCGCGAAGGCGAAGGCCGCAGAGGCGGAGGACGCGGTTGAGCGTCTGCTCGACCGGTACATGCTGGCGCAGGGCGGCGTCGAACTGTTCAAGCTCAGGACGCGCGTCGTGCGCGGCCGCGTGGAGATGTCGGAGTCGCCGCTGCCGGGCACGTTCGAGCAGTACGAGAAAGTGCCCCACATGTCCATCATGGTCATCAACCTCCTCGGAGGGCAGTTCCTGACGGGGGCCAACGGGGACAGGCGATGGATGCAAACCCCCTGGGGCGAGACGAGGACGGTCGCCTCCGTAGGCAGTGCGGATCTGCTGAGACAGGCCGCCTCGGGCAAGGGCTTCAAGTGGCGCAACGCCTTCTCCGCGGCGGCGCTTAAGGGGAGGGCGACGGTCGAAGGGCGCGAGACGGTGGTGCTCGCCGCCACCCCGCGCGGCGGCGAGCCGTTGCTCATCTATTTCGATGCGGAGACGAGTCTGCCGCGGAAGACCGAGCGCGTGCACCTCGCCGCCGGCAGCGACGACCAGGTGAGGGCGGTCTACTTCGACAGCTACGCGACCGTGGACGGCGTGAAGGTGCCTGCGCTCATCCGGCAGGTCACCGCGAGGTACACGCTCACCTTCCGCGTGACGGAGGTCAAGCACAACGTCGCCATCGACGACCGGCTCTTCAACAGCCCGGAAGGGAAGTAGAGGCGCCCGGGAGGGGGGTCGTACCAGGAGAGAATCCGAGAACTGCCGCGGGGCGCTTTTGTCGCCCCGCGGCAGATACGTTTATAATCGCCCTTTTCGGAACGGCGGAAATTTATCAGCTAAGGTTATCAACGGACGCATGGCATTCTGGAGACGCAAGAAGGAAGACCGCTACGTCACGCTCGGCCTCAACCAGCCCGCGGCCGAGCCGGAGAGGCCCGCGGCCCCAACGGCCGAGGTTCAGCTCGAACCGCCGGCCGGCGCCGACGGCTCGACGCAGGCGCGCGAGCCCGCCTTTGTCCCGCCCGCCGTCGAGCCCGTGTCGACCGGCGCGCCGCCCGCGCCGCTGCCCGCGGCCGAGTCGGGCCTGACCGATGCGCGCCAGGCGGAAGTCATCGAGACGCCGCGGCCCGCGCAACCCGTTCCCGAGAGACCACCAGGGCCTGCGCCCGCGCGCACTCCCTCCGCCTTCTCCTCCTCTTCGATCCTCGGGCTCAACCGCACGGAAGCGGAGTTGCAGGCCGAGATCGAAGCGCTCGAACAGACCTACGCCGCGCGCTTCTCCCGCGCCATCTCTGCCACGCGTGAGTCGCTGTCGGAGAAGATCGACTCGGTCTTCGAGAACCGCAAGCAGATCGACGCCCAGTTGCTCGACGAACTCGAAGAGGCGCTCATCGCCGCCGACCTCGGCGTCCCGACCACGCTCGAAATTCTCGACAAGGTGCGGCGCGGCATCTCGCGCAAAGAGATCGGTGACATCGACGCTTTGAAGCTCGCGCTCAAGACCGAGCTGCTCAACATCCTCCGCGACTCCGAGCGCAAGGGCGTCGCCTCGGAGGAGGGCGTGGACGATTCCGTCGTGCCCTACGTCATCATGGTCGTCGGCGTCAACGGCGTCGGGAAGACGACGACCATCGGCAAGCTCGCGCAGCGCATCAAGGCCGAAGGCAACGACGTGCTCATCTGCGCCGCCGACACCTTCCGCGCCGCCGCCTCCGACCAGCTCGCCATCTGGGCCGAGCGCACCGGCGTCCCGCTCATCCAGCAGAAGTCGGGCACCGACCCCGCGGCCGTCCTCTTCGACGCGCTCAAGGCGGCGAAGGCGCGCAAGTCGGACGTGCTCATCGTGGACACCGCGGGCCGCCTGCACAACAAGTCGAACCTGATGGCCGAGCTGGAGAAGATGAAGCGCGTGGCGGGGCGCGAGGTCGAGGGCGCCCCGCACGAGACGCTGCTCGTCGTGGACGCCGTCACGGGCCAGAACGGGCTTGAGCAGGCGCGGCAGTTCCTCAAGACGGCGGGCGTGACCGGCATCGTCCTGACGAAGCTCGACGGCACGGCCAAGGGCGGCATCGCCGTCGCCATCTCGAAGGAGTTGGGCCTGCCCATCCGCTACGCGGGCATCGGCGAGCGCGTGGACGACCTCGTCGTCTTCGACCCCGAGCAGTACGTCAACGGCCTCTTCGCCTAACGCTACTTGACCCCAGACTCAAGACCCCAGACTCCCGACTTCGACGAGCGCATGATGCAGCGCGCGCTCGAACTGGCCGCGCGCGGCGCGGGGCAGGTGAGCCCCGGCCCGCTCGTCGGCTGCGTCGTCGTTGACGGTCGAGGTGAGGTCGTCGGCGAAGGCTTCTACCTGTTCGAGGGCGTGAAGCACGCGGAGACCCTCGCGCTCGAAGAGGCGGGCGCGCGCGCGCGCGGCGCGACCGCCTACGTCACGCTCGAACCGCACGCGCACACGGGCCGCACGCCGCCCTGCACCGAGGCGCTGATCCGCGCCGGCGTGGCGCGGGTCGCCGTCGCGATAGAAGACCCGAACCCGGAGGTCTCGGGCCGCGGCTTCGTCCGTCTGCGAGAGGCGGGCGTCGAAGTCGTCGTCGGCGTGCTGGCGGAGGAGGGGGCGCGGCTCAACGAGAAGTACGTCCACACGATTAAGCACGGCCGGCCCTTCGTCCATCTGAAACTCGCGTGCTCGCTCGACGGGCGTATCGCGACGAGCACGGGGCACGCGCGCTGGATCAGCGGCCCCGAGTCGCGTGAGCGCGCGCACCGTCTGCGCCGCGAGTACGATGCTATCCTCGTCGGCTCCGGCACGGCCTGCAAAGACGACCCGCTGCTCACAGACCGCAGCGGCCTCACGCGCCGCCGCCCTTTGCTCCGCGTCGTGCTCGACGAGCGCCTGCGACTCGGCCCGCACTCGCAGCTCGCGCGGACGGCGCGCGAGGCGCCCGTCCTCGTCTACACCTCCGTGCAGGCCGACGCGCACAGGGTCTCCGAGCTTGAGTCTTGCGGCGTCGAAGTTTTAAAAGCGGCGGCCGGCGGTCGCGACCTCGCGGCCGTTCTGGAAGGGCTGCGCCGCAGGGAGGTTCAAGGTCTCATCATCGAGGGCGGCGCGGGCGTGGCCGGCGCTTTCCTGCGCGCGGGGCTCGTGGACAAGGCGAGCTTCTTCGTCGCCCCGCTCATCCTCGGCTCCGACGCCCTCGGCGCCGTCGGCGGAGCCGGCCCCCTCACCGTCCCCGAGGCCACACGCCTCCGCGACGTTGAGACACAACGCCACGGCGATGACGTAGAGATAACGGGCTACCTGTATGAGTAATGCTGCGCCGCTCCGCGGCATCGTATGAACCTCCCGAAGGCGAAAAAGAGGCTGGGGCAGAACTTTCTGGTTGACGAGACCTACGCGCGGCGCATCGTCGGGGCGCTCGCGCCGCGCGTGGGTGAGACGATTGTTGAGATCGGGCCGGGCCGCGGCGCTTTGACGGCGATGCTTTTGGAAAAGGGAGCGCGTGTCGTCGCCGTCGAATTAGACCGCGAGCTGGCGCCGCTCCTGCGCGAGCGCTTCGCCGGGCGCGATAACTTTACGTTGATCGAGGCCGACGCGCTCGAAGTCGATTTCTGCGCGACCATTGAACCGGCATCGAGCGCGCGCGTCGTGGCGAACCTGCCTTACAACATCTCGACCGCCATCCTCCAGCGCCTCATCGAACAGAGGGCCTGCGTGCCCGAGTTGGTCTTGATGCTTCAGCGTGAGGTGGTCGAGCGCATCACGGCGCCGCCGGGCTCGTCCGAGCGCGGATACCTGACCGTGCTCGTCGAAGCCTTCTGCACGTCGGAGGCGCTCTTCGACGTGCCGCCCGGCGCCTTTCGTCCCGTGCCGAAGGTCTGGAGCACGGTCGCGCGCCTGCGCGCCAGAAGCGCGGGGAGAGCGGGCTTTGACGAGAAGCTGTTCCTCCGCCTCGTCAGCGCGGGCTTCGCGCAGAAGCGCAAGACGATCCTCAACAACCTGCGCTCCGCGCCGGAAGACCTGCGCGCGCTTTTTGCGGGGGCGGGCGGCGCGGCCGGACTGCTCGAAGCCGCGGGGCTCGACCCGCGGCGGCGCGCCGAGGCGCTGACGCATCAGGAGTGGGCCAGCCTGACGCAAACATTAACGCCGCCCGGGCGCGAGCGCGCGAAGTGAGCCGGCCGCGTGTGCTATACTGCCGCCTCGCGCCCCCTTATTTATTATTCTGCGGCGGAGGCCCGGGGCCTGCGCCTCATCGGAGACAAGTGTAGCAAGTGAGTAACGTAATTGAAGTAATGCCCCTCGGCGGAGTCGGCGAGTTCGGCTGCAACTGCATGGCCGTGCGCTACGGCGAGGACATGATCCTCGTCGATACCGGCATGGGCTTCCCCCAGGAGACCGCCTACGGCGTGGACGTGGAAGTCCCGGACTTCGACTTCCTCGAAGAGTACCGAGACAACATCATCGCCGTCGTCATCACCCACGGCCACGAGGATCACATCGGCGCCGTCCCGTATGTGCTGAAGAAGTTCAACGTGCCGCTCTACGCCTCGCACTTCACGATGGGTCTCATCGAGTCGAAGCTGGACGAGCACGAGATTCTCGGCGACGTGATGCTCCACCGCGTCGAGCCGCGCGACAAGGTCGAGCTCGGCGAGTTCGAGGTCGAGTTCATCCGCGTCTCGCACTCGCTCATCGACTGCTTCGCGCTCGCCATCAACACGCCCGTCGGCACCATCATCCACACCGGCGACTACAAGGTGGACGAGACGCCCGTCATCGGCGAGCCCATCGACCTGCGCACGCTGCGCCGCTACGGGCAGGAGGGGGTGCTCGCCTTAACTTCGGACTCGACGAACGCGACCGTCCCCGGCCGCACGCCCTCCGAGCGCGCCGTCATCCCCGACTTCCAGGAGATTTTCGGCGAGGCCGAGGGGCGCATCTTCGTCGCCACCTTCGCCTCTTCGATTCATCGTCTCCAGATCGTCATCGACGTGGCGCAGCAGTTCGACCGCAAGGTCTGCGTGCTCGGCCGCTCGATGATTAAGAACGTCGAGATCGCGGAGCGGCTCGGCTACCTCGACCTGCACGAGGGGATGCTCGTCTCGCTCCAGCAGGCGAAGAAGATGCCGGACGACGAGATCGTCTACCTCGTCACCGGCTCGCAGGGCGAGCCGCGCGCGGCGCTCTCGCAGCTCTCGAACGGCTCCTACAAGGGGCTGACGATCTCCGAGGGCGACACGGTCGTGCTTTCGGCGCGCATCATCCCGGGCAACGAGCGTTCGATCTCGCGCCTCATCGGCGAAATCTACAAGCGCGGCGCCGCCATCATCGACGAGAAGCGCCGCCTCATCCACGTCTCGGGCCATGCGTCGCAGGAAGACATCCGCATCATGACCGAGGCCGTCCGGCCCCAGTTCGTCGTCCCCGTCCACGGCGAGTACCGGATGCTCTACCGCCACAAGGAGTTCTTGAAGAACCACTGCGACTTCCCCGAGGAGAACATCATCCTCATCGAAAACGGCGACGTGCTCGAACTCTCGCCCGACCACGCGAAGGTCGTCGAGAAGCGCGAGATCGGCCGCACCTTCATCGACGAGTCGGGCTTCGAGGAGATCGACGGCGAGGTCGTCAAGGAGCGCCGCCAGCTCGCCTACGACGGCGTCGTCACGCCCGTCGTCACCATCGACGAGGAGTCGGGCGAACTCGAAGGCGAGCCCGAGGTCGTCGCCCGCGGCGTGCTCGGCCTCGACGGCAACGGCAACGCGGCGGCCCTGCTGCGCGACATGCGCCGCGTCGTCACCGAGACGGTCGAAAAAGCCTCGCGCGACGAGCGCCGCGACTCGTCGATTTTAAAGGAGCGCGTGCGCCTCGAACTCAAGCGCTACATCCAGAAGCAGACCGGCGCGCGCCCCGTCATCCTGCCCGTCGTCGTTCAAATCTGAAGACAATGCCGGACGCCGCGGAGCTGCTTCGCAACGCTAAGGTCGAGGTCGCGCCGGAGACCTACGTGCTCGTCGGTCTGCGCCACGCGGACTGGGCGCGGCTGTTGGAGAACCCGGAGCTGAGCCCGCGCGCCGAGTCGAACTTCATGCTGCTGCGCGACCCCTTCGAGGTGACGCTGCTCTGCGAAGAGTCGGACTGGCGCGCGATGCGCCACGCGGCGCGCGACGCGAAGTGCGAGGCCAACTTCCGGCTCGTCACGCTCGACGTGGAGCTTGGCTGGGACGTGGTCGGCTTCCTCGCGCACGTGACGCGGATACTCGCGGAGGCGTCCGTCCCCGTCGGCGCCCTCTCCGCCTTCTCGCGCGACCACCTTTTGATTAAGCAGGATGATCTGGGCACGGCCCTCCGCGTCCTGGGCGAGCACGTGGCGGAGCTGTGCTGAGTCTTCGATGAAATACGACTGGACACAGAAGGTCGTCCTCATCACCGGGGCCTCGTCGGGCATCGGGCGGGCGCTGGCGTTGGAGTTGGGGAAGCGCGGCGCGCGTCTGGGGCTGACGGCGCGGCGGGGCGAGGAGCTTTTGAGGCTGGCCGAAGAGGTCGGGCGCGCGGGCGGCGAGGCGCTGCCGCTGCCGGCGGACGTGCGCGACCCGGCGGCGATGAACGAGGTGACGCGGCGGGTGCTTGAGAGGTGGGGCAGGGTGGACGTGCTCGTCGCCAACGCCGGCATGAGCAGCACGACGGCCGGGACACGGCTGAACGCGGGCGAGGTCGGCGACGTGATCTCGGTCAACGTGCTCGGCGTCGTCAACAGCGTCGCGGCCGTGCTGCCCGGGATGCTTGAGCGCAAGGCCGGGCACCTCGTCGCCATCTCCAGCCTCGCCTCCTACCGCGGCCTGCCGAAGTCGGGCGCCTACAGCGCGAGCAAGGCCGCCGTCTCGACCCTCTTCGAATCCCTGCGCGTAGACCTGCGCCAGAGCCACATCGACGTGACGACCATCCACCCCGGATTCATCCGCACGCCGATGACCGCCGGCCGCAAGAAGAAGCTGCCCTTTCTGCTCGAACCCGACGACGCGGCCTGCCGCATCATCAAGGCCGTCGAGCGCCGCGCACGCACCTACGCCTTCCCCTGGCAGCTCGCCTCGCTCGTCCGCGTCATCAGACACATCCCCGGCGCCGTCTACGACCGGCTCGCCTCAAGCACCAACTTCCGCGAGTAACATCGTCAACTCAACTTCATGAACATACTTCAAGCGATCATCCTCGGCATCGTGCAGGGGCTCACAGAGTTCATCCCGGTCAGCTCGACGGCGCACCTGATCTTCGCGACGCGCCTGACGGGGCTGTCGCAGGGGCTCGCCGCCGAGCAGCAGACGGCCGTCATCGCCATCGTCCAGCTCGGGACGCTCGCCGCCGTCGTCGTCTACTTCGCGCGCGACATCTGGCACATCTGCTATGCGTTCGTGCGCGACCACCTCTTGCTGCTCCGCGGGCGCACGCCGCCGGGCATCGAGGGGAGCGGCATGCTGGGCAGCCGCCTCTCGCCCGGGGCCAAGCTCGGCTGGCTCATCTTCATCGGCTCGCTGCCCATCGGCGTCATCGGCCTCGCCTTCAAGAAGCAGATCGAGGGGACGTTCACAAAGAACCTGTGGGTGATCGCGACGATGATGGTCGTCGTCGCGCTGCTGCTCCTCATCGCCGAGAAGGTCGGGACGCGGCGGCGCGGGATGGAGGAGTTGGGCCTCGGCGATGCTCTGGCCGTCGGCTTCGCGCAGGTGCTCGCGCTCGTCCCGGGCGCGAGCCGCTCGGGCTCGACCATCATGGGCGGCCTCTTCGCGGGCGAGATACGCGAGACGGCCGCGCGCTTCTCGTTCCTGCTCTCCATCCCGGCGATTACGGCGAGCGGCCTGCTTGAGTTGAAAGAGGCCGTCCACCGCCTGCCCGCGGGCAGCGCCGTGCCGCTCGCCGTCGCGACCGTCATCTCGGGTGTGGTCGGCTACGCCTCCATCTGGTTCCTCCTGCGCTACCTGCGCGAGCACTCGACCGGCGTCTTCATCGGCTACCGGCTCCTCGTCGGCGCGCTCATCCTGCTGCTGCTCTACACGGGCGCCGTCAGCCCCTTGTGAGGCTCGCGCCGCGCGGCCGCATCGGTTAAACTTGCACCGCCCCTCCCGCTTCGAGCAGCTAACCCCTAACGGATCGGAAGGCGACGAGTTTCAATGAGCGATTCAACCAAGATCGACCCCCCTCCGCAGCGCCCGCGCAGCCCGCGCGTGCCGGTCAACTTCACCGTCGAGCTGGAAGGTACGAGAGACGACGGCACCACTTTCAAAGTCTCGGCCGAGGCCGTCCGCGTCAGCCGCGGCGGCGCCACGCTCATCACGGACATCCCCGCGCACGTCGGTCTGAAAGTGCAGCTGACGCCACCCTTCGGCCGCTCGCTCGACGCCGAGGTCAACGGCGTGTGGACTGAAGGGGAGGAGAGCCTCCAGCACATCGGCGTCCGACTCCTCGACCCGAACGGGTGGTTCGCCGAATGACGGGAACCATCACCCGCGCCGGCACGGTCGAGAGGCGCTGGGTGCCGCGGCGCGCGGCGGCGCAAGACCCCGCGCGGCCCGCCCCCGACTTCGGCGTCTCCGAAGTGGTCGCGGGCGTCCTGGCCGCGCGCGGCGTCGAAACCGTCGAGGACGCGCGCGCACTGCTTGAGCCCGCACTCGAACAACTGCACGACCCCTTTCTCATGCTCGGCATGCGCGCGGCCGTCGAGCGCGTCCTGCGCGCGGTGGACGCGGGCGAGCGCATACTCATCTACGGCGACTACGACGTGGACGGGACGACGGGCACGGTCGTGCTGCGCCGCGCGCTCTCTTTCCTCGGCGCGCAGACCGGCTACCACGTCCCGCATCGCTTCACCGAAGGCTACGGCATCCGCCGCGACGTGCTTGAGAGGGCCAAGGATGAGGGCTACTCGCTCGTCATCAGCGTGGACTGTGGCATCCGCGCCTTCGAGCCTTTGGAGTGGGCGCGCGCGAACGGCCTCGACGTAATCATCACAGACCACCACCTGCCCGACGACGAGGAGGGCGCGCCGCCCGCCTACGCCGTCCTCAATCCGAACCAGCGCGGCTGCGCCTACCCCGACAAGCACCTCGCGGGCGTCGGCGTCGCCTTCAAGCTCGCACACGCGCTCTTCCGCGAGCGCGGGCGCGAGCATCTGGTCCCGGGCTTTCTCAAGGTCGTCGCCATCGGCACGGTCGCCGACGTGGCGCAACTGACGGGCGAGAACCGCGCCATCGTCGCGCTCGGGCTCGCAGACCTGCCCCGCGCGACGAACCCGGGACTGCGCGCTTTGATGGAGGTCGCCGGCTGCGGCGACGGGACAGGGATGAGGGCGTTCGACATCGGCTTCCGCCTCGGCCCGCGCATCAACGCCGCCGGCCGCATGGACGCCGCGCGCGCCGTCGTCGAGCTGTTCGAGTCGAAGAAGTACGAGGAGGCGCGCGCGCTCGCGGAGCACCTCGACGCGCGCAACCGCGAGCGGCGCGATGTGCAGCAGCAGGTGACCGAGCGCGCCGTGGCCGAGCTTGAGCTGACCGGGCAGGAGGCGACTTCGGTCGTCGTCGTCGCCGGGGACGGCTGGCACCGCGGCGTCATCGGCCTGGCGGCTTCGAAGATCGCCGAGCGTCTGCAACGCCCGGCCGTCGTCATCTCGCTCGACGAGGACGGGGTGGGCCACGGCTCCGCGCGCAGCGGCGAAGGCTTTCACATGCTCGACGCTTTAACCGAATGCGCCGACATCCTCGAAGCCTTCGGCGGCCACGCGCACGCGGCCGGCCTCGGCGTCCGTCGCGAGCACGTCGCGGAACTGCGCCGCCGGCTCAACCAGCACGCCGCCCGCGTGATGCACGAAGAGGGAGGGGACGGCCGTCCCAGCCTCGAATACGATCTGGAGCTGTCGGCGGACGCGCTGAATCTGAACCTCTGTTCCGAGCTGGAAGCGCTTGAGCCCTTCGGCGCGGGCTGGCCCCGGCCGGTCTTCGTCACGCGCGGCCTGCGGGTCGTGGGCGAGCCGCGCGTCCTGAAGGAGCGCCATTTAAAGTTCGGCGTCGAGGCCGGCGGGCGCGTCCAGGACTGCATCTGGTGGGGCGGGGCCGAACGCGCCACAGCAACGCCGCGCCCCGGCGCGCGCATCGAACTGGCCTATTCTGTCGAGGCCAACTGCTGGAACGGCAACACGCGGCTACAGTTGGTGGTGGAAGACTTAAAAGACGTGAACCGTGAACCGTAAACCGTGACAAGAGGGAAGACGGTTTTCACTTGTCACGGTTTACGGTTCACGGTTCACGGGTCTGCTCATGCAAGAGATTAGACGCAGGAAGGTATCGGGGCTGGGGCTGCGGATCGCGGCGCCGAAGCTGGGGCGCGCTCTGGCGCTGCTCCTGCTGGTCGCGGGCATCGTGGCCGTCGCCGTCTCGTACTGGCGTCTGAAGGACAACACGACGTTCAGGCTCCGCCCCGGTCAGGCGCAGCTCTCGAACGAGGTCGTCGGCGTCATCGACAACCTCGAACACCGCGAGATGAAGGGCGAGCGGCTCTGGATTCTGCTCAAGGCCGACAAGGACGTGAAATATTCCGACGGCCACCACCAGCTTGAGAACGTCCACCTCGAAGTCTACCCCGACCAGGGCGACCGCCCCGACAAGATCATCTCGCGCCAGACCTTGACGAACGAGGACAACACGCAGTTCCTCTTCACCGGCGACGTGCAGATCGAGACGCGCGACAGCCTGAAGGTGAGGGCCGAGTCGGTCGAATACGAGGTCAAGACCGAGGCCGCGAACATCACCACCCCCGTCACCTTCGAGCGCGAGAACATCGCAGGGCGCGCCGACTCGGCGCACCTCGACGCGAAGGCGAAGAAGCTCGACTTGAAGGGGGCCGTCGAGATCACCGTCAGCCCCGAGGCCGCCGCCGCGGCGCCGCCCGCCGCGGCGCCGCCCGCCGTCATCCCGAAGATGAATTTGAAACAGCCGTTGACTCTGAAGTCGGCGCAGGCCGTCTTCGACCAGGCGGCGATGCAGATCGCCTTCTCGGGCGGCGCCACGGCCGAGCAGGGGCGCGACTTGATGAGCGGCGACACTCTGACCGGCCACCTCAGCGAGCAGAAGCGCGTCAAGTACATCACGGCGAAGACCAACGCCTACCTGCGCTCGATGAACGAGGGGCACGCGGCCGAAGTCTACGCCGACCAGCTCGACTTCTACTTCAACGACGAGCAGAAGCTCGTCGCCGCGCACGCGCTCAGGAACGTCCGCGCCAGGTCCATCAACGCCGACTCGGACGCGGAGCTGGTCGCGAACGACGCGGTGGACATAGACTTCGCCGTGCAGGCCGACCGCAGCGTCGTCAAGGAGATGCGCGCGGGCGGGCGGCCCGTCCTGACGCTGGCGGCGCCGAAGTCGAAAGCGGGCGACCCGAAGGCCGCGAACAAGCGCCTGACGGCCGACGCCGTGCGCCTCTTCTGGCGCGAGTCGGGGCGCGACCTCGAACGCGCCGAGGCCAACGGCAACGCCGACCTCCTCGTCGAGCCCAGCCAGCCGAACCCTCTGGCCGACCGCAAGCGGCTCTACGCGTCCGAGTTCAAGTGCTACTTCTTCGAGTCGGGCAACCTCGCGCGCAACTTCGACGCCTCGGGGGACGCGAAGGCCGTGGTCGAGCCGTACCAGGAGACCGAGAAGCGCGGGGTGCGCACGCTGACCTCGCACGAGATGGCGACGACGTTCGTGCGCGAGACGCAGGACGTGGAGAGCTTCGTCGCCGCGGGCGACGCGAAGTTCACCGAGCGCCAGCGCACGCTCACCTCGCAGAAGATGACCGCGAACTTCTCGCGCGCCACCTCCGCGCTCGACACGGTCGAGGCCGCGGGCGACGCCAGGTTCAACGAGCTGGATCGCAACGGCCAGTCGGCCAGTATCAACTACACGGCCGGCGACGGCGTCGTCCACCTGCGCGGCGGCGAGCCCGTCGTGTGGGACTCGCGCGCGCGACTCAAGGCGACCGAGATTGATTCGGATACGGTCAACAAGGTCTCGAACGCGCGCGGCAAAGTTTTGACGACCTACTACAGCCAGGAGCAGACGGGTGGGGCGGCGCCCTTCAAGAACACGAAGAGCCCGGTCTTCATCGCGTCGAACGCGGCCGAGTTCCAGCACGAGACGGGCGTCGGCGTCTACACCGGCAACGCGCGCGCGTGGCAGGACGACAACTTCGTGAAGGCCGACCGGCTGGTGCTGCGCAACCAGCAGAAGCGCCTGGAAGGGGACGGCAACGTCCAGAGCGCGCTCTACCAGGCGCGCAGGAAAGAGGCCGACGGCTCGCGGGTCGTCGTCCCCGTCTTCGCCACCTCGCGCTCGTTGACCTACAGCGACGCCGAGCGGCTCTTACACTACGCGGGCGAGGTGGACATACGGCAGGGCACCGACCGCCTCACGAGCGAGGTCTCGGACGTGTATTTGATGAAGGACACGTACGAGGTCGAGCGCACGGTCTCGGAGCGCAGCGTCGTCGTCACGCAGCCCGGCCGCCGAGGCACGGGCGACCGCGGCGAGTACACCGCCGCCGACGAGGTGGTCGTCCTCACGGGCAACCCTGCGCGCGTCGAGGACGCCGAGAAGGGCTCGTCCGAGAGCAGACGGCTGACCGTCTATCTCCGCGAGGATCGCGTGGTCAGCGACGGCGGCCCCTCGCCGCAGTCCACCGGGCGCGTCCGTACGACGCACAAGATTAAAAAGCAGTAATGGCGGCGGAAGAGATCATCGAGGCGCGGGGCGAAGCGGCGGCGGGCGGGCGCGAGGCGCGCGACCGGCGTGTAGCCTCGGCCTCGGCGCTGGCAGCGGCCGAGCTGGTCAAGACCTACGGGCGGCGGCGCGTGGTGGACGGTGTGAGTCTGCACGTCGAGCCGGGCGAGGTCGTGGGGCTTCTGGGCGCGAACGGGGCGGGGAAGACGACGACCTTCTACATGATCATCGGGCTTGAGCGCGCCAACGCCGGGCGCATCACGCTCGCCGGCCGCGACATCACGAAGCTGCCGATGTACCTGCGCGCACGCCTCGGCGTCGGATACCTGCCGCAGGAGCCTTCGGTCTTCCGGCGCATGACGGCCGCCGAGAACATCCTCGCCGTGCTGGAGACGCTGGGCCTGCGGCGCGCGGAACGTCTGAAGCGGCTCGAAGAGCTACTCACCGAGTTCGGCATCCAGCACGTGCGCCACACGCGGGCGGACGCGCTGTCGGGCGGCGAGCGGCGCCGCACGGAGATCGCGCGGGCGCTCGCCACCGAGCCGCAGTTCATCCTCCTCGACGAGCCCTTCGCCGGCATCGACCCGAAGGCCGTGGACGACATCCAGCAGATGATTCTCTACCTGCGGCGCCGCGGCATCGGCATCCTCATCACCGACCACAACGTCCGCGAGACCCTGGGCGTCACCGACCGCGCCTACATCATGGCCGACGGCCGCATCTTCCGCTCGGGCGCTCCCCTGGAGCTGACCGAAGACCCAGAGGTGCGCCGCCTCTACCTCGGCGAAAAGTTCCGGATGTGAGTGTGGAAGTAGTCAGTAGGCAGTAGTCAGGAGCCGGTAGGGCTCCGCCGGTCGGCGGTTGCGGATGACGGCCGGCGGGTTCGGGCGGCGACGGTTTTTCTACTGTCTACTGACTACTGACCACTTTCTGCTATACTCTCTCGCGAACCGCGTGACGGTTTCTTGAAACCAAATACCCGATAATTTAAGAAGCACTTATTCAGCAGACTTATGTCGGTCAAGCTCACCACCAACCTTTCGCAGCGACTCATCCTGACGCCGCAGTTGCGCCAGCGCATCGAGATGCTGCAAATGACCTCGCTGGAGTTGACGGACCTCATCCAGCAGCAGCTCTTAGAGAATCCCGTGCTCGAAGAGGTGCAGTCGCAGGACGAGAAGCGTGAGCTGGAGAAGGAGATACTCGACCAGCTCGCCGGCTCCGTCGATGACGCGCCCGAGGTCTCCGCCGCGGCGCCCGACTCTCTCAACGGCGCCGCCTCCGGCAACGGCGCGGGTGACGCGGCCGTCCTCCCCGAGGGCTTCGACGCGCCCGAGACGTTCGAGTCCGCCGAGACCTTCGAGTCGGCCACGCCCCCCGACGAGTTCGGCGACGTGGCCGAGCCGGGCGAGAGCACCGGCGACGCCTTCGAGGAGATCGACTTCGGCCGCGAGTTCCAGGACTACCTTGACCCCGGCTACAAGACGCAGGAGTATGAGTACAAGGAGGACGCGCCCACCTTCGAGCAGTTCCTGACGCGCGCGCCCTCGCTCTCGGAGCACCTGGAGTGGCAGCTCCACATGACGCAGGTGCCCGACGATCTCGTCGCCGTCTGCGAGTGCGTCATCGGCAACCTCGACGGCGACGGCCGCCTCAACGCGACCAACGAGGAGGTCGCGGAACTCTCCGGCTGCTCCGCCGAGCGAGTCGAGGAGGCGCGCCAGCTCGTCCTCCAACTCGACCCGGTCGGCTGCGGCGCACGCGACGCGCGCGAGTGCCTGCTCGTCCAACTGAAAATCATGGGCGACGACGCCTGCCCGCGCGGGGCGGAGCGTTGTCTGGCCGCGCGGCTCATCGGCGAGCACCCGCTCTCGGAGCTCCAGCAGCACAAGCTGCCGAACCTCGCCAAGCAGATGGGCGTCGAGGTCATCGAGCTGGTCGAGGAGCTTCAGCATATCCGCAAGCTCGACCCGTACCCGGGCCGACGCTACTCCTCCGAAGAGCCGATCCTTATCGCTCCCGAGGTCTTCATCGAGAAGGTTGACGACGTTTACGAGATCTATTTCGCCGACGACGGCGGCCCGCGCCTGCGCATCAGCCGCGACATGCAGCACATGCTCAGCCGCGACGGGACGACGAAGGAGACGAAGGACTTCATCCGCGAGAAGATGCGCTCGGCCGTAGACCTTTTGCGCAACATCGAGCACCGGCGGCAGACCATCTACCGCGTCGTCGAGTGCATCGTCCGCCGCCAGCACGAGTTCCTCGACAAGGGCGTCCAGTTCATCAGGCCGATGATGCTCAAGGACGTGGCCGAGGACACGGGGATGCACCTCTCGACCATCTCGCGCGTCGTCAACCGCAAGTACGCGCACACGCCGCAGGGCGTCATCGAGCTGCGCCGCTTCTTCACCGAGGGCATGCTGAACGAGGAGGGCGAGGAGGTCTCGACCCGCATCATCAAGCTCCGGATCAAGAAGCTCATCGAGGAGGAGGACTCGCACAACCCCATCACCGACGACCAGGTCGTCAAGATTCTCGCCAGGGAGGGCATCAAGCTGTCGCGCCGCACCGTCGCGAAGTACCGCGACCAGATGTCCATCCCCGGCTCGCGCGAGCGCAAAGCGGTCGTGTGAGGAAGTTTTAGCAGTACACAATCAGGCAAAGGCCCGCGCGGAAGGGGTGGGAGTAGAGACGAGCCCCCGTCCGCCCCGCGCGCGGGCGGAAAGGTCACGTATGGATTTCGAGTACACGGGGCGACATATCGACGTGACGCCCGCGCTGCGCGCTCACGTCGAGGAGCACTTCGGCAAGATCGGGAACCTCTTCGAGAACGCCACCACGGCGCGCGCTCACGTCATCATCGATGTCGTCAAGAACCGGCACATCGCCGAGATTCTCTTCCACTGGCGCGAGCACACGCTCACCGCCAAAGACACCAACGCCGACATGTACCAGGCGCTCACGCGCTGCATCGACAAGATCGAGAAGCAGGCCCTCAAGCTCAAGAAGAAGATCATCGAGCGCAAGCAGGACGCCGTCCCCCTCTCGGCCGTCGCGCCGGAGCCGGCCACGGGGGCGGCCGCGCCGGAGAACCCCGAGCCGGAGCGACGCGCGGGGCGCATCATCGCGGCGCGCCGCTACAAGGTGAAGCCGATGACGGCCGAGGAGGCGGTGCTCTCGCTCGCCGAAGACGGCGACCAGTTCGTCGTCTTCCGCGACTCTGACACAGACCGCCTGAGCGTGCTCTACAAGCGCAAGGACGGCAACTACGGGCTCATCCAGCCCTGAATGGACGTAGGATGAAGGCGGAAAGATGAAGGACGAGGGGGATGCCGTCCGGCGTCCCCCTCGTCCTTCACCCTTTCAACCGATGACGGACACACCCCACAACGGCGAGACCCCCACGATCACGGTCGGCGAGTTCGTCGCGCGCGCGCCGGCGGGGCTGCCGCTCGTCTTGATCGCCGGGGCGGGCGGCGCCGGCGAGCGCTGGCTGCGCATGCCGCGCATCCAGAAGCTCGGGCTGGCGCTGGCCGGCTTCCCGCACTACGTCCACGAGGGGCGCGTGCAGATCGTCGGGCAGAGCGAGTTGCAGTTCCTCGGCCAGCTCACCTCCGAAGAGAGGCGCGCGGCCGTCGCCCGGCTTGAGCTTGATAAAATCTCGTGCGTCCTCGTGACCAAGGGCTTGATGCCGCCGGCCGAGCTGGTCGAGGCGTGCGAGCGGGCGGTGCTCCCGCTCATCCAGACCACGCTCGTCAGCTCCGCGGCCATCACGGCCGTCACCGAGTATCTGGAAGAGGCGCTCGCCCCGCGCGAGACGCGCCACGGCGTGCTCCTCGACCTCTACGGCCTCGGCGTGCTCATCGAAGGCAAGTCCGGCGTGGGCAAATCGGAGTGCGCGCTCGACCTCATCATGCGCGGCCACCAGCTCGTCGCCGACGACCTCGTCGAGATCCGGCGGCGGCGGCCGGGGCTGCTGATGGGCGGCGCGCCCGACCTCCTGCGCGAGCACATGGAGATTCGCGGCCTCGGCATCCTCAATATCCGCGAGCTGTTCGGCGTCTCGGCCATCAGCGGCCCGAAGCAACTGGGGCTCAACATCAGGCTGGAGCGCTGGGTGGACGCGACCGAGGTTGACCGGCTCGGCCTCGAAGAGCGCACCGTAGACATCCTCGGCGTCGCCGTCCCCTACTTCGTCCTGCCCGTGAGCCCTGGGCGCAACCTCGCCACCCTCGTCGAGACGGCGGTGCGCGTACACCTGATGCGGCTGCGTGGTTACAACGCGGCCGAGAGTTTCGTGGCGCGACACGACGCCAGTCTGCGAGGCGGGGGCGGAGGGGCCGTCGATGACTGAGAAGCGGCGGGAGGGCGAGGCGGGCGGCGCGGCCGGGTCGGCGGGCGCGCCCGACGTGGTCATCATCACGGGCCTGAGCGGCTCGGGGATGTCTTCGGCGACGAACGCCTTCGAAGACCTCGGCTACTTCTGCGTGGACAACCTGCCCCTGACGCTGATGCCGACTTTCGGCCGGCTCGTGCAGCCGGCGGAGCACAACCGCCCGCACATCGAGCGCGCCGCGCTCGTCGTGGACATCCGCGAGGGGAGGTTCCTCAAAGAGTTCCCCGAGCGTCTGAAGGAGCTGCGGGCCTCGGGCCTGCACGTCTACGTCCTCTTCTTCGAGGCGTCGGACGAGGTGCTCGTGCGCCGCTTCAGCGAGACGCGGCGGCCGCACCCGGCCGATTCGGGGGACGGCCTGCTCGAATCCATCCGGCGCGAGCGCCGCGTGATGTCCGAGCTGCGGCGGCTTGCCGACCAGGTCATCGACACCTCCGAGCACACCGTCCACACGCTCCGGCGTCTGCTCATCGAGCGCTTCGGCTCCGAGCGCGGAGGGGCGACCATGCGCGTGCAGGTCTATAGCTTCGGCTACAAGCACGGCGCGCCGCACGACCTGGACCTTCTCTTCGACGTGCGCCACCTGCCGAACCCGTACTTCGTGCCGGAGCTGCGCGACCTCTCGGGTCACGACCCGCGCATCGTCAAGTATCTCAAGGCGAGCGACGAGGTGCGCGAGACGCTCCGGCGCTTCACCGAGCTGATCGACTACCTGCTCCCGCTCTACCGGCGCGAGGGCAAGTCCTACGTCACCATCGGCATCGGCTGCACGGGCGGGCGCCACCGCTCGGTGATGGCGGCCAACTGGATCGCGCGCCACCTCCGTCGCGGCGGCTACGAGGCCGTGGCCGTCCACCGCGACGTGGGCAAGACGAAGAAGCGGAAGCCGGGGAGCAAGTGAGAACGGAGCTGACTGATGGCTGACAAACCTAAAGAGGAACGCGCGGCTGGGCGCGTGGCCGGCGTCATCGTGTCGCACGGGCAGGTGGCGAACGAGCTGCTGTCGGCGGCCGAGACCATCATCGGCAGCTTCAAGCACATCACGGCCGTCTCCATCGGCTGGCACGACGACGTGGAAGCCGCCAAGAACGAGATCCGGCGCGCCATCGAGCGCGTCTCGGAAGGCGGCGGCGTACTGATGATGACCGACATGTTCGGGGGGACTCCGACCAACATCGCCTCGATGTTCTTGCAGCAGGGCGAGGTCGAGGTGGTGACGGGCGTCAACCTGCCGATGGTCATCAAGCTCGCCGGCCTCCAGCCGGGCGTGCCGCTCGAAGAGGTCGCCCGCCTCGTGCGCGACCAGGGACGGCAGGGCATCTACCTCGCGGGCGAACTGCTCGCGGGCGGCGGGCGTAAGGGCTGAGGCGAGTTGAAGTCGAAGTGGAGGGGGACGAGTTTGGTCGAGTGCCGCGTCACCATCGTCAACCGTTTGGGCCTGCACGCGCGCGCCGCGGCGAAGCTGGTGCGCGCGGCGTCGGCCTTCCGCTCGACGCTCAAGCTCGTCCGCGTAGACCGCATCGCGTCGGCCGACGCCAAGTCCATCCTGAGCGTCTTGATGCTGGCGGCCTCGCGCGGCACGGAGTTGCAGGTCACGGCCGAGGGGCCGGACGAGGGGCCGGCGCTCGACGCCTTGTGCCAGCTCATCGGCGGCGGGTTCGGGGAAACCGAGGAGTGAGTAGCAAACGGGACAAGAGCGAGCGGCGCTGGCGCGGCGTGGCCGTCTCGGACGGGGCGGTCTCGGGGCGCGTGCTGCGCGTCCACAGCGGCGGGCGCACGAGCATCTACCTCGTCAAGCTCGACCCGGCGGAGGTCGCGCGCGAGGTGCGTCGCTACGGCGCGGCCGTGCGCCTGGCGCGCCGGCAGTTACTCGCTTTGAAGAAGCGCGCCGCGCGCACGCTCGGCGAGGAGCACGCCTACATCTTCGACGCGCACCTCCTCATGCTCGAAGACCGTAAGCTCAACGAGGACGTGCAGGCCGTCATCCGCGGCGAGAACGTCAACAGCGAGTGGGCCGTCAAGGTCGTGACCGACCGCCTGCTCGCCGTCTACGAGGAGATCAAGGACGACTACCTGCGCGAGCGCAGCTCCGACATCGAGGATGTGACGCGCCGCCTCCTCGTCGCCCTCTCCGGCGGGAGCATGCTCGGCCGGCGTCTGACTGAGGACGCCGTCGTCGTCGCGGAGGAGTTGATGCCCTCGACGCTCGCCGAACTCGACTTCACGCACATCAAGGCCTTCGCCACCGACGTGGGCGGGTGGACTTCGCACACGGCCATCATCGCGCGGGGCCTGGGGATTCCGGCCGTCGTCGGCCTGCGCGACTTCTACCGCGCGGCGCGCACGGGCGACCAGATCGTCATCGACGCCGGCCGCGGCGAGGTCACGCTCCACCCGACGCCGGAGACCCTCGAACGCTTCGCCGCCGAGAGACAGGCCGCGCTGGCGTCGCCTTCGGCCCGCACCGTCGGGGCCGAGGAGCTGCGCGCGCCTTTGAAGACGCGCGACGGCGTCGAGGTCACGCTGCGTGCCAACGTCGAGCTGCCGGTCGAGTACGATTGGGTGAACCGCTACGGCGCGCACGGCATCGGGCTCTTCCGCTCCGAGTTCCTGCTCTCACACCGCGGCTCGCTCCCGGGCGAGGACGAGCAGCGCGAGGCGTACGAGAGTCTCGCGCGTATCGCGGGCGAGGACGGGGTGACGGTCAGGCTGTTCGATCTGGGCGGCGACAAGCTGTCCGGCGCGCGCATCGACGCGGGTGAAGAGCGCAACCCTGCGCTCGGCCTGCGCGCCATCCGTCTCGGGCTGCAACGCCCCGAGCTGCTGCGGACGCAGGTGCGCGCCGTCCTGCGCGCCGCCGCCCGCGGACAGATCGACCTCGTCATCCCCATGGTCTCGGACGTGACCGACGTGCGTCGCACGCGCGCAGTGATCGAAGACGAGCGCGCGCGGCTCGGCGCCGAAGGGAAGGAGGCCGGCCCCGTGCGCGTCGGCGCGATGATCGAGGTGCCCTCGGCCGTGCTCGTCGCCGAGAAGCTCGCGCGCGAGGTGGACTTCTTCAGCCTCGGCACCAACGACCTCGTGCAGTACACGCTCGCGGTGGACAGGGGGAACGACGAGGTGGCGGGCTGGTTCCGTTCGCTCCACCCGGCGGTCTTGATCTCCGTGCGGCGTGCGCTCGAAGCCGCGGCGGCGGCCGGCATCCGCTCTGTGGTCTGCGGCGAGATGGCGGCGTCGCCCGCCTACGCGGCCGTGCTGCTGGGGCTCGGCGCGCGCGAGCTGAGCATGGCGCCGACGGCCATCCCGCGCGTGCGGCGCACGGTCGCGGGACTTGAGCTGGGGGAGGCGGAGCGCGTCGCGAAGGAGTGTCTGGAATGCGCGACCGCCGACGAGGTCGAGGAGCTGGTGCGCGTGCGGCTCGGCGGGCGCTGGCCGAATCTTTTTCCCAAAGAAATCTTGCCACCCCCGAAAACCAGGGGGTAGAATCAAGCGTGGGCGACCGGCCCGAATCTTTGACCATTTCCCGGCCTTCCAACCGACGCCCGACACGCACACACGCGCAACCGAAAGCTTCGACAGACGGCCGGCGAAAAGGGTCATTTATCTACGAACCGGGCCGCTTTAGCAGTTTATGCAAGGTGAGGGGCGCCGCGACGTTCAATGCCCTGAACGGAGGCAGGTCGCCCAGACGGACAAGGGGATGAGTCCAGTTCAAGTCGCAGCGGTAGCCGCCGTGCCCGGCGGAGCCGGCGTGACAGACGGACTAGCAAGGAAGAGTGCCCGTATGAAGAAGTACCTTTACGCCGCGGTCGCCGCGTTCGCCCTCTGCGGCGCGGACGCACGACATGCGCACGCCCAGGCCGGTGTGCGCGTCGGCCCGGCCGCGGACGACGGGGCGGCTGAAGCCCACGCCCAGCCTAAGCCGAAGAAGGAAGAGAAGCCTTCGGCCTCCGACGCGAAGAAGGAGGCGAAGAACAGCTCGTCCGAAAAGCCGCGCGCGGCTGCCAAGGAGTCGGGGAAGGGGCAGCAGCCCGCGCCGCTCTCGAATTCGACGGCCGCCGCCGCTCCGCCCGCCCTCACGAATAACCCCTCTTCGACCAGCGACGCGCCCCCGAAGTCCGCCTCCGACCCCGGCGTACCCGTCGGCTCGCCCGTCAAGACTTCATCCGGCGCCGAAGGCGCGAGCGAAGCAGATAAGGGAACCGCCCCGGCTCCGCGCCCTTCGAACGCGCCTCCCGCGAACGCTACGCCCGCGACGGCCGCCGTCTCGCCCGCGAGCATCTACCGCATCGGCATCGGCGACGTGCTCGACATACGTTTGCTTAACGCGCAAGACCCGCGGCAGAACACGCTCTACACGGTGGTCGCGGGCGGCGTGCTCGACTACCCGCTCCTCAAAGACCCGCTCACGGTCGCGGGGATGACGACCGACGAACTGTCCGCCCAACTCGTCGCGGAGTTACGGCACCGCAACATCTACGACAAGCCGCAGGTGCGCGTCGGCGTGCGCGAGTACGCGAGCCACGCCGTCCTCGTCAGCGGCCTCGTCGGCGACCCGGGCACCAAGATCATCCAGCGCGAAGCCATCCCGCTCTACGTCGTCGTGGCCGGGTCGCAGCCGAAGCCCGAGGCCGGCCGCGCGGTCATCATGTCGCACGCGACCGGTAAGATCATCAACGTCGATCTCAACGACGCCGCGGGCCTCAACACGCTCGTCCAGTCGGGCGACGTCGTGACGCTCACCGTCCGGCCGCCCGAGTTCTTCTACGTCGGCGGCGAGATCAACGCGCCCGGGCAGAAAGACTTTCACTCCGGCATCACCCTGACGCAGGCACTGCTCGCCGCGGGCGGCGTGACGAAGACCGCGGGCGAGCGCGTGCGCGTGCTGCGCGCCGGCCCGGACGGCAGACTCTCCCCGACCGAGTACAACCTGCGCGAGATTGAGAACGGCGTCGTGCCCGACCCGCAGCTCCAGCCCGGCGACCGCATCGAGGTCGCGGGCGCGACCGTCAAGAAGAAGTGAGAGCGAGTATCCGTCTGCGGGGCCGCATTTCTTTCACTCTTCTTTCTTGCGTGCCTTCAAGCGCCTTGTCCGCCGCGCCCGCGAGGCTGTATTATCCTCCGCGGCCGGGCCAACAGTTTCACTCCCGTAGCGCGCCGTATGTGCGTCTCTCGCGTGCGCGCCGGATCGTTCGACTCGATTAGACTCGCACCTGCCCGTCGGAGGAACAAAACTTTGAGTAAGTGGAACCCAATCGGCGCGGCCGCGCTCGCCGCCGCGCTCGTCCTGTCCCCCTTCGCCAGCACTGCTGCCTCCGCCGCCTCGCTGCGCGCGGCGCAGCAGGATGACGCGCCCTCACAGGCCGAACAGGAGACCTTCAACCGCGGGCGCGCGCTCTTCGCCAAAGCGCAGTACGAGCAGGCGGCGACCGTCTTCCGCGACTTCCTGAAGGGGCATCCCGACAGCTTCATCGCTGACCTGATGCTGCTCTGGCTCGGCCGCTCATACATCGAGCTCGGCAAGTTCCCCGAGGCGGCCGAGGTCGCCACGCGCCTGCGCACCATCAAGGACACGCCCTTCTCCGACATCTACGAGACCGAACTCCAGACGGCGCGCGCCGAGGCGGCCGCGCGACCCGCGCCGGCCGCTGCGACCCCGACGCCCCGCGCGCAGGCCACGCCGGTCACACAGGTGGCAAAGGCCACGCCGACGCCGACCCCGCCCAGGCCGCGGGCCACCCCGCGCCCGACGCCGACCCCGACCGAGGTGGCTTCGAGCAATCCGCCGAGGGTGCCTGAGCTTTCCGTCCGTGGCGGCGGCGAGGCCGAACGGCCGCGCACGGCCTCGAACCGGCGCAACCGCAACGTGCGCAACAGCGCCGCGCAGCCGACCGAAGCTCAACCCGCTGTGACGCCCACGCCGCAGCCGACACCCGCGCGCAGGCCAAACCGCACCACCGAGACGGCCTCCGTGCCGGCGCCGATCCGTACGCCTGCGCCCCTGCCGGTCGTGACCCCGACTCCAGCGCCGCGCCCGGTCGAGACCGCGTCCGTGCCGGCTCCGGTAGGCGACGGCCAGTCCGGCGGCGGCTTTACCATTGTCGTCCGGCAGGTGCCCGACTTGCAGCTCGCGCTCCGTCGCTCGGCGCTCGCCGCGCAGCCCGGGCAGACCATCCAGCTGCCGCTCGCCATCACCAACACGGGCAACAAGGAGGATCAGTTCCGGCTTGAGACAGACCTCCCGGCCGAGTACCAGCCGTCGTTCAGCCAGGGTGGCAACGACGCGGGCGGGCTGCCCGTCTTCGTCACCCCGCAGTTGCAGCGCGGCCAGACTATCGAGGTCGTGCTCAACGCGCGCGTGCCCGAGAACGTGCCCGACAATCAGCAGCAGCGCTTCCTCGTCCGCGCCGCCTCGCAGGCCGACGCGGGTGTGACCAAGGTGACTGATGCGTCGCTCACGGTCGTCGCCGCGGCGCTCGCCGCCGCTTCGAACGCCTTGCAGGAGGCCGTCCAGCCGGGCGACACCTTCACGCAGCGCATCAGCGTGCGCAACCAGGGCAGCGCCACCGCGCGCCAGACCCGCGCGGACTTCGTCTTCAACCCGGACTTCGAGCTCGTCAGCGCGACGCCCTCGCCCATCGCCTACGACCGCCAGTCGCGCACGGCCATCTGGTCACTGGGCGACCTTGAGTCGCGCGACAACCGAGAGATCACGGTCACGCTGCGCGCCGTCGCCGAGGCGCTCGCCGGTTCGAACAAGCCGGTCGGCCGCGGCACGATGCGCACGCAGAGTCTGTTCATCCCTTCGAACTTCGAGGGGCCGGCCATCTCTGTCGGGCGCGTCGCGGGCGCACGCGTCGAGGCTGTCTCGAAGGGCTTAACGGCGACGCCGGGCGACACGATGTACGTCCCGTTCATCGTCCGCAACCCTTCGAACTACCCCGAGAGCTTCGAGCTGCGCATCGTCGCGCCGGGCGCGCCGCAGGCGACCGTCTACGCCGACCTGAACGGCGACGGCCGTCACCAGACGAACGAGCCCGCCGTCACGCAGACCGCGGCGCTCGACCCGCGCGGCGGCCAGTACCCCGTCCTGCTCGGCGTGGACATCCCGCGCTCGACGCCCGACCGCACGCAGTTCGCCTACAACCTCGTCACGCGCGCCATGAACGCCTCGACCCGCATCGCGGGCGAGGACTCGACCGTGCTGACGGTGGCCACGCCGCGCGTGCGCGTGCGCGCCGAACTGCCGAACACGGAGGTCAAGCCGGGCGATACGCTCTTCTACCGCCTCGTGCTCGTCAACGACGGCGGGGGCCTTGCGAAGAGTCTGGTCGTGAGCGAGCAACTGCCCGACGCGCTTGAGTTCATCTCGTCGTCTCCCGAGCTCACGTTGCAAGACCTCGGCAATGGCGGGCACGGGCTCGTCTGGCGCGTGGCCGAACTCGCGCCGGGCGACACGCAGGTCTTGCAGGTGACCGTGCGTCTGCGGACGAATCTCGCCGCCGACGCGGTCATCACGCCGCGCCACACGCTCACCTACCAGGACTCGAACTCGAACGCGTACCGCGGGCAATGACCGACGCCGCCGCGCGCGAGCAGACGAGCACGGAGGCCGGGACGGATAATCCCGACCTCCGTGTTCCTTTTTCTGCCGGCGAGTCTCGACGCACGTCCCGTATGCGCGGAAGACTCGTGAAGCTCATCGCCGCCAAGTTCGCGCTCGACCTGCTCTTCGTCTGCGGCCTTGCCATCTACACGCACGCCGTCACGCGCAACCGCGGCCTCGAAGGCGAACTCGAACACGCCGACGGCTTGAGCGTGAGCGGTTGGGTCGCAGACCTCGAACATCCGGGCGCGCCCGTCGAAGTGCAACTCTTCCTCAACGGTCGTTTCGCGGCCGCCGCGGTGGCGAGCGAGCCCGTGCCGGACGGCGCACTGGTTGACACTGCCGGGCACAACCGTCGGGCCTTCGTCTTTCAATTCACACAGCCGCGCTACGGCGAGTATGAGGCGCGCGTCTACGCCGTCCGTGAGGGGCGCGGCGGCGCGCGACGCACGCTCCGACAGATAGGCGACCCGCGCCGCTTCGACTGGAAATGACAGAGAGCCACGCAGCCGAAGAGCGCGCGCTCGCCGCCTGGGAGATCGTGGCGGCCTCCACGTCGGCGCTCGCCGCCGAGTGGGTCGTAGGCACGCTCGCGGGGCGCGGGCGGCTGCTGCTTCTGATTCCCGTGACGACGGCCGTCGCCCTCATGCTCCTCTCGCACCGCGCGCGCGGCGAGTCGGCGCGTGATGTCGGCTGGCGGCTCGACAACTTTCCGGATGCGGCGCGCCTGCTCCTGCCGCCGATGGTCGCCGTCTCTGCGCTCCTCGTGGGCCTCGGCTGGTACGCGGGCACGCTCGACTTCGGACGTTGGGAGGGCGGGCAGACGATCATGGGCGTGCCGGGCTTGAGCCTGGTGTGGGGGGCGATTCAGCAGTACGCGCTTCAGGGATACATCAACCGGCGCGCGCAGATCGCGCTCGGGCGCGGGGCTTCGAGCGTGCTGCTGGTCGCGCTCCTCTTCGCGCTCTTCCATCTGCCGAACCCCTGGCTCACGTTCGCGACCTTCGCGGGCGGGCTGCTGTGGGCGTGGGTCTACCAGCGCAAGCCGAACATCCTCGCCATCGGACTGAGCCACTCCCTGATGACCTGGGTCATGATCTCCTCCGTCCCGCCGGGGGTGCTCCACAACCTCCGCGTCGGCTTCAAATACTTCGGCTGACGGGGAATCCCGTTTCGTCCGATGATTCCGCGCCCCGATTCATCAAAGTTTTACGGTGGACGCCTTTGGACTGTACGTGTTCAACGATGCTTTGCTATAATCCGCGCCGCGGATTTGAGAACAGGTCGGGCGGTCGCTGCCGCGAGCCCTTTCGGGGGCCTGCGGGAGAGGAAAGTCCGAACACCGAAGGGCAGCGAGCCCGCTAACGGCGGGGCGCCGGCCGTTTAAAGGCTGCGAGAGCAGACGCTTGAACGGAAGGCGACGACAAGTGCAACAGAAAGCAATCCAGCCGCACCGATGAGACCTACGGACGCGCAAGCGTCAAACTCGCGGTGGGGTGATGGGTGAAATGGTGCGGGGGCGCATGCCGTAGGCTCAAGGCGTCCCAAAGGTAAGAGCGCACCGGCGCGTCTGGTGACAGGCGCGGCCAGGTAAACTCCTCGCGGTGCAAGACCAAATAGGGAGGCGGGCAAAGGGCGGCCCGTCCGAATGCGCGCTTCGGCGCGCCACGCCTCCGGGTAGGTCGCTTGAGCCGTCCGGCAACGTACGGCCTAGAGGAATGATCGCCCATCCGTGAATCGTCCGCGGTTCACGGTGGACAGAATTCGGCTTACAGACCTGTTCTCGAATCCGCGGACAAGTTCTTTCACCTCGGAACCCGATGACCCGAGCCTCACGGGACTTTTCACGGTCTCAAAGGCGACAGGAGAACCCGAGAATGGCGAACCGTAAAGGCGTCTTCATCGGCGCTTACGTCCCCGCGGAGTTGAAGCGCGCGCTCCAGCAGCGGGCCACGAGCGAGCACCGCACGCTCTCGCAGGAGATCACGCGCATCCTCGAAGAGGCGGTCAAAGGCCCGCGCCTCCCGCCGAACTTCGTCGAGCGCCGC